>NZ_BDDQ01000181.1 GCF_002003465.1 Caenibacillus caldisaponilyticus | reverse complement strand
CAAAAAACCAAAACAAAAAAGGAGGAAAGCAACTATGGCTCAATACAATATTACAATAAGCGATGAAATCCTGCACGGGTTCCTGTCGCAAGATCAAGGACTGGCCAAACTGTTGGAACAGGTCTTGAATCAAATCCTTGAAGCCCAGTTAACGGATCAACTTGGCGCCGGCCGTTATGAGCGCACAGAGGGGCGAAAAGGCTATCGAAACGGGTCTTATCCCCGGCAATTGACGACTCGGGTGGGACGGTTGACCTTGCGCGTGCCGCGGACAAGGGATGGGGAATTTTCCACCGAACTCTTTCAACATTATCAACGGAGCGAACAAGCTCTGGTACTGGCCCTCATGGAAATGGTCGTAAACGGGGTGTCCACCCGCAAGATCACCCAAATCACGGAGGAATTATGCGGCACCTCGTTTTCCAAATCCACGGTTTCCTCGCTGTGCAAGGGGCTGGATCCGATGATCCAAGACTGGAATGACCGTTCCCTTCATGAACATGTGTATCCGTTTGTGCTAGTAGATGCTATTTATACGAAAGTCCGGGAAAATGGACGGGTACGTTCCAGAGCCGTTTTGATCGCCACAGGAGTGAATGAGGAAGGATACCGGGAAATTCTTGGCCTGCAAATCGGAAACAGTGAATCGGAGTCCAGCTGGAGCGAGTTCTTCGGATGGCTGAAAGACCGGGGACTCCGGGGAGTGGACTTGATCATCTCGGATCAACACGGCGGGCTGGTGCAAGCGATTGAAAAGCATTTCCAAGGCGCGACATGGCAGCGATGCCAGACACATTTTATTCGCAATATCC
>NZ_BDDQ01000180.1 GCF_002003465.1 Caenibacillus caldisaponilyticus | reverse complement strand
CCGGGCCGCCTGCTTATTGGGGGCGTGAAGAATCCCGCGAATCTCCTCAAGCAAGGCATCCTGCATATACTTTGGTGCGGCATCGAGGATATTGCGAATAAAATGTGTCTGGCATCGCTGCCATGTCGCGCCTTGGAAATGCTTTTCAATCGCTTGCACCAGCCCGCCGTGTTGATCCGAGATGATCAAGTCCACTCCCCGGAGTCCCCGGTCTTTCAGCCATCCGAAGAACTCGCTCCAGCTGGACTCCGATTCACTGTTTCCGATTTGCAGGCCAAGAATTTCCCGGTATCCTTCCTCATTCACTCCTGTGGCGATCAAAACGGCTCTGGAACGTACCCGTCCATCTTCCCGGACTTTCGTATAAATAGCATCCACCAACACAAACGGATACACATGTTCATGAAGGGAACGTTGATTCCAATTTTGGATCATCGGATCCAGTCCTTTGCACAACGCGGAGACCGTAGACTTGGAAAACGAAGTCCCGCACAATTCTTCTGTGATTTGGGTGATCTTGCGGGTAGACACTCCGTTTACGACCATTTCCATGAGGGCCAGTACCAGAGCTTGTTCGCTCCGTTGATAACGTTGAAAGAGTTCGGTGGAAAATTCCCCATCCCTTGTCCGCGGCACGCGCAAGGTCAACCGTCCCACCCGAGTCGTCAATTGCCGGGGATAAGACCCGTTTCGATAGCCTTTTCGTTCCTCTGTGCGCTCATAACGGCCGGCGCCAAGTTGATCCGTTAACTGGGCTTCAAGGATTTGATTCAAGACCTGTTCCAACAGTTTGGCCAGTCCTTGATCTTGCGACAGGAACCCGTGCAGGATTTCATCGCTTATTGTAATATTGTATTGAGCTATAGTTGCTTTCCTCCTTTTTGTTTTTTGTTTTGGTCAATGTCCATTCTATCAAAGGGAAAGCAACGTGGCTCTTTTTACATTTCCTTTTTAC
>NZ_BDDQ01000179.1 GCF_002003465.1 Caenibacillus caldisaponilyticus | reverse complement strand
CCCGAAATACCCGACTTTAGAAGAGCTTGAACGCCATGTCTTTCAGGTGTTACAGGAGATGTTTGGCAAGGTTTTGACGATGGTTTTGGAACAGATGGATGCCGAAATCGCCGAAGCGCGGGATAAACGTCGCTTTCGCTTGAAAGATCGGCGCGACGTTCACATCGATACGATGTTCGGTCCGTTGACCATCAAACGCAACTATTATCAAGACCGGGAAAATGGTCGTTATATCGCTTTATTGGATCAGTATCTGGCTTTTGACGGCCGCAAGGGATTCAGCCCGCTTCTTGAACAATGGGCAATGGCCTTGGCCGTGGCCGGTCCGTCTTACCGCCACGCCGTGAAGCAATTGGAGACATTCTTAGGGTATGCCCCCATGAGCCACGAAGCGTTGCGTCAGCATCTCCTCGCATCCGAGGTGTGTGAGCCGAAGTCCAAACAACCCGCGCCTGAGGTGCTTTTTGTCGAGGTGGACGGGTTATTTGTGAAACAGCAAAAAGAAAAGGGCGGCAAGAAGAAAAAGGCGAAAGAACTTAAGATCGCTTTAGTCCATACGGGTTGGGAACAAGACGGCTCCAAACGGCGGAAATTGAAGAATAAACGGCACTATTTCCACACGGGCTCCGAGCCGTTTTGGGAAGGCTTTGAAAGCTTTCTGGAGCAGCATTACGACTATGACGCGACGAAAACGAAGCTGGTCATCAACGGAGATGGAGCTGGTTGGATAACGGCTTGCCAAGATGACTTCAAGGGCCGGGCGTTTTATCATTTGGATCGGTTCCATGTCGCCCGCGATTTGCATCTAATCATGAAAGATCATCCGCGCTATTCCACGATGAGACGGGCGCTGAACGAGAATGATCCGGAGCGGTTGATCGTGGAGTTGAACAGTGCCGTGGGAACGATGGCTACACCGGAAGGCGAAACAAAGCTGGAGGCGTTCATCGCGTATATCACGAATCATAAAGAAGCGTTACGGGATTATAAAGCGTGGCTCGAAGCGCAAGGGATAGACACGCACAGGCTGTGCACGATGGGGCTTCGGAAGGCTTGATGAG
>NZ_BDDQ01000178.1 GCF_002003465.1 Caenibacillus caldisaponilyticus | reverse complement strand
CTACCGCAAGATCACCCAAATCACAGAAGAATTGTGCGGGACTTCGTTTCCAAGTCCACGGTCTCCGCGTTGTGCAAAGGACTGGATCCGATGATCCAAGACTGGAATGACGTTCCCTTCATGAACATGTGTATCCGTTTGTGCTAGTAGATGCTATTTATACGAAAGTCCGGGAAAATGGACGGGTACGTTCCAGAGCCGTTTTGATCGCCACAGGAGTGAATGAGGAAGGATACCGGGAAATTCTTGGCCTGCAAATCGGAAACAGTGAATCGGAGTCCAGCTGGAGCGAGTTCTTCGGATGGCTGAAAGACCGGGGACTCCGGGGAGTGGACTTGATCATCTCGGATCAACACGGCGGGCTGGTGCAAGCGATTGAAAAGCATTTCCAAGGCGCGACATGGCAGCGATGCCAGACACATTTTATTCGCAATATCCTCGATGCCGCACCAAAGTATATGCAGGATGCCTTGCTTGAGGAGATTCGCGGGATTCTTCACGCCCCCAATAAGCAGGCGGCACGGCTGTTATTTGGAACAAGTGTTGGCCAAATGGGAGGAGAAAGTCCCTAAAGCGATGCAAATCCTCGAAGAGGGATTCGAAGACGCCACGGCTGTCTTGGACTATCCGGAGCGTTACCGGCGGCGCCTGCGCACAACCAATGGCATCGAACGGCTCAATGAGGAAATCCGCCGCAGAGAACGGGTGATCCGCATTTTTCCGAACCGGGAATCGGTGTATCGCCTCGTAGGCGCCGTGTTGATCGAAATGGACGAAAAATGGATATCGGGACGCAAATACCTGGATATGTCCGACTATTGGCAGTGGCGGAAAACGAAAGAGTTAGGCGTTCAAACGATGAATCAGGAAGTTTCGGCGATCAAGAAAGTGGGATAATTTCTTCGACGTGTCAAGGAGAACGTGAAATACCTCGGAAGCGAGGAGTTGCCGCGAAAGCGCCTTGACACG
>NZ_BDDQ01000177.1 GCF_002003465.1 Caenibacillus caldisaponilyticus | reverse complement strand
AATCTTGAACGGTCAAATATACGACTTTTTCAGCGGCTTCTAAACTGCTCAAACTGTTCATCGGCTTTAGGCGTTTCCGAATCTCCTTGATCGTTCGTTCGATGGCATTGGTCGTGTAAATCACACTTCGAATACTGCTTGGATAGTCCATAAAGGTGAGAAGGACATCCAACTCATTGGCCCACGATTGGACTTCCCTTGGGTATTTGTGAGACCATTTGGATTGAAACTGTTGAAACATCTCCAATGCGATTTCTTTATTCGGAGAACGATAAATGAGTTTCAGGTCCTCCGCCATTTCGAATTGATCTTTTTTCCGAACACGGCTGAGGGTGTTGCGGACTTTGTGCACGACACAGCGCTGCACATCGGCTTTCGGATAAACCGCCTTAAAGGCTTCCTCCAGCCCCGGAAGGCCATCGAAGACGCCAAGAAGCACTTCCTTGACGCCTCTTTGGTAGAGCTGTTGGAGAATCTCCTGCCATACATAGGCGCTTTCTTGTCCTCCTACGAAGAAATCAAGAATTTCACGATACCCTTCTTCGTTCACCCCCAATACCACATAAATAACTTCTTTCTCTACCGTATCCCGGCGAAGTTTCACGTACAAGCCGTCCAAATATAAGACCGAATAACGCTGGTGTAGTGGACGAGCGTGCCATTTCTCGATGTCTTCCTTCACGACATCGGTAATCCGGCTGATCGTCGTAGGAGAATAGGTGCTTCCTAGAATTCGTTCGATAAACTTGCCAATTTCACGCGTGCTCATGCCACTTTGGTACATCCTAATGATTGCTTCCTCCAGCCAGCCGGTGTGCCGTTGGTAAGGGGCAAACAACTGTGTTTGAAATTCCCCGTTTCGGTCTCTTGGAACCAAAAGACCCTCAATCCGGCCATATTGTGTATCTAGATTTCGCTGATAGTAGCCGTTTCTCATATTCGGCGTTCCAGCCTGTTCGATTTCGAGGAAATTTTTCATTTCTTCCCGCATAATCAGTTCTAATTTTTCTTTTACAAACTGACGAATGGCATTTTCCAGTTGATTTGCCCAGTCGACATTCGGTATACTTCTTTTAGACATAGGTAGGGTACTCCTTTCTCTGGAATGTGTTGTGGTCCAAATCAGAGAATACCCTACCTTTTTTCTTTTGTTCTAGCAAAATGCTTTACACAAAATTTTATACATCATCGCCAAAAACGGCGTCTGTGGATCGGACGGTATAATGGACGCTCTAGGT
>NZ_BDDQ01000176.1 GCF_002003465.1 Caenibacillus caldisaponilyticus | reverse complement strand
CTCCATTCCATGTTAATTAGGGTTTGTCACATAAAGCGTATCGTCCGACTCTTCAAAGTTTTCCTGTGTATCAATATTATACCAAATTTAGATGATGTATAAAAGTTTGTGTAAAGCATTTTGCTAGACCAAAAGAAAAAAGGTAGGGTATTCTCTGATTTAGCCATAACACATTCCAGAGAAAGGAGTACCCTACCTATGTCTAAAAGAAGTATACCGAATGTCGACTGGGCAAATCAACTGGAAAGTGTTATTCGTCAATTTGTGAAAGAAAAATTAGAGCTGATTATGCGGGAAGAAATGAAAAATTTCCTCGAAATCGAACAGGCTGGAACACCGAATATGAGAAACGGCTACTATCAGCGAAATCTAGATACGCAATATGGCCGGATTGAGGGTCTTTTGGTTCCAAGAGACCGAAACGGGGAATTTCAAACACAGTTGTTTGCCCCTTACCAACGGCACACCGGCTGGCTGGAGGAAGCAATCATTAGGATGTATCAAAGTGGCATGAGTACACGGGAAATTGGCAAGTTTATCGAACGAATTCTAGGAAGCACCTATTCTCCTGCGACGATCAGCCGGATTACCGATGTCGTGAAGGAAGACATCGAGAAATGGCACGCTCGTCCACTACACCAGCGTTATTCGGTCTTATATTTGGACGGCTTGTACGTGAAACTTCGCCGGGATACGGTAGAGAAAGAAGTTATTTATGTGGTATTAGGGGTGAACGAAGAAGGGTATCGTGAAATTCTTGATTTCTTCGTAGGAGGACAAGAAAGCGCCTATGTATGGCAGGAGATTCTCCAACAGCTCTACCAAAGAGGCGTCAAGGAAGTGCTTCTTGGCGTCTTCGATGGCCTTCCGGGGCTGGAGGAAGCCTTTAAGGCGGTTTATCCGAAAGCCGATGTGCAGCGCTGTGTCGTGCACAAAGTCCGCAACACCCTCAGCCGTGTTCGGAAAAAAGATCAATTCGAAATGGCGGAGGACCTGAAACTCATTTATCGTTCTCCGAATAAAGAAATCGCATTGGAGATGTTTCAACAGTTTCAATCCAAATGGTCTCACAAATACCCAAGGGAAGTCCAATCGTGGGCCAATGAGTTGGATGTTCTTCTCACCTTTATGGACTATCCAAGCAGTATTCGAA
>NZ_BDDQ01000175.1 GCF_002003465.1 Caenibacillus caldisaponilyticus | reverse complement strand
CGAACCGGGAATCGGTGTATCGCCTCGTAGGCGCCGTGTTGATCGAAATGGACGAAAAATGGATATCGGGACGCAAATACCTGGATATGTCCGACTATTGGCAGTGGCGGAAAACGAAAGAGTTAGGCGTTCAAACGATGAATCAGGAAGTTTCGGCGATCAAGAAAGTGGGATAATTTCTTCGACGTGTCAAGGAGAACGTGAAATACCTCGGAAGCGAGGAGTTGCCGCGAAAGCGCCTTGACACACCTGTACTTTGACAACAATGATCATTAGTCCGGGAAGGCGACCGGCAGGGAGACTTGCCGGACTTACCTGCCATACGTCAGGTCATCAGGTCCATCTTTCTATCAAAGGGAAATTTACACAATAAAATGGACTTGACCCCATACATAGGCGCTTTCTTGTCCTCCCACGAAGAAATCCAGAATTTCTCGATACCCTTCTTCATTCACTCCTAACACCACATAAATGACTTCTTTCTTTACCGTATCGCGGCGAAGTTTCACGTACAAGCCGTCCAAATATAAGACCGAATAACGTTGGTGTAGTGGACGAGCGTGCCATTTCTCGATGTCTTCCTTCACGACATCGGTAATCCGGCTGATCGTCGCAGGAGAATAGGTGCTTCCTAGAATTCGTTCGATAAACTTGCCAATTTCCCGTGTACTCATGCCACTTTGATACATCCTAATGATTGCTTCCTCCAGCCAGCCCGTGTGCCGTTGGTAAGGGGCAAACAACTGTGTTTGAAATTCCCCGTTTCGGTCTCTTGGAACCAAAAGACCCTCAATCCGGCCATATTGCGTATCTAGATTTCGCTGATAGTAGCCGTTTCTCATATTCGGTGTTCCAGCCTGTTCGATTTCGAGGAAATTTTTCATTTCTTCCCGCATAATCAGCTCTAATTTTTCTTTCACAAATTGACGAATAACACTTTCCAGTTGATTTGCCCAGTCGACATTCGGTATACTTCTTTTAGACATAGGTAGGGTACTCCTTTCTCT
>NZ_BDDQ01000174.1 GCF_002003465.1 Caenibacillus caldisaponilyticus | reverse complement strand
GTTATTTATGTGGTATTGGGGGTGAACGAAGAAGGGTATCGTGAAATTCTTGATTTCTTCGTAGGAGGACAAGAAAGCGCCTATGTATGGCAGGAGATTCTCCAACAGCTCTACCAAAGAGGCGTCAAGGAAGTGCTTCTTGGCGTCTTCGATGGCCTTCCGGGGCTGGAGGAAGCCTTTAAGGCGGTGTATCCGAAAGCCGATGTGCAGCGCTGTGTCGTGCACAAAGTCCGCAACACCCTCAGCCGTGTTCGGAAAAAAGATCAATTCGAAATGGCGGAGGACCTGAAACTCATTTATCGTTCTCCGAATAAAGAAATCGCATTGGAGATGTTTCAACAGTTTCAATCCAAATGGTCTCACAAATACCCAAGGGAAGTCCAATCGTGGGCCAATGAGTTGGATGTTCTTCTCACCTTTATGGACTATCCAAGCAGTATTCGAAGTGTGATTTACACGACCAATGCCATCGAACGAACGATCAAGGAGATTCGGAAACGTCTAAAGCCGATGAACAGTTTGAGCAGTTTAGAAGCCGCTGAAAAAGTCGTATATTTGACCGTTCAAGATTTTAACGAGAAATGGGCAGAACGAAAGTTGCGAGGATTTGCCGAAGCGCAGGAAGCCCTCGAGCGAATGTTTGAAGAACGTTATCATTAACCAAATAATGTAAATAGATGAGATGAGGGGATTCTCCCTTTCCACACAAGAGACTGAATATTCAGTCTCTTGTGTGAAGGAAACCGGTTCCCTATCCATTCCAAATCCATTTCAGAGATACCCTATCTATCTTACATTACACAAAATTCTTGACGGTACCAA
>NZ_BDDQ01000172.1 GCF_002003465.1 Caenibacillus caldisaponilyticus | reverse complement strand
AAAGAAAGCAAACGCGATTCCCTGAGTAGCGGCGAGCGAAACGGGAGGAGCCCAAACCCGGCGTTCTTTTGAGCGTCGGGGGTTGTAGGACACTCATCACGCGGCGGCGGGCGTAGGCGAAGCGGTCTGGAAAGGCCGGCCGGAGAAGGTAACAGCCCTGTAGCCGAAACGTCCAAAGTCGCAGAGTGGATCCTGAGTACGGCGGGACACGGGAAATCCCGTCGGAAGCAGGGAGGACCATCTCCCAAGGCTAAATACTACCCGGTGACCGATAGTGAACCAGTACCGTGAGGGAAAGGTGAAAAGCACCCCGGGAGGGGAGTGAAAGAGATCCTGAAACCGTGTGCTTACAAGTAGTCGGAGTCCCCTTTGAGGGATGACGGCGTACCTTTTGCAGAATGGACCGGCGAGTTGCGATCCCAAGCGAGGTTAAGCCGGAGAGGCGGAGCCGTAGCGAAAGCGAGTCTGAAGAGGGCGATGAGTTTGGGGTCGCAGACCCGAAACCGTGTGATCTACCCATGCCCAGGGTGAAGGTGCGGTAACGCGCACTGGAGGCCCGAACCCACGTCTGTTGAAAAAGGCGGGGATGAGGTGTGGGTAGGGGTGAAATGCCAATCGAACACGGAGATAGCTGGTTCTCCCCGAAATAGCTTTAGGGCTAGCCTCGAGGTGAGAGTCTTGGAGGTAGAGCACTGATTGGGTGAGGGGTCCCCACAGGATTACCGAGCTCACTCAAACTCCGAATGCCAACGACTTATCCTCGGGAGTCAG
>NZ_BDDQ01000171.1 GCF_002003465.1 Caenibacillus caldisaponilyticus | reverse complement strand
CAAATTTGATGATGTATAAAAGTTTGTGTAAAGCATTTTGCTAGACCAAAAGAAAAAAGGTAGGGTATTCTCTGATTTAGCCATAACACATTCCAGAGAAAGGAGTACCCTACCTATGTCTAAAAGAAGTATACCGAATGTCGACTGGGCAAATCAACTGGAAAGTGTTATTCGTCAATTTGTGAAAGAAAAATTAGAGCTGATTATGCGGGAAGAAATGAAAAATTTCCTCGAAATCGAACAGGCTGGAACACCGAATATGAGAAACGGCTACTATCAGCGAAATCTAGATACGCAATATGGCCGGATTGAGGGTCTTTTGGTTCCAAGAGACCGAAACGGGGAATTTCAAACACAGTTGTTTGCCCCTTACCAACGGCACACCGGCTGGCTGGAGGAAGCAATCATTAGGATGTATCAAAGTGGCATGAGTACACGGGAAATTGACAAGTTTATCGAACGAATTCTAGGAAGCACCTATTCTCCTGCGACGATCAGCCGGATTACCGATGTCGTGAAGGAAGACATCGAGAAATGGCACGCTCGTCCACTACACCAACGTTATTCGGTCTTATATTTGGACGGCTTGTACGTGAAACTTCGCCGCGATACGGTAGAGAAAGAAGTCATTTATGTGGTGTTAGGAGTGAATGAAGAAGGGTATCGTCAAATTCTTGATTTCTTCGTGGGAGGACAAGAAAGCGCCTATGTATGGCAGGAGATTCTTCAACACCTCTACCAAAGAGGCGTCAAGGAAGTGCTTCTTGGCGTCTTCGATGGCCTTCCGGGGCTGGAGGAAGCCTTTAAGGCGGTGTATCCGAAAGCCGATGTGCAGCGCTGTGTCGTGCACAAAGTCCGCAACACCCTCAGCCGTGTTCGGAAAAAAGATCAATTCGAAATGGCCGAGGATCTCAAGCTGATTTATCGCGCGCCGAATAAGGAGATGGCGTTACAAATGTTTCAACAGTTTGAGTCGAAATGGTCCAGCAAATATCCAAGAGAAGTTCAATCTTGGGCCAATGAGTTGGATGTCCTCCTTACATTTATGGATTATCCAAGCAGTATTCGAAGTGTGATTTATACGACCAATGCCATCGAACGAACGATCAAGGAGATTCGGAAACGTCTAAAGCCGATGAACAGTTTGAGCAGTTTAGAAGCCGCTGAAAAAGTCGTATATTTGACCGTTCAAGATTTTAACGAGAAATGG
>NZ_BDDQ01000170.1 GCF_002003465.1 Caenibacillus caldisaponilyticus | reverse complement strand
GGTTGGCTTTACAAACATACGAAGCTTTTTTTCCAGCTTTCCTTCCTGGTCGGCTCTTCTTAACTGAGTGACCAAATCATGGGCGGTAATAAAATACGTTTTATATCCTTTTGCGATCGCCTCCATTCCAATCGAAATCGCCAGATGCGTCTTTCCAATCCCCGGTGGACCGAGAAAAAGGATATTCTCCTTTCGATCAATAAACGATAAGGTAAGCAGCTCTCGAATCCGACGCTCGTCCACGGAAGGCAGTGCGTTAAAATCAAACGTATCGATCGTCTTGCGATATGGCAGTTTGGACAGTTTGATGAGCGTTTGGATCGATCGTTCCTGTTTTTCGATGATTTCCGCCTCGTAGGAGTAAAATAATTGTGGGAGCAAGAATAGGAATAAAAGTTAATATATGTAAATTAACCTTGGCGGATGTGTTGGCTTTTAATCCAACATCATCTGCCAAGGCCACCAAGCAATAGCGCGATAGGGGAATGCAGAAAAAACAAGAAATGAGGGCCTCTTTTTTGTACAATGAGTTTGTCCAAAAAAACCGTACAAAGGAGGCCCTCACATGGGACATTATAACCCGAAATACCCGACTTTAGAAGAGCTTGAACGCTATGTCTTTCAGGTGTTACAGGAGATGTTTGGCAAGGTTTTGACGATGGTTTTGGAACAGATGGATGCCGAAATCGCCGAAGCGCGGGATAAACGCCGCTTTCGCTTGAAAGATCGGCGCGACGTTCACATCGATACGATGTTCGGTCCGTTGACCATCAAACGCAATTATTATCAAGACCGGGAAAATGGTCGTTATATCGCTTTATTGGATCACTATTTAGCCTTTGACGGCCGCAAGGGATTCAGCCCGCTCCTTGAACAATGGGCGATGGCCTTGGCCGTGTCCGGCCCGTCTTACCGCCACGCCGTAAAGCAATTGGAGACGTTCTTGGGTTATGTCCCCATGAGCCACGAAGCGCTGCGGCAGCATCTCCTCGCGTCCGAGGTGTGTGAGCCGAAGTCCAAACAACCCGGGCCTGAAGTGCTCTTTGTCGAGGTGGACGGGTTGTTTGTGAAACAACAAAAAGAAAAGGGCGGCAAGAAGAAAAAGGCGAAAGAACTTAAGATCGCTTTAGTCCATACGGGTTGGGAACAAGACGGCTCCAAACGGCGGAAATTGAAG
>NZ_BDDQ01000169.1 GCF_002003465.1 Caenibacillus caldisaponilyticus | reverse complement strand
CGAAGCCGCGGTTCGCCGCTCTTGTGAGCGGCGGAGGTAGGGGAGCGTTCCGAGCGCGGCGAAGGCCGACCGGAAGGTCGACTGGAGCGCTGGGAAGTGAGAATGCCGGTATGAGTAACGAAAAGAGGGGTGAGAATCCCCTCCGTCGAAAGCCTAAGGGTTCCTGAGGAAGGTTCGTCCGCTCAGGGTTAGTCGGGGCCTAAGCCGAGGCCGGAAGGCGTAGGCGATGGACAACAGGTTGAAATTCCTGTACCACCGAAAGGCGTTTGAGCGATGGGGTGACGCAGGAAGGCAAGGCGAGCGCGCGGCCGGAAGAGCGCGTCCAAGCCGCAAGGCTGGTGGCGAGGCAAATCCCGCCACCGGAAAGGCTGAGCGGTGATGGGGAGGGAACTTAAGTACCGAAGCGCCCGTGCTTACACTGCCGAGAAAAGCCTCTAGCGAGTCTTTCGGTGCCCGTACCCCAAACCGACACAGGTAGGCGAGGAGAGCATCCTAAGACGCTCGGGAGAACTCTTGTTAAGGAACTCGGCAAAATGACCCCGTAACTTCGGGAGAAGGGGTGCTCCGGTAGGGTGATGAGCCCGAGGGAGCCGCAGTGAAAAGATCCAAGCGACTGTTTATCAAAAACACAGGTCTCTGCCAAACCGAAAGGTGACGTATAGGGGCTGACGCCTGCCCGGTGCTGGAAGGTTAAGGGGAGGGCTTAGCCGTAAGGCGAAGGTCCGAACCGAAGCCCCAGTAAACGGCGGCCGTAACTATAACGGTCCTAAGGTAGCGAAATTCCTTGTCGGGTAAGTTCCGACCCGCACGAAAGGCGTAACGACTTGGATACTGTCTCAACAAGAGACCCGGTGAAATTATAGTACCTGTGAAGATGCAGGTTACCCGCGACAGGACGGAAAGACCCCATGGAGCTTTACTGCAGCTTGATATTGGATGTCGGTATCGATTGTACAGGATAGGTCGGAGCCGGAGAAGCCGGGCCGCCAGGTTCGGTGGAGGCGACGGTGGGATACGACCCTATCGGTACGGACATTCTAACCCGGCACCGTGATCCGGTGCGGAGACAGTGTCAGGCG
>NZ_BDDQ01000168.1 GCF_002003465.1 Caenibacillus caldisaponilyticus | reverse complement strand
TTCGCTCCGGTATTCCACGTTCACCTTGACACGACAAAGTCATTATCCCACTTTCTTGATCGCCGAAACTTCCTGGTTCATCGTTTGAACGCCTAACTCTTTCGTTTTTCGCCACTGCCAATAGTCGGACATATCCAGGTATTTGCGTGCCGATATCCATTTTTCGTCCATTTCGATCAACACGGCGCCTACGAGACGATACACCGATTCCCGGTTCGGAAAAATGCGGATCACCCGTTCTCTGCGGCGGATTTCCTCGTTCAGCCGTTCCACCCCGTTGGTCGTGCGCAGGCGCCGCCGGTAACGGTCCGGATAGTCCAATACGGCGGTGGCGTCTTCGAATCCCTCTTCGAGGATTTGCATGGCTTTTGGGGCTTTCTCCTCCCATTTGGCCAGCACTTGTTCCAATAACAGCCGGGCCGCCTGCTTATTGGGGGCGTGAAGAATCCCGCGAATCTCCTCAAGCAAGGCATCCTGCATATACTTTGGTGCGGCATCGAGGATATTGCGAATAAAATGTGTCTGGCATCGCTGCCATGTCGCGCCTTGGAAATGCTTTTCAATCGCTTGCACCAGCCCGCCGTGTTGATCCGAGATGATCAAGTCCACTCCCCGGAGTCCCCGGTCTTTCAGCCATCCGAAGAACTCGCTCCAGCTGGACTCCGATTCACTGTTTCCGATTTGCAGGCCAAGAATTTCCCGGTATCCTTCCTCATTCACTCCTGTGGCGATCAAAACGGCTCTGGAACGTACCCGTCCATYTCCGGACTTCGTAT
>NZ_BDDQ01000167.1 GCF_002003465.1 Caenibacillus caldisaponilyticus | reverse complement strand
ATGGTCATAAATAAACACCTGTAGTAAGTCAGTAAATCCATAAAGATTTGCTATATAATCAACAAATTGACGTGAGGTACCGTCAAGAATTTTGTGTAATGTAAGATAGATAGGGTATCTCTGAAATAGATTTGGAATAGAGGGGGGCTGGTTCCCCCCCCAGGGGACTGAATATTCAGTCTCTTGAGGGGGAAAGGGAGAATCCCCTCATCTCATCTATTTACATTATTTGGTTAATGATAACGTTCTTCAAACATTCGCTCGAGGGCTTCCTGCGCTTCGGCAAATCCTCGCAACTTTCGTTCTGCCCATTTCTCGTTAAAATCTTGAACGGTCAAATATACGACTTTTTCAGCGGCTTCTAAACTGCTCAAACTGTTCATCGGCTTTAGGCGTTTCCGAATCTCCTTGATCGTTCGTTCGATGGCATTGGTCGTGTAAATCACACTTCGAATACTGCTTGGATAGTCCATAAAGGTGAGAAGGACATCCAACTCATTGGCCCACGATTGGACTTCCCTTGGGTATTTGTGAGACCATTTGGATTGAAACTGTTGAAACATCTCCAATGCGATTTCTTTATTCGGAGAACGATAAATGAGTTTCAGGTCCTCCGCCATTTCGAATTGATCTTTTTTCCGAACACGGCTGAGGGTGTTGCGGACTTTGTGCACGACACAGCGCTGCACATCGGCTTTCGGATACACCGCCTTAAAGGCTTCCTCCAGCCCCGGAAGGCCATCGAAGACGCCAAGAAGCACTTCCTTGACGCCTCTTTGGTAGAGCTGTTGGAGAATCTCCTGCCATACATAGGCGCTTTCTTGTCCTCCTACGAAGAAATCAAGAATTTCACGATACCCTTCTTCGTTCACCCCCAATACCACATAAATAACTTCTTTCTCTACCGTATCCCGGCGAAGTTTCACGTACAAGCCGTCCAAATATAAGACCGAATAACGCTGGWGTAGTGG
>NZ_BDDQ01000166.1 GCF_002003465.1 Caenibacillus caldisaponilyticus | reverse complement strand
CCGTCGGAACGCCGTCGATGCCCGGAGCCCCTTTATTTGCTTCCACCCGTTTGAGGGCAGTGATTAAGTTGTTCCGTGACAGAATCGTCTCCAACAGAGCCATCGAGATCTCTCTCCCTCCGCGGGATGGGGTTCAAGTCTTGCCGGGCAATGCTCAGCCCTCTATCCAAGGTCCTCCGGGCTTCACCCATCTTTCCTTGAAAGAGTTCCGTTAGGAATTCTGCTTCAGCGCATTGCGTCTCGAAAGAGTTTGATCCATCCCTGAATTGACGTTCAGCCCTTCCCTTTTCAGGCGTCCCTTACTCAGGTACTATGGCCTCTGCTGACTCCTGTACGTTCAGCAAAACCTCTCGATTTTGGTTGCCATCCTTAGAAGGCGTATCGTACAGGCCTCCCCGGATAAGAGTGCGGACTTTCCACTCATGTACCTGCCCAATATACCGCCACAGCCCTTGGCGGCTTAGGACTTCATCTTGTTATGCAGACTCATCCGACTGTGACAGCCTCAAATTGGGTTCGTGTCCCTCAGGTCGAGTGTTTGCCTCCGGCTTCCTTCAGATTCCGCCTCGCGGCGGACACCCTTGCCTTCAGCTAACGTTAGGCGCTCGCCAGCCCCCGTTCAGGACTTTCACCCTATAGCACCGCACCCATGCCGGGCGTACATAAAATAAAAAGCATACGTGTCGTACGCTTTTTGAAATGGCTTATTTGGTTGCGGGGGCGGGATTCGAACCCGCGGCCTTCGGGTTATGAGCCCGACGAGCTGCCACTGCTCCACCCCGCGATGATAAAAAAAGTATGCAACTTAAATGCCACTGTCCCTTCCTCTACGAGCTACGCTCCGAAGTCAGATGCGTCGGGACAACTCGTAGCCATCTCGGCGGAAGCTTCGCTCGTCGTCTACATGTATAACCATA
>NZ_BDDQ01000165.1 GCF_002003465.1 Caenibacillus caldisaponilyticus | reverse complement strand
CGCGGCATATCCTCGCTTCGCTCCGGTATTCCACGTTCACCTTGACACGACAAAGTCATTATCCCACTTTCTTGATCGCCGAAACTTCCTGGTTCATCGTTTGAACGCCTAACTCTTTCGTTTTTCGCCACTGCCAATAGTCGGACATATCCAGGTATTTGCGTGCCGATATCCATTTTTCGTCCATTTCGATCAACACGGCGCCTACGAGACGATACACCGATTCCCGGTTCGGAAAAATGCGGATCACCCGTTCTCTGCGGCGGATTTCCTCATTGAGCCGTTCGATGCCATTGGTTGTGCGCAGGCGCCGCCGGTAACGGTCCGGATAGTCCAATACGGCGGTGGCGTCTTCGAATCCCTCTTCGAGGATTTGCATCGCTTTAGGGACTTTCTCCTCCCATTTGGCCAACACTTGTTCCAATAACAGCCGTGCCGCCTGCTTATTGGGGGCGTGAAGAATTCCGCGAATCTCATCGAGTAAAGCATTCTGTACAGACTTTGGTGCCGCATCGAGGATATTGCGAATAAAATGCGTTTGGCACCGCTGCCACGTCGCGCCTTGGAAATGTTTTTCAATGGCTCGTACCAGTCCGCCGTGTTGATCCGAGATGATCAAGTCCACTCCCCGGAGTCCCCGGTCTTTCAGCCATCCGAAGAACTCGCTCCAGCTGGACTCCGATTCACTGTTTCCGATTTGCAGGCCAAGAATTTCCCGGTATCCTTCCTCATTCACTCCTGTGGCGATCAAAACGGCTCTGGAACGTACCCGTCCATCTTCCCGGACTTTCGTATAAATAGCATCTACTAGCACAAACGGATACACATGTTCATGAAGGGAACGGTCATTCCAGTCTTGGATCATCGGATCCAGCCCCTTGCATAGCGAGGAAACCGTGGATTTGGAAAACGAGGTGCCGCATAATTCCTCCGTGATTTGGGTGATTTTTCGGGTGGACACCCCGTTTACGACCATTTCCATGAGGGCCAGTACCAGAGCTTGTTCGCTCCGTTGATAACGTTGAAAGAGTTCT
>NZ_BDDQ01000164.1 GCF_002003465.1 Caenibacillus caldisaponilyticus | reverse complement strand
TCCTGACGGAACTCTTTCAAGGAAAGATGGGTGAGCCCGGAGGCCTTGGATAGAGGGCTGAGCATTGCCCGGCAAGACTTGAACCCCATCCCGCGGAGGGAAAGAGATCTCGATGGCGCTGTTGGAGACGATTCTGTCACGGAACAACTTAATCACTGCCCTCAAACGGGTGGAAGCAAATAAAGGGGCTCCGGGCATCGACGGCGTTCCGACGGAACAACTCCGCGATGATATCCGGAAGCACTGGAAGTCCATTAAGAGACAATTGCTTGAGGGAACCTACAAGCCGGCGCCGGTCCGGAGGGTCGAAATCCCGAAACCCAATGGAGGCGTCCGATTGTTGGGGATCCCAACCGTGATGGATCGGTTCATCCAACAGGCCATCCTTCAGGTGCTTACGCCGATCTTTGATCCCCATTTTTCTCCGTACAGCTATGGCTTCCGCCCCAAGCGGCGGGCCCACGATGCGGTCCGGCAAGCTCAGAAATATATCCAAGAAGGATACCGATATGTCGTCGATATCGATCTGGAAAAGTTCTTTGACCGGGTGAATCACGACATTCTGATGAGCCGGGTTGCACGGAAGGTCGAGGACAAGCGAGTTCTGAAATTGATAAGGGCCTACTTAAAAGCTGGGGTGATGCTGGAAGGTGTCCGGGTTCGTTCAGAGGAAGGCACGCCGCAAGGCGGGCCATTGAGTCCGCTCGTGGCCAACATCCTGCTGGATGATCTGGATAAAGAACTTGAAAAGCGGGGGTTGAAGTTCTGCCGCTACGCCGATGACTGTAACATTTATGTCCGCAGTCCGCGTGCGGGCCAAAGAGTCAAACAAAGCGTTCAAAAGTATCTGGAGAAGAAGTTAAAACTCAAAGTCAACGAGGAGAAAAGTGCGGTCGACCGCCCCTGGAAACGAAAGTTTCTAGGGTTCAGCTTCACGTCTCAACGAGAAGCTCGAATCCGACTCGCCCCGAAATCCGTTCAACGGTTTAAGAATAAAATCCGGCAACTGACGAATCCGAATTGGAGTCTTCCAATGGAGGAACGTATCCGGAAACTCAACCAATATACCATGGGATGGATGGGGTACTTCGCGTTAATTGAGACCCCCTCTCCCTTGAAGCGCCTGGAAGAATGGATAAGAAGAAGGTTGAGACTGTGCCGTTGGCACCAATGGAAAAGGGTGAGAACTCGAATTCGTTGAACTGAGAGCCCTTGGGCTCAAAGAACACGAAGTGTTCG
>NZ_BDDQ01000163.1 GCF_002003465.1 Caenibacillus caldisaponilyticus | reverse complement strand
GCATAAAATCCAGTTGAGTCCGTAAAATTGTGTAAAAAGGAAATGTAAAAAGAGCCACGTTGCTTTCCCTTTGATAGAATGAAAGTGAACCAAAAACCAAACAAAAAGGAGGAAAGCAACATGGCTCAATACAATATTACAATAAGCGATGAAATCCTGCACGGGTTCCTGTCGCAAGATCAAGGACTGGCCAAACTGTTGGAACAGGTCTTGAATCAAATCCTTGAAGCCCAGTTAACGGATCAACTTGGCGCCGGCCGTTATGAGCGCACAGAGGGGCGAAAAGGCTATCGAAACGGGTCTTATCCCCGGCAATTGACGACTCGGGTGGGACGGTTGACCTTGCGCGTGCCGCGGACAAGGGATGGGGAATTTTCCACCGAACTCTTTCAACATTATCAACGGAGCGAACAAGCTCTGGTACTGGCCCTCATGGAAATGGTCGTAAACGGAGTGTCTACCCGCAAGATCACCCAAATCACAGAAGAATTGTGCGGGACTTCGTTTTCCAAGTCCACGGTCTCCTCGTTGTGCAAAGGACTGGATCCGATGATCCAAAATTGGAATCAACGTTCCCTTCATGAACACGTGTATCCGTTTGTGTTGGTGGATGCCATTTATACGAAAGTGCGGGAGGATGGGCAGGTTCGCTCCCGGGCCGTTTTAATCGCCGTCGGGGTGAACGAGGAAGGATACCGGGAAATTCTTGGCCTGCAAATCGGAAACAGTGAATCGGAGTCCAGCTGGAGCGAGTTCTTCGGATGGCTGAAAGACCGGGGACTCCGGGGAGTGGACTTGATCATCTCGGATCAACACGGCGGGCTGGTGCAAGCGATTGAAAAGCATTTCCAAGGCGCGACATGGCAGCGATGCCAGACACATTTTATTCGCAATATCCTCGATGCCGCACCAAAGTATATGCAGGATGCCTTGCTTGAGGAGATTCGCGGGATTCTTCACGCCCCCAATAAGCAGGCGGCCCGGCTGTTATTGGAACAAGTGCTGGCCAAATGGGAAGAAAAAGCCCCAAAAGCCATGCAAATCCTTGAAGAGGGATTCGAAGACGCCACGGCTGTCTTGGACTATCCGGACGTTACCGGCGGCGC
>NZ_BDDQ01000162.1 GCF_002003465.1 Caenibacillus caldisaponilyticus | reverse complement strand
TTGGGTTAGTCCCGCAACGAGCGCAACCCTTGACGTTAGTTGCCAGCATTGAGTTGGGCACTCTAACGTGACTGCCGGTGACAAACCGGAGGAAGGTGGGGATGACGTCAAATCATCATGCCCCTTATGACCTGGGCTACACACGTGCTACAATGGGCGGTACAAAGGGCTGCGAACCCGCGAGGGGGAGCGAATCCCAAAAAGCCGCTCTCAGTTCGGATTGCAGGCTGCAACTCGCCTGCATGAAGCCGGAATCGCTAGTAATCGCGGATCAGCATGCCGCGGTGAATACGTTCCCGGGCCTTGTACACACCGCCCGTCACACCACGAGAGTCTGCAACACCCGAAGTCGGTGCGCCAACCCGTAAGGGAGGCAGCCGCCGAAGGTGGGGCAGATGATTGGGGTGAAGTCGTAACAAGGTAGCCGTATCGGAAGGTGCGGCTGGATCACCTCCTTTCTAAGGAATGAAAGAGACATCCGTGGAAGCGCGCTTAGGCTTTTGTTTGGTTTTGAGAGAGCAAATCTCTCCAAGACTCCAAGAAGTCATATTAGTGAATGAGGGCCTGTAGCTCAGTCGGTTAGAGCGCACGCCTGATAAGCGTGAGGTCGGTAGTTCGAGTCTACTCAGGCCCACCATAACCCTCATTTCATATAGGTATGGGGCCTTAGCTCAGCTGGGAGAGCGCCTGCATCGCACGCAGGAGGTCAGCGGTTCGATCCCGCTAGGCTCCACCAATTTCATTTTGTGCAAAACCCTTGCTTTTCGTTGGGTTTTTACGCAAAATATCATAGTGGATGCAAGCGAAACGTCTCGTGTCAGAGCGTTGCGTTTGGTTGCACCTTGAAAACTGCATAACGAAGGTCCGAGCATCACACAGGTTAAGTGAGTAAGAGCGCACGGTGGATGCCTTGGCACCGGGAGCCGATGAAGGACGGGACGAACACCGATATGCTTCGGGGAGCCGTAAGTAGGCGTTGATCCGGAGATCTCCGAATGGGGGAACCCCCCGCCCTGAACGGGCGGGATCCGCACCTGAATCCATAGGGTGCGGAGGGCAGACCCGGGGAACTGAAACATCTTAGTACCCGGAGGAAAAGAAAGCAAACGCGATTCCCTGAGTAGCGGCGAGCGAAACGGGAGGAGCCCAAACCCGGCGTTCTTTTGAGCGTCGGGG
>NZ_BDDQ01000161.1 GCF_002003465.1 Caenibacillus caldisaponilyticus | reverse complement strand
CCGACAACAGAGCTTTACGACCCGAAGGCCTTCCTCGCTCACGCGGCGTCGCTCCGTCAGACTTGCGTCCATTGCGGAAGATTCCCTACTGCTGCCTCCCGTAGGAGTCTGGGCCGTGTCTCAGTCCCAGTGTGGCCGATCACCCTCTCAGGTCGGCTACGCATCGTCGCCTTGGTGAGCCGTTACCTCACCAACTAGCTAATGCGCCGCGGGCCCATCCGTAAGCGATGGCCGAAACCATCTTTCCCTTTTGCCCCATGCGGGGCAAAAGCCTATCCGGTATTAGCCCCGGTTTCCCGGAGTTATCCCGGTCTTACGGGCAGGTTGCCCACGTGTTACTCACCCGTCCGCCGCTCGTTCCACGGACATCACCCCGAAGGGATCCGTCCGCTTCCCGCGCTCGACTTGCATGTATTAGGCACGCCGCCAGCGTTCGTCCTGAGCCAGGATCAAACTCTCCGTAAAAGCTGACGCCTTCCGGCGTCTCGAAAACGACGACCGATCGCATCGGTCCATCGTAACCTTTACATCCGTTTCATCCGTGGCGTCCGGAAAAGGTTGCCCTTTTCACTCGCGCTTGGCTTTTGTTCAGTTTTCAAGGAACGATCTCCATCGCAACCGTTGTAACCCGTTTGCGACTTTGATAGTATAGCGCATCGCGGTGTAGTTGTCAACCCGTTACACGGGTTTCATGTTGTTCGTCTGTGATATTGTCATATTGTAACGCTTCAGTGAAAATGTCAGTATGAGACAGGAGCGAATTCCATTGAGCAAAAAAGAATTGAAGCGTTACAAAGTCATTCGTCAATGGATCGAAGGGTATATCACGGGAAAACAAGCTGCCGAATTGTTATCGCTAAGTCTTCGTCAGGTTTATCGCCTCAAAAAACGAGTCCTTGAGGAGGATGAAAACGGAGTCATTCACAAAAACCGGGGGCGAAAACCTGCACATGCCTTATCCGAAGACATCCGGCAAAAAATCCTGAATCTCCGCCAAAGTGAAAAATATCGGCACTGCAATGATGTCCATTTCTCCGAATTATTGGCCAAACAGGAGGGAATCCGGGTCAGCCCTTCTACGGTCCGTCGAATCCGATGCCAAGCCAACATCCCGCCCAAA
>NZ_BDDQ01000160.1 GCF_002003465.1 Caenibacillus caldisaponilyticus | reverse complement strand
TCTTTTCCCGTAATCGATAGCTTTCCCCCTTTAGGTTGAAAATGATGGAATGATGCAGTAATCGATCTAACATCGCGGTCGCCAATACCGAGTCTCCCACAACTTCTCCCCATTCCCCAAAGCTTTTGTTGGAGGTGAGGATAATCGGGGCATGTTCATACCGACGGGCGATGACCTGAAATAAGTAATGGGCGCTGTTTGGGTCCAGTTTTAAGTACCCCATTTCATCAATAATGAGAACGGTTGGCTTCACAAACATGCGAAGCTTTTTTTCCAGCTTTCCTTCCTGGTCGGCTTTTCTTAACTGAGTGACCAAATCATGGGCGGTAATAAAATACGTTTTATACCCTCTTGCGATCGCCTCCATTCCAATCGAAATCGCCAGATGTGTCTTTCCAATCCCCGGCGGACCGAGAAAAAGGATATTCTCCTTTCGATCAATAAACGATAAGGTAAGCAGCTCTCGAATCCGACGCTCATCCACGGAAGGCAGTGCGTTAAAATCAAACGTATCGATCGTCTTGCGATATGGCAGTTTGGACAGTTTGATGAGCGTTTGGATCGATCGTTCCTGTTTTTCGATGATTTCCGCCTCTAATAAGCGGAATAAAAACTCCGAATATGGTATATTATGAGTAGCTGCGTATTCTGCCATGGCGGACCATCGCTCCGCCATGATAGGCAAATGAAGACGGTGGCAATACTCGTGTATTTGTTCTTTCATGAGCTTTCCCCTCGCAGGAATGTGTCATAAACGGACAATGGACGAGTATCCACTTCCACCGAAACAGGCGAAATGGTGACGGCCATTTCCGTCTGTTTCTTTTTGATTTTTTCGGCGAATGAAATCACTTTTTTCTGTTGGTTCAAGTAAGAAATCTCCTCCCCTCGATAATACAATCGAATATCCCCATTTAATCGCTCCTTCACCAGAATTTCTTTGCCCGCATACTCCGCCGATAAGAGCCATTGTTCCCCTTTGTATGAGAAACTGCCATCCCAATGCACTTTCCGATAGGAAGATAGCTCGTATCGTAATCGTTCAACGGGAGAGGTTTCAGCTGTTCCTCTGCCCAACGCTCTTGCGGAGGAATGCCGGTCGTGGCGTTTGGCTTCCGATTC
>NZ_BDDQ01000159.1 GCF_002003465.1 Caenibacillus caldisaponilyticus | reverse complement strand
TCAGGGATGGATCAAACTCTTTCGAGACGCAATGCGCTGAAGCAGAATTCCTGACGGAACTCTTTCAAGGAAAGATGGGTGAAGCCCGGAGGGCCTTGGATAGAGGGCTGAGCATTGCCCGGCAAGACTTGAACCCCATCCCGCGGAGGGAAAGAGATCTCGATGGCGCTGTTGGAGACGATTCTGTCACGGAACAACTTAATCACTGCCCTCAAACGGGTGGAAGCAAATAAAGGGGCTCCGGGCATCGACGGCGTTCCGACGGAACAACTCCGCGATGATATCCGGAAGCACTGGAAGTCCATTAAGAGACAATTGCTTGAGGGAACCTACAAGCCGGCGCCGGTCCGGAGGGTCGAAATCCCGAAACCCAATGGAGGCGTCCGATTGTTGGGGATCCCAACCGTGATGGATCGGTTCATCCAACAGGCCATCCTCCAGGTGCTTACGCCGATCTTTGATCCCCATTTTTCTCCGTACAGCTATGGCTTCCGCCCCAAGCGACGGGCCCACGATGCGGTCCGGCAAGCTCAGAAATATATCCAAGAAGGATACCGATATGTCGTCGATATCGATCTTGAGAAGTTCTTTGACCGGGTGAATCACGACATCTTGATGAGCCGGGTCGCACGGAAGGTCGAGGACAAGCGAGTCCTGAAATTGATAAGGGCCTACTTAAAAGCTGGGGTGATGCTGGAAGGTGTCCGGGTTCGTTCAGAGGAAGGCACGCCGCAAGGCGGGCCATTAAGTCCACTCTTGGCTAACATCCTGCTGGATGATCTGGATAAAGAACTTGAAAAGCGGGGGTTGAAGTTCTGCCGTTACGCCGATGACTGTAACATTTATGTCCGCAGCCCGCGTGCGGGCCAAAGAGTCAAACAAAGCGTTCAAAAGTATCTGGAGAAGAAGTTAAAACTCAAAGTCAACGAGGAGAAAAGTGCGGTCGACCGCCCCTGGAAACGAAAGTTTCTAGGGTTCAGCTTCACGTCTCAACGAGAAGCTCGAATCCGACTCGCCCCGAAATCCGTTCAACGGTTTAAGAATAAAATCCGGCAACTGACGAATCCAAATTGGAGTCTTCCAATGGAGGAACGTATCCGGAAACTCAACCAATATACCATGGGATGGATGGGGTACTTCGCGTTAATTGAGACCCCCTCTCCCTTGAAGCGCCTGGAAGAATGGATAAGAAGAAGGTTGAGACTATGCCGTTGGCACCAATGGAAAAGGGTGAGAACTCGAATTCGTGAACTAAGAGCCCTTGGGCTCAAAGAACACGAAGTGTTCGAGATCGCTAACACTCGGAAAGGGGCTTGGCGTACGACAAGGACGCCTCAATTGCATAAAGCCCTTGGCAAAGCCTACTGGCTTAAGCAAGGGCTGAAGAGTTTAACGCAGAGATATTTTGAACTCCGTCAAGATTGGCGAACCGCCTAGTGCGGACCCGCATGCTAGGTGGTGTGAGGGGACGGGGGTTCGTCACCCCCTCCTACTCGATAGATG
>NZ_BDDQ01000158.1 GCF_002003465.1 Caenibacillus caldisaponilyticus | reverse complement strand
CATCCCGCCCAACGATGGTCAAGTCCATTTTATTGTGTAAATTTCCCTTTGATAGAAACATGGACCTGATGACTTGATGGATGGCAGGTAAGTCCGGCAAGGCGACCGGCAGGGAGACTTGCCGGACAAACAATCATGTTGTCAATGAACAGGCGTGTCAAGGCGCTTTCGCGGCATATCCTCGCTTCGCTGCGGTATTCCACGTTCCCCTTGACACGACAAAGTCATTATCCCACTTTCTTGATCGTGGAAACTTCCTCGTTCATCGTTTGAACTTCTTGACTTTTCGTTTTCCGCCACTGCCAATAGTCGGACATATCCAGGTATTTGCGTCCCGATATCCATTTTTCGTCCATTTCGATCAACACGGCGCCTACGAGGCGATACACGGATTCCCGGTTCGGAAAAATGCGGATCACCCGTTCTCTGCGGCGGATTTCCTCATTGAGCCGTTCGATGCCATTGGTTGTGCGCAGGCGCCGCCGGTAACGGTCCGGATAGTCCAATACGGCGGTGGCGTCTTCGAATCCCTCTTCGAGGATTTGCATCGCTTTAGGGACTTTCTCCTCCCATTTGGCCAACACTTGTTCCAATAACAGCCGTGCCGCCTGCTTATTGGGGGCGTGAAGAATTCCGCGAATCTCATCGAGTAAAGCATTCTGTACAGACTTTGGTGCCGCATCGAGGATATTGCGAATAAAATGCGTTTGGCACCGCTGCCACGTCGCGCCTTGGAAATGTTTTTCAATGGCTCGTACCAGTCCGCCGTGTTGATCGGAAAGGATCAAGTCCACTCCCCGGAGTCCCCGATCTCTCAACCATCCGAAAAACTCGCTCCAGCTGGTTTCCGATTCGCTGTTTCCGATTTGCAGGCCAAGAATTTCCCGGTATCCTTTCTCGTTCACCCCGACGGCGATGAAAACGGCCCGGGAGCGAACCTGACCATCCTCCCGCACTTTCGTATAAATGGCATCCACCAACACAAACGGATACACGTGTTCATGAAGGGAACGTTGATTCCAATTTTGGATCATCGGATCCAGTCCTTTGCACAACGCGGAGACCGTGGACTTGGAAAACGAAGTCCCGCACAATTCTTCTGTGATTTGGGTGATCTTGCGGGTAGACACTCCGTTTACGACCATTTCCATGAGGGCCAGTACCAGAGCTTGTTCGCTCCGTTGATAACGTTGAAAGAGTTCGGTGGAAAATTCCCCATCCCTTGTCCGCGGCACGCGCAAGGTCAACCGTCCCACCCGAGTCGTCAATTGCCGGGGATAAGACCCGTTTCGATAGCCTTTTCGTTCCTCTGTGCGCTCATAACGGCCGGCGCCAAGTTGATCCGTTAACTGGGCTTCAAGGATTTGATTCAAGACCTGTTCCAACAGTTTGGCCAGTCCTTGATCTTGCGACAGGAACCCGTGCAGGATTTCATCGCTTATTGTAATATTGTATTGAGCCATAGTTGCTTTCCTCCTTTTTGTTTTTTGTTTTGGTCAATGTCCATTCTATCAAAGGGAAAGCAACGTGGCTCTTTTTACATTTCCTTTTTACACAATTTTACGGACTCAACTGTCTTGCGATATGGCAGTTTGGACAGTTTGATGAGCGTTTGGATCGATCGTTCCTGTTTTTCGATGATTTCCGCCTCTAATAAGCGGAATAAAAACTCCGAATATGGTATATTATGAGTAGCTGCGTATTCTGCCATGGCGGACCATCGCTCCGCCATGACAGGCAAATGAAGACGGTGGCAATACTCGTGTATTTGTTCTTTCATGAGCTTTCCCCTCGCAGGAATGTGTCATAAACGGACAATGGACGAGTATCCACCTTCCACCGAAACAGGCGAAATGGTGACGGCCATTTCCGTCTGTTTCTTTTTGATTTTTTCGGCGAATGAAATCACTTTTTTCTGTTGGTTCAAGTAAGAAATCTCCTCCCCTCGATAATACAATCGAAT
>NZ_BDDQ01000157.1 GCF_002003465.1 Caenibacillus caldisaponilyticus | reverse complement strand
GTTTTATCGCTAACTTCACGGTATCGATGACGAGCCTAACATCATTTCGATGACTGATTTGATAAGCGACAATCTCGTTGTTATATAAGTCTTTAATGGCGGATAAATATAATCGGATGCCATTGCTTTGAAGATACGTAATATCCGTCACCCACTTCTCATTTGGTCTTTTGGCTTGAAATTCTCGATTCAAATGGTTATCCGATACCACGTATGCCTCTTTCTTTCCAAAATATTTTCGCTTTCTCCGAATTTTCGCTTGAATCCCTAGTTCTTTCATTAACCGATATACTCTTTTGTGGTTGATGGTTAGGTTGTATTTTTTTCTAAGCCAAGCTGTGACTCGAGGATAGCCGTAAATGCCATGGACAGCTTCGTAACACTCCTGAATCTTTTCTTTGATCTGCTCATTCTCTATTTGTTTTTTCGTCTTCATGAATTTTCTCTTTCTCCACTTGTAGAATCCACTCCTTGAAACGCCGGATACCTCACAGAGTAGACGAATGGTATATTTCTTAGATAGCTCTTCTATTACCTGATATTTGTCTCTTACTTTCTCTCCCCCTTTCTTAACGCTAATAGCTTTTTTAAATATTCATTCTCCACACGTAAACGTTCCAGTTCTTGTTCAGTTGTCAAAGGATTTTTTCTTGGTCTACCTTTACGTAAACTTTTTGTCCTGCCCCTTTTCTCTTCTAATCCTTGAATTCCTTCGTTTTTATAGTGAGTTACCCATCTATGTAACATGGAAGAAGAGATGCGAAATTGATCCATGATTTCACGCTTAGTCCATCCCTCATACAAATATTTCTTCACAACGTCTAATTTATATTCTTTACTGTAAGTTTTTCTGATTTTGCCCATAAAAATATCCCCTCCATAGTAGACAGTACATCCCTTTCTTTTTTTCTGTCTACTATAAGGTGGATTTAAGTCAATATTTTGGACACCAATAAGTGAAATTTAATTTTGATCTCATGCCATATTTTTCATGACATCGCTGGTCGCTTGACATGGAGCCTCTGCGGGCGTGGTGTTATGCGAAGGGCGAAAGGGGCAATGATTTCTTTCGCATGGCAAACAAGCCTGCCACACCCGCCACTCCATGTAAAGCGGATGCTTGTAAAATTGTGAAGAGCACTACGCTGCCCCTTTGATACTGTCTTCTGTTTCTTGTGGCGTCATATAGCCCAAGCAGCTATGAATCCGTTTCCGATTGTACCAGCCTTCTATAAATTCGAATAAGGCTCTTCTGGCAGCTTGAAAGTTCAAATAGTTGACTCTGTAGATCTCTTCCTTTTTCAGAATTGCATGGAAAG
>NZ_BDDQ01000156.1 GCF_002003465.1 Caenibacillus caldisaponilyticus | reverse complement strand
GAGATGGTTTCTCCAGGTCCGACGATCCGTTGATCGCGAAAACAAAGAATCAAATCCAGGGACTGTCCCGGTTCCAAAGGAACAAAGGCACTTTCCGGTTCAAGAGGCGCTACGGCAAACTTCTCGTTATGTTCTTTGATCAACTCCGGAAGGACTTGGTTTGCCTCCTCCAGGGTCTGGATGCCGCGCAGGCGCAACTCGACAACCCAACGGTCCTGCAGGGTTTGAAAGAGGCGTTCGATCCGTCCTTTGGCCTGTGGGGTCATGGCTTTGATATGAGTGATCCCCAAATCCTTCAGGGCGCGGCCAAATTGCGACAAAGGCACGGATTCGCCCGCCAGTTCCTGCTCAATGGATCTTTTTTCATTCGGGGAACAGAAAATCATATGACGATCCGAATAGATGCTCATGGGAATGCCATACTGCTCGATCATTTGCCGGATCAGAAGGAAATAGCCCTCGGTATCTTCCTGGCGGCGGAAGACCGCGGCCAAGATTTTTCCCGTGGCATCGTCAATGGCCGCCAAAAGAGCCATGGGTTCCGCACGGTCTTCCAACCAACGATGGAAACTTCCGTCAATCTGGACCAACATGCCGGTTTGCGGTTTCCGATCTCTCGGGCGGTGAACCTTTGCCGGGCGCCGTTTCCGTTTGGGCGGGATGTTGGCTTGGCATCGGATTCGACGGACCGTAGAAGGGCTGACCCGGATTCCCTCCTGTTTGACCAATAATTCGGAGAAATGGACATCATTGCAGTGCCGATATTTTTCACTTTGGCGGAGATTCAGGATTTTTTGCCGGATGTCTTCGGATAAGGCATGTGCAGGTTTTCGCCCCCGGTTTTTGTGAATGACTCCGTTTTCATCCTCCTCAAGGACTCGTTTTTTGAGGCGATAAACCTGACGAAGACTTAGCGATAACAATTCGGCAGCTTGTTTTCCCGTGATATACCCTTCGATCCATTGACGAATGACTTTGTAACGCTTCAATTCTTTTTTGCTCAATGGAATTCGCTCCTGTCTCATACTGACATTTTCACTGAAGCGTTACAATATGACAATATCACAGACGAACAACATTCACCGCGAAAACCGGCGCCATTTTTCTTTAAATATGATAAAATACAAGGGATTGCATTCGATCAAATTCGCTAGGACACCAGACGGACTGACAAGGGTCGAGGCGCTTCGATCCGGTCAGGCTTTTAGGAGAAGTGA
>NZ_BDDQ01000155.1 GCF_002003465.1 Caenibacillus caldisaponilyticus | reverse complement strand
GCGGAAACTTTTGGGTTAAAGGGTCATGAAGATGAGATCCCTTTTTATGTACGCCCGGCATGGGTGCGGTGCTATAGGGTGAAAGTCCTGAACGGGGGCTGGCGAGCGCCTACCGTTAGCTGAAGGCAAGGGTGTCCGCCGTGAGGCGGAATCTGAAGGAAGCCGGAGGCAAACACTCGACCTGAGGGACACGAACCCAATTTGAGGCTGTCACAGTCGGATGAGTCTGCATAACAAGATGAAGTCCTAAGCCGCCAAGGGCTGTGGCGGTATATTGGGCAGGTACATGAGTGGAAAGTCCGCACTCTTATCCGGGGAGGCCTGTACGATACGCCTTCTAAGGATGGCAACCAAAATCGAGAGGTTTTGCTGAACGTACAGGAGTCAGCAGAGGCCATAGTACCTGAGTAAGGGACGCCTGAAAAGGGAAGGGCTGAACGTCAATTCAGGGATGGATCAAACTCTTTCGAGACGCAATGCGCTGAAGCAGAATTCCTAACGGAACTCTTTCAAGGAAAGATGGGTGAAGCCCGGAGGACCTTGGATAGAGGGCTGAGCATTGCCCGGCAAGACTTGAACCCCATCCCGCGGAGGGAGAGAGATCTCGATGGCTCTGTTGGAGACGATTCTGTCACGGAACAACTTAATCACTGCCCTCAAACGGGTGGAAGCAAATAAAGGGGCTCCGGGCATCGACGGCGTTCCGACGGAACAACTCCGCGATGATATCCGGAAGCACTGGAAGTCCATTAAGAGACAATTGCTTGAGGGAACCTACAAGCCGGCGCCGGTCCGGAGGGTCGAAATCCCGAAACCCAATGGAGGCGTCCGATTGCTGGGGATCCCAACCGTGATGGATCGGTTCATCCAACAGGCCATCCTTCAGGTGCTTACGCCGATCTTTGATCCCCATTTTTCTCCGTACAGCTATGGCTTCCGCCCCAAGCGGCGGGCCCACGATGCGGTCCGGCAAGCTCAGAAATATATCCAAGAAGGATACCGATATGTCGTCGATATCGATCTTGAGAAGTTCTTTGACCGGGTGAATCACGACATCTTGATGAGCCGGGTCGCACGGAAGGTCGAGGACAAGCGAGTCCTGAAATTGATAAGGGCCTACTTAAAAGCTGGGGTGATGCTGGAAGGTGTCCGGGTTCGTTCAGAGGAAGGCACGCCGCAAGGCGGGCCATTAAGTCCGCTCTTGGCCAACATCCTGCTGGATGATCTGGATAAAGAACTTGAAAAGCGGGGGTTGAAGTTCTGCCGTTACGCCGATGACTGTAACATTTATGTCCGCAGTCCGCGTGCGGGCCAAAGAGTCAAACAAAGCGTTCAAAAGTATCTGGAGAAGAAGTTAAAACTCAAAGTCAACGAGGAGAAAAGTGCGGTCGACCGCCCCTGGAAACGAAAGTTTCTAGGGTTCAGCTTCACGTCTCAACGAGAAGCTCGAATCCGACTCGCCCCGAAATCCGTTCAACGGTTTAAGAATAAAATCCGGCAACTGACGAATCCGAATTGGAGTCTTCCAATGGAGGAACGTATCCGGAAACTCAACCAATATACAATGGGATGGATGGGGTACTTCGCGTTAATTGAGACCCCCTCTCCCTTGAAGCGCCTGGAAGAATGGATAAGAAGAAGGTTGAGACTGTGCCGTTGGCACCAATGGAAAAGGGTGAGAACTCGAATTCGTGAACTGAGAGCCCTTGGGCTCAAAGAACACGAAGTGTTCGAGATCGCTAACACTCGGAAAGGGGCTTGGCGTACGACAAGGACGCCTCAATTGCATAAAGCCCTTGGCAAAGCCTACTGGCTTAAGCAAGGGC
>NZ_BDDQ01000154.1 GCF_002003465.1 Caenibacillus caldisaponilyticus | reverse complement strand
ACCGGGACAGTCCCTGGATTTGATTCTTTGTTTCGCGATCAACGGATCGTCGGACCTGGAGAAACCATCTCCTACCGAGGAAAAACGTACATCCTCGACGTCCCAAATTCCAGTCCAACCATTCCGGCCAAAACGCCGGTGGAAGTCCGAAAAACGCTGGATGGCAGACTGTTTGTCTGGTACAAAGGTAAGCCCTACCCCTTGATGGAAGCAACCCGGAACAAAGCGGCAAAAACTCCTGAAAAGAAAAAGGAGAGCTCAGAAAAGAAATCGTACAAGCCAGGACCTGATCATCCTTGGCGCAAATATAGGCCCACGAATTCAAAGGAACTGAAACCGGCTTGAATGAACTGAGGTCAAAGTAAATATATCAGTGACATATTCACTGACGCGTTAGTATGACATTTTCACTGACGCTTGACAGGCCGATTATTTTTTCCCCAAAATCGCCGGTTTAAAATTCCCCAGAAGGACCTTATTGATCCTTCTGTTTTTCTTGTTGGATCCTCTTTTCCCGTAATCGATAGCTTTCCCCCTTTAGGTTGAAAATGATGGAATGATGCAGTAATCGATCTAACATCGCGGTCGCCAATACCGAGTCTCCCACAACTTCTCCCCATTCCCCAAAGCTTTTGTTGGAGGTGAGGATAATCGGGGCATGTTCATACCGACGGGCGATGACCTGAAATAAGTAATGGGCGCTGTTTGGGTCCAGTTTTAAGTACCCCATTTCATCAATAATGAGAACGGTTGGCTTCACAAACATGCGAAGCTTTTTTTCCAGCTTTCCTTCCTGGTCGGCTCTTCTTAACTGAGTGACCAAATCATGGGCGGTAATAAAATACGTTTTATATCCTTTTGCGATCGCCTCCATTCCAATCGAAATCGCCAGATGCGTCTTTCCAATCCCCGGTGGACCGAGAAAAAGGATATTCTCCTTTCGATCAATAAACGATAAGGTAAGCAGCTCTCGAATCCGACGCTCGTCCACGGAAGGCAGTGCGTTAAAATCAAACGTATCGATCGTCTTGCGATATGGCAGTTTGGACAGTTTGATGAGCGTTTGGATCGATCGTTCCTGTTTTTCGATGATTTCCGCCTCTAATAAGCGGAATAAAAACTCCGAATATGGTATATTATGAGTAGCTGCGTATTCTGCCATGGCGGACCATCGCTCCGCCATGACAGGCAAATGAAGACGGTGGCAATACTCGTGTATTTGTTCTTTCATGAGCTTTCCCCTCGCAGGAATGTGTCATAAACGGACAATGGACGAGTATCCACCTTCCACCGAAACAGGCGAAATGGTGACGGCCATTTCCGTCTGTTTCTTTTTGATTTTTTCGGCGAATGAAATCACTTTTTTCTGTTGGTTCAAGTAAGAAATCTCCTCCCCTCGATAATACAATCGAATATCCCCATTTAATCGCTCCTTCACCAGAATTTCTTTGC
>NZ_BDDQ01000153.1 GCF_002003465.1 Caenibacillus caldisaponilyticus | reverse complement strand
GCCGGCGGTCTGGGCTGTTTCCCTCTCGACGACGGATCTTATCACTCGCCGTCTGACTCCCGAGGATAAGTCGTTGGCATTCGGAGTTTGAGTGAGCTCGGTAATCCTGTGGGGACCCCTCACCCAATCAGTGCTCTACCTCCAAGACTCTCACCTCGAGGCTAGCCCTAAAGCTATTTCGGGGAGAACCAGCTATCTCCGTGTTCGATTGGCATTTCACCCCTACCCACACCTCATCCCCGCCTTTTTCAACAGACGTGGGTTCGGGCCTCCAGTGCGCGTTACCGCACCTTCACCCTGGGCATGGGTAGATCACACGGTTTCGGGTCTGCGACCCCAAACTCATCGCCCTCTTCAGACTCGCTTTCGCTGCGGCTCCGCCTCTCCGGCTTAACCTCGCTTGGGATCGCAACTCGCCGGTCCATTCTGCAAAAGGTACGCCGTCATCCCGCAAAGGGGACTCCGACTACTTGTAAGCACACGGTTTCAGGATCTCTTTCACTCCCCTCCCGGGGTGCTTTTCACCTTTCCCTCACGGTACTGGTTCACTATCGGTCACCGGGTAGTATTTAGCCTTGGGAGATGGTCCTCCCTGCTTCCGACGGGATTTCCCGTGTCCCGCCGTACTCAGGATCCACTCTGCGACTTTGGACGTTTCGGCTACAGGGCTGTTACCTTCTCCGGCCGGCCTTTCCAGACCGCTTCGCCTACGCCCGCCGCCGCGTGATGAGTGTCCTACAACCCCCGGCGCTCAAAAGAACGCCGGGTTTGGGCTCCTCCCGTTTCGCTCGCCGCTACTCAGGGAATCGCGTTTGCTTTCTTTTCCTCCGGGTACTAAGATGTTTCAGTTCCCCGGGTCTGCCCTCCGCACCCTATGGATTCAGGTGCGGATCCCGCCCGTTCAGGGCGGGGGGTTCCCCCATTCGGAGATCTCCGGATCAACGCCTACTTACGGCTCCCCGAAGCATATCGGTGTTCGTCCCGTCCTTCATCGGCTCCCGGTGCCAAGGCATCCACCGTGCGCTCTTACTCACTTAACCTGTGTGATGCTCGGACCTTCGTTATGCAGTTTTCAAGGTGCAACGCTGAAGGATCGCTCCTTCAAAACCAAACAAAAGCCTAAGCGCACGCCCACGGACATTTTATTCATTCCTTAGAAAGGAGGTGATCCAGCCGCACCTTCCGATACGGCTACCTTGTTACGACTTCACCCCAATCATCTGCCCCACCTTCGGCGGCTGCCTCCCTTCCGGGTTGGCGCACCGACTTCGGGTGTTGCAGACTCTCGTGGTGTGACGGGCGGTGTGTACAAGGCCCGGGAACGTATTCACCGCGGCATGCTGATCCGCGATTACTAGCGATTCCGGCTTCATGCAGGCGAGTTGCAGCCTGCAATCCGAACTGAGAGCGGCTTTTTGGGATTCGCTCCCCCTCGCGGGTTCGCAGCCCTTTGTACCGCCCATTGTAGCACGTGTGTAGCCCAGGTCATAAGGGGCATGATGATTTGACGTCATCCCCACCTTCCTCCGGTTTGTCACCGGCAGTCACGTTAGAGTGCCCAACTCAATGCTGGCAACTAACGTCAAGGGTTGCGCTCGTTGCGGGACTTAACCCAACATCTCACGACACGAGCTGACGACAACCATGCACCACCTGTCACTCTGTCCCCCCGAAGGGGGAAAACCCTATCTCTAGGGCGGTCAGAGGATGTCAAGACCTGGTAAGGTTCTTCGCGTTGCTTCGAATTAAACCACATGCTCCACCGCTTGTGCGGGCCCCCGTCAATTCCTTTGAGTTTCAGCCTTGCGGCCGTACTCCCCAGGCGGAGTGCTTAATGGGTTACCTTCAGCACTAAGGGGTTTGACCCCCCTAACACCTAGCACTCATCGTTTACGGCGTGGACTACCAGGGTATCTAATCCTGTTTGCTCCCCACGCTTTCGCGCCTCAGCGTCAGTTGCAGGCCAGAGAGCCGCTTTCGCCACTGGTGTTCCTCCACATCTCTACGCATTTCACCGCTACACGTGGAATTCCACTCTCCTCTCCTGCACTCAAGCCCTCCAGTTTCCAATGCCCATCCGCGGTTGAGCCGCGGGCTTTCACATCAGACTTAAAGGGCCGCCTGCGCGCGCTTTACGCCCAATAATTCCGGACAACGCTCGCCCCCTACGTATTACCGCGGCTGCTGGCACGTAGTTAGCCGGGGCTTTCTCGTCGGATACCGTCAGGACGCCATCATTTCCTATGGCGTTTGTTCGTCTCCGACAACAGAGCTTTACGACCCGAAGGCCTTCCTCGCTCACGCGGCGTCGCTCCGTCAGACTTGCGTCCG
>NZ_BDDQ01000152.1 GCF_002003465.1 Caenibacillus caldisaponilyticus | reverse complement strand
GGCTTTTSGAATCAGATSCTAATCGAGTAGGAGGGGGTGACGAACCCCCGTCCCCTCACACCACCTAGCATGCGGGTCCGCACTAGGCGGTTCGCCAATCTTGACGGAGTTCAAAATATCTCTGCGTTAAACTCTTCAGCCCTTGCTTAAGCCAGTAGGCTTTGCCAAGGGCTTTATGCAATTGAGGCGTCCTTGTCGTACGCCAAGCCCCTTTCCGAGTGTTAGCGATCTCGAACACTTCGTGTTCTTTGAGCCCAAGGGCTCTCAGTTCACGAATTCGAGTTCTCACCCTTTTCCATTGGTGCCAACGGCACAGTCTCAACCTTCTTCTTATCCATTCTTCCAGGCGCTTCAAGGGAGAGGGGGTCTCAATTAACGCGAAGTACCCCATCCATCCCATGGTATATTGGTTGAGTTTCCGGATACGTTCCTCCATTGGAAGACTCCAATTCGGATTCGTCAGTTGCCGGATTTTATTCTTAAACCGTTGAACGGATTTCGGGGCGAGTCGGATTCGAGCTTCTCGTTGAGACGTGAAGCTGAACCCTAGAAACTTTCGTTTCCAGGGGCGGTCGACCGCACTTTTCTCCTCGTTGACTTTGAGTTTTAACTTCTTCTCCAGATACTTTTGAACGCTTTGTTTGACTCTTTGGCCCGCACGCGGACTGCGGACATAAATGTTACAGTCATCGGCGTAGCGGCAGAACTTCAACCCCCGCTTTTCAAGTTCTTTATCCAGATCATCCAGCAGGATGTTGGCCAAGAGCGGACTCAATGGCCCGCCTTGCGGCGTGCCTTCCTCTGAACGAACCCGGACACCTTCCAGCATCACCCCAGCTTTTAAGTAGGCCCTTATCAATTTCAGAACTCGCTTGTCCTCGACCTTCCGTGCAACCCGGCTCATCAGAATGTCGTG
>NZ_BDDQ01000151.1 GCF_002003465.1 Caenibacillus caldisaponilyticus | reverse complement strand
AGGATTTGCATGGGCTTTGGGTCTTTTCTTCCCATTTGGCCAGCACTTGTTCCAATAACAGCCGGGCCGCCTGCTTATTGGGGGCGTGAAGAATCCCGCGAATCTCCTCAAGCAAGGCATCCTGCATATACTTTGGTGCGGCATCGAGGATATTGCGAATAAAATGTGTCTGGCATCGCTGCCATGTCGCGCCTTGGAAATGCTTTTCAATCGCTTGCACCAGCCCGCCGTGTTGATCCGAGATGATCAAGTCCACTCCCCGGAGTCCCCGGTCTTTCAGCCATCCGAAGAACTCGCTCCAGCTGGACTCCGATTCACTGTTTCCGATTTGCAGGCCAAGAATTTCCCGGTATCCTTCCTCATTCACTCCTGTGGCGATCAAAACGGCTCTGGAACGTACCCGTCCATTTTCCCGGACTTTCGTATAAATAGCATCTACTAGCACAAACGGATACACATGTTCATGAAGGGAACGGTCATTCCAGTCTTGGATCATCGGATCCAGTCCTTTGCACAACGCGGAGACCGTGGACTTGGAAAACGAAGTCCCGCACAATTCTTCTGTGATTTGGGTGATCTTGCGGGTAGACACTCCGTTTACGACCATTTCCATGAGGGCCAGTACCAGAGCTTGTTCGCTCCGTTGATAACGTTGAAAGAGTTCGGTGGAAAATTCCCCATCCCTTGTCCGCGGCACGCGCAAGGTCAACCGTCCCACCCGAGTCGTCAATTGCCGGGGATAAGACCCGTTTCGATAGCCTTTTCGTTCCTCTGTGCGCTCATAACGGCCGGCGCCAAGTTGATCCGTTAACTGGGCTTCAAGGATTTGATTCAAGACCTGTTCCAACAGTTTGGCCAGTCCTTGATCTTGCGACAAGAACCCGTGCAGGATTTCATCGCTTATTGTAATATTGTATTGAGCCATAGTTGCTTTCCTCCTTTTTGTTTGGTTTTTGGTTCACTTTCATTCTATCAAAGGGAAAGCAACGTGGCTCTTTTTACATTTCCTTTTTACACAATTTTACGGACTCAACTTTAYCAAACCTTG
>NZ_BDDQ01000150.1 GCF_002003465.1 Caenibacillus caldisaponilyticus | reverse complement strand
AGGTTTCCTTCACACAAGAGACTGAATATTCAGTCTCTTGAGGGGGAAAGGGAGAATCCCCTCATCTCATCTATTTACATTATTTGGTTAATGATAACGTTCTTCAAACATTCGCTCGAGGGCTTCCTGCGCTTCGGCAAATCCTCGCAACTTTCGCCCTGCCCATTTCTCGTTAAAATCTTGAACGGTCAAATATACGACTTTTTCAGCGGCTTCTAAACTGCTCAAACTGTTCATCGGCTTTAGACGTTTCCGAATCTCCTTGATCGTTCGTTCGATGGCATTGGTCGTGTAAATCACACTTCGAATACTGCTTGGATAGTCCATAAAGGTGAGAAGAACATCCAACTCATTGGCCCACGATTGGACTTCCCTTGGGTATTTGTGAGACCATTTGGATTGAAACTGTTGAAACATCTCCAATGCGATTTCTTTATTCGGAGAACGATAAATGAGTTTCAGGTCCTCCGCCATTTCGAATTGATCTTTTTTCCGAACACGGCTGAGGGTGTTGCGGACTTTGTGCACGACACAGCGCTGCACATCGGCTTTCGGATAAACCGCCTTAAAGGCTTCCTCCAGCCCCGGAAGGCCATCGAAGACGCCAAGAAGCACTTCCTTGACGCCTCTTTGGTAGAGCTGTTGGAGAATCTCCTGCCATACATAGGCGCTTTCTTGTCCTCCCACGAAGAAATCCAGAATTTCTCGATACCCTTCTTCATTCACTCCTAACACCACATAAATGACTTCTTTCTCTACCGTATCGCGGCGAAGTTTCACGTACAAGCCGTCCAAATATAAGACCGAATAACGTTGGTGTAGTGGACGAGCGTGCCATTTCTCGATGTCTTCCTTCACGACATCGGTAATCCGGCTGATCGTCGCAGGAGAATAGGTGCTTCCTAGAATTCGTTCGATAAACTTGCCAATTTCCCGTGTACTCATGCCACTTTGATACATCCTAATGATTGCTTCCTCCAGCCAGCCGGTGTGCCGTTGGTAAGGGGCAAACAACTGTGTTTGAAATTCCCCGTTTCGGTCTCTTGGAACCAAAAGACCCTCAATCCGGCCATATTGCGTATCTAGATTTCGCTGATAGTAGCCGTTTCTCATATTCGGTGTTCCAGCCTGTTCGATTTCGAGGAAATTTTTCATTTCTTCCCGCATAATCAGCTCTAATTTTTCTTTCACAAATTGACGAATAACACTTTCCAGTTGATTTGCCCAGTCGACATTCGGTATACTTCTTTTAGACATAGGTAGGGTACTCCTTTCTCTGGAATGTGTTATGGCTAAATCAGAGAATACCCTACCTTTTTTCTTTTGGTCTAGCAAAATGCTTTACACAAACTTTTATACATCATCGTGCTTCTTTTCATTTGTATGAATCCCATCGATAAGACAGTGACCAGCCGAATGGTGTTGGATGCCTAAATGACAAGCAACAATTGGATGGAAGCGGTGTCACCGCGGATGCATTTAGAAATGTCGTTTTAGGGAATAACCAGAGGCGCTCCTGGTATTTATGGGAGAACACCTTGGCAAAGCGCACTCGCTGAAAGAAGTCTGAAGAACGGCCTTCATTAGATCATCTTGACCACAGTAGCACCTTA
>NZ_BDDQ01000149.1 GCF_002003465.1 Caenibacillus caldisaponilyticus | reverse complement strand
TCCCAGTGTGGCCGATCACCCTCTCAGGTCGGCTACGCATCGTCGCCTTGGTGAGCCGTTACCTCACCAACTAGCTAATGCGCCGCGGGCCCATCCGTAAGCGATGGCCGAAACCATCTTTCCCTTTTGCCCCATGCGGGGCAAAAGCCTATCCGGTATTAGCCCCGGTTTCCCGGAGTTATCCCGGTCTTACGGGCAGGTTGCCCACGTGTTACTCACCCGTCCGCCGCTCGTTCCACGAACGTCACCCCGAAGGGATCCGTCCGCTTCCCGCGCTCGACTTGCATGTATTAGGCACGCCGCCAGCGTTCGTCCTGAGCCAGGATCAAACTCTCCGTAAAAGTTGACGCCTTCCGGCGTCTCGAAAACGACGACCGATCGCATCGGTCCGTCGAAACCTTTACATCCGTTTCATCCGTGGCGTCCGGAAAAGGTTGCCCTTTTCACTCGCGCTTGGCTTTTGTTCAGTTTTCAAGGAACGATTCCAAAAGAAGATTTCCTATCGGCAACTATTTCATTTTAACAACTTGCCGATCTTAATGTCAACAACTTTCTTTCGGTCATTCATGAACGCGTCAAATACGCATCCACATTCGCTTGCTTCAGAAGCGACGGTAATTATATTAGCACCGTTAACATGGTGCGTCAATACATTTATGATAGGTAAAATATACCAAAACCCATCTCAAGAAAACGCCAGGGGCACCTGCAGCTCTAGTGTTTATGCGTGATTTTCATCTCACACGGCCCATCGACATAATATGTAAAGCAACAATAAAGGTCTCCTCCAGACAAAAGACACGTTTCCCTAAACAATCAATCCAGAGGCTGACGAAAAGCGGC
>NZ_BDDQ01000148.1 GCF_002003465.1 Caenibacillus caldisaponilyticus | reverse complement strand
ATTTCGCTACCTTAGGACCGTTATAGTTACGGCCGCCGTTTACTGGGGCTTCGGTTCGGACCTTCGCCTTGCGGCTAAGCCCTCCCCTTAACCTTCCAGCACCGGGCAGGCGTCAGCCCCTATACGTCACCTTTCGGTTTGGCAGAGACCTGTGTTTTTGATAAACAGTCGCTTGGATCTTTTCACTGCGGCTCCCTCGGGCTCATCACCCTACCGGAGCACCCCTTCTCCCGAAGTTACGGGGTCATTTTGCCGAGTTCCTTAACAAGAGTTCTCCCGAGCGTCTTAGGATGCTCTCCTCGCCTACCTGTGTCGGTTTGGGGTACGGGCACCGAAAGACTCGCTAGAGGCTTTTCTCGGCAGTGTAAGCACGGGCGCTTCGGTACTCAAGTTCCCTCCCCATCACCGCTCAGCCTTTTCGGTGGCGGGATTTGCCTCGCCACCAGCCTTGCGGCTTGGACGCGCTCTTCCGGCCGCGCGCTCGCCTTGCCTTCCTGCGTCACCCCATCGCTCAAACGCCTTTCGGTGGTACAGGAATTTCAACCTGTTGTCCATCGCCTACGCCTTCCGGCCTCGGCTTAGGCCCCGACTAACCCTGAGCGGACGAACCTTCCTCAGGAACCCTTAGGCTTTCGACGGAGGGGATTCTCACCCCTCTTTTCGTTACTCATACCGGCATTCTCACTTCCCAGCGCTCCAGTCGACCTTCCGGTCGGCCTTCGCCGCGCTCGGAACGCTCCCCTACCTCCGCCGCTCACAAGAGCGGCGAACCGCGGCTTCGGTGATGCGTTTAGCCCCGTTACATTTTCGGCGCAGCGCCACTCGACCAGTGAGCTATTACGCACTCTTTAAATGATGGCTGCTTCTAAGCCAACATCCTGGTTGTCTGGGCAACGCCACATCCTTTCCCACTTAACGCATACTTGGGGACCTTAGCCGGCGGTCTGGGCTGTTTCCCTCTCGACGACGGATCTTATCACTCGCCGTCTGACTCCCGAGGATAAGTCGTTGGCATTCGGAGTTTGAGTGAGCTCGGTAATCCTGTGGGGACCCCTCACCCAATCAGTGCTCTACCTCCAAGACTCTCACCTCGAGGCTAGCCCTAAAGCTATTTCGGGGAGAACCAGCTATCTCCGTGTTCGATTGGCATTTCACCCT
>NZ_BDDQ01000147.1 GCF_002003465.1 Caenibacillus caldisaponilyticus | reverse complement strand
GAGATGAGAAAGCTGGCATGGTATGATGTGTTTCATCTCAAATACCCGGGGAAGAGTGGTCTCAAGGGATTATCTCCAATCTCTGTATTGCGTGAAGATTTGGGGTCACAGCAAGCGGCTAAAAAGTTCATTGGTGCATTTTGGGCAAACGGTACTGCGAGTCGTGGGGTTTTGAAGGTCCCGACTGCTCTGAAAAAAGAAGCTAAAGAAAAAGCTCGTGAAGAATGGCAAAAGCTCAATACGGGTCTGACGAATGCCCATAAAATCGCAATACTTGATGGCGGAATGGAATACCAAAGCATCAGTATGCCGCTTGAAGATGCGCAGTTTATTGAACAGCAAAAATTTGGCGTATTGGAAGTGGCAAAGGTCTACAAGATTCCGGCGCATAAACTCAACCAGTTGGACCGCGCGACATTCAGCAACATCGAGCAGCAGAGCTTGGACTACGTCAAGAACACTCTGCAGCCCATCGTGACCAATTGGGAACAGGAGATCAACTACAAGCTGTTCACGCCGTTGGAGCAAAAGCGGTATTACGCGAAGTTCAACCTGACGTCAGAGCTTCGCGGTGATGCCGCGAGCCGGGCAGCTTTCTATAAGTCAATGTGGGAGATTGGGGCATACAGCATCAATGATATTCGTACTCTCGAAGAACAGGATGGAATCGGCGAAGAAGGCGATAGGCACTATGTTCCGGCCAACTATGCTCCGATTGATGCGATGCCTGTGAAAG
>NZ_BDDQ01000146.1 GCF_002003465.1 Caenibacillus caldisaponilyticus | reverse complement strand
GTTGATCTTGTTGCTGTTGTTGAGATTGGTCTCCTCCCCCAGCGTTTTGGTCCGGTTGCTGGTCACCGGATTGGCCGCCACCATTGTCATCTGCGGCGAAGAATTTGAAATTCAAGCGATATAGAAAATCGTTCATAAGATTCATAGTTTAGCCCTCCAATTATGGATAATGATTCTTCCGTTTTCTTTAACGCCCACTACGGATAAACGGGCAAGAAAAAAGCCGTATCATTTCGATACGACTCAATAGATCTGTTCTCGATTATACCGACGCGTTCTATCGGTCTGCTTAATAAATTCCCTCATGACAGCCTGTCGCTCTCTTACCTTAGCCGCTGCCAGCTTTGCTCCTTCATCATCACCCATGGCTTCCATCATGGCTTTTTCGCGTTTAGCTTCCCGAATTCGTCTCTCAAGGTACCGCTGTTTTTGGCTCTCGGCATATATACGTTTGCTTTCCGTTGCGTTATATGGCTCAAAGCGCTTTTTGGTCACTCCGGGAATATACGGATAAAGGACATGGCGGCAGTTAATACCCCCGATACCTTCGATGGTCCCATATCCTGTTTCACTTAGTGGCGGGTACTTTTTGCTTTTGCCACTGATGGAATATATCCGCCCTTGAAATGGGATATGCGACGGCCTAGAGTCGGCATGGGATGAGATTTCAACAAGGTCAACACCATATTCTTGAAATCTCGCTGTTTGCATGTCATTTGATATTCTTGTGACCATTGTCCGGGTCACCATGTTGACATATGCCTCGGTAGACCACCGCCGTCCCGCTTTGTCGATTAAAGCTGGAATGCCATCCTCAGCCCACTTTCCAATAACTTCTCTGAGTG
>NZ_BDDQ01000145.1 GCF_002003465.1 Caenibacillus caldisaponilyticus | reverse complement strand
CTCCCGATCGATTCATGCCTCTTTATTATAACCTGTCCGGTTCCCCATTTACGACAGCATGACCGCTACGGATGCAGTCAAGCTTTTGTGGGCACTTTTCTTGTACAATGCAATTTGAAAGCGTTCTCCTATTTTCTTGGACTTCTTGCGTAAGCTCTCTTCAAATGTTTAAAAACCGATCAGCCCTTTCAAAGCGCGGTGAATCATCGTGCCTGAAGATTGTTTCATATAGGGGATGTTGTCACGTACATCATTTACGATTTGCTTGGTCAGCCTTTTACGGGTTTTGGTCTCTAGAGCCTTACGACCCGAACCGTTTGTTTCACGGTTCGGCACCCATTGCCCAAACCACGTTTTGACCTCCAACCGATCCTTGTCGGCAATTATCCATTGGGTCATCGCCTCTACACCGGCTGCACTCCAACTGCGCCCCTGTTTGAGGCGAGCCGCAAACTGGCTCATCAAGCCTTCCGAAGCCCCCATCGTGCACAGCCTGTGCGTGTCTATCCCTTGCGCTTCGAGCCACGCTTTATAATCCCGTAACGCTTCTTTATGATTCGTGATATACGCGATGAACGCCTCCAGCTTTGTTTCGCCTTCCGGTGTAGCCATCGTTCCCACGGCACTGTTCAACTCCACGATCAACCGCTCCGGATCATTCTCGTTCAGCGCCCGTCTCATCGTGGAATAGCGCGGATGATCTTTCATGATTAGATGCAAATCGCGGGCGACATGGAACCGATCCAAATGATAAAACGCCCGGCCCTTGAAGTCATCTTGGCAAGCCGTTATCCAACCAGCCCCATCTCCGTTGATGACCAGCTTCGTTTTCGTCGCGTCATAGTCGTAATGCTGCTCCAGAAAGCTTTCAAAGCCTTCCCAAAACGGCTCGGAGCCCGTGTGGAAATAGTGCCGTTTATTCTTCAATTTCCGCCGTTTGGAGCCGTCTTGTTCCCAACCCGTATGGACTAAAGCGATCTTAAGTTCTTTCGCCTTTTTCTTCTTGCCGCCCTTTTCTTTTTGTTGTTTCACAAATAACCCGTCCACCTCGACAAAAAGCACCTCAGGCGCGGGTTGTTTGGACTTCGGCTCACACACCTCGGATGCGAGGAGATGCTGACGCAACGCTTCGTGGCTCATGGGGGCATACCCTAAGAATGTCTCCAATTGCTTCACGGCGTGGCGGTAAGACGGACCGGCCACGGCCAAGGCCATTGCCCATTGTTCAAGAAGCGGGCTGAATCCCTTGCGGCCGTCAAAAGCCAGATACTGATCCAATAAAGCGATATAACGACCATTTTCCCGGTCTTGATAATAGTTGCGTTTGATGGTCAACGGACCGAACATCGTATCGATGTGAACGTCGCGCCGATCTTTCAAGCGAAAGCGACGTTTATCCCGCGCTTCGGCGATTTCGGCATCCATCTGTTCCAAAACCATCGTCAAAACCTTGCCAAACATCTCCTGTAACACCTGAAAGACATGGCGTTCAAGCTCTTCTAAAGTCGGGTATTTCGGGTTATAATGTCCCATGTGAGGGCCTCCTTTGTACGGTTTTTTTGGACAAACTCATTGTACAAAAAAGAGGCCCTCATTTCTTGTTTTTTCTGCATTCCCCTATCGCGCTATTGCTTGGTGGCCTTGGCAGATGATGTTGGATTAAAAGCCAACACATCCGCCAAGGTTAATTTACATATATTAACTTTTATTCCTATTCTTGCTCCCACAATAATTTTACTCCTACTGTCGCAAGATCAAGGACTGGCCAAACTGTTGGAACAGGTCTTGAATCAAATCCTTGAAGCCCAGTTAACGGATCAACTTGGCGCCGGCCGTTATGAGCGCACAGAGGAGCGAAAAGGCTATCGAAACGGGTCTTA
>NZ_BDDQ01000144.1 GCF_002003465.1 Caenibacillus caldisaponilyticus | reverse complement strand
TTCATGTTTTTGTGAGAAAGTTTCTCATCTTCTCCGGTACATCCAGAGCTGTTTTCAGCTCTCCTCGGAGATAATTTCGGCCCTCTTCATATGAGCACAGAATCGGGTTCGCCTTTTCCCAAACGCGCTCATCTTTTATGTCATCTCCTTTGTCCAACTCGTTGATCATGACGAAATATTCGTCGTTCTCGATCGGAGAGTTTGGATCGAGTATCTTAGAGACATATTGATATTCAACGCGATAGCACGGCCTCGAAAGATCAAATCCAGCCGTCGTAATGATCATAATGAGCGGTTGCGGTCGCGCACCCATGCCGGAAACCAATACGTCATATATTTCACTCGTCTCATGAGCATGATATTCGTCGATGATACCGCACTGGACGTTGAGTCCGTCACCTGTCTTTCCGGCATCTTTAGAAAGTGCTGCGATGAAAGAGCCGCTTTTTAGATGCTCGATCTTTCCGTATGCCACCCGATATTTTCCTTTTAGTTCTGGACAACCTGCCAATTGAGCCTTTATCTCATTCCATACAATGCGACTTTGCTCGGTCTTTGTGGCCCCAATATAGACCTCAGCCATGTTTTCGCCAAGCGCCATGTCTTCATATGAACCAACGCACGCCAGGCTTTGTGATTTTGCATTCTTCCTGCCAACTTGCCAGTATGCTTTCCGGAATCGGCGCAATCCCGTATCGCGATGCACCCAGCCATAGATGTTGCCAAATACAAATATCTGAATCGGATGAGGTTGAATGCGTTGGCCTTGCAGCTTTCCTTTCGTATGTTTGAATTGGCTCATCCAAAGCAGGAAGCGCATGGCTTTCTGTTCATTAAACACATACGGA
>NZ_BDDQ01000143.1 GCF_002003465.1 Caenibacillus caldisaponilyticus | reverse complement strand
CAACAATTTGACTTGCTGTTCTTCTCGTTCTTTGGCGCACCTTTCCTCCTTGAGCTCATGTTCGTGAACGAGCGTGAGCCGTTTTCTGTCCAATCCGAACTCTTCCTCAAGTACGCCTTGCATAACGAGCGCCTTCTCAATCACGTCACGAATTTCGTGCCATACCTTTTCAGCCGTCTGCTTCCTCCGTTCGGGGTCAATGTGTCGCGCCAAGATGAGTTCCCCCAATGCTTGTTCAGCTTCGTCGAGCTCTTTGAGCAAGATTTCTTTGAGCGCGGCCGGGTGCAAATCCAAGTTAGGAACTTCATCAAGGATGTTTGATATATACCCGCCGCTGCGCTCGTCTATGATGGCGAGGGCTAACCTCCAATTCAACCTGGCGACATTCGCGTCATGATGGTCCGCGAGATCAAGCTTCCCGTTTTCGGCTTTTGAAATCATCGCATGATCGACGTGGAGTTGACGGGCAAGCTCCCGCTGACTGATCCCCCTTTCTTGCCGGTATTGCAAAAGCGCTTCACCAATTGACATGATTTTTTTACCTCCATTCACCAAACAGATATTTTGTTTTGAACGATATCCGATGTATGATTGCATCAGAAACTGATATAGGCTTGTCCAACTATGGAAGGCCGAAGCCTTCTCTTGAAAAATCATTTCAGTTAGGCACTCGCTACCTTCTTACTCTGGGCAAGTTCAGCAGCTTGTCTGGCCTTACGTTCTTTGACGATTCTTTGTGCCGCAGGTATCAGTGCGGCATAGAACTTGTCGCAGGCTTCTTTTGGAAGTTGAAATTTAGCCATGATATCACCCCTTAGCCTCATGTGTATGAGGTCCAGAGTTTGTCCGATCACATGTAGGGATTTTCTTCCTTTTTGTCGAATAAGATCGATAGAAAGGAGGTGAATCGTAGTGAATACTTGCCCAAAATGCGGAAGTTTCAATATGGTT
>NZ_BDDQ01000142.1 GCF_002003465.1 Caenibacillus caldisaponilyticus | reverse complement strand
GTTCTATAACGGGGTTATACCTTTTATTTTCTCAACATATTTAAATATTTTATACCATCGTACATATCACGAAAATCAATGATCTTCTTCCGATCAGGAAATAGAATCACCATCGGCTGCCGCGTATCTCCGCGGCCAGCGACGGCCCATTGAGTCCAATCGTCGGTGATCTTATAGCTGCCGGATCGGATCCAAACGGTATCCTTGCCGGCTTTCGATCGGGCGTGAGACTCATTCCAATGCAGATGCCCCAGCGCGATCACGTCACCGAATGTCTCGTCGAAGAGACGTCGTTGTGAGTTCGTGGTATTCAGCGCACTGGTCCCGACATAATTGTGCCTGACGATAATCTTGTACACTTGGCTGCCAAGCCGAAGATTGACCTCGCCACCGTACCAGAGATAGGGCGACTCAATCCTCCGGGCGATATATTTGACGAAGTCCTCGCCCGTCTCTTTATAGGACCAGTTGTCATGATTGCCTTTCAGCACGACGAGATTCGACTCTCCGAGATACTTCTCGAAGAGATACTGAATCATCTCTTTCTGCTTGTCCGGGTTGGTTATTTGCTCGTACTGCCCACCTTTATGGCTGGATGAAATATAGTTGTCCGCATAGTCGCCCATGGCGATATTAAAAAGCCCATCCGTCTGCTGGATGGTCTGAAAGTCTTTCAGCATTTGTTCATGATCGGTGTACAGCCCGCCAACATGCCAGTCACCAGTGAATACAATGCCGATTGGCCGAGAATCGTCAATGTCGATCGTCACCGACGTCTGACGATCGTCAAACTGCTGAAGCTCTTTCTGCGATCTGATCAAATGCTGGATATACGCTTCGATATTGTCCTCGGTATTCTTCCGATCGACATAGCCAATGTTTTTCTTTCTATTCCGCTTCAAATGGTTCCGGACCGCTTCAGACGTGAATTCAAGCCCAAAACGGTTCGTCAGCATGTTGGCGTATTGTTGGTATGTATGTTCCGGATATTGCTTCATGAGAACGTGAAGATATTCGTTTTCTTCAGCGGTCC
>NZ_BDDQ01000141.1 GCF_002003465.1 Caenibacillus caldisaponilyticus | reverse complement strand
CACCAAAAATTCCTTCGTACAAATCCATATTATCCTCCTTCCATTCCCGCGGTACTTAGCTTCGCCCCGCGGGAGGCGATGATTTTCAAGCATGTTCGCGGCAGTATTCGAGATATTCTTCGCGTTCTTCATCGGATACCCAATCATCGGCGAATTTTTCGAAGTCATCGCCATATCCGAACCAGAAATCCCAAACGCTGTCGATCCGATCGTCATCGAGCCACTCTACAAAATTGTCGAAGGATTCAACTTGAAAGTCTTTTGAGATGCACCATTGCACGAATTTATCGGCCGCGAAGCTCCAATCAGAATCGGATCTATGGAGATTCAAGAAAATATTTTTGATACGATCTTTTTTGCTCGGTATGAGCTCGCCGATTGCTTCTCCATCGTCAAGATCAACCGGGACACCATCCTCATATGTGCATTCTTCAATGGGGAATTCTTGAACATCCCCATTTGGGATCGGCTCATGCCATTCTATGATGCCGTCCTCGCGAAGATAGAATCCACAATCGTACATTTCTCCATTTCGGATGAAAACACGATCGATGTACCACTTGCACGGCTCCCGAGTTTCAAATTCGGATCGCAATGCTTCAAGAAATGCTTTTCTTGCATCCTCTTCGGTCTCATGATAGCTAAGTCCACTTTCGCCTTCTTCGATTTGGTACGACGGAACATCATCCGCGAACGGATAGGACGGGCCCCAGGCGAAGAAGTACCGTCCGTCATCGACTTTCCCGACGACGTATGCTTCACCGTCGATCGGGAAGTCATCGCGTCGGGCGATTGTCTCAACGACTTGAGCCATGATGTTCAGCTCCTTCTCCTTTTTAGTGGTGTATTCTTCAATGAACCTCCTGATCAATTCGCTGCCATTTGTTGCGGCTCGATTGTTTGCCCGTTGCCACCGAGCCCAAAGAGTATCCTCGATTCTGAATTGGCGTTTGATTAACCCCACTGTTGTCACCTCATGCGATATTCTTTTCTACATCGTCCACAGTCACATCGACGATCTTTCCGCCGACTACGGCGACAAAATAGCGA
>NZ_BDDQ01000140.1 GCF_002003465.1 Caenibacillus caldisaponilyticus | reverse complement strand
TTTGATCGTTGACAATGTATCCTTCGAGATATGGACCGCCGTCGTTGTAGATATCGTTGGCGTCATCATCAACGATATAGTCTTTCCCATCGTTGACGCTTGCGATAGAGACTATATTCCCTTTGGAATCAGTTCCGCCATAAACATATAGCTTTGTATACATCTCTTGATCGGTGCCGGAACGTGTGATCCCAAGAAGGTCACGGCTGTATTCCAGTCGCCTTCCTTCCGATTCCCCGAGTTCCTCCACGATGTCGACGAGCTTTCGAATGACCTGGCCGTTGTACACCTGCACATATGCCCGAATCTCAACCCCAAACTGTTGGGTCAGTTGATCAAGCCAATATTGTGCAGTGTTTCCTGCGCTGAATTCCAGCTTTTTTTCGCCACCGAAAAAGTCATTTTCTCCAATTTCCCATCCGGTTTGTTGGAGAATATATTCAAAAGCCTGTTGGCTGTTGGCATTCGTGAACGTTCTTGCCGGTACAATTTTGTGCGTGAGATCCCAAGCCAGACGATTCATAGCTTGAACCCTTTTGACATGCACGGGGCCGACGGCGGAGTCCTCCCAATCATAGATTCGATAGAGATAAAAATAACCGTCATTTCCTTGTTTCAGGAGATGATAGCCTTGTGTCATATATTCTGTTTCCCTGTATCCGTATGGGACGCTGATTTGCAGAGTGTCGCTCCATATCTTCCCTTGATCGTCTGCGATTTTCGTCGATCGCAAATCATCATAGAACTTGCATCCTTTTCCCTCCAATGACAAGACACCGCAGACTTTCAAGTCGGGATCAAGAATCAAATACACAAGCCATCACCTCCTATTTCGTCGTTGGCCGGTATTCATAGTACCAATCCGCTTCATCGAGATCGGGTTCAAATGCAAATGATTTGGTCACGCCGCCTTCCATGGTTGGGAAATTGCTACCGATATAAAATTTTTCCATGAAGACCGCACCGTTTTTATACACGGTATGGTCTTCGCAATTGATCTTGATCTCATCCCCCGCATGGGCGATGACCGTAGGCTTTGTCGACCCCTTGTTCCCGC
>NZ_BDDQ01000139.1 GCF_002003465.1 Caenibacillus caldisaponilyticus | reverse complement strand
AATGCGACGGCGGGGATCAAGATTCAAAATCGCACAAATACGTCCCAGTCGTGGCAGGATGTTTTCTATGTTGATACGAACGGAGTGCTCACGGCGAAGGGTATCAATGTTGTTGGCGGGACAATTAACGGAACAACCGGAACGTTTAACGGAACCGTTGAAATAGTCGTTGGAAACGTAAAAACTCGGGTAAGTGAAACTATTTACAATGAAAAAACTGATTTAGGGTTCGTTAATAGCGTCACGATTCAAGACGGGCAAGTATTTTTAGAGTCCAATTACCAAACCAGTTCGACAAAGAATTTAAACATTACTGTTGACCAAATTATTTATTATGATTCCAATGGGCATCAAATATACGTTACTTTGAGTGATCGTATGAACATTCAAGGTAACGTAGACATTGTAGGAGATCTATCAACGACGGGAAAAGTAATTGCTAATGGATTCGTCTATTCCGATGCCTATGACGCCAATCCAAATAGCGGCAGTACTCACGTTTACATCCGCCCCAAGTCCGGTGGCGAAGTCCGTGCAACCGTAACGGGGTCAACTAGCACTTACGCCCCAATACGTGCTAAAGAGTATAACCCTCCGAATTCTTTGCGAGAAATGAAAAAAAATATCGAGGAGTTTACAGACGATGTTTTAGACACCCTTATGAATATCAAAACGTACACGTTTAACTATAACTTTGAAGAAGATGGCGCTAAAAAGACTCTCGGATTGATGTTAGACGAAGCACCGGAAATTATATGGAACGCATCTGGTGACTCGATTGACATGTATTCGTCAATCGGTTACTTATTTACTGGTTTAAAACAGGCGGTATCTGTCCTAGACAACCACGAATCCCTTTTTACTGACTTTAAAACTAGAATTGAAGCACTCGAACAAAAATTGGGGGCATGACCGTGGAACAACAAATCAAAAATCCGCAATACGTGATCAACTCGCTCACAAACCAAGTAGCTATGCTAGCGCAAGAAAAAGCGCTACGTGATGCCATCATCACCGAACAGCAGCTCGAAATCGAAACTCTGAAAAAAGAGATCGAAGAACTGAAGAAAAAAGACGACAAGTCCGCCAAATAGCGGGCTTTTTATTTTGCCTTGAAAGGTGGTGAAACCATGGAAAATGTCCTCAAAACCATCGTTGCGGTAGGCGGCGCGGCCGCCTCTTACTTATTTGGGGGGTGGTCGTCGTTGCTGTCTATCTTGCTCACATTCGTCATCATCGACTATATATCCGGCTTTGCTGCGGCAGCGATTGCCGGCAAACTCAATAGCGAAGTCGGGCTTGTCGGCATTGCAAAGAAGGTCGGCATCTTTGCGATCGTTGCCGTTGCTCATCTCGTCGATAGCGTTCTGGGTGATTCACATATGCTCCGTGACGGAGCGATTTTCTTCTATCTCGCGAATGAAGCATTGAGCATTATTGAAAATGCCGGCCGGATTGGATTGCCCATTCCTGACCGACTCAAAAACGCTGTCGAGGTCTTGAAAAATGGGAAACAGGGGGAA
>NZ_BDDQ01000138.1 GCF_002003465.1 Caenibacillus caldisaponilyticus | reverse complement strand
CTTGAAAGAGAAATAGAACGGATGAGGTCGAAAAATGATTGAATTTACGATATATGGCGAGCCGGTCGCACAAGGCCGGCCAAGATTCACGACAATAGGCGGATATGTTAAGGCATACGATCCGAAAAAATCAAGGGAATTCAAGAATTATATTCGGCTTGTTGCCACCCAATATAAGCCAGAAAAGCCGTTGGAAGGTGAGATTGAGGTCGAGATGGACGTTTACCGATCCATTCCAAAGAGTTTGCCAAAATACAAGAAAGAAAAGGCTCTGAACGGAGAATTACGGCCGATCACCAAGCCCGATCTGGATAACGTTGTAAAGAGCGTATGGGACTCGCTAACCGGTGTCATATGGAGGGATGACAAGCAGATAGTCGGTATGACTGTTAGGAAGTGGTATAGCGAACAACCACGAATTGAATTGAAGGTCAAACCATTGGGAGGTGAATCTCGATGAAAGAGAAAGAAATCAAACCCGGCAGCTACGAATGGCAACGGCAAATCATCCGGGAGGAATACGTTGAGCCGGCCAAGAAGGAACAAGAAAAACAAACACGGCGGTGAGCGACATGGCGGAACTGAAGGCGGAGGTCAATCTTCTTGAGAATGCCGTATACATGGTTCGGGACGGGAAGCTCGAAAAGCTCGACGTACCGGGAGATGGGTACGGAAAGCAAACGATCACATGGCAGGCCGGGAAGCCGGTGCATTATGAAGTGAGTTATACGAAAAAGTGAGGGATGGATAGAATTGCAATTGCATTTTTATACATCTTTTGAAAGCATAGAAGCATTAAGAAATGGTATGACTGTTTATGTTTGGAATAAATCGCTAGCTAAGCCGCATCATATTCATATTAGTGTTGATGTTGATAAATACATCATAGAAAAATCGCCTATTCATAAGGATTACACAGTGTTTTGTATTACCAGGATTGGATGATCAAAATTAGATAAAATGCTACCGGAACAACCGGGGCACCGATCACCGCAGATGCGGGATTGGTGTCCTTTTCTTTTTTGGAGGGGTGGAGCGTGAAGGTCAAGGTCCGGAAAGGGAATTGCGATGGGTGCATTTGGATGATGAAAGAAAATGTGTGTCCGTTTTATCGATGTGTGCGTGATTATGGGTTCATTGCTGATCCTTATGATGAAAGGAGCGGACGTGATGAACAAGAACCAAATCGCTGCGATGCTTAGAGATTATCATTGGATGGTCAATGAAATTCAACGCCAACGAAAGATACTGGAAGATGCCGGAGAAGGTCTGACTGCTCAATATGGCATCGAAGGATCACTTCCAAAGCCGAAAGGCGCACCAAATGATCCGGTTTATCGGGAGTATTTGCGGAGAGAAAAGAAGACAAAGTGGATTGAGAGATTGGAGCAAAAGGTTCTATTTATACAGGAATACTCAAAAGCTATCACAAACGAACGCGAGAAGGCCGTTTTGGAATGTATGCTTGATGGTATGTCTATGATAGCTATCAGCAGGCATATGGGATTGTCTGAACGACATGTGTTCAGGATTAGGGATTCGATCGTGGACAAAATGGCAAAGATGGCA
>NZ_BDDQ01000137.1 GCF_002003465.1 Caenibacillus caldisaponilyticus | reverse complement strand
GGTGAACTTGAGAAAGATCACCGCCATGAATGCAAATCCCAATTCATTTTTCACCTTTTCTTTGCCTCTCACTGACAAACGAGTGAAACGCAAATTAGCCTTCAGAAATCCAAAAACTGGTTCCACATCAATTTTACGTTTGCCGTAGATTTCACCAGTTTCTTTTTCCGAAAGCTTCTGCCTAATGAATTCTTTATGTTCTTCCCATTTTTGGTTATATTGTATTCTTCGATGATGTCCTTCTTTTGCTTTGGTACATTGGGAACGGAACGGACAACCTGAACAGTCTTCACATTCGTAGACTTTAAATTCTCTGGTAAAACCGTTTCGGTCTGTGCGATGAGACCAATAACGGAACGTCAATTTTTGCCCGTTCGGGCATGTAAATGTATCGTCTTCCGCGTTGTATTCCCAATTGATGACGTTAAAAGGATTCTGCTTTTCTTTCTTTTTCTTCTCTTTTCGGTATGTATTGTAAGTGATGAGTGGTGTGCGTTTCCGATTCTCTAGAACATCTTTATAATTTTGTTCACTCCCATAACCGGCATCTGCGACGATATAGTTAGGGAGTTTGAAGAAGTGTTTCTCGATGTGATCCAGAAATGGGATGAACGTACGTGTATCCGTCGGATTAGGAAATACATCATAAGCGAGCGCAAATTGTCCTTCTGTCGCAATCTGTACATTATAACCCGGCTTAAGTTGACCGTTCTTCATATAATCATCTTTCATTCGCATAAAAGTGGCATCGTGATCGATCTTTGAGTAACTGTTACGTTCGCCGAAATTTCATGTCGTTTTGGTATTTTTGTTTGCGCTCCACAAAATCTTGAAACTGCTTGCGATATTGTTTCGGTACTTTGCGCTCTGAGCGAAGTTGTTTCCTTTCGTTTACATCTTCACTTGCTTCGATTTTTTTGTCATATTCTTCAACTTTTTCATCAAGCTTTTCAACAACCTCGGCGAGTTCTTGGATAGATAATTCCACTAAGTTTTCTCTTTCGATTTCTGGAATAATCTCTTTTTCTAATAATTCATCATACATTTGATTGGACTTTTCGACCAAAGCCGCACTGTATTTTTCAACGGCTTTACGCCAAACAAAGGTAAATTTATTGGCATTGGCTTCAATCTTGGTGCCATCAATAAAAATGGCTTCGTCGTCAATGAGTTTTTCTTTCACGAGCTGACAACGAAATTGCACGAAGCACTGGCGCAATAACTCTTGAACCTCGGGATGAACGCGGAAACGATTGATCGTTCGATAGCTTGGCTCATAGCCTTGTGCCAGCCACATCATCCGAACACTATCTTGGAGGAGGGCTTCGATTTTTCTTCCAGAAAATACGGATTGGCTGTAGGCACACAGAATAATCTTCATCATCATACGAGGATGATAGGAAGGACGACCCGTATCACGCAGGAAGGCTTCAAACGCTTCATCAGGAATCTGTTCGATGAGGTGGTGAATATGAAAGGCGATGTCATTTTCTTTTAATTTAATTTCTAAATCTAGGGGCAAAACCACTTGATTCATGTTATAATATTGAAACATAAGGATACCTCCGATAAGTAAATTGGCTATATTTTAATTTTATCAGAAGGTATCCTTATTTGACTTCTGAAAACCAATAAAAAAGAGTGGTACCTTCACCAACATGTTTTGGTGGGTACCACTCTTTTCAATTTAGCCTACTGGGTTTTGTCCCAGCCTCTTTGTCGGTCCGTTTAGAATGCGA
>NZ_BDDQ01000136.1 GCF_002003465.1 Caenibacillus caldisaponilyticus | reverse complement strand
ATTTGDMAAATSATTTATTCGGTTGGGTCAAGTCCATTTTATTGTGTAAATTTCCCTTTGATAGAAAGATGGACCTGATGACCTGACGTATGGCAGGTAAGTCCGGCAAGTCTCCCTGCCGGTCGCCTTCCCGGACTAATGATCATTGTTGTCAAAGTACAGGTGTGTCAAGGCGCTTTCGCGGCAACTCCTCGCTTCCGAGGTATTTCACGTTCTCCTTGACACGTCGAAGAAATTATCCCACTTTCTTGATCGCCGAAACTTCCTGATTCATCGTTTGAACGCCTAACTCTTTCGTTTTCCGCCACTGCCAATAGTCGGACATATCCAGGTATTTGCGTCCCGATATCCATTTTTCGTCCATTTCGATCAACACGGCGCCTACGAGGCGATACACCGATTCCCGGTTCGGAAAAATGCGGATCACCCGTTCTCTGCGGCGGATTTCCTCATTGAGCCGTTCGATGCCATTGGTTGTGCGCAGGCGCCGCCGGTAACGCTCCGGATAGTCCAAGACAGCCGTGGCGTCTTCGAATCCCTCTTCAAGGATTTGCATGGCTTTTGGGGCTTTTTCTTCCCATTTGGCCAGCACTTGTTCCAATAACAGCCGGGCCGCCTGCTTATTGGGGGCGTGAAGAATCCCGCGAATCTCCTCAAGCAAGGCATCCTGCATATACTTTGGTGCGGCATCGAGGATATTGCGAATAAAATGTGTCTGGCATCGCTGCCATGTCGCGCCTTGGAAATGCTTTTCAATCGCTTGCACCAGCCCGCCGTGTTGATCCGAGATGATCAAGTCCACTCCCCGGAGTCCCCGGTCTTTCAGCCATCCGAAGAACTCGCTCCAGCTGGACTCCGATTCACTGTTTCCGATTTGCAGGCCAAGAATTTCCCGGTATCCTTCCTCATTCACTCCTGTGGCGATCAAAACGGCTCTGGAACGTACCCGTCCATCTTCCCGGACTTTCGTATAAATAGCATCTACTAGCACAAACGGATACACATGTTCATGAAGGGAACGGTCATTCCAGTCTTGGATCATCGGATCCAGCCCCTTGCATAGCGAGGAAACCGTGGATTTGGAAAACGAGGTGCCGCATAATTCCTCCGTGATTTGGGTGATTTTTCGGGTGGACACCCCGTTTACGACCATTTCCATGAGGGCCAGTACCAGAGCTTGTTCGCTCCGTTGATAACGTTGAAAGAGTTCAGTGGAAAACTCCCCATCCCTTGTCCGCGGCACGCGCAAGGTCAACCGTCCCACCCGAGTCGTCAATTGCCGGGGATAAGACCCGTTTCGATAGCCTTTTCGCTCCTCTGTGCGCTCATAACGGCCGGCGCCAAGTTGATCCGTTAACTGGGCTTCAAGGATTTGATTCAAGACCTGTTCCAACAGTTTGGCCAGTCCTTGATCTTGCGACAAGAACCCGTGCAGGATTTCATCGCTTATTGTAATATTGTATTGAGCCATAGTTGCTTTCCTCCTTTTTGTTTTTTGTTTTTG
>NZ_BDDQ01000135.1 GCF_002003465.1 Caenibacillus caldisaponilyticus | reverse complement strand
AATGGTCAAGACCCAAAAAAGTAGACACGTAAAAAACACCCTTGTTAAGCTGTTTTCTGACGCCTGTATTCAACAGGCGTCAATCTATTTAACTTCAATTGAATCCGCTCCTCATTGTAAAAGAAAATATAGTTGTGAATTAAGTTTTGTGCTTGGTTACAATGTTGTATATCATAGGGATAGAGAGCTTCTGTTTTTAAGTGGGAAAAGAAGCTTTCCATGGCGGCATTGTCCAAGCAGTTGCCTTTTCGAGACATGCTGGGACGAATGCCGAATTGATTCAGCAAGTGATGATATTCATAGGATGTGTACTGGAATCCTCGGTCACTATGAAGAATGGTTCCAGTAACATCCATTCTTTTTTCTACAGCTTTACGAACGGTATCCAGAACAAGTTGATTGTCATTACGAGTGCTCATGTTATATGCCACAATCTCATTGTTGAATAAATCCATAATAACAGAGAGATATAATGTTTGATTTCCAGCACGAATCCATGTTACATCTGTCACCCATTTTTGGTTGGGAGCATCAGCACGAAAGTGACGGTTTAGAAGGTTTTCTGCGATTCGCACTCCCATGGGAGTGCGAGATTGATTTTGACACAAGCGTTTTCGACGAATGACAGCTTGGATCCCAAGTTTCTGCATGATGCGGAGAACTTTCTTATGATTGACACGAAGTCCGTACAGACGTAGCAGTTCCGCTTGAATTCTCCGGTATCCGTAGATCTTGTTGCGAAGCTGATAGATGTAGCGAATTTTTTCTGCAAGCTCCTCATCTTGGTCCGGCTTGTTTTTCCTGGAAAGATACCGGTAGTAGCCGCTCCTGGAGACCCCCAAATACTCACACAGATCCTTTACGCTATGACGATGACGTAACTGATCCACCACTTGAAATTTCAGTGCTTCCCCTCCCTTGCCAAGATTTCCAACCACTTTTTTAGAACATCATTCTCCAATCGCAGCCTTTTGATTTCCCTTTCCAAGTCTTTGTACTCTTTCCGTCTTCCCCTGTGTTCCATTAATCCAAAGTCGCCCTGTTCCCAATATTTCTTCATCCAAACCTTCAGGCGCCCCACATCTTGGATCCCCAGTTCTTCAGCGATTTTTGCCTTGGGAATTCCTTGAAGTCTCATTTCCACTGCCTTCTTTTTGAGTTCAAAGCTGTATGTCTTGAATTTCTGTCCTTTTCTTGCCATGAAAATCACCCCTTAAAGTATTTTCACAGGGGGTTTTTCCTGTGTCTACTTTAAGGGGTGCACTTCAKTTCCMKGTGGTTTTTAGTAAAATCCGATGCCGATGACGAACACAAAGTACAGAATGATGACGAGATAATCGACCACGCCGGCATGAAATAAAACTTTATCCATGTCCATTCACCTCTCTGAAGTTTAAAAGACGCGCCCGGACTTTTAACCGCTTACATTTGGGATTAAAAA
>NZ_BDDQ01000134.1 GCF_002003465.1 Caenibacillus caldisaponilyticus | reverse complement strand
ACAGATCTGCGATATGGCCTGTCTGAAACGACAATCTACAAATGGATCAGAAAACAAAAACCGGTTAAGCTGGATGACGGGAGCTCTTTTACCCCAGAAGAATTTCTGAACCTGCAAAAAGAATTGCACCGGCTGAAAGAGGAAAACGAAATCTTAAAAAAAGCTATGGCCATATTCGCAAAGAAGTAGATCAAACCACTGTTATATCCATGATTGACGAGATAAGAGCCAAACACCATTATGACCTTAAAACCATGTGTACGGTCCTTGGCGTGCCGAGAAGTACCTACTATCAATCCAAACAAAAAAAAGAGTCAAAAACAAAACGGGAAAACCGGGAGTTGACAGACAGAATACGAAAAATCCATACGGAAAGCAAGCAGAGGTACGGAGCGCCGAAGATCCGCCATATGCTTGAAAAAGAAGGGCTCAAAGTCAGCCTGAAACGGGTTCAGCGTTTGATGAAGGCTGCAGGCATTTATTCCATTATCAGAAAAAAGTACCGTCCCCATTCCAATAAGGGCAAGATGGAAGAACACGATAACCTGCTGAACCAGGACTTCTCAACGACAACCATCAACGAGAAATGGGTTACGGATATTACGTACATTCATACTTTGAGAGACGGTTGGTGCTACCTGGCTTCCGTAATGGATTTACATTCCAGAAAGATTGTCGGTTACGCTTTTGACCGCCACATGACGACTGAACTGGCTTTAAAGGCAGTAGAAAACGCTTATCAGGCACAACGTCCAGGTCCGGGATTGATCTTGCATTCTGATTTGGGATCCCAGTATACAAGCGAGAAATTTGCAGAATACATGGAAAAGAAGCAGTTCAAACACTCCTTCAGTAAAAAAGGTTGCCCATACGATAACGCCTGCATTGAGTCTTTCCATGCAATTCTGAAAAAGGAAGAGATCTACAGAGTCAACTATTTGAACTTTCAAGCTGCCAGAAGAGCCTTATTCGAATTTATAGAAGGCTGGTACAATCGGAAACGGATTCATAGCTGCTTGGGCTATATGACGCCACAAGAAACAGAAGACAGTATCAAAGGGGCAGCGTAGTGCTCTTCACAATTTTACAAGCATCCGCTTTACATGGAGTGGCGGGTGTGGCAGGCTTGTTTGCCATGCGAAAGAAATCATTGCCCCTTTCGCCCTTCGCATAACACCACGCCCGCAGAGGCTCCATGTCAAGCGACCAGCGATGTCATGAAAAATATGGCATGAGATCAAAATTAAATTTCACTTATTGGTGTCCAAAATATTGACTTAAATCCATTCCTCATAGTAAGATATAAACCGATTAGCCT
>NZ_BDDQ01000133.1 GCF_002003465.1 Caenibacillus caldisaponilyticus | reverse complement strand
GGCTATTCGCGGATGAAATACGCGGTATTTACGACCAGCCAGGACCAGGAACACTTAATGGAATGCCTGATTCAGAGTTTCCAATACTTCGGCGGAGTTCCGAAGAAGGGGTTATTTGATAATATGAAGACCGTTACAGACGGCCGGGAACAAGGAGTGGTGAAATGGAATCAACGATTTTCTGAATTTGCGAGTTACTACGGATTTATTCCAAAAGTGTGCCGGCCTTACCGGGCCCAGACAAAGGGAAAAGTCGAACGAGCCATTCAGTATATCATGGATCACTTCTATGTGGGGACAGCGTTTGAAAGCATCGAGGAATTAAATTTCCTTCTCCATCGTTGGCTCGATCAAGTGGCGAATCGGAAGCCAAACGCCACGACCGGCATTCCTCCGCAAGAGCGTTGGGCAGAGGAACAGCTGAAACCTCTCCCGTTGAACGATTACGATACGAGCTATCTTCTATCGAAGATGCAGGTATGACTGTTCTCATACAAGGGAACAATGG
>NZ_BDDQ01000132.1 GCF_002003465.1 Caenibacillus caldisaponilyticus | reverse complement strand
TTTAAATGGCTAAAAAAGTTTTCCATACAAGCATTATCTAAACAATTCCCTTTTCTAGACATACTAGCCCTTATATTGTATTGTTTAAGTAGTCCGTGATATTGTCTGGATGTGTACTGAAATCCTTGGTCACTATGGAGAAGGATTCCAGACACATCTTTTTTTCGTTTTATCGCTAACTTCACGGTATCGATGACGAGCCTAACATCATTTCGATGACTGATTTGATAAGCGACAATCTCGTTGTTATATAAGTCTTTAATGGCGGATAAATATAATCGGATGCCATTGCTTTGAAGATACGTAATATCCGTCACCCACTTCTCATTTGGTCTTTTGGCTTGAAATTCTCGATTCAAATGGTTATCCGATACCACGTATGCCTCTTTCTTTCCAAAATATTTTCGCTTTCTCCGAATTTTCGCTTGAATCCCTAGTTCTTTCATTAACCGATATACTCTTTTGTGGTTGATGGTTAGGTTGTATTTTTTTCTAAGCCAAGCTGTGACTCGAGGATAGCCGTAAATGCCATGGACAGCTTGGTAACACGCCTGAATCTTTGCTTTGATTTGCTCATTCTCTATTTGTTTTTTCGTCTTCATGAATTTTCTCTTTCTCCACTTGTAGAATCCACTTCTTGAAACACCGGATACCTCACAGAGTAGACGAATGGTATATTTCTTAGATAGCTCTTCTATTACCTGATATTTGTCTCTTACTTTCTCTCCCCCTTTCTTAACGCTAATAGCTTTTTTAAATATTCATTCTCCACACGTAAACGTTCCAGTTCTTGTTCAGTTGTCAAAGGATTTTTTCTTGGTCTATCTTTACGTAAACTTTTTGTCCTGCCCCTTTTCTCTTCTAATCCTTGAATTCCTTCGTTTTTATAGTGAGTTACCCATCTATGTAACATGGAAGAAGAGATGCGAAATTGATCCATGATTTCACGCTTATGTTAAAGCCGATGATAAAATCCCCAATATAGCCGGAATAAAATTCCCCACTTACAATAGAACCATAGTGTCAATGAGAGGAGCTATGGTTCGTGATTACGAGAGGGGAATTTTTTATGATCAAAGAGATGTATGAAAGGGGAATGAGTATTTCCGATATTGCGAGGGAGTTGGGGATTGATCGGAAAACCGTTCGAAAATATATTCACTCCCCCAATCCCCCTTCCAAATCTAAGCGAAAACAAAGAAAAAGCAAGTTAGATCCATTTAAAGAGTATCTTCAAAAACGAATGTTAGAGGATGGGGTGTTCAATAGCGAAAAGTTATTTTTCGAAATTCGACAACAGGGCTATACAGGAGGAAAGACGATTTTAAAGGACTATATAAAACCTTTCCGAGAGACGGCGAAAAAGAAATACACCGTTCGTTATGAAACGCTTCCTGGTGAACAAATGCAAGTCGATTGGAAAGAAGTCGGGGAGGTGATAATCGAAGGGAGAAAAGTCAAGTTATCGCTATTTGTGGCCACATTAGGCTATTCGCGGATGAAATACGCGGTATTTACGACCAGCCAGGACCAGGAACACTTAATGGAATGCCTGATTCAGAGTTTCCAATACTTCGGCGGAGTTCCGAAGAAGGGGTTATTTGATAATATGAAGACCGTTACAGACGGCCGGGAACAAGGAGTGGTGAAATGGAATCAACGATTTTCTGAATTTGCGAGTTACTACGGATTTATTCCAAAAGTGTGCCGGCCTTACCGGGCCCAGACAAAGGGAAAAGTCGAACGAGCCATTCAGTATATCATGGATCACTTCTATGTGGGGACAGCGTTTGAAAGCATCGAGGAATTAAATTTCCTTCTCCATCGTTGGCTCGATCAAGTGGCGAATCGGAAGCCAAACGCCACGACCGGCATTCCTCCGCAAGAGCGTTGGGCAGAGGAACAGCTGAAACCTCTCCCGTTGAACGATTACGATACGAGCTATCTTTCCTATCGGAAAGTGCATTGGGATGGCAGTTTCTCATACAAAGGGGAACAATGGCTCTTATCGGCGGAGTATGCGGGCAAAGAAATTCTGGTGAAGGAGCGATTAAATGGGGATATTCGATTGTATTATCGAGGGGAGGAGATTTCTTACTTGAACCAACAGAAAAAAGTGATTTCATTCGCCGAAAAAATCAAAAAGAAACAGACGGAAATGGCCGTCACCATTTCGCCTGTTTCGGTGGAAGGTGGATACTCGTCCATTGTCCGTTTATGACACATTCCTGCGAGGGGAAAGCTCATGAAAGAACAAATACACGAGTATTGCCACCGTCTTCATTTGCCTGTCATGGCGGAGCGATGGTCCGCCATGGCAGAATACGCAGCTACTCATAATATACCATATTCGGAGTTTTTATTCCGCTTATTAGAGGCGGAAGATGCAGTCAAGCTTTTGTGGGCACTTTTCTTGTACAATGCAATTTGAAAGCGTTCTCCTATTTTCTTGGACTTCTTACGGAAGCTCTCTTAATGTTTAAAAACCGATCAGCCCTTTCAAAGTGCTGTGAATCATCGTGCCTGAAGATTGTTTCATATAGGGGATGTTGTCGCGTACATCATTTACGATTTGCTTGGTCAGCCTTTTACGGGTTTTGGTCTCTGGAGCCTTACGACCCGAACCGTTTGTTTCACGGTTCGGCACCCATTGCCCAAACCACGTTTTGACCTCCAACCGATCCTTGTCAGCAATCATCCATTGGGTCATCGCCTCTACACCGGCTGCGCTCCAACTGCGCCCCTGTTTGAGGCGAGCCGCAAATTGGCTCATCAGGCCTTCCGAAGCCCCCATCGTGCACATCCCGCGGGTGTCCATCCCTTTTTCTTCGAGCCACGCCTTATAATCACATAAGGCTTCTTTATGTTTCGTGACATACGCGATGAACACCTCTAGCTTCGCTTCGCCTTCCGGTGTAGCCATCGTTCCCACGGCGCTGTTCAGCTCCACGATCAACCGCTCCGGATCATTCTCGTTCAGCGCCCGTTTCATCGCGGAATAGCGCGGATGATCTTTCATGATTAGATGCAAATCGCGGGCGACATGGAACCGATCCAAATGATAAAACGCCCGGCCCTTGAAGTCCTCTTGGCAAGCCGAAATCCAACCGGCTCCATCCCCGTTAATGACCAACTTCGTTTTCGTCGCGTCATAGTCGTAGTGCTGCTCCAAGAAGCTTTCAAAGCCTTCCCAAAACGGCTCGGAGCCCGTGTGGAAATCATGCCGTTTATTCTTCAATTTCCGCCGTTTGGAGCCGTCTTGTTCCCAACCCGTATGGACTAAAGCGATCTTAAGTTCTTTCGCCTTTTTCTTCTTGCCGCCCTTTTCTTTTTGTTGTTTCACAAACAACCCGTCCACCTCGACAAAGAGCACTTCAGGCCCGGGTTGTTTGGACTTCGGCTCACACACCTCGGACGCGAGGAGATGCTGCCGCAGCGCTTCGTGGCTCATGGGGACATAACCCAAGAACGTCTCCAATTGCTTTACGGCGTGGCGGTAAGACGGGCCGGACACGGCCAAGGCCATCGCCCATTGTTCAAGGAGCGGGCTGAATCCCTTGCGGCCGTCAAAGGCTAAATAGTGATCCAATAAAGCGATATAACGACCATTTTCCCGGTCTTGATAATCATTGCGTTTGATGGTCAACGGACCGAACATCGTATCGATGTGAACGTCGCGCCGATCTTTCAAGCGAAAGCGGCGTTTATCCCGCGCTTCGGCGATTTCGGCATCCATCTGTTCCAAAACCATCGTCAAAACCTTGCCAAACATCTCCTGTAACACCTGAAAGACATGGCGTTCAAGCTCTTCTAAAGTCGGGTATTTCGGGTTATAATGTCCCATGTGAGGGCCTCCTTTGTACGGTTTTTTTGGACAAACTCATTGTACAAAAAAGAGGCCCTCATTTCTTGTTTTTTCTGCATTCCCCTATCGCGCTATTGCTTGGTGGCCTTGGCAGATGATGTTGGATTAAAAGCCAACACATCCGCCAAGGTTAATTTACATATATTAACTTTTATTCCTATTCTTGCTCCCACAATTATTTTACTCCTACTGGATTGGAAAAGCAATCCGTC
>NZ_BDDQ01000131.1 GCF_002003465.1 Caenibacillus caldisaponilyticus | reverse complement strand
CTTTTTTATCCGTGCTGTTTTTCTTGATGATTCTCCTCGTATAATAAGTTTCAAATCCATGGTTGATGTCAATTTCCAGTTCATTTTTGCACATTGACAAGTGAATATAGGTTTTGTATTCCGGGCTCGCCCGGAATACAAATTTCGGACTTGGACGCTTCGCGATGTTCCCGGATAATGGTCTTAGGATCGTTTGGGTCAATGCTTACTCTCCTTGTAGCGATGACTACTTATAAAGTCTGCATCCCCAGGTTCTTGCTTGAACGTCTAACCCGTAGGCCGTTCCTCCGGATCCCCGTGCTGGAAATGAGCAGTTCCAGGCAGCCCACGGACCGGATGAGTTCTCATACGCGAGGCTGATCGATCGGCAAGCCATCTGGGGATATCCCGAAGCGTCCGATTCCATCGATCCTAATACAGAAAGGAGGAAACGACATGCCCTTATTTGTCGGTATTGACGTGAGCTCTAAAAACCTCGAGGCCTGCCTGATGGATGATGCCGGGGAAACGTTGGCCACTCGAACAGTCACCAACAATTTGCCTGGGGCATCAGAATTGAAAGAGGTCATTCTTCAACATGCGAAGACAGGTGACTCTATCCAGATCGCTATGGAAGCCACATCCGTATACAGTTGGCATCCGGCCATGTTTTTCCACGAAGATCCTGAACTAAAACAACGTCAGACAAAGGTGTTCACCTTGAATCCGAAGTTGGTAAAAAATTTCAAAAAGGCTTATGCCGAAATGGACAAGACCGATCCCAAGGATGCTTGGGTCATTGCGGACCGTTTGCGTTTTGGGCGATTGCCGAAATCTATTATACAGTCCGAACAATACCTTGCCCTTCAACGGTTAACCCGGATGCGCTATCATCTGGTTCATAGTTTAACGCGAGAACAACAGGTCTTTTTGAATCATCTGTTTTTCAAATTCAGCGCGTTTAACCTTGAAGTGGATACATCGGCCTTCGGCCATGCCATCACAGAATTACTGCTTGAAGCTTATAGCCTCGATGAAATCGCCCAAATGCCTCTAGAGGATTTAGCCAAGTATCTCCAGACCAAAGGCCGCGGCCGCTTTAGCGATCCCGAGGATGTGGCCGCCTCCATCCAAAAAGCCGCCCGGGACTCTTACAGGCTTTCAAAATGTGTGGAGGATTCGATTGACTTGATCCTAGGTAGCTCGATTGAGATCATCCGGCATCTGAAACGCCAAATCAAAGATTTGGACAAGGCGATTGCCCGCGTGCTCGATGGCCTTCCTAACACGCTCGAAACCATTCCGGGATTAGGCCCGGTGAGTTGCGCCGGCATTCTCGCTGAAATTGGCGATATTGAACGTTTTGAGAACCAAGCTGCGATCGCCAAATTTGCCGGATTGTTTTGGCCGCGTCACCAATCGGGTGACTACGAGGCGGATGACAAAATGCTTGCGCGTACAGGCAATCGTTATCTCCGGTATTACCTGGTTGAGGCTGCCAATCTGGTCCGGCGACACGAACCTGAATACCGCGCCTTTTACCAAAAAAAGTATCGTGAAGTGCAGAAGCACTCACACAAACGCGCCCTCGTCTTAACGGCAAGAAAATTGGTGCGCCTGATTGATGCGCTGCTCCGCAACAATCAAATATATGCGCCGAAAAAGAAGGTGACGCGATGAGGTAACCTTCATCGATAACCTTGGTCATATCGGCTTCCAGTTATTTACAATATACTGGAGGCTTGGTTTAGTGCACCCTTTTTTATGACATATGGCCAAAAGAATTTCCAATTCATTTGTTTTTAACTCTTGACATCACACCGTAGGACTTTAATCCTCTCAGGAAGGGTTTAGTTTTACAAGCTTCCTGGATGATGGGCCATCG
>NZ_BDDQ01000130.1 GCF_002003465.1 Caenibacillus caldisaponilyticus | reverse complement strand
CATTCACAAAACCGGGGGCGAAAACCTGCACATGCCTTATCCGAAGACATCCGGCAAAAAATCCTGAATCTCCGCCAAAGTGAAAAATATCGGCACTGCAATGATGTCCATTTCTCCGAATTATTGGCCAAACAGGAGGGAATCCGGGTCAGCCCTTCTACGGTCCGTCGAATCCGATGCCAAGCCAACATCCCGCCCAAACGGAAACGGCGCCCGGCAAAGGTTCACCGCCCGAGAGATCGGAAACCGCAAACCGGCATGTTGGTCCAGATTGACGGAAGTTTCCATCGTTGGTTGGAAGACCGTGCGGAACCCATGGCTCTTTTGGCGGCCATTGACGATGCCACGGGAAAAATCTTGGCCGCGGTCTTCCGCCGCCAGGAAGATACCGAGGGCTATTTCCTTCTGATCCGGCAAATGATCGAGCAGTATGGCATTCCCATGTGCATCTATTCGGATCGTCATATGATTTTCTGTTCCCCGAATGAAAAAAGATCCATTGAGCAGGAACTGGCGGGCGAATCCGTGCCTTTGTCGCAATTTGGCCGCGCCCTGAAGGATTTGGGGATCACTCATATCAAAGCCATGACCCCACAGGCCAAAGGACGGATCGAACGCCTCTTTCAAACCCTGCAGGACCGTTGGGTTGTCGAGTTGCGCCTGCGCGGCATCCAGACCCTGGAGGAGGCAAACCAAGTCCTTCCGGAGTTGATCAAAGAACATAACGAGAAGTTTGCCGTAGCGCCTCTTGAACCGGAAAGTGCCTTTGTTCCTTTGGAACCGGGACAGTCCCTGGATTTGATTCTTTGTTTTCGCGATCAACGGATCGTCGGACCTGGAGAAACCATCTCCTACCGAGGAAAAACGTACATCCTCGACGTCCCAAATTCCAGTCCAACCATTCCGGCCAAAACGCCGGTGGAAGTCCGAAAAACGCTGGATGGCAGACTGTTTGTCTGGTACAAAGGTAAGCCCTACCCCTTGATGGAAGCAACCCGGAACAAAGCGGCAAAAACTCCTGAAAAGAAAAAGGAGAGCTCAGAAAAGAAATCGTACAAGCCAGGACCTGATCATCCTTGGCGCAAATATAGGCCCACGAATTCAAAGGAACTGAAACCGGCTTGAATGAACTGAGGTCAAAGTAAATATATCAGTGACATATTCACTGACGCGTTAGTATGACATTTTCACTGACGCTTGACACCCGTTACACGGGTTTCACCTTTTGGAT
>NZ_BDDQ01000129.1 GCF_002003465.1 Caenibacillus caldisaponilyticus | reverse complement strand
CCCAATAATTCCGGACAACGCTCGCCCCCTACGTATTACCGCGGCTGCTGGCACGTAGTTAGCCGGGGCTTTCTCGTCGGATACCGTCAGGACGCCATCATTTCCTATGGCGTTTGTTCGTCTCCGACAACAGAGCTTTACGACCCGAGGCCTTCCTCGCTCACGCGGCGTCGCTCCGTCAGACTTGCGTCCATTGCGGAAGATTCCCTACTGCTGCCTCCCGTAGGAGTCTGGGCCGTGTCTCAGTCCCAGTGTGGCCGATCACCCTCTCAGGTCGGCTACGCATCGTCGCCTTGGTGAGCCGTTACCTCACCAACTAGCTAATGCGCCGCGGGCCCATCCGTAAGCGATGGCCGAAACCATCTTTCCCTTTTGCCCCATGCGGGGCAAAAGCCTATCCGGTATTAGCCCCGGTTTCCCGGAGTTATCCCGGTCTTACGGGCAGGTTGCCCACGTGTTACTCACCCGTCCGCCGCTCGTTCCACGAACGTCACCCCGAAGGGATCCGTCCGCTTCCCGCGCTCGACTTGCATGTATTAGGCACGCCGCCAGCGTTCGTCCTGAGCCAGGATCAAACTCTCCGTAAAAGTTGACGCCTTCCGGCGTCTCGAAAACGACGACCGATCGCATCGGTTCGTCGAAACCTTTACATCCGTTTCATCCGTGGCGTCCGGAAAAGGTTGCCCTTTTCATTCGCGCTTGGCTTTTGTTCAGTTTTCAAAGAACAAACCGTTTGTCGAATCCGGTTTGAATACCGGCTCGCGATCGGGTGTTTTGTCGATCACCCTCACAGCGACTCCTATAATTTAACATATCGCTTGAATTTTGTCAAGAGGGTTTATCGCAAAATGTTGTTCGTCTGTGATATTGTCATATTGTAACGCTTCAGTGAAAATGACAGTATGAGACAGGAGCGAATTCCATTGAGCAAAAAAGAATTGAAGCGTTACAAAGTCATTCGTCAATGGATCGAAGGGTATATCACGGGAAAACAAGCTGCCGAATTGTTATCGCTAAGTCTTCGTCAGGTTTATCGCCTCAAAAAACGAGTCCTTGAGGAGGATGAAAACGGAGTCATTCACAAAAACCGGGGGCGAAAACCTGCACATGCCTTATCCGAAGACATCCGGCAAAAAATCCTGAATCTCCGCCAAAGTGAAAAATATCGGCACTGCAATGATGTCCATTTCTCCGAATTATTGGCCAAACAGGAGGGAATCCGGGTCAGCCCTTCTACGGTCCGTCGAATCCGATGCCAAGCCAACATCCCGCCCAAACGGAAACGGCGCCCGGCAAAGGTTCACCGCCCGAGAGATCGGAAACCGCAAACCGGCATGTTGGTCCAGATTGACGGAAGTTCCCATCGTTGGTTGGAAGACCGTGCGGAACCCATGGCTCTTTTGGCGGCCATTGACGATGCCACGGGAAAAATCTTGGCCGCGGTCTTCCGCCGCCAGGAAGATACCGAGGGCTATTTCCTTCTGATCCGGCAAATGATCGAGCAGTATGGCATTCCCATGTGCATCTATTCGGATCGTCATATGATTTTCTGTTCCCCGAATGAAAAAAGATCCATTGAGCAGGAACTGGCGGGCGAATCCGTGCCTTTGTCGCAATTTGGCCGCGCCCTGAAGGATTTGGGGATCACTCATATCAAAGCCATGACCCCACAGGCCAAAGGACGGATCGAACGCCTCTTTCAAACCCTGCAGGACCGTTGGGTTGTCGAGTTGCGCCTGCGCGGCATCCAGACCCTGGAGGAGGCAAACCAAGTCCTTCCGGAGTTGATCAAAGAACATAACGAGAAGTTTGCCGTAGCGCCTCTTGAACCGGAAAGTGCCTTTGTTCCTTTGGAACCGGGACAGTCCCTGGATTTGATTCTTTGTTTTCGCGATCAACGGATCGTCGGACCTGGAGAAACCATCTCCTACCGAGGAAAAACGTACATCCTCGACGTCCCAAATTCCAGTCCAACCATTCCGGCCAAAACGCCGGTGGAAGTCCGAAAAACGCTGGATGGCAGACTGTTTGTCTGGTACAAAGGTAAGCCCTACCCCTTGATGGAAGCAACCCGGAACAAAGCGGCAAAAACTCCTGAAAAGAAAAAGGAGAGCTCAGAAAAGAAATCGTACAAGCCAGGACCTGATCATCCTTGGCGCAAATATAGGCCCACGAATTCAAAGGAACTGAAACCGGCTTGAATGAACTGAGGTCAAAGTAAATATATCAGTGACATATTCACTGACGCGTTAGTATGACATTTTCACTGACGCTTGACAGCTGGACGGATCACATCAGGCCGGTTTCCGG
>NZ_BDDQ01000128.1 GCF_002003465.1 Caenibacillus caldisaponilyticus | reverse complement strand
ACCCCATCATAATAAGCTTTTTAATGGAGCTTCCAACAGGGCTCGAACCTGCGACCTCTTCCTTACCATGGAAGCGCTCTACCAACTGAGCTATGGAAGCATCTGGCTCCGCAGGCCGGATTCGAACCAGCGACCCATCGGTTAACAGCCGATTGCTCTACCACTGAGCTACTGCGGAATGTCATGGAATATGTAAGGCAAGGCCCGGCAACGTCCTACTCTCACAGGGGGTCGCCCCCCCATTACCATCGGCGCTGAAGAGCTTAACGGCCGTGTTCGGGATGGGAACGGGTGTGACCTCTTCGCCATCGTCACCGGACCTTTTTCACTTGTTGAAGGTTGCACCTTCAAAACTGATAACGAAGGTCCTGCATCGCTTGGTTAAGTCCTCGACCGATTAGTATCCGTCAGCTCCACGTGTCGCCACGCTTCCACCTCGGACCTATCGACCTCATCATCTCTGAGGGGTCTTACTGACTCGCGTCATGGGAAATCTCATCTTGAGGGGGGCTTCGTGCTTAGATGCTTTCAGCACTTATCCCGTCCACACATAGCTACCCAGCGGTGCTCCTGGCGGAACAACTGGTACACCAGCGGTGTGTCCGTCCCGGTCCTCTCGTACTAAGGACAGCGCCTCTCAAATTTCCTACGCCCGCGACGGATAGGGACCGAACTGTCTCACGACGTTCTGAACCCAGCTCGCGTACCGCTTTAATGGGCGAACAGCCCAACCCTTGGGACCTACTTCAGCCCCAGGATGCGATGAGCCGACATCGAGGTGCCAAACCTCCCCGTCGATGTGGACTCTTGGGGGAGATCAGCCTGTTATCCCCAGGGTAGCTTTTATCCGTTGAGCGATGGCCCTTCCATGCGGTGCCACCGGATCACTAAGCCCGACTTTCGTCCCTGCTCGACTTGTAGGTCTCGCAGTCAAGCTCCCTTATGCCTTTGCACTCTGCGAATGATTTCCAACCATTCTGAGGGAACCTTTGGGCGCCTCCGTTACCTTTTAGGAGGCGACCGCCCCAGTCAAACTGCCCGCCTGACACTGTCTCCGCACCGGATCACGGTGCCGGGTTAGAATGTCCGTACCGATAGGGTCGTATCCCACCGTCGCCTCCACCGAACCTGGCGGCCCGGCTTCTCCGGCTCCGACCTATCCTGTACAATCGATACCGACATCCAATATCAAGCTGCAGTAAAGCTCCATGGGGTCTTTCCGTCCTGTCGCGGGTAACCTGCATCTTCACAGGTACTATAATTTCACCGGGTCTCTTGTTGAGACAGTATCCAAGTCGTTACGCCTTTCGTGCGGGTCGGAACTTACCCGACAAGGAATTTCGCTACCTTAGGACCGTTATAGTTACGGCCGCCGTTTACTGGGGCTTCGGTTCGGACCTTCGCCTTGCGGCTAAGCCCTCCCCTTAACCTTCCAGCACCGGGCAGGCGTCAGCCCCTATACGTCACCTTTCGGTTTGGCAGAGACCTGTGTTTTTGATAAACAGTCGCTTGGATCTTTTCACTGCGGCTCCCTCGGGCTCATCACCCTACCGGAGCACCCCTTCTCCCGAAGTTACGGGGTCATTTTGCCGAGTTCCTTAACAAGAGTTCTCCCGAGCGTCTTAGGATGCTCTCCTCGCCTACCTGTGTCGGTTTGGGGTACGGGCACCGAAAGACTCGCTAGAGGCTTTTCTCGGCAGTGTAAGCACGGGCGCTTCGGTACTTAAGTTCCCTCCCCATCACCGCTCAGCCTTTTCGGTGGCGGGATTTGCCTCGCCACCAGCCTTGCGGCTTGGACGCGCTCTTCCGGCCGCGCGCTCGCCTTGCCTTCCTGCGTCACCCCATCGCTCAAACGCCTTTCGGTGGTACAGGAATTTCAACCTGTTGTCCATCGCCTACGCCTTCCGGCCTCGGCTTAGGCCCCGACTAACCCTGAGCGGACGAACCTTCCTCAGGAACCCTTAGGCTTTCGACGGAGGGGATTCTCACCCCTCTTTTCGTTACTCATACCGGCATTCTCACTTCCCAGCGCTCCAGTCGACCTTCCGGTCGGCCTTCGCCGCGCTCGGAACGCTCCCCTACCTCCGCCGCTCATAAGAGCGGCGAACCGCGGCTTCGGTGATGCGTTTAGCCCCGTTACATTTTCGGCGCAGCGCCACTCGACCAGTGAGCTATTACGCACTCTTTAAATGATGGCTGCTTCTAAGCCAACATCCTGGTTGTCTGGGCAACGCCACATCCTTTCCCACTTAACGCATACTTGGGGACCTTAGCCGGCGGTCTGGGCTGTTTCCCTCTCGACGACGGATCTTATCACTCGCCGTCTGACTCCCGAGGATAAGTCGTTGGCATTCGGAGTTTGAGTGAGCTCGGTAATCCTGTGGGGACCCCTCACCCAATCAGTGCTCTACCTCCAAGACTCTCACCTCGAGGCTAGCCCTAAAGCTATTTCGGGGAGAACCAGCTATCTCCGTGTTCGATTGGCATTTCACCCCTACCCACACCTCATCCCCGCCTTTTTCAACAGACGTGGGTTCGGGCCTCCAGTGCGCGTTACCGCACCTTCACCCTGGGCATGGGTAGATCACACGGTTTCGGGTCTGCGACCCCAAACTCATCGCCCTCTTCAGACTCGCTTTCGCTACGGCTCCGCCTCTCCGGCTTAACCTCGCTTGGGATCGCAACTCGCCGGTCCATTCTGCAAAAGGTACACCGTCATCCCGCAAAGGGGACTCCGACTACTTGTAAGCACACGGTTTCAGGATCTCTTTCACTCCCCTCCCGGGGTGCTTTTCACCTTTCCCTCACGGTACTGGTTCACTATCGGTCACCGGGTAGTATTTAGCCTTGGGAGATGGTCCTCCCTGCTTCCGACGGGATTTCCCGTGTCCCGCCGTACTCAGGATCCACTCTGCGACTTTGGACGTTTCGGCTACAGGGCTGTTACCTTCTCCGGCCGGCCTTTCCAGACCGCTTCGCCTACGCCCGCCGCCGCGTGATGAGTGTCCTACAACCCCCGACGCTCAAAAGAACGCCGGGTTTGGGCTCCTCCCGTTTCGCTCGCCGCTACTCAGGGAATCGCGTTTGCTTTCTTTTCCTCCGGGTACTAAGATGTTTCAGTTCCCCGGGTCTGCCCTCCGCACCCTATGGATTCAGGTGCGGATCCCGCCCGTTCAGGGCGGGGGGTTCCCCCATTCGGAGATCTCCGGATCAACGCCTACTTACGGCTCCCCGAAGCATATCGGTGTTCGTCCCGTCCTTCATCGGCTCCCGGTGCCAAGGCATCCACCGTGCGCTCTTACTCACTTAACCTGTGTGATGCTCGGACCTTCGTTATGCAGTTTTCAAGGTGCAACGCTGAAGGATCGCTCCTTCAAAACCAAACAAAAGCCTAAGCGCGCCTCCACGGATGTCTCTTTCATTCCTTAGAAAGGAGGTGATCCAGCCGCACCTTCCGATACGGCTACCTTGTTACGACTTCACCCCAATCATCTGCCCCACCTTCGGCGGCTGCCTCCCTTGCGGGTTGGCGCACCGACTTCGGGTGTTGCAGACTCTCGTGGTGTGACGGGCGGTGTGTACAAGGCCCGGGAACGTATTCACCGCGGCATGCTGATCCGCGATTACTAGCGATTCCGGCTTCATGCAGGCGAGTTGCAGCCTGCAATCCGAACTGAGAGCGGCTTTTTGGGATTCGCTCCCCCTCGCGGGTTCGCAGCCCTTTGTACCGCCCATTGTAGCACGTGTGTAGCCCAGGTCATAAGGGGCATGATGATTTGACGTCATCCCCACCTTCCTCCGGTTTGTCACCGGCAGTCACGTTAGAGTGCCCAACTCAATGCTGGCAACTAACGTCAAGGGTTGCGCTCGTTGCGGGACTTAACCCAACATCTCACGACACGAGCTGACGACAACCATGCACCACCTGTCACTCTGTCCCCCCGAAGGGGGAAAACCCTATCTCTAGGGCGGTCAGAGGATGTCAAGACCTGGTAAGGTTCTTCGCGTTGCTTCGAATTAAACCACATGCTCCACCGCTTGTGCGGGCCCCCGTCAATTCCTTTGAGTTTCAGCCTTGCGGCCGTACTCCCCAGGCGGAGTGCTTAATGGGTTACCTTCAGCACTAAGGGGTTTGACCCCCCTAACACCTAGCACTCATCGTTTACGGCGTGGACTACCAGGGTATCTAATCCTGTTTGCTCCCCACGCTTTCGCGCCTCAGCGTCAGTTACAGGCCAGAGAGCCGCTTTCGCCACTGGTGTTCCTCCACATCTCTACGCATTTCACCGCTACACGTGGAATTCCACTCTCCTCTCCTGCACTCAAGCCCTCCAGTTTCCAATGCCCATCCGCGGTTGAGCCGCGGGCTTTCACATCAGACTTAAAGGGCCGCCTGCGCGCGCTTTACGCCCAATAATTCCGGACAACGCTCGCCCCCTACGTATTACCGCGGCTGCTGGCACGTAGTTAGCCGGGGCTTTCTCGTCGGATACCGTCAGGACGCCATCATTTCCTATGGCGTTTGTTCGTCTCCGACAACAGAGCTTTACGACCCGAAGGCCTTCCTCGCTCACGCGGCGTCGCTCCGTCAGACTTGCGTCCATTGCGGAAGATTCCCTACTGCTGCCTCCCGTAGGAGTCTGGGCCGTGTCTCAGTCCCAGTGTGGCCGATCACCCTCTCAGGTCGGCTA
>NZ_BDDQ01000127.1 GCF_002003465.1 Caenibacillus caldisaponilyticus | reverse complement strand
ACGATGATGTATAAAATTTTGTGTAAAGCATTTTGCTAGAACAAAAGAAAAAAGGTAGGGTATTCTCTGATTTGGACCACAACACATTCCAGAGAAAGGAGTACCCTACCTATGTCTAAAAGAAGTATACCGAATGTCGACTGGGCAAATCAACTGGAAAATGCCATTCGTCAGTTTGTAAAAGAAAAATTAGAACTGATTATGCGGGAAGAAATCAAAAATTTCCTCGAAATCGAACAGGCTGGAACGCCGAATATGAGAAACGGCTACTATCAGCGAAATCTAGATACACAATATGGCCGGATTGAGGGTCTTTTGGTTCCAAGAGACCGAAACGGGGAATTTCAAACACAGTTGTTTGCCCCTTACCAACGGCACACGGGCTGGCTGGAGGAAGCAATCATTAGGATGTACCAAAGTGGCATGAGCACGCGTGAAATTGGCAAGTTTATCGAACGAATTCTAGGAAGCACCTATTCTCCTGCGACGATCAGCCGGATTACCGATGTCGTGAAGGAAGACATCGAGAAATGGCACGCTCGTCCACTACACCAGCGTTATTCGGTCTTATATTTGGACGGCTTGTACGTGAAACTTCGCCGGGATACGGTAGAGAAAGAAGTTATTTATGTGGTATTGGGGGTGAACGAAGAAGGGTATCGTGAAATTCTTGATTTCTTCGTAGGAGGACAAGAAAGCGCCTATGTATGGCAGGAGATTCTCCAACAGCTCTACCAAAGAGGCGTCAAGGAAGTGCTTCTTGGCGTCTTCGATGGCCTTCCGGGGCTGGAGGAAGCCTTTAAGGCGGTGTATCCGAAAGCCGATGTGCAGCGCTGTGTCGTGCACAAAGTCCGCAACACCCTCAGCCGTGTTCGGAAAAAAGATCAATTCGAAATGGCGGAGGACCTGAAACTCATTTATTGTTCTCCGAATAAAGAAATCGCATTGGAGATGTTTCAACAGTTTCAATCCAAATGGTCTCACAAATACCCAAGGGAAGTCCAATCGTGGGCCAATGAGTTGGATGTTCTTCTCACCTTTATGGACTATCCAAGCAGTATTCGAAGTGTGATTTACACGACCAATGCCATCGAACGAACGATCAAGGAGATTCGGAAACGTCTAAAGCCGATGAACAGTTTGAGCAGTTTAGAAGCCGCTGAAAAAGTCGTATATTTGACCGTTCAAGATTTTAACGAGAAATGGGCAGGGCGAAAGTTGCGAGGATTTGCCGAAGCGCAGGAAGCCCTCGAGCGAATGTTTGAAGAACGTTATCATTAACCAAATAATGTAAATAGATGAGATGAGGGGATTCTCCCTTTCCACACAAGAGACTGAATATTCAGTCTCTTGTGTGAAGG
>NZ_BDDQ01000126.1 GCF_002003465.1 Caenibacillus caldisaponilyticus | reverse complement strand
TCAACTGAAATCTCGTCAAAAAAGAGCTTTCACCGATTATGGTGAAAGCTCTTTTTTGCTTTCTTATTACTTGCCTTTCTCTCCACTCGCCACCGCATGGATGTTTTCATGTCTTTTTCGTCACGTCCGTTCTTCCTGCTTCATCCTGCCCTCCCGTCGCTCTCGCCTTCCGCGGCCGCCGTTTGAGCAAACGCCTCAGCCATCGATGATGGAGAAACGCTAATCGAGTAGGAGGGGGTGACGAACCCCCGTCCCCTCACACCACCTAGCATGCGGGTCCGCACTAGGCGGTTCGCCAATCTTGACGGAGTTCAAAATATCTCTGCGTTAAACTCTTCAGCCCTTGCTTAAGCCAGTAGGCTTTGCCAAGGGCTTTATGCAATTGAGGCGTCCTTGTCGTACGCCAAGCCCCTTTCCGAGTGTTAGCGATCTCGAACACTTCGTGTTCTTTGAGCCCAAGGGCTCTCAGTTCACGAATTCGAGTTCTCACCCTTTTCCATTGGTGCCAACGGCACAGTCTCAACCTTCTTCTTATCCATTCTTCCAGGCGCTTCAAGGGAGAGGGGGTCTCAATTAACGCGAAGTACCCCATCCATCCCATTGTATATTGGTTGAGTTTCCGGATACGTTCCTCCATTGGAAGACTCCAATTCGGATTCGTCAGTTGCCGGATTTTATTCTTAAACCGTTGAACGGATTTCGGGGCGAGTCGGATTCGAGCTTCTCGTTGAGACATGAAGCTGAACCCTAGAAACTTTCGTTTCCAGGGGCGGTCGACCGCACTTTTCTCCTCGTTGACTTTGAGTTTTAACTTCTTCTCCAGATACTTTTGAACGCTTTGTTTGACTCTTTGGCCCGCACGCGGACTGCGGACATAAATGTTACAGTCATCGGCGTAGCGGCAGAACTTCAACCCCCGCTTTTCAAGTTCTTTATCCAGATCATCCAGCAGGATGTTGGCCAAGAGCGGACTCAATGGCCCGCCTTGCGGCGTGCCTTCCTCTGAACGAACCCGGACACCTTCCAGCATCACCCCAGCTTTTAAGTAGGCCCTTATCAATTTCAGAACTCGCTTGTCCTCGACCTTCCGTGCAACCCGGCTCATCAGAATGTCGTGATTCACCCGGTCAAAGAACTTTTCCAGATCGATATCGACGACATATCGGTATCCTTCTTGGATATATTTCTGAGCTTGCCGGACCGCATCGTGGGCCCGCCGCTTGGGGCGGAAGCCATAGCTGTACGGAGAAAAATGGGGATCAAAGATCGGCGTAAGCACCTGAAGGATGGCCTGTTGGATGAACCGATCCATCACGGTTGGGATCCCCAGCAATCGGACGCCTCCATTGGGTTTCGGGATTTCGACCCTCCGGACCGGCGCCGGCTTGTAGGTTCCCTCAAGCAATTGTCTCTTAATGGACTTCCAGTGCTTCCGGATATCATCGCGGAGTTGTTCCGTCGGAACGCCGTCGATGCCCGGAGCCCCTTTATTTGCTTCCACCCGTTTGAGGGCAGTGATTAAGTTGTTCCGTGACAGAATCGTCTCCAACAGCGCCATCGAGATCTCTTTCCCTCCGCGGGATGGGGTTCAAGTCTTGCCGGGCAATGCTCAGCCCTCTATCCAAGGCCCTCCGGGCTTCACCCATCTTTCCTTGAAAGAGTTCCGTCAGGAATTCTGCTTCAGCGCATTGCGTCTCGAAAGAGTTTGATCCATCCCTGAATTGACGTTCAGCCCTTCCCTTTTCAGGCGTCCCTTACTCAGGTACTATGGCCTCTGCTGACTCCTGTACGTTCAGCAAAACCTCTCGATTTTGGTTGCCATCCTTAGAAGGCGTATCGTACAGGCCTCCCCGGATAAGAGTGCGGACTTTCCACTCATGTACCTGCCCAATATACCGCCACAGCCCTTGGCGGCTTAGGACTTCATCTTGTTATGCAGACTCATCCGACTGTGACAGCCTCAAATTGGGTTCGTGTCCCTCAGGTCGAGTGTTTGCCTCCGGCTTCCTTCAGATTCCGCCTCGCGGCGGACACCCTTGCCTTCAGCTAACGGTAGGCGCTCGCCAGCCCCCGTTCAGGACTTTCACCCTATAGCACCGCACCCATGCCGGGCGTACACTAAAAAATCC
>NZ_BDDQ01000125.1 GCF_002003465.1 Caenibacillus caldisaponilyticus | reverse complement strand
ACCATTATTGGATGGACGTTCGTTGGTGGTTATCCGGACTTGTATTTATCGTCTTTTGGCAATCATGGGTCACATTCGAGGTGGATGGAACTCGTTACCGTATGCCACTCGCACTTTCTTTTGTGCTCATCGGATTTTTCATATGGATAGCCGAAAATATCGCAACGTTCTTTGGAGCTTGGGAATATCCATACCAAACCGATGCATGGAGTCTCGTTCATCCAGGAAAGGTGAGTTCATGGTTCTTATTAGTGATTGTTAGCTTTCTTATCGTAGCGACGTTAAAGCAGGTTAAGGGAAAAATGTAACCGTCAAGTACTTTTAAACCATTTTCGCTAAATAACTTTGAACACGATTTGCCCAAAATGGTCTGGCGGTACTTTAATCGATAGCTATCGCCGATTATCAGATAGTAGGCGTCGTTCTTCTATAATAAAAGCTCACTAAATTAGGTTTGATTTCATGCCTGATCACCTGTTGGCTTCTTCGTTTTTAGAGGTGATACAGGAGACAGGGCGAGAGGGGAAAGGAAACACGTTTAAGGCGCGTGGCGGTACAAAGTGGATAAAGGAATTGGCGGTTCATTGTCTGTCACCGTCGAAAATCGTAAGGCGATGGATAAGTCCGCAGTAAATGGAATGGAATAGAGACTTCAGAAGGGTCACTTCCACAAGGAGTGGCTTTTTTTTTCGGTGTGATTTGATCGCTTCCCCAAACAACAATTTCTATCGGTACCATGGCTTCTTCTTGGCAACACATAGTTGAGTCCGTAAAATTGTGTAAAAAGGAAATGTAAAAAGAGCCACGTTGCTTTCCCTTTGATAGAATGGACATTGACCAAAACAAAAAACAAAAAGGAGGAAAGCAACTATGGCTCAATACAATATTACAATAAGCGATGAAATCCTGCACGGGTTCTTGTCGCAAGATCAAGGACTGGCCAAACTGTTGGAACAGGTCTTGAATCAAATCCTTGAAGCCCAGTTAACGGATCAACTTGGCGCCGGCCGTTATGAGCGCACAGAGGAGCGAAAAGGCTATCGAAACGGGTCTTATCCCCGGCAATTGACGACTCGGGTGGGACGGTTGACCTTGCGCGTGCCGCGGACAAGGGATGGGGAGTTTTCCACTGAACTCTTTCAACGTTATCAACGGAGCGAACAAGCTCTGGTACTGGCCCTCATGGAAATGGTCGTAAACGGAGTGTCTACCCGCAAGATCACCCAAATCACAGAAGAATTGTGCGGGACTTCGTTTTCCAAGTCCACGGTCTCCGCGTTGTGCAAAGGACTGGATCCGATGATCCAAGACTGGAATGACCGTTCCCTTCATGAACATGTGTATCCGTTTGTGCTAGTAGATGCTATTTATACGAAAGTCCGGGAAGATGGACGGGTACGTTCCAGAGCCGTTTTGATCGCCACAGGAGTGAATGAGGAAGGATACCGGGAAATTCTTGGCCTGCAAATCGGAAACAGTGAATCGGAGTCCAGCTGGAGCGAGTTCTTCGGATGGCTGAAAGACCGGGGACTCCGGGGAGTGGACTTGATCATCTCGGATCAACACGGCGGGCTGGTGCAAGCGATTGAAAAGCATTTCCAAGGCGCGACATGGCAGCGATGCCAGACACATTTTATTCGCAATATCCTCGATGCCGCACCAAAGTATATGCAGGATGCCTTGCTTGAGGAGATTCGCGGGATTCTTCACGCCCCCAATAAGCAGGCGGCCCGGCTGTTATTGGAACAAGTGCTGGCCAAATGGGAAGAAAAAGCCCCAAAAGCCATGCAAATCCTCGAAGAGGGATTCGAAGACGCCACCGCCGTATTGGACTATCCGGACCGTTACCGGCGGCGCCTGCGCACGACCAACGGGGTGGAACGGCTGAACGAGGAAATCCGCCGCAGAGAACGGGTGATCCGCATTTTTCCGAACCGGGAATCGGTGTATCGCCTCGTAGGCGCCGTGTTGATCGAAATGGACGAAAAATGGATATCGGGACGCAAATACCTGGATATGTCCGACTATTGGCAGTGGCGGAAAACGAAAGAGTTAGGCGTTCAAACGATGAATCAGGAAGTTTCGGCGATCAAGAAAGTGGGATAATTTCTTCGACGTGTCAAGGAGAACGTGAAATACCTCGGAAGCGAGGAGTTGCCGCGAAAGCGCCTTGACACACCTGTACTTTGACAACAATGATCATTAGTCCGGGAAGGCGACCGGCAGGGAGACTTGCCGGACTTACCTGCCATACGTCAGGTCATCAGGTCCATCTTTCTATCAAAGGGAAATTTACACAATAAAATGGACTTGACCGTTTGGTGGAATTRRAARATGGTCAAA
>NZ_BDDQ01000124.1 GCF_002003465.1 Caenibacillus caldisaponilyticus | reverse complement strand
CAAATCGCTGCGATGCTTAGAGATTATCATTGGATGGTCAATGAAATTCAACGCCAACGAAAGATACTGGAAGATGCCGGAGAAGGTCTGACTGCTCAATATGGCATCGAAGGATCACTTCCAAAGCCGAAAGGCGCACCAAATGATCCGGTTTATCGGGAGTATTTGCGGAGAGAAAAGAAGACAAAGTGGATTGAGAGATTGGAGCAAAAGGTTCTATTTATACAGGAATACTCAAAAGCTATCACAAACGAACGCGAGAAGGCCGTTTTGGAATGTATGCTTGATGGTATGTCTATGATAGCTATCAGCAGGCATATGGGATTGTCTGAACGACATGTGTTCAGGATTAGGGATTCGATCGTGGACAAAATGGCAAAGATGGCAGGAATGTCAGGAATGGCAGAGATGTCAGGAATGGCAGGAAAATTGCGACCTGAAAAACGCTGTGGCTAAAATGGGAGGTAGGACCGGAGCGGAAGAGATCACGGTCCGCACCTGACGGTGCTCATATATTTGGAGCGGAGCAGCGCCACGCGAATGCGGGACTGCTCTCATAAGCGGTGTCGAAATTGCGGCGCCGCTTTAAATATGCCCGAAAGAGGTGGGCAAATGAAGAAACATAGATTGTGGACCGCTGAAGAAAACGAATATCTTCACGTTCTCATGAAGCAATATCCGGAACATACATACCAACAATACGCCAACATGCTGACGAACCGTTTTGGGCTTGAATTCACGTCTGAAGCGGTCCGGAACCATTTGAAGCGGAATAGAAAGAAAAACATTGGCTATGTCGATCGGAAGAATACCGAGGACAATATCGAAGCGTATATCCAGCATTTGATCAGATCGCAGAAAGAGCTTCAGCAGTTTGACGATCGTCAGACGTCGGTGACGATCGACATTGACGATTCTCGGCCAATCGGCATTGTATTCACTGGTGACTGGCATGTTGGCGGGCTGTACACCGATCATGAACAAATGCTGAAAGACTTTCAGACCWTCC
>NZ_BDDQ01000123.1 GCF_002003465.1 Caenibacillus caldisaponilyticus | reverse complement strand
TTCAGAAGATGAAATTGATTATGCTTGCGAGCATGTCAAAAGGGATATGGACATGCCTTTCCTTAGGCTGACGTGGAAAAAAGGCGTCGGACAGCTTTGCAAAAGAGAGGATATTAAAGAAGCCCTTCGATATGGTGTAGAAAACAAATACAATCCACTTGGGAATGGCTTCCATTGTGTACAAATTGGAGATGTCATTCCAGCCCCTGTAACTGGCTTTTCAAGAGTATTGGAGAACGGAGATATTTTGATTGAAACTTTTCCAACAGGATTATTTGGCATGAAAGATGGGAGAATCCCTCCAACGAAATATGTATTAAATAGCAACGGAGAGTGCGTTTTTTCCCATATTGAGGAATTCCATCAAAAAAGAGTTCTATCCGAAAAAACTGGGAGTTGGGAATCTTATCCTTGTGAACCATTCACCATCACTTTAAGTAACGACGAATTAGATAAACTAGCCGACATCACGAAGACGTTGCATCAGCTTGGCGAGGTGAATGTTGAATGGTACTCTTATCAAGGTAAGATTTATATTAAGGATCTCAGTATCGAAAATAGCAGTATCGTCGGTCAAAGTTGAGTCCGTAAAATTGTGTAAAAAGGAAATGTAAAAAGAGCCACGTTGCTTTCCCTTTGATAGAATGGACATTGACCAAAACAAAAAACAAAAAGGAGGAAAGCAACTATGGCTCAATACAATATTACAATAAGCGATGAAATCCTGCACGGGTTCTTGTCGCAAGATCAAGGACTGGCCAAACTGTTGGAACAGGTCTTGAATCAAATCCTTGAAGCCCAGTTAACGGATCAACTTGGCGCCGGCCGTTATGAGCGCACAGAGGAGCGAAAAGGCTATCGAAACGGGTCTTATCCCCGGCAATTGACGACTCGGGTGGGACGGTTGACCTTGCGCGTGC
>NZ_BDDQ01000122.1 GCF_002003465.1 Caenibacillus caldisaponilyticus | reverse complement strand
AGTGCGGTATCATCGACGAATATCATGCTCATGAGACGAGTGAAATATATGACGTATTGGTTTCCGGCATGGGTGCGCGACCGCAACCGCTCATTATGATCATTACGACGGCTGGATTTGATCTTTCGAGGCCGTGCTATCGCGTTGAATATCAATATGTCTCTAAGATACTCGATCCAAACTCTCCGATCGAGAACGACGAATATTTCGTCATGATCAACGAGTTGGACAAAGGAGATGACATAAAAGATGAGCGCGTTTGGGAAAAGGCGAACCCGATTCTGTGCTCATATGAAGAGGGCCGAAATTATCTCCGAGGAGAGCTGAAAACAGCTCTGGATGTACCGGAGAAGATGAGAAACTTTCTCACAAAAAACATGAACATCTGGGTCGATCAGAAAGACAACGGCTATATGCCAATGGACAAATGGAAAGCCTGCGGAACAGATCAGCTTCCTGATCTCCAAGGTCGTGAATGTTTTGTCGGCGTGGACTTGTCCAAAAAAATCGACTTGACAAGCATAAGTTTTGAGTTTCCGCTTGGTGATGGCCGTTTCGTTGTCCTAAGCCATTCTTTCATACCTGAGGATACTCTGGATACCAAACGAAAAACGGACAAAGTGCCATATGATCTTTGGGTCAAACAGGGATGGATAACCACCACTCCCGGCGCCGTGGTGGACTATCAATTTATCAAGTCATACATTCAACACAAAGCAGAGGAAAAAGGCTGGATCATCCGTGAGATATGCTATGACCCATACAACGCGACGCAATTTGCGCAGGATATGGATGCAGAAGGTTATCTCACGGTTGAGATTCGCCAAGGGTTCAGGACGCTCTCTGAACCGACGAAAAACTTCAGGGAATTGGTATTGGATGGCAAAATTATTCATGATAACAACCCTGTCTTGACTTGGGCGCTTGGAAATGTAGTCATCCGTCAAGATCACAATGAAAACATTATGCTGGACAAGGATAAATCAACGGATCGAATCGACCCGGCGGCCGCGGTCATCAATGCACACGTCCGAGCGATGGTCTTGAACCAAGAAATCGATTTGAACGAACATATTTTGAGCGATGATTTCTCCTTTTAAGGTGGTGAGTGGATGCGGATTTTAAAAACAATCGTGTCGTTTATCGCGATGTTCGGAGATGATATATTCGCCTTGATCGGCCTGGCAATCATTTGCCGGGCTACTTTTATGCTGAATTATATCGCCGGATGGTATGTAATTGGGCTTATTTTCCTGCTTTTGGCGGTGGTTTTTTCTAAAAACGTCCCAAAACCGCCTCGAAAGGGGTGAGAAATGAATGTTTTTGAGCGCAATCATGGAAAAACGTGACCTGATGGACGTTTCCGACATCGTGAACCCGGCGGATTGGTTTGTATCCATCTTCGGCGGCCAACCGACGTATAGTGGAGAGACAATCACATCAGAGTCGGCCATCATGAATTCAAATGTCTATGCCTGCGCGTCGATTTTGGGCGGAGACATCGGGAAGTTGCCTATCCAGATCTTCAAGCAGAGCCGGGGAAGGTTGTCGAAGGACACCGAACACCCTGTCGCGCAACTTTTGGGGATTAGGCCAAACCCATACATGAGTGCATATACGTTCAAAGAGCTCATGATGCTACATCTGGTCGGATGGGGTAATGCCTATGCAGCTATCGATTGGGGCTATGACGGTAGGCCGACGGCGTTGTGGCCGCTTGATCCGGCAGTTACGGATGTCCAGCTTGACCCGTTGACTGGTGAACTATGGTATATCACAACTATACCAACCGGTGAGATGAGAAAGCTGGCATGGTATGATGTGTTTCATCTCAAATACCCGGGGAAGAGTGGTCTCAAGGGATTATCTCCAATCTCTGTATTGCGTGAAGATTTGGGGTCACAGCAAGCGGCTAAAAAGTTCATTGGTGCATTTTGGGCAAACGGTACTGCGAGTCGTGGGGTTTTGAAGGTCCCGACTGCTCTGAAAAAAGAAGCTAAAGAAAAAGCTCGTGAAGAATGGCAAAAGCTCAATACGGGTCTGACGAATGCCCATAAAATCGCAATACTTGATGGCGGAATGGAATACCAAAGCATCAGTATGCCGCTTGAAGATGCGCAGTTTATTGAACAGCAAAAATTTGGCGTATTGGAAGTGGCAAA
>NZ_BDDQ01000121.1 GCF_002003465.1 Caenibacillus caldisaponilyticus | reverse complement strand
CATTATTCGTCCAATTCCTAAACAACTTCTCATACATTCTATTGTTTACGAGGAATATCTAGGCCAAGGCAATTTTGGGGAGTCGTGGGGCGATCCGGAAACGATCGATTGCGTTCGCTTTGAACCCAAAACGGCAATCCGCATGGATGCTAATGGGGAAGAAATCGAAACGCAAGGGATTATCTTTATGGACACCGTCAATACGCCTAATTGTAAACCTCTAAAAGTTAAATCTAAGGTGACTTTTAATGGTATCGAAATGATGGTCCATGCTTGCAATCCCTATTATGGGTTTAACCAAGTCCACCACTATGAAGTGGAAGTGGTCTAATGGGGTAAGGGTTAAAGTAGATACAAAGAAAATCGCTCCAAAAATAAAAAAAGCATCGCATCTTGGATTGTTCGCTCTCACCCAGCAAGTGGTGAAGGACAGCAATCTCTATGTGCCGATGGACACCGGAAACCTTATGAAAAGTAGTTTACGAGCTTCACGTTTCAGTGATGGGAAAGCGGTATGGGATACGCCGTATGCTCGCCGGCTCTATTACAATCCGCAATTCCATTTTTCGAAAGATGTCAACCCGAGAGCGCAAGGGCTTTGGTTTGAGAAGGCTAAATCAGTCCACAAAAAACAATGGTCCAAGATAGCCGAAAAGGCGGTGAGAAATAAAATATGAGCGATGAAATGGACTTTTTAGAGCGGCTGGTTATTGATGTGCTTGATAAGCAAGGTTATTATGCAACGGTCGTGTCACCGATGTTGACGGATGGGAACAGTATTGCCGTTATGGTGATGCCGGCGAATGACTATGACCATTATTACGACGGTTCATATCGTCAAAACTTTGCTTTTCAGGTTATGACCAAACATGAAAACCAACTCACCGCCTATCATACGCTTTTGGATATCGCGAGCCTTTTAAAAAATATCGAGGATATTCCTAGCGCTAATGGAACGTATGAATTTGAGGGCATAGACATCACCACGGACCCGAACATTATCACGAAAGACGATAA
>NZ_BDDQ01000120.1 GCF_002003465.1 Caenibacillus caldisaponilyticus | reverse complement strand
AAAATTTGGCGTATTGGAAGTGGCAAAGGTCTACAAGATTCCGGCGCATAAACTCAACCAGTTGGACCGCGCGACATTCAGCAACATCGAGCAGCAGAGCTTGGACTACGTCAAGAACACTCTGCAGCCCATCGTGACCAATTGGGAACAGGAGATCAACTACAAGCTGTTCACGCCGTTGGAGCAAAAGCGGTATTACGCGAAGTTCAACCTGACGTCAGAGCTTCGCGGTGATGCCGCGAGCCGGGCAGCTTTCTATAAGTCAATGTGGGAGATTGGGGCATACAGCATCAATGATATTCGTACTCTCGAAGAACAGGATGGAATCGGCGAAGAAGGCGATAGGCACTATGTTCCGGCCAACTATGCTCCGATTGATGCGATGCCTGTGAAAGGGGGTGAAACGGATGCCAGCGATTCCGGTGCATCATACGCCGGTTGATACGGAGTCATCGTGGGACGGCCCGGCGATGGAGGCACGTATTCCGAATGATGCCGGTGAAAGCACGCTGCGAAAAGCATATGCTTGGGTGGATCCGGACAAGGATCCGGATACAAAATCCGCATATAAATTTATCCATCACATGGTTGATGGTGATGGGAATGTTGGGGATGCGAATTTGAAAGCATGCATTTCAGGGATTGCCGTTCTCAACGGCGCGCGTGGCGGCGCTGATATTCCGGAATCTGACCGTAGAGCTGTCTATAATCATTTGGCCGCGCATATTCGTGATGCTGGGGAAGAACCTCCTGAATTAAAAAGTCGGTCGATGATTGGAAATGCCGATCGAGAAATCCGAATGCTGACTACAAAAGTGGAGCTTCGATCGAGCGAAGACGGATCGGATTATATCGAAGGATATGCGCTGAAGTTTGAAAGATGGTCAGATGTACTCGGGTTTTTCGTACCATTCCGTGAGATCATCAGTCAATCCGCACTCGATGGTGCTGACATGTCAAATGTAGTGGCATTGTTCAATCACGACCAAAACATGCCTCTCGCGAGGAACACGGT
>NZ_BDDQ01000119.1 GCF_002003465.1 Caenibacillus caldisaponilyticus | reverse complement strand
TTTGCAGAGTGTCGCTCCATATCTTCCCTTGATCGTCTGCGATTTTCGTCGATCGCAAATCATCATAGAACTTGCATCCTTTTCCCTCCAATGACAAGACACCGCAGACTTTCAAGTCGGGATCAAGAATCAAATACACAAGCCATCACCTCCTATTTCGTCGTTGGCCGGTATTCATAGTACCAATCCGCTTCATCGAGATCGGGTTCAAATGCAAATGATTTGGTCACGCCGCCTTCCATGGTTGGGAAATTGCTACCGATATAAAATTTTTCCATGAAGACCGCACCGTTTTTATACACGGTATGGTCTTCGCAATTGATCTTGATCTCATCCCCCGCATGGGCGATGACCGTAGGCTTTGTCGACCCCTTGTTCCCGCCGTTGATGATGTTCCAGACCTTTACGTCCGTTAGAGCCATATTATTATTTTTGTAAGGTTTAGGTGGATTGGCCGCGTCTTCGGCAATGTCCATCTTCGCGGTATAGAATGCGATTCCGGCCAATTTCTTGTTCGAATACTTGTTTTGTGTATCCGTCCAATGAACGATGATCGGTTTATCCCATACGGGATTCGAGTGCTCATCCAGTTTTAGAATATATGCTTCATATTTGTTACCAATCTTTTGAAGCCGCAAGTAGCCATAAAAGTTTGTGAATGCGCTTGTGGATGTGTCTTCTTCCAACGTAACCGTCTTCCATTGCTGAACCGTCTTTGTTTTCCCATTTGATGTCACTTTCTTTGTCCCGGCGCCGAGTTTGACGGTTTTGGTGATTGTCTTTCCTTTCGTGACTTTTCCGGTGCCTGCATAGATCTCTTTGAAATCGCTATGCGTGCCGATTTGAATTTGTGCCGCGACTTCTTTGCTGTTGCTGGCATCTTTCAGCATGATTTTGCCCATCCGCTCGCCGTTTTCATCCAGAAGATAGACCTCACATTTGCCATGTGCTCGCGGGTAGTATTGATAGTTATACATCCGCACGAGCAGCCGAAAATCGGAATATGCGCCGGGAAGCCATTGCATACGGACCGGGCCGTGCCACTTTTTGTCGTTGGTAGCCGGGCCAAAGTCTGAAACGCCATTGCTGTCCAATGCCACCTTGATTGAATCCGTGGTACTTCTCATATGCCCGCTTGGGATGCCATTCTCCAAATCAAAAGT
>NZ_BDDQ01000118.1 GCF_002003465.1 Caenibacillus caldisaponilyticus | reverse complement strand
GTAGAAAAAAGAATGGATGTTACTGGAACCATTCTTCATAGTGACCGAGGATTCCAGTACACATCCTATGAATATCATCACTTGCTGAATCAATTCGGCATTCGTCCCAGCATGTCTCGAAAAGGCAACTGCTTGGACAATGCCGCCATGGAAAGCTTCTTTTCCCACTTAAAAACAGAAGCTCTCTATCCCTATGATATACAACATTGTAACCAAGCACAAAACTTAATTCACAACTATATTTTCTTTTACAATGAGGAGCGGATTCAATTGAAGTTAAATAGATTGACGCCTGTTGAATACAGGCGTCAGAAAACAGCTTAACAAGGGTGTTTTTTACGTGTCTACTTTTTTGGGTCTTGACCAAAAATCCGAGGGCTTTATTTTCCAAAATAGAAAAATTGCCTCTGTTAACTTTTTCCGGGGCGACCGAAGAAAGCGCAAACTTTAGTCGCCCGGCACTTAATTTACCTTTTAATGAACGGCTTTCTCGTACTGGATCCGGTGAAGTTTGGCGAACAGACCGTCCCGTCTCAACAGCTCATCATAACGGCCTTGTTCCGCGATGCCGTCTTCGGTCACGACGATGACGCGATCGGCATTGCGAATCGTTGCCAGGCGATGGGCGATGATCAGCGTCGTGCGGTTTTCGGCCAGTTCATTCAAGGCGGTTTGAATGATTTTCTCCGTTTCCGTATCTAAAGCGGAGGTCGCCTCATCCAAGATTAAAATCGGCGGGTTTTTCAGGAACATCCTGGCGATCGCAGTTGAGTCCGTAAAATTGTGTAAAAAGGAAATGTAAAAAGAGCCACGTTGCTTTCCCTTTGATAGAATGGACATTGACCAAAACAAAAAACAAAAAGGAGGAAAGCAACTATGGCTCAATACAATATTACAATAAGCGATGAAATCCTGCACGGGTTCTTGTCGCAAGATCAAGGACTGGCCAAACTGTTGGAACAGGTCTTGAATCAAATCCTTGAAGCCCAGTTAACGGATCAACTTGGCGCCGGCCGTTATGAGCGCACAGAGGAGCGAAAAGGCTATCGAAACGGGTCTTATCCCCGGCAATTGACGACTCGGGTGGGACGGTTGACCTTGCGCGTGCCGCGGACAAGGGATGGGGA
>NZ_BDDQ01000117.1 GCF_002003465.1 Caenibacillus caldisaponilyticus | reverse complement strand
CGATATTTTCCTTTTAGTTCTGGACAACCTGCCAATTGAGCCTTTATCTCATTCCATACAATGCGACTTTGCTCGGTCTTTGTGGCCCCAATATAGACCTCAGCCATGTTTTCGCCAAGCGCCATGTCTTCATATGAACCAACGCACGCCAGGCTTTGTGATTTTGCATTCTTCCTGCCAACTTGCCAGTATGCTTTCCGGAATCGGCGCAATCCCGTATCGCGATGCACCCAGCCATAGATGTTGCCAAATACAAATATCTGAATCGGATGAGGTTGAATGCGTTGGCCTTGCAGCTTTCCTTTCGTATGTTTGAATTGGCTCATCCAAAGCAGGAAGCGCATGGCTTTCTGTTCATTAAACACATACGGAAAAGCGTCTGTGCCTTCCCGTTCGATGTCGCGTAGGAACCGTTGCGCGGCCCATTTATGCTTCTGGCACGCCACCACCTGCCCATTTAAGCAGCCATTTGCATAGTCGATCATCCATTCACGAAGTGTCACGATCGATCATCACACATCGCCGAACAAGCGCTCGAATTCTGTCGGCTCCTTCGGCTGCTCTTTGGGCATGGCCAGTTTGGCACGGGATGCCGGCGTCAAACCCATCTCAGTTGCCAGCGCCTTCATCTGCTCAGCTAACTGCTTCTTCTTCGTGAGCAACGGATGAGGGACCTTGTTCGTCTCGGCCGCCTTATTGGTATATTCGACCATCATCCCTTCTTCATCGATGATCCGCGTGCATTCGATATATGACGCATATGCATCGCAGTATAGCGCCAGAGCATCAACGTCAACATTGGTCAGTATCTCAAGCTCCTGCATCTCCTTGACGATGCGTTTGAACTCTTTCTTCGCCACATCATTGAGCCATGCGGGGGGCTTCACTTTGTTAGATTTTGGTTTGATCTTTTTTTCTGCCTCCCGACGTTGTTCAATTTCCGATTTCGTGAGTCGATTTTTGTTTCCGTTGATCAGCTGCAGCTCAATCGGGATCGCTTTTCTTCCCATGAAGCACACCCCCTTTTACTCCAAAAAACGAATTTTGTGCGCGCTTGAGGGCCCACCCGGTCAACCGAAAAAAACTTCTAGAGATTTTCTACCCCCTACCCCCGAACGAGCCGTCCAAATCCTCCATCCTCTTTGGCGGTTTTCCTATCATGACATTGCTTGCATAACGGTTGCCATTTTCTCACGTCCCAAAACAATTCATAGTTTCCTTTATGTGGAACGATATGGTCCACAACCGTCGCAGGCGTAAGCCTTCCCTCCTGCTCACATATAACGCAGAAAGGATGCTCACGTAAGAACATCAGACGTGCTTTCCTCCATCGCGCATCATATCCTCGCTGTGCGCTATTGCCACGATACCGATCATATTGCCTTTCATCTTTCTTGTGCTGATCACAGTATCTTTCTGTCGTTAGGTTTGGACATCCTGGATGATTGCATGGCTTTTTAGGTCGTTGTGGCATAATATCAACCCCAAAAGAAAAAAGCACCTAAATGGTGCTTAAAGTATTTTCTCATCATTCTCTGCTATATCTATTGTTTTTAATAGTGCTAAAACCGTTCCATCCACTGTTTTTGGATCTACTTTTCCATTTTTATCTAATTTAACTTTTGACAATGATTTTATTATTGTATCATCCGGACCTCTAAAAAGTAATTTTTTCTGTTCTATGAGTTTCCTTAGTCTCACAATTTTATTGTGAAGTTCATCTTGATTCATTTTATCACCCCCACTTCTATTTATTATGTTCTATAAACACGGGGGTTATACCTTTTATTTTCTCAACATATTTAAATATTTTATACCATCGTACATATCACGAAAATCAATGATCTTCTTCCGATCAGGAAATAGAATCACCATCGGCTGCCGCGTATCTCCGCGGCCAGCGACGGCCCATTGAGTCCAATCGTCGGTGATCTTATAGCTGCCGGATCGGATCCAAACGGTATCCTTGCCGGCTTTCGATCGGGCGTGAGACTCATTCCAATGCAGATGCCCCAGCGCGATCACGTCACCGAATGTCTCGTCGAAGAGACGTCGTTGTGAGTTCGTGGTATTCAGCGCACTGGTCCCGACATAATTGTGCCTGACGATAATCTTGTACACTTGGCTGCCAAGCCGAAGATTGACCTCGCCACCGTACCAGAGATAGGGCGACTCAATCCTCCGGGCGATATATTTGACGAAG
>NZ_BDDQ01000116.1 GCF_002003465.1 Caenibacillus caldisaponilyticus | reverse complement strand
GACGAAAAAATGGATATCGGGACGCAAATACCTGGATATGTCCGACTATTGGCAGTGGCGGAAAACGAAAGAGTTAGGCGTTCAAACGATGAATCAGGAAGTTTCGGCGATCAAGAAAGTGGGATAATTTCTTCGACGTGTCAAGGAGAACGTGAAATACCTCGGAAGCGAGGAGTTGCCGCGAAAGCGCCTTGACACACCTGTACTTTGACAACAATGATCATTAGTCCGGGAAGGCGACCGGCAGGGAGACTTGCCGGACTTACCTGCCATACGTCAGGTCATCAGGTCCATCTTTCTATCAAAGGGAAATTTACACAATAAAATGGACTTGACCGTTTGGTAATTGGAAGTGGTCAAAAAATAAATTGAAGTGGGGATAATTGAAGATAAATATTCCCTTAAATGTCTAACAAATAAAGTTAAATTTGATTGTTGATGATTCGCGGAATGCACGATGGCATTACGAATTCTATATAATCGTTGAAGATGCCATTTAATTCGTTGATGATGACCCTCTAACAGTTTGCCGGCTTCCCTTGGCGAAGCTAATGATTTTACTAACCGTTCAGTACGATATGTCAACAAAGTACTCTTTTGTTTACATTTTGAAATCAATTCATTTTGACCTTCTGTTGAGAGAATCAATTGAAAAAGTTTGTATGTGTTTTCACATGTCAAGTTTACTTTGCAACGTTGACAATCTTCCAGCAAATTTTTTACTAATTTATATATATAACTATGCGACTCGAGGTACCGTCAAGAATTTTGTGTAATGTAAGATAGATAGGGTATCTCTGAAATAGATTTGGAATAGAGGGGGGGCTGGTTCCCCCCAGGGGACTGAATATTCAGTCTCCTGAGGGGGAAAGGGAGAATCCCCTCATCTCATCTATTTACATTATTTGGTTAATGATAACGTTCTTCAAACATTCGCTCGAGGGCTTCCTGCGCTTCGGCAAATCCTCGCAACTTTCGTTCTGCCCATTTCTCGTTAAAATCTTGAACGGTCAAATATACGACTTTTTCAGCGGCTTCTAAACTGCTCAAACTGTTCATCGGCTTTAGACGTTTCCGAATCTCCTTGATCGTTCGTTCGATGGCATTGGTCGTGTAAATCACACTTCGAATACTGCTTGGATAGTCCATAAAGGTGAGAAGAACATCCAACTCATTGGCCCACGATTGGACTTCCCTTG
>NZ_BDDQ01000115.1 GCF_002003465.1 Caenibacillus caldisaponilyticus | reverse complement strand
CCAAGATTTCCAACCACTTTTTTTAGAACATCATTCTCCAATTCGCAGCCTTTTGATTTCCCTTTCCAAGTCTTTGTACTCTTTCCGTCTTCCCCTGTGTTCCATTAATCCAAAGTCGCCCTGTTCCCAATATTTCTTCATCCAAACCTTCAGGCGCCCCACATCTTGGATCCCCAGTTCTTCAGCGATTTTTGCCTTGGGAATTCCTTGAAGTCTCATTTCCACTGCCTTCTTTTTGAGTTCAAAGCTGTATGTCTTGAATTTCTGTCCTTTTCTTGCCATGAAAATCACCCCTTAAAGTATTTTCACAGGGGGTTTTTCCTGTGTCTACTTTAAGGGGTGCACTTCATAAATACCACGGTCGTTTATTAGACATGGCCCATTCGCGCCTCCTATTTAATTATACAGCTAAATAGGAAAGACATGCATGAATATTTGAACTACACATTAGTGTAGTTTAAAAAATTTCATCTGGTATAACCAAGAAAACTAAAAATTTAACATTGATGTGACTCACTAAAAAAGCCCACTCTAATCACATTTTGATTAGAATAGGCTTATTTTTGGATTAACTACCGTCATCACTCGATACATGTCGAGTGCGTCACGAAATTGCATTTGAAATAGAACATAGTTCTTATCAATATTAATAAGTCTTTATTATGTCCAATTCTCGGTCTTTGTGCTTTTAGTAACATTAAAGTATTCATGGTCATAAATAAACACCTGTAGTAAGTCAGTAAATCCATAAAGATTTGCTATATAATCAACAAATTGACGTGAGGTACCGTCAAGAATTTTGTGTAATGTAAGATAGATAGGGTATCTCTGAAATAGATTTGGAATAGAGGGGGGCTGGTTCCCCCCCAGGGGACTGAATATTCAGTCTCTTGAGGGGGAAAGGGAGAATCCCCTCATCTCATCTATTTACATTATTTGGTTAATGATAACGTTCTTCAAACATTCGCTCGAGGGCTTCCTGCGCTTCGGCAAATCCTCGCAACTTTCGTTCTGCCCATTTCTCGTTAAAATCTTGAACGGTCAAATATACGACTTTTTCAGCGGCTTCTAAACTGCTCAAACTGTTCATCGG
>NZ_BDDQ01000114.1 GCF_002003465.1 Caenibacillus caldisaponilyticus | reverse complement strand
TCGATTTCGCACTTTCTTCCCGGTCCGCTTTGAAAATTCCCGGGCAACGACATCTTCCAACACATGCCCCCAATAGGCAGCTTCCGACGATACATCAGATTCAATCTCGCCGATCTTTTCCATATAGACTTGGATAGGTGATTTCCATTTGTTGAGTCCGAGAATCGCCGCGGCATCGCTGCCGCCTATTCCCTTCCGGCGTTCTCGTAGCCATTCGTCATGGCTCATTTCCTTCGTCGGAGCCAATACAGCAGATTGAGACATAGCATTACCTCCTTGTGTTTTTGGAGGGCCCCTGCTATACTAGGGGCAAGAGAACATTTGCAGGGACCCGAATCGACTGTTGCCGCAGTCGATTTTTTCATGTCTGCTTTCATTCCGGTGGCGGAATTTCATGTGGAATGATGATTGGGATTTCATCGTCATCCGATAAAACCAACTCATCACCGTCTGAGAATTCTAACCAACATTTTTCTGAGCAACAGCATTCCCATTTGTTTTCCGGGAATCCTTCACCGTCCTCGAACGAATCACCGCAGTTGATACATTTTTTCAATCAAAAATCCCTCCATTCAGCACCGATATAGCGCATCAAGCATTCATAATCATCGAAGTAATAGCCATCCCAAAAGATGTGCTCATACCCTTCGATGATCGATTCACCACACCCGCAAGCACATTTTGCGATGATACGTTCCGGGCGCTCGGTATAGCGCACCATCGGATTTTCGAGAGTGGTGTTCATATCGGCCCTCCTTTCAGATCACCCCGACATCGCCAAGGAATCGATGCCCGGCAGGCAGCCGGCGATCGTTTCGGCGAAGCGTCACAAGCATGTACCCTCTCCGTGTGGTGCCGGCCGGAACCTCGAATTCAAACGTTTCTTCGTAGAGAACGAAGTCACGGTCCCAACTGGAACGGTGTTTCGTCGTGATTTTCGATTTCATTGATTTCCTCCTTTCACTATGTATTGGGCAAAGCGGGCAGGGATTTGCACCCTACATCTGGTCAGACAGCCGCCATTTTTTCGGAGATTCGAACTCCGGCTGCCACTTTAAACAAAAGCCAGAAAATCATGCGTCTACCTATTCCGCCACCGCTTTGCCGGCCTGTCTCATCAGCGACGGGAGGCCATCCCGCCGGACCGGGGCTAGGGGCGGACAAGGGGGATTCCACCTCCCATAATTTTTTAATTTCCCCGGTTTCGACAGATGGCTATTGTCTACCACGTTTTCATGTGGTAGACTTGGATTGGGAACGTGTAATAATTGCACCGTTTGTCATGCCGTTGCTTTTGCAGCGGATTTTCTTTTTTGTTCACGTTCTATGAAGGCTTTCGCATTTGCGCTGATCTCGCGAGCCTTCATGACTGGCGAGACGTACCAAACGTATTTTTTTGCCATCCCAAAACACCCCTTTCGATTCGTTGATATTGAGCCTCCGGCAGACGTTTTTTGAGATCCGCAAGCAACAATTTGACTTGCTGTTCTTCTCGTTCTTTTGGCGTCACCTTTTGCCCTCCTTGAGCTCATGTTCGTGAACGAGCGTGAGCCGTTTTCTGTCCAATCCGAACTCTTCCTCAAGTACGCCTTGCATAACGAGCGCCTTCTCAATCACGTCACGAATTTCGTGCCATACCTTTTCAGCCGTCTGCTTCCTCCGTTCGGGGTCAATGTGTCGCGCCAAGATGAGTTCCCCCAATGCTTGTTCAGCTTCGTCGAGCTCTTTGAGCAAGATTTCTTTGAGCGCGGCCGGGTGCAAATCCAAGTTAGGAACTTCATCAAGGATGTTTGATATATACCCGCCGCTGCGCTCGTCTATGATGGCGAGGGCTAACCTCCAATTCAACCTGGCGACATTCGCGTCATGATGGTCCGCGAGATCAAGCTTCCCGTTTTCGGCTTTTGAA
>NZ_BDDQ01000113.1 GCF_002003465.1 Caenibacillus caldisaponilyticus | reverse complement strand
CTATCCAAGTCTATATGGAAAAGATCGGCGAGATTGAATCTGATGTATCGTCGGAAGCTGCCTATTGGGGGCATGTGTTGGAAGATGTCGTTGCCCGGGAATTTTCAAAGCGGACCGGGAAGAAAGTGCGAAATCGATATGCAATTCTTCAACATCCTGACTATCCATGGATGCTTGCAAATGTTGATAGATTCATTGTCGGGGAAAAAGCTGGTCTTGAGTGCAAAACGGCCAGCGAATATCTCAAAGACGAATGGAAAGATGACGAAGTACCGGCGCCGTATCTCATTCAATGCCAGCACTACATGGCCGTGACGGGGTACGATGTTTGGTGGATCGCTGTATTGATAGGCGGAAACAAGTTTCTATACAAAAAAATCGAGCGCGATGAAGAAATCATCCAAATGCTCATCGAAGCGGAAGAAGAATTTTGGAACAGCCACGTCGTTCCGCGAATCCCGCCGGAATTCGATGGGTCGGAAGCATCCGAGAAACTTCTTCGGTCACTCTATCCCGAATCGGATCCGGATTCAGAGACGGAGCTTCCGAGGGAAGCTGACAAACTGATCGAAGCGCTCGAACAGGTGAACGCGGAGATCAGCGAGCTCACCGAGCTCAAAAAAGCATACGAAAACAAGCTCAAAGGAATGCTCGGCGAGTTCGAACGTGGGATAGCATCGAACCACATCGTGACGTGGAAAACCGTCACCACCAATCGCATCGATACCAAACGACTGAAAACAGAACGGCCGGATATATATGAACAATACTTGAAACCGTCAATTTCTAGACGGTTCGCAATCAAGGAGGCTCGATAATAAATGGCAACCAATGCAAGCCTAAAAAATCAATTGGCTACCAAAAACCAAAAAACATCGGACAACAAGCCAGCAAACCCGGCGAATACGATCGCGCACTATCTCAAAAAAATGGGCCCAGAGATCGAAAAAGCCTTACCGAAACATATGGATCCTGACCGCATGGCTCGGATAGCTCTCACGACCATCCGAACGAATCCGAAGCTCTTGGAAGCATCGGTTCCGAGCTTGCTCGGCGCCGTCATGCAGGCAGCGCAGCTCGGTTTGGAGCCTGGTCTGATCGGCCATTGCTATTTGGTCCCTTTCAAAAATGGCAAGACAGGTCAGACAGACGTCCAATTCATCATCGGTTACAAGGGCATGATCGACTTGGCCCGCCGTTCCGGGCAGATTCAAAACATCTATGCCCATGCGGTGTATGAAAAAGACGAATTCGAGTATGAGCTCGGTTTGGAGCCGAAATTGAAGCACAAGCCGAGCATGGAAGCCGACAGAGGGGAAATGATCGGCGTGTACGCCGTCGCTCATTTCAAGGATGGCGGCTATCAGTTCGAATTCATGCCAAAAGAAGAGATAGAAAAGCGCCGGCGACGCTCAAAAGCGGCTAACAACGGTCCGTGGGTGACGGACTACGAAGAAATGGCGAAGAAGACGGTCATCCGGCACATGTGGAAGTATCTGCCGATCTCGGTTGAAATCCAACAAGCGGCGGCCCACGACGAAACCTACCGCCGAGACGTCACGGATGATCCGAAGTCGGTCTATGAAGATGCGATTGACGTTGAATTCAGCGTGCAAAATGATCTGGATGAACAACCAGAAGAAACCCAAAAAGAAGAGAAAGACGAACTACCATTCGACTAAGGTGAGCACTCTTGCCGATCAAAATCGACATTCCCCCGGTCTACCTCCATATCACGGATGGCGCCCGGGACCGGGGGAAGCTCTTCAAACGATATGTCGCTGGATATATTGCGCGGAGCTTTCCAGAGCTTCAGTTTGTACGGATTGAGGGAATGAAGGTGATTTGCGAGCGTAGGGGCTGATCCGATGAACTACATCAAGGAGTTGAATGCGTTTCGCGATTATGTGCTGCAAAACGATCTTTCCACCGGAGAAATTGCTTTATGGCATACACTGATGCTCATAAACAATATGTCCGGATGGAAGGAATGGTTTTCAGCGCCTAATCCAACGCTTCAACAAATGACAGGATTATCGAAATCCGGCCTTGACAAAATACGAAATCAGCTATGCCAAAAGGGATTAATCGAGTACCAAAAAGGCAAAAAAAAGCATGCTGGTTTGTACAGAATGGTCCCATTATCCACATTGGTACACAAATTAGTCCACCACGTGGACTTATCTGAGGACAATCAGGAGACCAATCCGAGGACTATTGGTGAACCAACGGTGGACGAAAAGTGGCCCAAAAGTGGACCATACTTAAACAAAACTAAAACTAAACTAAACGAAACTAATAATACCGACGACGATGATGGCGGCGGCCTTCCGCAATCGCGTGCGGTGGAATTTTTCACGATCAACTTTGGGAATTTCAGCGAGTTCATCATCACAGAGATTTTGAACTGGGTTGATCAACTATCCGAAGATGTGGTCATTGCAGCTATGAAGTTAGCCCTGAAAAGGAACGCCAAAAACTTCGGATACGTGGAAAGTATCTTGAAAGAGTGGCATTCCCAAGGGCTTAAAACCATTGATCAAGTACGTGCATATGAGAGTGCGCGGAAAGAGAAGCAAGCCAAAAGCAAAACGGCGCATCGGCCAAATGAACGAGTGGATAGGCTGCCAAAATGGGCAACTGGTGGAGATTTGACCAAAAACGATATGCAACCAGATGACATCCAAAAGAGGGAAAAAGAGCTTGATGCGATCCTAAGTGGATTGTGATTGGAGGAATGACTATTGATCAACCGTGTGATTTTGGTCGGCCGGCTGACACGCGATCCTGAACTTCGATATACGCCGAGCGGAGTGGCGGTGGCGAATTTCACGCTCGCCGTCAACCGCCCATTTACAAACCAAGAAGGGGAACGCGAGGCAGACTTCATTCAGGTCATCGCTTGGCGGAAGCTCGGCGAGAACGTGGCGGAATATCTGAAAAAGGGCCGCCTTGCCGGCGTGGACGGACGTTTGCAAACACGCAGTTATGAGAAGAATGGCCGGCGGGTTTACGTCACGGAAGTGGTGGCCGAATCGGTCCAATTCTTGGAACCAAAGGGAGCAAGGACGAGCGAACAGGCGCCAAATGAATCGCCGATTAATGATGACCCGTTTGCCGATGGTGGCGACCCGTTTGCTAGCGGTGATCCTATCGA
>NZ_BDDQ01000112.1 GCF_002003465.1 Caenibacillus caldisaponilyticus | reverse complement strand
CTTCCTTCACGACATCGGTAATCCGGCTGATCGTCGCAGGAGAATAGGTGCTTCCTAGAATTCGTTCGATAAACTTGCCAATTTCACGCGTGCTCATGCCACTTTGGTACATCCTAATGATTGCTTCCTCCAGCCAGCCCGTGTGCCGTTGGTAAGGGGCAAACAACTGTGTTTGAAATTCCCCGTTTCGGTCTCTTGGAACCAAAAGACCCTCAATCCGGCCATATTGTGTATCTAGATTTCGCTGATAGTAGCCGTTTCTCATATTCGGCGTTCCAGCCTGTTCGATTTCGAGGAAATTTTTGATTTCTTCCCGCATAATCAGTTCTAATTTTTCTTTTATAAACTGACGAATGGCATTTTCCAGTTGATTTGCCCAGTCGACATTCGGTATACTTCTTTTAGACATAGGTAGGGTACTCCTTTCTCTGGAATGTGTTGTGGTCCAAATCAGAGAATACCCTACCTTTTTTCTTTTGGTCTAGCAAAATGCTTTACACAAAATTTTATACATCATCCGAGATAATGTTGTTTGAGATTAAACATGGCGGCGCTAGCCGCCGTTTTTCTTATGCAAAAACAGTCAAGCGAAAGCGGTTTGGATGTGTGTAAGATATGCTTTACCTGAAGCAAATTCCGTGGCTTTTTTAGCGGTATGCTGTATCCCGATTACACCGTGGATCGCCAAGATAAATACTGTGTTCAAGAATGAGGCTTGCTTTTGACAGGAGACGGCACGAAGCAACGCGGACGAGCTATATATTATGCCGATGTGTGCTCTTAAGTAAATAGAGACAACTGAGAAGCGGAAACAGCAGAATACATCTAGACTAAAAATAACCGACAACCTTTACACTAGCTGACAATTTATAAGGGAACTATATTTGTTCGCGCTCAAATGCGTCAATCCCCTCCCTCCATTCATCCACCAACTTTTCAATTTCATTCCTTCGTTATTTGTTTCTTGTTTGCCGAAATTATATTTATATTTCATTCATGGATAAAACCCGAAGAAAAAATGCAAGATATAATAAATGATAATCGTGACCGACATACCAATGATATTGGTCGTAGCGGAGACCTTCTTATCCTCTTTCTTTGAGAACAGAAAGATGCACATGGATTTAAGTCAATATTTTGGACACCAATAAGTGAAATTTAATTTTGATCTCATGCCATATTTTTCATGACATCGCTGGTCGCTTGACATGGAGCCTCTGCGGGCGTGGTGTTATGCGAAGGGCGAAAGGGGCAATGATTTCTTTCGCATGGCAAACAAGCCTGCCACACCCGCCACTCCATGTAAAGCGGATGCTTGTAAAATTGTGAAGAGCACTACGCTGCCCCTTTGATACTGTCTTCTGTTTCTTGTGGCGTCATATAGCCCAAGCAGCTATGAATCCGTTTCCGATTGTACCAGCCTTCTATAAATTCGAATAAGGCTCTTCTGGCAGCTTGAAAG
>NZ_BDDQ01000111.1 GCF_002003465.1 Caenibacillus caldisaponilyticus | reverse complement strand
CTTTTTTGGTCACTCCGGGAATATACGGATAAAGGACATGGCGGCAGTTAATACCCCCGATACCTTCGATGGTCCCATATCCTGTTTCACTTAGTGGCGGGTACTTTTTGCTTTTGCCACTGATGGAATATATCCGCCCTTGAAATGGGATATGCGACGGCCTAGAGTCGGCATGGGATGAGATTTCAACAAGGTCAACACCATATTCTTGAAATCTCGCTGTTTGCATGTCATTTGATATTCTTGTGACCATTGTCCGGGTCACCATGTTGACATATGCCTCGGTAGACCACCGCCGTCCCGCTTTGTCGATTAAAGCTGGAATGCCATCCTCAGCCCACTTTCCAATAACTTCTCTGAGTGCCTCCTGTGGCGTTGAGACGCCGGTTAAAACTTTCCCGACTGTTTGATTGACGATGTCTAAATAAGCCTGCTGGGACTGGTCAAGAAGCGTTGTATTAACGAGATTGAACGTGTCTTTGGCCTGTGATTGATAAGCCATCAAAATCCCTGCAAGTGTCGCACTATCTGCTATCGGCGGCGGCTGAACAAGTTTGCCTTGCCTAACCGCTTCCTGTAAGTCATCTTCAAACTCTTTTACCGTCGAATATCCAGCTTCTTGGAGCATTTTCGAAATTTCATCGATGGCCAATCCTGAATGTTTAGCAATAGTGATGATATTTTCCTGTGTTAATGATCCCAATTCTGCGAGTATGAGAGACTCCCAAGAATGGATATCATCTTCTGTGAGCAATGATTTATGCTCTTTAAGCCGTTTGGCAATATTGATAAGGATTTGCTCTTCGATTGCCAAATAGACCTGGACAACGGGCAAAGTGAGCTGTTGTTGTTTTTGGTAATCCATTATTGATTACCACCTAGGCCGAACATATCTATCTGTGCGGCCGTCGCTGTGGCCTTTTCTTCATTAATCTGTTGTATCATTTCGTCTGCCTGCTCTTCCGTGAGATCGAGAATACGCATGATGGCATATTTTGTGCTGATCACCCCTCTATCTTTGAGCTTCAGCCAGTAGTCCGCGTTTTGGCTACGATCTTCTGCGATCGAATCGTCAAAATCAATCGTCACATCATAGTCGGCAGGCGCCGAGAAAAAGCCATACAATTCAGCAACTTCAACGATGGTTTCGATTAACTCTTTCAAACCTTCTTCAACAAGTATTTCGTGACTATTCTTTGTTCGGAAGGTTTTTGAATTCTCAGAAACGACCTCCGTCGCTGTTTTCAAGCCTTGTCCGTCGAACGTGAATGTTCCCGCTGAAAAGCCTGTTTGCATCGCTAATATATTCAACAAAGCATTAATCGCATCGATATGCTCTTGAACCCGAATCTGAACAGAGATGTCTTTGATCTCATTAGAATCTTGTCCAAAGTTGAAGGCTTGGTAAGCTTCGTCATTTGCGTCAAAATAGCGGACCAAATTTCCGGTCTGCGGATCGACCACGGTCCGAATGGCAGAAGCCGGGACCATAATCCGCTTTTTCCCAAGTCGAAATTCTCGTTCGAAACTATCAAACGCAATGTCAAGGGCTCGAAGCGTATCCAAAGCATTCGCATAGATTGCGATACCAAGGGGGCTTTGGGTATCGAAGTTATTCGCTAAATTTGGCTTGA
>NZ_BDDQ01000110.1 GCF_002003465.1 Caenibacillus caldisaponilyticus | reverse complement strand
CCGGCGCTGTCGGTCGGAATGACGTGCGATTCATTAGAAAGCACTGCAATGATTGCATCTTCCCCTGCAGGGCCTTGTGGCCCTTGGGGGCCTTGCGGACCAAGATTATTCGTGAATTGAATATCGACGCTGCCCATGATCGCCATTACGCATCATCCCTCTTATGCTCGTCGATTCGAAAGAGTTGGTTTGTCCGCTGCGCGTCCTCGGCATCCTCATTTCCAAAAGAGAATCCTTGTATGAGCCACTTTTTCCCGTTCTCGTCATAATAGTAGCTGATCGCTTCCGGCTCGTTGTATTTGCCGATTTGATTGATCGTCCCCTTGTCAAACGTATATACGATGCGGTATACCAACGATTTCGATCGTATGTCAAAACAATATAAGCAGCGTTGATCAATGCCGAGCGAATCACCGCTTGTGAAATAGACATATGGGAAATCCAAGCACGCCGATTGATAGGTCTGTTCGGCCCCGAAATAGTTCACGTCGCTCCCCCTGGCCGTATATATAGGCTTGAAAACATGGTTCAGAACGTCCGATTTTTTGCAAACATAGAACGTCGGATTCGTCACGCCATACACGAATAGGACATATCCGTTCCGGTTGTCCAAATTGATCCGGTACGCACCGGGCGTGGACAATAGGTCAACTATGCTGCTGTCCCCCCAATCCAGCACCTTCCCCGGCTGATACGGGAATTTGACGACATGCCATTGGTCGTTTGCAACGTCGAGATAGTATGACCAAATCCACATTTGATTGTTGGCGTATTCAATCCCGAAATGTGCGCCGTGGCCGCCACGGATAGCCCACATGCGATCTTTGATGGCGCCGGTGAGATCGGTGCGTGTGATCACATAGCTTTCGATATTTGCCGATGCGTCGCCACTGTGCCGCTTGCTGCCGTAGTATTTTTGCGACCAATAAATATCACCGCGCGGATAGTCCACTTGCGCATATTGCGCTACGCTCGTAGTGAAATCGTCCCACCCGGGCGGCGGGTCCATTTGCAGCGTTGCGAAGTATGCTGCGTCTTCCTCGGTCGCATACAGAATCGGCTCGCTAGCGCCTTCGTTGACTTGACAGCGGATGGTCGAGCCAACAACTTCGCTCCCCACGGTGATCACGTTTCCGACCCCGACGTGCGCCGCTTCCCAATCCAGATCATGGGATCCGTCGGCGTTAATTTTCTGCCATATGAAATCTTCTTTTCTGATGGAAGCCGTCACATCCTCTTTCCCTTCATACACACGAACAATGATCCGTTTTTGGTCGGATCCGTCACTGAAATCCGTACCGTCAGGTGTGAAAGCTTCGACTTTGTAGGCTTTCGCTTTTTGCGCTTCTTGGTAGGCCTGGCTTGCTTTCGCCTGCAGCTCCCAAATGACGTCTGGCGTGACGGCCACAACGTCGATGAATTCGCCGATGACCACTTTGTTGTTGTACGGATTAGCTTCTGATTCATCAAGTTGAATGACCCGGGCCGATATGGTCAGCTCGGGCTGCATAGAAAAGTCTACGACTTGGAAATGATCGCCCAAGTTTGGCATGTAGCCGAGATAGGCGACATCAACTGTATAGTTGTACTTTGGGTGATTGAATTTCTGCAGCTGCTCTTTTCCCCAGTCGAGAAGTCCGCTAGGATTCAAGATTTGATCGTTGACAATGTATCCTTCGAGATATGGACCGCCGTCGTTGTAGATATCGTTGGCGTCATCATCAACGATATAGTCTTTCCCATCGTTGACGCTTGCGATAGAGACTATATTCCCTTTGGAATCAGTTCCGCCATAAACATATAGCTTTGTATACATCTCTTGATCGGTGCCGGAACGTGTGATCCCAAGAAGGTCACGGCTGTATTCCAGTCGCCTTCCTTCCGATTCCCCGAGTTCCTCCACGATGTCGACGAGCTTTCGAATGACCTGGCCGTTGTACACCTGCACATATGCCCGAATCTCAACCCCAAACTGTTGGGTCAGTTGATCAAGCCAATATTGTGCAGTGTTTCCTGCGCTGAATTCCAGCTTTTTTTCGCCA
>NZ_BDDQ01000109.1 GCF_002003465.1 Caenibacillus caldisaponilyticus | reverse complement strand
TTTGAACTTTCAAGCTGCCAGAAGAGCCTTATTCGAATTTATAGAAGGCTGGTACAATCGGAAACGGATTCATAGCTGCTTGGGCTATATGACGCCACAAGAAACAGAAGACAGTATCAAAGGGGCAGCGTAGTGCTCTTCACAATTTTACAAGCATCCGCTTTACATGGAGTGGCGGGTGTGGCAGGCTTGTTTGCCATGCGAAAGAAATCATTGCCCCTTTCGCCCTTCGCATAACACCACGCCCGCAGAGGCTCCATGTCAAGCGACCAGCGATGTCATGAAAAATATGGCATGAGATCAAAATTAAATTTCACTTATTGGTGTCCAAAATATTGACTTAAATCCACATAGGCATTAACACATTAATCGGCCCTAATGCCATATTCCCCACAGTTGCCAATATCAACATCCATAGCATGGTACGATTCACGGACAACCATCGAAAACCTTCGCGCATATCAATGATGATTTCCTTTAATCCATCCAATCCCCGTTTATATTGCGTCCTCAATTTATGGATCGGTTGATAAGCCACCAACTGAATAAAAAATAGAGCGATCACAAAACTGAGTGTGTCAAATGCAATGGCTGCAGCAACACCAAGGAAAACGACAATGGTACCCCCTAATAGAGCGCCAAACAAATTGGCCATTTCTCTTGATGTAGAAAAAAACGAATTCGCGATCATTAATTGATCTTTGTCCACAATATGAGGTAACCAAGCCCTCTGTGAAGGGAAAAACAATAAGGACCCTAAGGATAGAAAGAAAGTAAGGATATATAGCAACGCCAATGAAAAGAATCCGAAAATGATCGATAATGCCAGGATACCCGTTATGAATATTTGCGACAAAATCGCGATTTGCATGAGTCGTTTACGATGATATCGATCGACTATAACCCCAAAAAACGGGCCAAGCAAAACATCAGGCAAAAATTTAGTCACCATAATAAGACCAACTTGCAAGCTTGATCCGGTTTGACTAAAAACATGCCAAGCGATTGCAAGTTGGTAAAAGGAATCGATGATGTATAAAAGTTTGTGTAAAGCATTTTGCTAGACCAAAAGAAAAAAGGTAGGGTATTCTCTGATTTAGCCATAACACATTCCAGAGAAAGGAGTACCCTACCTATGTCTAAAAGAAGTATACCGAATGTCGACTGGGCAAATCAACTGGAAAGTGTTATTCGTCAATTTGTGAAAGAAAAATTAGAGCTGATTATGCGGGAAGAAATGAAAAATTTCCTCGAAATCGAACAGGCTGGAACACCGAATATGAGAAACGGCTACTATCAGCGAAATCTAGATACGCAATATGGCCGGATTGAGGGTCTTTTGGTTCCAAGAGA
>NZ_BDDQ01000108.1 GCF_002003465.1 Caenibacillus caldisaponilyticus | reverse complement strand
AATCGACGAGCATAAGAGGGATGATGCGTAATGGCGATCATGGGCAGCGTCGATATTCAATTCACGAATAATCTTGGTCCGCAAGGCCCCCAAGGGCCACAAGGCCCTGCAGGGGAAGATGCAATCATTGCAGTGCTTTCTAATGAATCGCACGTCATTCCGACCGACAGCGCCGGGAATAACGGGAATTACGCAGGCGCTTCTACAACCATGAGCATCTATGTCGGATCAAAAGATGATAGTAACAATTGGACATATACGGCATCGCCATCGAGCGGTGTCACAGGCAATCTGTCCGGCCGCACCTATACTGTCACCAACATGTCGACAGATACCGGATATGTCGATATCACGGCATCACGGTCTGGCTATCCGAGTATATCGAAGCGTTTCACTCTTTCCAAGTCGAAGCAAGGCGCTGGAGGCCAAAATGCGACAGTATATTGGCTCGTAACACCGCCGGCAATCGTAAAAACGAAAACCGGATCGTATAGCCCGGCGAGTATCACCGTGCAAGCCATGTCCCAGACGGGAACCGGCTCGCCGTCGGCTTACGCCGGCCGATTCATCATCGCCGAATCAACGGACGGAAGCACGTTCACCGACAAATATACATCGAGCGGGAACGAATCGAGCAAGACATATACCCCATCCGCAAACATCAAAGCGGTGCGGGTACGGCTCTATCTTGCGGGAGGCACGTCCACGCTTTTGGATGAACAGGTCATTCCGGTTGCCCAGGATGGTGTGGATGGTGCTGACGGCCAAGACGCGACAAGCTACAAGCTAGTAGTCAGCGCATCGGCGATCAACAAATCGGCATCGGGCTCGTACAATCCGACGTCGATCACCGTCACCGCAAAGTCTCAAACCGGCACAGCGGCGCCGACAAACTACGCGGGGCGGTTCGTCATTTCAGAGAGCACCGACGGCACGAATTTCACCGACAAGTATACGAGCTCATCAAATGAATCGACCAAAACGTATACGCCATCATCCGGCATCAAAGCCGTTCGTGTGCGGCTGTACATGGCCGGCGGCACTTCGACGCTTTTGGATGAGCAGACAATCCCGGTAGTGGCGGACGGCCAAACCACTTATACATGGGTGAAATACGCCGACGACGCGAGCGGGAACGGAATGAGCGATACGCCGGACGGCAAGCGATATGTCGGAATGGCGTTCAACAAAACGACGCCGACAGAGAGTAGCAACCCAAGCGATTATCAATGGTCGCCGCTCTACGACAATGTGCAGGTCGGCGGGAGGAATATTCTCTACAATACCGATTTCCATGAAGGAATTGGTGTGACAACAAAAAATACAGTGTATGATACATGGAGTTTTTCCGCCGCTAATACAGCCGGAACGAAACAGCTTGTATCAGACCAAAATATATTGCCAGTTGGCAAATATCTACGCGTCACAACGACAGCCACTGGTGACCGCTATGTTTACTATGATATTATGGCGAGCGGAGTAGACTATCGTAATAATTTGATTAAACTCGGAAAAACATACACCATTTCGTTCATGGTACGGTTGAGTGTGACTGCAAAAGCTAAAGTATATCTACAAGGTATTGCTTCTGGCCCGCAAATCACCATCAATGGCAACGAATGGACGAAAATGACTTTCACAACGCCGATAAATCAATTCAATTCGAATAATCGATTCACTGTCGGCGTCTATATCACGGATACAATTCCGAGCGGAACCACAATTGATTTTCATTCACTGCAACTCGAAGAAGGAAACGTTGCAACAACGTGGCAAGAATCACCGGAAGACGTCGCATCCGACATCGCCGCCGCGCAAGCCGCCGCAGACGCCGCGAACGCGCTGCTCGGCGATCTGTCCAACGACAACAAACTGACAGCCACCGAGAAACAAATCGTCAAAACGCAATGGGACGCCATCGTCGCCGAGAAACCGATCTATGACGCCCAAGCTGATGCATACGGGCTGACCACCCAAAAAACGGCGTACGACAACGCGTACAACACGCTGAATACGTATCTCACGCCGCTTCTCGCGAATCTGACGACGACGAGTGATATCAACGGCGCCACGTTCCGAGCGAATTTCAATACGTACTACTCCGCGCGGGTGACGCTCACGCAGGCGATCTATAACGCCATCAAGAGCGGCATCGACAACGGCGTGAAGCAAGGGCAGTTATATAACGGCACGAGCATCACTCAACAAGATGGATTCAAAGCCGTCCGAAGCGACAATCTCGTCCAGACGATCATGAATGCGACGGCGGGGATCAAGATTCAAAATCGCACAAATACGTCCCAGTCGTGGCAGGATGTTTTCTATGTTGATACGAACGGAGTGCTCACGGCGAAGGGTATCAATGTTGTTGGCGGGACAATTAACGGAACAACCGGAACGTTTAACGGAACCGTTGAAATAGTCGTTGGAAACGTAAAAACTCGGGTAAGTGAAACTATTTACAATGAAAAAACTGATTTAGGGTTCGTTAATAGCGTCACGATTCAAGACGGGCAAGTATTTTTAGAGTCCAATTACCAAACCAGTTCGACAAAGAATTTAAACATTACTGTTGACCAAATTATTTATTATGATTCCAATGGGCATCAAATATACGTTACTTTGAGTGATCGTATGA
>NZ_BDDQ01000107.1 GCF_002003465.1 Caenibacillus caldisaponilyticus | reverse complement strand
CCTCGTCTTAACGGCAAGAAAATTGGTGCGCCTGATTGATGCGCTGCTCCGCAACAATCAAATATATGCGCCGAAAAAGAAGGTGACGCGATGAGGTAACCTTCATCGATAACCTTGGTCATATCGGCTTCCAGTTATTTACAATATACTGGAGGCTTGGTTTAGTGCACCCTTTTTTATGACATATGGCCAAAAGAATTTCCAATTCATTTGTTTTTAACTCTTGACATCACACCGTAGGACTTTATTCCTTGTACCAAGTCGTTTTTCGCCGTTCGGTCGTCTGGAAAGGAAGGCAAGTCCCTGTAGGGAGGAGAATGCGCAAATGACGCTCCTGTTGACCATCCTCTGTTTTTTGAGCGGGTCATTGATGTTTTCATATTGGCTCGGCCTTTTGAAGAACAAAAATATCCGAACGGTCGGCGACGGAAATCCCGGAGCGGCCAACCTTTGGAAAGCCGCGGGCTATAAGTACGGATTGGTGGGGATCGCCCTCGATTTTTTGAAAGGTTATCTTCCCGTTCTCATCATTTTAAAGTACGATTGGGCGAAAAATGGCCAGATGATTCCGATTGCCCTGGCGCCCATTGCCGGCCACGCCTTTTCCCCGTTTTTAAGATTTAGAGGCGGGAAAAGCTTGGCGGTCAGCTTCGGCGTTTGGAGCGCCTTGACGGCATTCCGGGCGGCCGTTGCCTATGCGTTCGTTTTGGCGGTCTTCTTTGTGGTCACGCATTTGCTGAAAAGGGGCAAACCGGTATCGAGCGACGAAGACGGCTTCCAAACGACGTTAGGCATGCTGCTTTTGTCCTTTTATCTGTATTATCGGCAATATCCGGCCCCCATTCTCTGGATCTGGTTCGGAAACTTCGCGCTTTTGTTTTATAAAAACAGGGCTGGCATTGTCAGGGTATTGAAACATCTGTCAAATAAGGAAGAAAAACAATTTCCGGTTTAAGACCGCGAGATGAACAGGTTTAAGAGGCGGACGGAATGCGTGAACGGAGCTCACTTACGTGTCTGGATTTGCAGGATTTTGTTGTGCAAACTCTGTTCCGTTTCCCCATTGACTTGGTGGAAGGAAATTCGACCCCGCCGGATTGGGCGAGGGAGCACCGACCTCTTCGGTGGGCGGGAAAACGGGAGGGGTGTGGCCGCCATTAGATTGGCCCCTTTTTATTCAATCCGCGCAGGAAGCCGGCGCCCGCCCAGTAGATCGATGGATATCAGTCCGGCCTTTCTGCCCAGGTTTTTGGTGGTCACAAGACCGAAATCCCCGTTTGGTATATTTCTCGATAAAAGCCAAGGCATGTGAGCCGGATTTTCGAGTTAAAAGCGATGCCTGTTTTTTGTCGTCGATCGTCGGTAGCGCACAAACCCCGGGGGATCGACGACAAGAACAAATTGTTGGGAAACCCTATCCTATCGCACTTTTCGACAGGGAGAGATCATTTTTTCTTTTTCAGGAGGAGTTTTTATCATGATGTAGAATACTTTAATATCAACCCAATTTGGGTTTAGATCTTACCTATGAGGAATTGAAAGTCAAATAGTGGTATATAAAACGTTATAAAGTATTTGAGTTTAGATCTTACCTATGAGGAATTGAAAGAAGTTTTTGAAAGAGATAATTATACTTGTCAAAAATGTTTAGATCTTACCTATGAGGAATTGAAAGTTTCCGAGTTCACTTGTTCGAGCGCTTCGATCAGTTGTTTAGATCTTACCTATGAGGAATTGAAAGTCATCCCGCCATATGATACCCGTCAGGCTGTCCCAAAGTTTAGATCTTACCTATGAGGAATTGAAAGCCCAGCGCCGTAAGTTTAGCGGTATGTCTCAATAAGTTTAGATCTTACCTATGAGGAATTGAAAGATGGTTCCGGATGAATGGCTAGTTGAGTATAGCAGACGTTTAGATCTTACCTATGAGGAATTGAAAGTATTTTGATTCGGCCGTCGTAGCCGCGGCGGCCTTCGTTTAGATCTTACCTATGAGGAATTGAAAGTGAACATTCCGTGACGGTCGGTTACATAGTCCACAAGTTTAGATCTTACCTATGAGGAATTGAAAGAATTTCTCCAGTTAGGCCACCGGAATAGCTCAATTTGGTTTAGATCTTACCTATGAGGAATTGAAAGAAAGCAAATCGGCGCGTTGCCCCGATGCCTAAATGGGGTTTAGATCTTACCTATGAGGAATTGAAAGTCTTCCAACAAATGAATACCCGCATCTCCCGCATTTGGGTTTAGATCTTACCTATGAGGAATTGAAAGTTGCGTTCGTGAAACTCATTACCATGTCAATCTTTTGTTTAGATCTTACCTATGAGGAATTGAAAGTTTTTTGGGAGGGGTGGAGCATGAAGATCAAGGTCCGTTTAGATCTTACCTATGAGGAATTGAAAGTACGCTGCTCCAACCGCTTTCCCATATTGGAGAAAGCGTTTAGATCTTACCTATGAGGAATTGAAAGTTTTTTGG
>NZ_BDDQ01000106.1 GCF_002003465.1 Caenibacillus caldisaponilyticus | reverse complement strand
CAATCTCCATCCGTCGATGGGAAACCTTCATCATCCACGATTTCGACTTGTTTTTGAAGCGTGATGCGGTGGCGATATTCAGAAACTTTGCTCATGATGCCCCACCACTTTCATCGCTATCCTGAGCCGTATAGCGCAATTGAAGAATCATAGAATCCAGGCTGAACGGCAACATATCGGCTTTTCCAACCGGTTCGCGATTCTCATACCAATGCGTGATGAGAATCTTTTGAGCGAGATCATAGAGTTTTGATGACGTGTCAATGTTGGCATCGGCCGCGTTTGCCAAATATTCTATAGACGCATCGATCAAAGACTGGATCAGCGCATCATCGTCCGGACCATCAATGCGCAAAAAAGTTTTTACATCCTCGAGTTTTACCATCACCTCACCTCCGACAAGAAGAGGAAAGGCGCGTCGTTTTGGACGCGCCTACTTCGATTACGCTGATTGCACAGTCAACGAGCAATAGAACGCCGCACCGGTGTCGAACGGTTTGACGTCCATACGTTCAATAGCGCGGACTTTGGTGGTGTTGGTTTCAAAAGCACCGGCGCCGATGTTGGTGCTTGCGATCGACAACTGCTGACGGTCGAACAGCACGACGGCCTCTTGCAAGTTTCCGATGATGACAGGAGCAACCACACCAGATGTCGTGTCGGACGGCAGCAAACGATTAGCTACCACCGTGATGGGAACTCCGAACAGCATCTTGCGGTTAGGTTGAGTCGGATCAGGTTGGATCAGATAGCGACCCATATTGTCTTTTTGTTGATCGAGCCAATTGAAGGCATCCTGGTTGGTGATTATGACCGCGCCAGCCGCCAAATCCGGGTCCAGCTCGACGTTCAACACTTCCTTGATGTCATCTACACTATCAAGAGATTTAGCGGTGAAGGTTTTCACGACATCAAGAATGAGTTTGTTGCGAGTAGTGACGGATTTCTTCGCAATCCAGTTTGCGACATAGTTCATGAGATTTTGGTCCGTATCGGACAAAAGATTGTTTGAAAGCGGGAGAATGCCACCATAATCTTTGATAGAATACGGAATCCTATCGAATTTCGGGCTATCAGTGTCCGGAATATTTCCGGCCTCCGTCAATTGTGTGAACGGCACCATATCCGCCAGCTTCTCAATCACACGCGAACCTGTATTGGTGACTACAGCTTCCGTGCGGACAAAAGGCTCCAACGCGACGAGTTGCCGTTTGAACTCATTGATTTTCGTTTGAATGTCTTGCGGAACGATATATCCGCCGTCTTCCATGCTGCCTTCCGTCATGGCACGGGATTCAAGCAACGAACGTTCTTCCGCGCTCATCGGCTTGCCGCGCATCCACTTGAGATATGCGCTACGATATGCGGTTTCTTCATCATCTTTCTTGCGTTCCGGGATGATACCCGGCGCCTGCGGCATATCAACGCCGCGCTTTGCTTCATCTTCCAAGCCGCGGAGTTCTTCCAACGCATCAATTTGTTCTTTCAATGACTTGGCTTCATCTTTGGCCTTGCGAGCTTCTTCCAATTTCCCTTCATCCAACAGTTTGCGCGCTTCTTCCAACTTATCAGCGAGTTTCTGACGTAATTCACGTTCTTTCGGATCCATATGTTCTCTCCACTCCTCCATAATTTTTTGTAATAAAAAACGACCCGTTAGATTTCTAACAGGTCGAGTTCAAACCTCAATTTTTCGATGTCTTCGGTACTTGGACGGCTTCTCTCCTGTTCGAGTTCCTCAAATTTCTTCAAACTTCGTTGTCCAACCACCGCTTCCGTGTCCGGATATGCCGGCGATGTCACCACCGATACGTCATAGATGCGCTCAAACTTGTTGATACGCCGTTCGTAGATGCCAAGCTCTTCGTTATATGAAATCTCATCGCCATCCTCGGCGATAGAAAATGCAAACGAACATTGATTCACGACGCCAGCCCGTACATTTGCGATCAAATCTTTTGCGTAGCTCGTATCAGTCGGAATCAATTTGAATCGCAAACCAATATTGTCAACCGACAATTCAAGCGAACCGGCACCGGATGATACCGTGTTCCTCGCGAGAGGCATGTTTTGGTCGTGATTGAACAATGCCACTACATTTGACATGTCAGCACCATCGAGTGCGGATTGACTGATGATCTCACGGAATGGTACGAAAAACCCGAGTACATCTGACCATCTTTCAAACTTCAGCGCATATCCTTCGATATAATCCGATCCGTCTTCGCTCGATCGAAGCTCCACTTTTGTAGTCAGCATTCG
>NZ_BDDQ01000105.1 GCF_002003465.1 Caenibacillus caldisaponilyticus | reverse complement strand
TGGAAAATTCCCCATCCCTTGTCCGCGGCACGCGCAAGGTCAACCGTCCCACCCGAGTCGTCAATTGCCGGGGATAAGACCCGTTTCGATAGCCTTTTCGTTCCTCTGTGCGCTCATAACGGCCGGCGCCAAGTTGATCCGTTAACTGGGCTTCAAGGATTTGATTCAAGACCTGTTCCAACAGTTTGGCCAGTCCTTGATCTTGCGACAAGAACCCGTGCAGGATTTCATCGCTTATTGTAATATTGTATTGAGCCATAGTTGCTTTCCTCCTTTTTGTTTGGTTTTTGGTTCACTTTCATTCTATCAAAGGGAAAGCAACGTGGCTCTTTTTACATTTCCTTTTTACACAATTTTACGGACTCAACTCGATTTTGCATCCGTTTAAATGATTGAAGTTATTTCAAACAAGTTTGGGCAAGTTAAATTTTGGTTGGAAGATATCCTGACGAGGACAGGAACATTCAGCCCGGGGTTAAGGGTTCGGGGACATTTCGATGAGCGATATCATGGAAGGAACAAACCATACTGAAAGCGGCGGACGCCATGAGATCAACCACACGTTATTAAACGTGGCAAAAAGTAAGGGAATTGCGGATACCCATTTTAATATCCAGGGAAAAAATGGATAAACGTTTTAAAAGCAATGGATGAAGGATGGATTCACAAAGATTTCCTCCGATCTCTTAATTAAAGGTCGTTTGCCGCCCAATGGTGGTCTAAGGCAAAAAGCCCCTATCTAGATGAGGGGAAGCCCTCTCACAATTTAAACGCGTGCCATCGAATCCTTAAAATGTCTTTAATTCGTTAAGTTTTTCAGCGTTTGGGGGATTTCGGTTAACCAATTGTTTTCCTCATTTGCTTCAATGAGCGCATTCACTTCATATGCGGCATAATATCCCTCTTTAACGAACGGATCGCTCTCAACGAGGCCTATCGCTTCATCCAATGCCTGACAAACCAAGATTGGCATCGCTTTGTCATTATCTTGGAATGGACCGCAAAGGAACAACTTGCCCTTTTGATTTAAACGGCGCAGATGTTCGATATGTCTATATAATAAATCCTCGGTCAGCCCTCCTCTTTTTTTCTCCTCGTATAATAAGTTTCAAATCCATGGTTGATGTCAATTTCCAGTTCATTTTTGCACATTGACAAGTGAATATAGGTTTTGTATTCCGGGCTCGCCCGGAATACAAATTTCGGACTTGGACGCTTCGCGATGTTCCCGGATAATGGTCTTAGGATCGTTTGGGTCAATGCTTACTCTCCTTGTAGCGATGACTACTTATAAAGTCTGCATCCCCAGGTTCTTGCTTGAACGTCTAACCCGTAGGCCGTTCCTCCGGATCCCCGTGCTGGAAATGAGCAGTTCCAGGCAGCCCACGGACCGGATGAGTTCTCATACGCGAGGCTGATCGATCGGCAAGCCATCTGGGGATATCCCGAA
>NZ_BDDQ01000104.1 GCF_002003465.1 Caenibacillus caldisaponilyticus | reverse complement strand
GTAGGCGCCGTGTTGATCGAAATGGACGAAAAATGGATATCGGGACGCAAATACCTGGATATGTCCGACTATTGGCAGTGGCGGAAAACGAAAAGTCAAGAAGTTCAAACGATGAACGAGGAAGTTTCCACGATCAAGAAAGTGGGATAATGACTTTGTCGTGTCAAGGGGAACGTGGAATACCGCAGCGAAGCGAGGATATGCCGCGAAAGCGCCTTGACACGCCTGTTCATTGACAACATGATTGTTTGTCCGGCAAGTCTCCCTGCCGGTCGCCTTGCCGGACTTACCTGCCATCCATCAAGTCATCAGGTCCATGTTTCTATCAAAGGGAAATTTACACAATAAAATGGACTTGACCTCTAGATTGCCTTTATAGTCAATCTGGAGACACACCTGAATTATAAATTTAAAAAGGATGATTTAAATGATATTTATAAAAATATTTTTAATTTTACTTGGTATTTTATTATTTTCTTTGGCAATATTACAAATCGATCGCATCGGAAAAGAAATAAAGAATGAGGAAAATGAAATAATTATGATGAAAATATTTAGAGCAAAATACCTAAAAGTGATAATACTTGTGTTGCTAGGTTGCTTGGTACTATTAATCAATGAACTTATCTAATGAATATGTGACAAGTAACCTTTAGAATGACTTACCATGTGTCTTACAAAGAATCAAAAGTGTTTTTTTCTAGATATAGTGAGACATAGCAAATGAATTGGGAAAATGATCCATAGTAATGCATTATTCGATTCTAAATGCTGGGTATTACTATAGAGACAAGAAAAAATCTTTAAAATCAGGATTCATGGTCATTTTCTGCGGAAAAGTTGAATGAACATGAAAAAACTCGCTATTTCCTGGTAATCCTTTTTCTAGGCTTAAAAAAACGAATGGAGGAAATAGCGATTGAAAACAAATATTTGTTTATCTCACTAGAATAATTCACGATATTAAACCAACAAGAACAGGAAAATCGAATTCTTCTTCGTGTGATGCCTCATACCGGGCCAAAACGGTGCCCCCATTGCGGTTTCACTAAGGTCGAACTTCATGTTCAGCGCGTTCGAAAGGTTCGAGGTCTCGACCTTTTGGGAAAAAGCTCTTTCTATTGATTCAAGTTCGACGTTGGTATGACTTGAAGTGTCATGCTGTTTTTAGTGAGGAGCTTCCTTCGGGGAAGCATCAGACCTACCGGTTTAGAGGACATATCTTTCTTATTAGGTTGCACGCTACTAATAATCAAGGAATTGCTCTAAACGTACGGATAGTTTTTATATTTGGCGTATATACCCTTATTTGTAATTATTGAATAACGGCACGACGAGGCTGAATTAAACCGAGGTATATTAAAATAAGTAAGTATATAAAACTGCTAATATATTACTTTATAGCTATAAGCATTTTTTATTTCATTTTTTTTTATATTCATTTGCACCCAATGAAATTCATTGATATGACAGTGGGGCATAAAATAACTCTTTTTGTAACAATTATCTTTTGGTCAAGTCCATTTTATTGTGTAAATTTCCCTTTGATAGAAAGATGGACCTGATGACCTGACGTATGGCAGGTAAGTCCGGCAAGTCTCCCTGCCGGTCGCCTTCCCGGACTAATGATCATTGTTGTCAAAGTACAGGTGTGTCAAGGCGCTTTCGCGGCAACTCCTCGCTTCCGAGGTATTTCACGTTCTCCTTGACACGTCGAAGAAATTATCCCACTTTCTTGATCGCCGAAACTTCCTGATTCATCGTTTGAACGCCTAACTCTTTCGTTTTCCGCCACTGCCAATAGTCGGACATATCCAGGTATTTGCGTCCCGATATCCATTTTTCG
>NZ_BDDQ01000103.1 GCF_002003465.1 Caenibacillus caldisaponilyticus | reverse complement strand
TTGGTAAGGGGCAAACAACTGTGTTTGAAATTCCCCGTTTCGGTCTCTTGGAACCAAAAGACCCTCAATCCGGCCATATTGTGTATCTAGATTTCGCTGATAGTAGCCGTTTCTCATATTCGGCGTTCCAGCCTGTTCGATTTCGAGGAAATTTTTGATTTCTTCCCGCATAATCAGTTCTAATTTTTCTTTTACAAACTGACGAATGGCATTTTCCAGTTGATTTGCCCAGTCGACATTCGGTATACTTCTTTTAGACATAGGTAGGGTACTCCTTTCTCTGGAATGTGTTGTGGTCCAAATCAGAGAATACCCTACCTTTTTTCTTTTGTTCTAGCAAAATGCTTTACACAAAATTTTATACATCATCGTTTTGTTATTTCTCGTTACTTTGATGCCGATGGCGCGCGATCGCTTCTTTTCATAACGCGATCCCCGCTTATTTGCTGGCTTACCCGCAAACGCCCGCGTAACGGGTCCAAATTTCCTATTAAAACATGGGATGCGGGAACGTCAAAACCACTTGGTGAATGACGGGATGTCCGGACTTGCAAACCCCATTCCAGTGAAAAAATGTATTAATATGTAATAAGAAGAATAAGCAATCGAATCTATCGTGCATCCGAGAAAATCTTGATGGGTTGACAAATCCGCGTACGAGGACTTCATGCAAAGGAAGTGGCCTGTTATGGGATTGTTGAACCGCGAGATTTATGTTTTAAACCTGGATGCCTCTTATGAACGACAACAACAACTGCTCCGTTTTCCCCACCATTGGATCGACTTGAGTGATATACAAGGAAAAAATTTGTACTGTGACGACGAGGCTTTGGCCGCCATCCGCGCCCGCCTTTTGCATACCTGGCGGCCGGGTATCACTTTCATCGGCAGCGGCAATTTTCACTACATCACCTACCTCTTCATGCAAACCATCTCGACACCTTTTACCCTTCTGCTTCTCGATCACCATACCGATTTAATGGAAGATCACGATTTGCTCACGTGCGGCACATGGGTAACGCGCGCCCTCCGCACGGTTCCGCCATTGCAAAAAGCGGTCGTCGTCGGCCCGGGCGATTCCGCTTATGAACACATTCCCGATGACGTACGGGATAAAGTCTGCCTGTTGCCCGACGCGACACCCGCCGAAATCGCCGCGGCGTGCGGCGAACACGTCTACATCAGCATCGACAAAGACGTGTTGTGTGAAAGAGACGGCAAAACCCATTGGGATCAAGGGAATATGACCTTGGAACAGTTGGAGGCGATCCTTTTGGAGGTATTGGAACGGAGAACGGTCGTCGGCATGGACGTGTGCGGGGAGTGGCCGGTGCCCGACACCCATGTTTTCACTCGGGAAAACCGGATCTATCTGAAAAAGAACGAACGCGCCAACCTCGCCATACTACAAGCCGTTCAATCCGCCGCTCAGATCGCCACTTGAAAAGGTTTGGCGGCTCTGTCAGCATCTCAAAGAACGCCGTTTGCAGCGAAGCCTCTCGCCGATTGAGTTGCATCCTAGCGTGATCGATCCGTATTCGGCCAACGGATTGTGGCGCGGAAATACAAGGTGTTCCACACATGGCGTCAGTTTTAAAAAGACGGCTAACGAAGCCCAGCTGTGCATAGGCGATTCAATCACGCGGCGGCCGAATCGGTGAAATTTTTGGATCCCAAGTCCCAATTCTTCACAGGTTGGCCACCACTCGACGCGTTGATCATGTGTTTCGATTACGGAGGCCGCCTTTTATTTCGTGCTCATGTAGCTGGACAAAAAACGGCAAAACGATGCAAGCGAACCCTTAATTTCAAGTCTGGGATACCGGGGATATGGCAAGGCTTCTTTACTTACGAAAATGTGACTCGTGAACGGAATGAGGCATTTCATTTTTTCGTTTCATGGGGGGCTTTGCTGCCGACTTTGCACATTGCGGGCTTTATCGATGATGATACTGAGGAGGCCGACAGAGCTCATTTCGACATTTTTTAATATCGACGGCACACTTTGATGAAAATACTGAGATGGCGATACGGGAGACGGATAAACGGAAAGGATATGTGTGGGTAACGCCTGACAAGCTCAAAACGAAATCCTTTGACCGCCTGGAAAACAGTGCAAAAAACACGGCGAAGGAAGTGGAAGAATAGCCGTCAGCGCCATTCGTGTTTAATGAATGTGGAGATACATGATTACTTTCTTCTCGAAAAGAAAGGGATCAACGGACATGGAGCAACGGCGTGATCGTTCTGTTAGCTCTTGATTTTTTCGGTTTTTTCATATCATCGCAGAGGCTCCATGCCAAGTTGAAGTTCTCCGCTTAACGGAGCTATGAGGTGACTTTTCCCCTTAGAACTATTAACAAGTCACGTACGCAACGGCCGATCAACCTTTGTTAAATGTTTAAGAATTTAAATCCCAGAAAAAACATCGCAACAACAACCTATCTATTCGGTGAAAACATATCTTTGTTTAATTTAATGAGAGACTATACCCCTAAAATGTGGTAGCCTGCATCGACGTGCAAAATTTCTCCGGTGATCCCGCGGGCAAGATCGCTAAGAAGAAATAGGGTGGCGTCCCCCACTTCGTCTTGATCGATATTTCTTCTTAGAGGAGCCTTTTCTTGGATGATTGAAAAGATATCATTAAAGCCAGACACCTTTAGCCGCAAGGGTACGGACCGGGCCCGCCGAAACGGCATTCACTCTAATGTTATATTTACCTAAATCCTCAGCTAAATATTTGACACTTGCTTCTAATGAAGCTTTCGCTACGCCCATGACATTATACCCTTTAACGACCCGCTCAGCTCCTAAATAGGATTGAGCCACGATGCTCCCGCCATGGATCATTAATTCCTTTGCCGCTTTTGTTACGGCCACAAGAGAGTAGGCGCTTGAATTTTGCGCTAAAATAAAACCTTCTCGCGAAGTGTTCACGTACTCTCCTTTTAATTCTTCCTTATTTGCGAAAGAGATAGAGTGTACAAGGCCATGAATCACACCGATTTTATTCTTAATTTCTAAAAAAGCGGCTTCAATACTGCTATCATCATTAACATCGCAATGAACGTGTTAAAGCCGATGATAAAATCCCCAATATAGCCGGAATAAAATTCCCCACTTACAATAGAACCATAGTGTCAATGAGAGGAGCTATGGTTCGTGATTACGAGAGGGGAATTTTTTATGATCAAAGAGATGTATGAAAGGGGAATGAGTATTTCCGATATTGCGAGGGAGTTGGGGATTGATCGGAAAACCGTTCGAAAATATATTCACTCCCCCAATCCCCCTTCCAAATCTAAGCGAAAACAAAGAAAAAGCAAGTTAGATCCATTTAAAGAGTATCTTCAAAAACGAATGTTAGAGGATGGGGTGTTCAATAGCGAAAAGTTATTTTTCGAAATTCGACAACAGGGCTATACAGGAGGAAAGACGAT
>NZ_BDDQ01000102.1 GCF_002003465.1 Caenibacillus caldisaponilyticus | reverse complement strand
CTATTTAATCTCGAAACATATCGCTCCCAAATTGGGCCATATTTCAATATCAAAAATCAACGCAGTACATCTACAGAGATTCTATTCATATCTCAATGAGAAAGAGCATCTTGCTCCTGCATCCATTTCAAAGATACACAACATCATCAAAGCATCTTTAAATGCAGCTTACCGATATGGGTTCATATATAAAAACCCAGCGCTGTTAGTGGATCCGCCTCGTATAGGAAGAAAAGAAATGCGGTTTTGGACTGAAGAACAGGCGAGACATTTTTTGAATGTCGCAAAAAATGATCGGCTATATATAGCTTTCTTTTTAGCGATTACAACGGGGATGAGAAAAGGAGAAATTCTTGGTCTTCGATGGAAAGATATTGACCTGCATAGGAAAACGATTACAGTCAATCAGACCCTATCTAACCGCGGTGATCGTTTTCAAGAAACAAAAACCAATGCCGGCCGCCGCACAATTGTATTGACAGGTAATACAATCGACGTTCTTAAGCAGCATTATACGACAATTAAAAAAGAGAAACTCAAAAACGGGGCATATTACGAAGATCATGGGCTTGTCGTTTGCACATCATTAGGAACGCCGATCATCCCAAGGAATTTTGACCGTGTATGGAAGCGCCTTTTAAAGAAAAGCGGACTGCCACCGATTCGCTTCCATGATTTACGGCACACACATGCCACAATCCTATTGAAACAAGGCATTCATCCTAAAGTCGTCAGTGAGCGTCTTGGCCATGCAAATATTCGCATTACATTGGATACCTATTCCCATGTCTTACCCGGATTACAGGAAGCAGCAGCAGCCAAGTTTGAGGAATTATTTTTCCATGAAAAAAATATTTCGGAATCCGAACGTTAGCAATTCGTTTGCAATTGACCTCTTCCTAAAATTAAACGGGGTTTCGTCGTTATGACGAAACCCCATCATAATAAGCTTTTTAATGGAGCTTCCAACAGGGCTCGAACCTGCGACCTCTTCCTTACCATGGAAGCGCTCTACCAACTGAGCTATGGAAGCATCTGGCTCCGCAGGCCGGATTCGAACCAGCGACCCATCGGTTAACAGCCGATTGCTCTACCACTGAGCTACTGCGGAATGTCATGGAATATGTAAGGCAAGGCCCGGCAACGTCCTACTCTCACAGGGGGTCGCCCCCCCATTACCATCGGCGCTGAAGAGCTTAACGGCCGTGTTCGGGATGGGAACGGGTGTGACCTCTTCGCCATCGTCACCGGACCTTTTTCACTTGTTGAAGGTTGCACCTTCAAAACTGATAACGAAGGTCCTGC
>NZ_BDDQ01000101.1 GCF_002003465.1 Caenibacillus caldisaponilyticus | reverse complement strand
TTGGTACGACGGAACATCATCCGCGAACGGATAGGACGGGCCCCAGGCGAAGAAGTACCGTCCGTCATCGACTTTCCCGACGACGTATGCTTCACCGTCGATCGGGAAGTCATCGCGTCGGGCGATTGTCTCAACGACTTGAGCCATGATGTTCAGCTCCTTCTCCTTTTTAGTGGTGTATTCTTCAATGAACCTCCTGATCAATTCGCTGCCATTTGTTGCGGCTCGATTGTTTGCCCGTTGCCACCGAGCCCAAAGAGTATCCTCGATTCTGAATTGGCGTTTGATTAACCCCACTGTTGTCACCTCATGCGATATTCTTTTCTACATCGTCCACAGTCACATCGACGATCTTTCCGCCGACTACGGCGACAAAATAGCGACCTTTCCACGGCTCGTTCACTTCGTAGATGCGGCCTTCCTTCAATTCAAAATAGGTTGTTCCAGTTTTTCCTGAAGAGCTCCATTTCCTTTCAGCCGCGTTCAGAAACACGCGATCGAATTTGAAACGGGGATGACGTCCGACGATTTCGGCAACCCATTCCCGGCCGCCGCTTGGTTGATGGTTGACGCCGAAACGGACGGTTTTCGGCGCCCGAACTTCAGCCCAAGCCATCCGGAGCGCTTCTGCCAAATATTCAACGACTTTGCCACCGAACCGACGTTGACCTTGTTTCGCGATTTCCCAAGCCCTGCGCATCACTTCTTTCTTTTGCATTTTTGATTTCCTCCTTTTGGTTTCCTTTTCTGATTCTAGTATATCATCTTGTGGTGACACGTCAATACCTTGTCACCACAAAAATTAAAGTTTTTATTTTCTGACTTTTTATAGACAAAAAAAATAACCCCCGCACCACATCGGTACGGGGGCTTTGCTCATTGATTTTCGTTTTTCTTCCGTTCCCGGTGATGAACCACAATCGGCACAATCGCAAAGACGGCGCCGATCAACGCCGTGAGCGCTTGGGTGAGTTCGTTTTGCTCCTCGGCCGACAGACCGAAGATGGCAGCGAGGGCCAGAACGATGACGGGAACGGTATGAAGCAGAAGGTTTTTCATATTATCCTCTCCTTTTTTGATCGTTGAATATGAAAACGGCGGCCACGGCCATCATAGCCAGCCACAGCCACCAGAATTTCGTAAGAATCTCAAATTTGATCATGTATTTGAGCTTGATCAGCTCGACCAGATCATGAAACATCAGAACATCACAGCCCACGTCTTCGGCCCGACGATGCCGTCCGCAGCCAAGCCGTGCCGCTTTTGATATGCCTTGACCGCGGCCTCGGTTTGCGGGCCAAAAATCCCGTCAACCTTCACACCGACAGCCCGCTGCACCCGTTCAACATCCTTGCCCCGGCTTCCGCGTTTGATCAGGTGGCCGGGGTACGGGACGGATGCTTTTTTGGACGCCGCTTTCGGCTTCTGATACTTCGCGAGAGCGGCCCTCGTTTGCGGCCCGACTATGCCATCCACCGCAATATGAGCGGCTTTCTGGAACGACTTGACGGCGGATTCAGTTTTCGGCCCAAAAATACCGTCAGCGGCGCCGCAGTTGAAGCCTTTTGCGTTGAGTTGCAGCTGCACATCTTTCACCGCTGGTCCACGATCGCCACGCCGGAGCAATCCTCCGGCGGCCGGCTTCGCTTTCGGTTTGCTGGCGGGCTTGGCGCCGTCGAAAAGCTCCGGTTTCGCATAGTTGACGTCGACATTTCCGGCAATCCCGTTGACTTTCGCCGTCGAAGAATATTGCCAAATGCTCCAATCCGGCCAATAGTAGAACGTCGGGGACTTGGCGCCGTGGTGAGCAATCCACAATTTCACATCGCTATCCACAACTTGCGGCTTTAAATGCGCTCTCATAAACGCTGGGAATGAATATAAGAAAAGCCCGCCGCGCTTGTGATCGCGGAGGACTTCAAAGAAAGCCTTGCATGCATCCGTCAAATCGCCGGCGCCGACTTCGAGGTCTAGGATATGGAAGTCAAGATCATAGTCGTTCACGACCGAAAGAAAGTGGAGAGCTTCGGCCTGCGCTTCTTTCACATTCGAGAATCTAGCGAAGTGATACGCCCCAACCTTTTTGCCGCTCGTCCTCGCTCCGGAGACATTGGTGTGAAATTTCGGATCCACGTATGAAGTGCCTTCCGTCGCCTTCACGAAGACAAAACGAATATCGTCGTCAACCTTCGCCCAGCTAATGTCGCCTTGATGATGACTGACGTCAATGCCGCGAATATACGACATGAATCATTCCCCCTGTTTCCCATTTTTCAAGACCTCGACAGCGTTTTTGAGTCGGTCAGGAATGGGCAATCCAATCCGGCCGGCATTTTCAATAATGCTCAATGCTTCATTCGCGAGATAGAAGAAAATCGCTCCGTCACGGAGCATATGTGAATCACCCAGAACGCTATCGACGAGATGAGCAACGGCAACGATCGCAAAGATGCCGACCTTCTTTGCAATGCCGACAAGCCCGACTTCGCTATTGAGTTTGCCGGCAATCGCTGCCGCAGCAAAGCCGGATATATAGTCGATGATGACGAATGTGAGCAAGATAGACAGCAACGACGACCACCCCCCAAATAAGTAAGAGGCGGCCGCGCCGCCTACCGCAACGATGGTTTTGAGGACA
>NZ_BDDQ01000100.1 GCF_002003465.1 Caenibacillus caldisaponilyticus | reverse complement strand
TCGGGAAGCTAAACGCGAAAAAGCCATGATGGAAGCCATGGGTGATGATGAAGGAGCAAAGCTGGCAGCGGCTAAGGTAAGAGAGCGACAGGCTGTCATGAGGGAATTTATTAAGCAGACCGATAGAACGCGTCGGTATAATCGAGAACAGATCTATTGAGTCGTATCGAAATGATACGGCTTTTTTCTTGCCCGTTTATCCGTAGTGGGCGTTAAAGAAAACGGAAGAATCATTATCCATAATTGGAGGGCTAAACTATGAATCTTATGAACGATTTTCTATATCGCTTGAATTTCAAATTCTTCGCCGCAGATGACAATGGTGGCGGCCAATCCGGTGACCAGCAACCGGACCAAAACGCTGGGGGAGACCAATCTCAACAACAGCAACAAGATCAACAGGATAATAAGACATTCACCCAGGAAGACGTAAACAATATTGTCGCGCGCGAGACGAAAAAGGCCACCGAAAAGCTGCTGCGGCAGCTGGGTATCGAAGACTTTGAAAATGCTAAAGAGGGTCTCAAAAAATTCAAAGAATGGCAGGACAGCCAAAAAACCGAGGCGCAGAAACAGACCGAACGCCTAGAATCTTTGGAGAAGGAAAAAGGTTCTCTTGTTGAGCAAAATGCAACGCTCAAAGCACAGCTTTCCGCTTTAAAAGCTGGCGTTAAAGCTGAATCGGTCGAGGATGTTGTAGTCCTGGCCAAAAATCTTGTGACTGATGAAGTGGATATGGACCAAGCCATTCAAAAAGTGCTTGAGAAATATCCGCATTTCAAAGCACAGCAAGATGCACAAGAGGATAATGGCAAAAAGCCCATATTTACAACAGGGCAACATCAAAAAGGGGGCGCGACGGACCCATTCATCGCCGCGCTTGGATTAAAAGGAGGAAATAGCTAATGGGAAACGTTATTAACTACGCTGAACAATATCAACAAGAACTTGATCAAGTGATTAAACAAGCGACTTTAACCAACGATTTGGAAACACCGAATGTTCAATGGATGGGTGCTCGGACTTTTCATGTTCCGACTCTTTCTGTTAGTGGCTACAAAACCCATAGCCGCAATGGTGGGTATAACCGCGGCACGGTTGAAGTCACCCATGAACCGTATACGCTCTCGTTTGACCGTGACGTCGAATTCTTCGTGGATCAAATGGATGTTGATGAGTCTAACCAAGCGGCAAGCGCGGCCAATCTCACTCGAGTATTTTTGAATGAACATGCCGGGCCGGAAATCGACGCTTATCGCTTTTCGAAAATGGCCACGAAAGCCATCGCAAGCGGTAATGCGACGAGCGAAGATGTTTCGCCGGATGATGTTGTGGCCAAGCTTAAACGGGACATTAAGAAAGTCCGCAAATATGGGACCGCGAATCTCGTCGCTTATGTATCTACTGACGTCATGGACGCCATCGAGCAATATAAGGAAGGCAAAGGCCAAATTAACTTGGACAATGCCGGAACCGTGATTGAAACCCGTGTCACTACGTTAGATGGTATCCGCTTGGTCGAAGTATTTGATGTCGACCGGTTTCATACTTCCTTTGATTTCACGGATGGATTTGTTGCTGCGCCCGGATCGTACGCTTTGAACTGGATAATCGTTTACCGCGGTGCGATTGTTGCGAAGGCTAAATTAAACTCTGTTTACTTGTTTGCGCCCGGGCAACACACTCAAGGTGACGGTTATCTTTACCAAAATCGTCTCTATCATGACTTGTTTGTTCTCAAAAATAAAGCCGATGGCGTCGTTGCTTCATATGGTACGACGGCCAAGTCTTGATAGGAGGGGTTTTAATGGCTATTTTGCGTAAGGAAAATGTGATTTTGCGTGAGGATAATGCAGCCAAGATCAAAGAACTCAAAACACTCGGGTATGAAGAAGTGACGGAAGAAGATTTAAAACCGAAGAAATCCAATAAGAAAGAAGAGGGCAAATAACGGCCCTCTTTTCCCTTCTGAGGGGAGTTTTGCTGGATGGGTTACATTGATGCTGATTACTATCAAAACACGTACAGAGGGGCTGACGCGGGCTCAGAATTGGATAAATATATTGAACGGGCAAGTGATCTTATTGATCAAGTGACCGGTTTTAAAATCAGTGATTTTAACGCATTAGCTCCAGTGGTTCAGGAGTATGTTAAGAAGGCGACTGCTGCACAGGTGGAATATTACGTCGTCATGGGTGGAGATGCCGATGTGAACGCCGGAGCGCAAACCATTGGTAATGTTTCTATCGGCTCATTCAGCTATGGCGGATCGCAAGCAAACGATAATAAAAATGCAGATCGAATCAGCCCAAATGCTTTGGCCTATTTGGAGCCAACAGGCCTTCTATATCGTGGATTGGATGTGGTGCAACGTGCCCATTATTCGTCCAATTCCTAAACAACTTCTCATACATTCTATTGTTTACGAGGAATATCTAGGCCAAGGCAATTTTGGGGAGTCGTGGGGCGATCCGGAAACGATCGATTGCGTTCGCTTTGAACCCAAAACGGCAATCCGCATGGATGCTAATGGGGAAGAAATCGAAACGCAAGGGATTATCTTTATGGACACCGTCAATACGCCTAATTGTAAACCTCTAAAAGTTAAATCTAAGGTGACTTTTAATGGTATCGAAATGATGGTCCATGCTTGCAATCCCTATTATGGGTTTAACCAAG
>NZ_BDDQ01000099.1 GCF_002003465.1 Caenibacillus caldisaponilyticus | reverse complement strand
TGCGTATCTAGATTTCGCTGATAGTAGCCGTTTCTCATATTCGGTGTTCCAGCCTGTTCGATTTCGAGGAAATTTTTCATTTCTTCCCGCATAATCAGCTCTAATTTTTCTTTCACAAATTGACGAATAACACTTTCCAGTTGATTTGCCCAGTCGACATTCGGTATACTTCTTTTAGACATAGGTAGGGTACTCCTTTCTCTGGAATGTGTTATGGCTAAATCAGAGAATACCCTACCTTTTTTCTTTTGGTCTAGCAAAATGCTTTACACAAACTTTTATACATCATCTAAATTTGGTATAATATTGATACACAGGAAAACTTTGAAGAGTCGGACGATACGCTTTATGTGACAAACCCTAATTAACATGGAATGGAGTGATTTCTTTTGGACAGCTATCAAAAAGATCATCCAGCAAAGCATTACAATGAAAAGCTTCGCACTCTTGATAAACAACTTTGCGAACTGATAGCTAAGAGAAAATCAATTTCAAATTTTAACCAAAGTTTTCCACCAATTGAACAAATCAAAGAATGGGCCGAAGAATTCGGATTATACGAAGACCATTTACGTTACATATTTCGAGTCATGGGCAATGATAAACTGTTCCAACCAAAAGTTGAGCCTACCGGATTTCGCAATATAAAGCCTGTCATGAAATTTTATAATGAAGGAACAAGAATTTATTATATAACACATTTACAACAATATGATAATGCGAGTGTTCTAAACCTTCATATTGACGACAGTGTGGATAACACGGAACAACATCATCGAGAACCAACAGAATGGGACTTATATATAGGTCCGGATTATGATTGCTATTTTTCAGGTGGTTCAGGCAGTAATCAACATATTGACCTACAATTTGTCATTAGCCCCCGATTACCTGACGACGTCAAAGAAATAGCTTTTAAGTTCAATTGGCGCTATAGACAATCCGATAAACAAGATATTGGAGGAGAAATCATTATAAAGTGAACTAGGTGAAGCCGTGGCATGCATCATTTTGAGAAACAAAATCCATATTATGTAAATCACTATATTTAGTGATTATATATTAATATAAATGGAAAGGAGTTTTAAAAATTAGGTACCGTCAAGAATTTTGTGTAATGTAAATGGGGTAGGGTTTCTCTGAAATGGATTTGAATTGATAGGGGACTGATTTTCTCCACACAGGAGACTGAATATTCAGTCTTTTGTGTAGAAAGGGAGAATCCCCTTATTTTGTTTATTTACAATATTTGGTTAACAATAACGTTCTTCAAACATTCGTTGAAGGGCTTCCTGCGCTTCGGCAAATCATCTTAACTTTCGCCCTGCCCATTTCTCATTAAAATCTTGGATGGTCAAATACACGACTTTTTCCGCGGCTTCTAAACTGCTCAAACTGTTCATCGGCTTGAGACGTTTCCGAATTTCCTTGATCGTTCGTTCGATGGCATTGGTCGTATAAATCACACTTCGAATACTGCTTGGATAATCCATAAATGTAAGGAGGACATCCAACTCATTGGCCCAAGATTGAACTTCTCTTGGATATTTGCTGGACCATTTCGACTCAAACTGTTGAAACATTTGTAACGCCATCTCCTTATTCGGCGCGCGATAAATCAGCTTGAGATCCTCGGCCACTTCGAATTGGTCTTTTTTCCGAACACGATTTAGGGTGTTGCGGACTTTGTGCACGACACAGCGCTGCACATCGGCTTTCGGATAAACCGCCTTAAAGGCTTCCTCCAGCCCCGGAAGGCCATCGAAGACGCCAAGAAGCACTTCCTTGACGCCTCTTTGGTAGAGCTGTTGGAGAATCTCCTGCCATACATAGGCGCTTTCTTGTCCTCCCACGAAGAAATCCAGAATTTCTCGATACCCTTCTTCATTCACTCCTAACACCACATAAATGACTTCTTTCTCTACCGTATCGCGGCGAAGTTTCACGTACAAGCCGTCCAAA
>NZ_BDDQ01000098.1 GCF_002003465.1 Caenibacillus caldisaponilyticus | reverse complement strand
AACCGTCCCACCCGAGTCGTCAATTGCCGGGGATAAGACCCGTTTCGATAGCCTTTTCGCTCCTCTGTGCGCTCATAACGGCCGGCGCCAAGTTGATCCGTTAACTGGGCTTCAAGGATTTGATTCAAGACCTGTTCCAACAGTTTGGCCAGTCCTTGATCTTGCGACAAGAACCCGTGCAGGATTTCATCGCTTATTGTAATATTGTATTGAGCCATAGTTGCTTTCCTCCTTTTTGTTTTTTGTTTTGGTCAATGTCCATTCTATCAAAGGGAAAGCAACGTGGCTCTTTTTACATTTCCTTTTTACACAATTTTACGGACTCAACTTTCGGTTGACGTAGGTAACCTTTTGGTTAATCCAAGAAGGATAAATGGTAATACTGTAGAATAAAATAAAGACAAGAATTTTTTGCAAAAAAATGCTTAATATTGGAGGAAAGGGGGTAATTAAGAAGGTGAAAAAGATTACAATCAGCACCTTAATTTGTTTGGTAATAGCTGGAGGAACTATCACTGGTTTTCTTAATCCAACAGCAAATGCTGAAACACAAACTTTTACCGGCCATCCTTATGATTTAGACACTATTACTACTCGAACCATAAACTCTAACTATATTCAAAAACTTAGAGCTGAATTGAAAAAAGAGGGATACAATAATATAAAATCTATTGTTCTTGAACAGGATAGAAAAAAATCTGAAGTTATAATTCATATATCAGCCGATGAGTATAAAGGAGAACAAACCAAAAATACAATGGAAAAGGCAGTAAATCGTTTAGCCAAGGAAAATAAAATTGGTTCATTTTTGGTTTATATTAAAAATAGTTACTGACTTAGAAACTTCATAATCAGCTGATAATATTGTGTCCCAATCTCCGGCTCCATATATTACAACGTCACCGACGTTTGTATCACCTGTATCTGAGTCACTCGCGTCTGTATCACCAGTGCTCGTAAAAGCTGAAGTAGGAATCAATAACACTGCTGCTAAAGCAAAGATGAATGTTTTAAATCTCTTTTTCATAATACATTTCGCAATCACATCAAACGTGCCATTTGCAATTTCATCATCATCCGATATGTTGACCAAATCACCGTTTTCGGCATCTCCCAAATTAGTTCCTTGTGGATCTGCTTCAGTAAACCGCCATAACTAAATTACAGATTTCCTCTAACCCAAAAAAGACCGGGCGTATGCCCGTTTTTTCTTATGAATAATCTAGGTTTACGTTTCTGCGCCTGAAAACGGCGGTCTTGACCTTGAGACGATCACTCCGGAACGCTTTATAGACAATGATTTCGAGCGGTCTAAAAGACTTGGCCAAGCGCGGGCGAGCCATCGTCGCCAGCGCTGAACGCTGCTCTTTTCCCTTCCATCTGCATGCCCATCAAAAATGGTATGCGGGAATTCCGGCAAACAAAAAGAAGCCACTCGTGACAAGTGACTTCCTCTCTGGCCCGGCAACGTCCTACTCTCACAGGGGGTCGCCCCCCCATTACCATCGGCGCTGAAGAGCTTAACGGCCGTGTTCGGGATGGGAACGGGTGTGACCTCTTCGCCATCGTCACCGGACCTTTTTTCACTTGTGAAGGTTGCACCTTCAAAACTGATAACGAAGGTCCTGCATCGCTTGGTTAAGTCCTCGACCGATTAGTATCCGTCAGCTCCACGTGTCGCCACGCTTCCACCTCGGACCTATCGACCTCATCATCTCTGAGGGGTCTTACTGACTCGCGTCATGGGAAATCTCATCTTGAGGGGGGCTTCGTGCTTAGATGCTTY
>NZ_BDDQ01000097.1 GCF_002003465.1 Caenibacillus caldisaponilyticus | reverse complement strand
TTGACCCATAGTATTTTTGGCAGCGTAAACCCTTCAAATGCTCTATTTTTAACATTCTTTAGCAATGTTTCTAATCCAACCGTCGCCTCGATTTCTCTGCATTCTGCAGACGTCCTCGTATCGTTCCACAGGATGGCCCTTCGAAGAGGAGTTCCTATTTCATCCAACAAAACAAGCCCGTGCATCTGCCCGGAAAAACTAATGCCCTTTACTTCTTCTGCATGTATACCGGATTTCCGCAATAAATTTTTCAAAGCGATTTTCGTTTTGGTCACCCATTGTTCCGGATCTTGTTCACTATAGCCCGAATGCTCTTGATATAATGAATAGCTCTCCGTCCACGTTTCCTTGACTCGCCCATCTTGACCAAGCATTAAAACCTTAACGGCACTTGTGCCAAGATCAACGCCGATGACATACTCCAAGGGAAACACCTCTTTGGCGTCATATCTTTTATCCTACCACCATGACGATGCCCGATTTCGGCCATTCGAAAATACTTTTATCTGACCGACTCCGACGATAGATTCGAATTTACAGTCATTCGGTCTCTTTTATGTATTGATTAAGAATGCCACGCAACATTTCGAGCCGGTCTGACCGATATTGAATATCAGTATTCATCGCATGCTCTTCCAAACGACGGAAATCCGTTTTCCCTTCTAAAATTTCACGTCCAATGCCATCCGAATAACTTTTATATCGTTCTTCAATAAATGACTCGAGTACCCGATCTTCGAGAAGACGGTGCGCCACCTTAAGTCCAAGGGCGAAACTATCCATACCTACTATATGGCCGAAGAAAAGGTCGACGGGTTCAATAGAAGTTCTCCTGACTTTGGCATCAAAGTTTAAACCGCCCTTGCCCAAGCCACCGTTTTTCAAAATTTCCATCATTGCCAATGTGGTTGTATAAATATCGTACGGAAATTCGTCCGTATCCCAGCCAAGCAACAGATCGCCTTGGTTGGCATCAACAGATCCCAAAATCCCATGAATTCGGGCGTAATGCAGCTCATGCTCAAATGTATGACCCGCTAACGTGGCATGGTTAGCCTCTATGTTTACTTTAAAATGATCAACAAGGCCATATTCTTGCAAAAACGCATAAGCCGAAGCCACATCATAATCATACTGATGTTTCATCGGTTCTTTCGGTTTAGGCTCAATGAGAAATTGACCCTCGAAACCAATTTCTTTGGCATAGTCCAACGCCATGTGATAGAAACGCGCTAAATTGTCCAATTCACGTTTCATATCGGTAAATAGCAGCGATTCATAGCCTTCCCGTCCTCCCCAGAAGACAAAGTTTTCGGCCTCTAACTCCTTGGCGATCTCTAGTCCCTTTTTTACCTTTGCCGCCGCATAAGCAAAGACATCGGCATCTGGCGACGTGGCTGCTCCGCGCATGAATCGGGGATGAGCAAACAAGTTGCTGGTATTCCAAAGCAATTTAATGCCCGTCGCTTTCATCAACTCTTTGATTCGTGCAACAATCACATCCAAATTTTTATAGGTTTCCCGAAGCGTATCTCCTTCTGGCGCAATGTCAATATCATGAAATGTAAAATATTCGACGCCCAGTTTATTAAAAAATTCAAAAGCGGCTTCAACGCGAGCTTTAGCGGCTTCCATACCTCCCCGATCATTCCAAGGACGGATCATCGTCGCATCCCCAAAAGGATCGGTACCGTTCATCGTAAATGTATGCCAATAAGCGACGGCAAAACGCAAGGTTTCTTTCATGGTTTTGTCCCCAATAACGGCATTGGGATCATAGTATTTAAAAGCCAAGGGATTTTTCGAGTCTTTTCCTTCAAATTGAATGTTGCCGACTTGACTGAAATATGCCATTTTGGTTCCTCCCACTAAAGGTTTATATGATTTACTCAAGCGTTATGAAGACTTCTCTATTGATCTCCTGCGGCGAAACCAATATACCATGAGGGTGCTTCTCCCA
>NZ_BDDQ01000096.1 GCF_002003465.1 Caenibacillus caldisaponilyticus | reverse complement strand
TTTCACCATATCGATGCCTTTTGAGACCAACGCCGTGATTCCAATTGCAGATAGAAGAGTTTTAAGCCCAAGCGCCGCTGTTTTTCCAGCTTTTCCAACGCCTAAAATCTGATTGTTGAGATTAGCAACGTCCTTCACGACCCGTCCATCGTCAAGCGTTACATCGATAATGACTTTCCCGTCAGCCATTTATTCCACCTGCCTTTCGGCATAAAAAAAGAACCTATTCAGGTTCACTTTTTCTTGCGTAAATATTTGTTTGCCCGCTCTTGGAATGCTCCAATGTCGTTTAACTCCTCAGTCAAACCGTCTACCAACTGGATAAAATAGTTTAGCAGATACGGAATGCTCGGCGTCATTTGATAGACTCTTTCAAAAGCGCCATCGCCAAGAATCACATCAAACCCTTTTTTAAGAATATCCTTTGTCTTGTTAAAATCTTCTTCTTCATCGTTGATAACTTCAAGTTCCTGCTGTATCTTTATCGCATTTTCGCGAAATCTTTGTATGGATTCATCGGTCACATCAAAAGCAAACTTCAAATCGCCGATTTCAATCGGTATTTCCGTTTGTTTCTTCTCGATTTTAATGGCCATTTATTTCCCTCCTGCCAGCATATTGAACATCGCATCCAATTCAGCTTCTTTTGTTTTTTGGTCTTTCTTTAGCGCGTAAATTTGTTTCAATTTACGTAGCCGCTTCCTTTCTTCTTCCATACCTTTGCCGCGCGGCAATTCAGCCGCACGGATCCCAACGATTTCCTTAAATCTGGTGTTATCTCGGAGACCGACGAGCAATGCGACAAACTTCTCCCACCTGAGCTTCCCTTGTTGCTCGATGAGATCGATTCCATACTCTTGCAAAAAGGATGCATAGATATATTCGGCGTCTTGCTTTAGATCATAGTATTGTTTACTGTCTCCACCATCTGATGAATAATCAGCATTGGAATCATTATGTGAAGCTATGAAAGTCTCAACAATGGTTTTAACGACTTTATATTTGGTCTCAAAATCGAATTCCTTATCAGTATCAATGAACATTTCAAATGCAATTTCGATTTTTTCAGCATCAAAGAATGTATCGTCATCCATGAGATCAAAAAAGCGAAGTACATTATCAAAAGAAAGATCGAGGGGGTAAACATTCCCCTCGATCTCAATTTCCTCTTCCAGCGGATCAGTCAATGTGAACATTATTCACCAGTTCCACTCCCAGAACCGGCATCGGTGACTTCCGGCTTGCCGTTGAACGTCACCGTAAATTCAAAATCACTTTTTGCGTTGGCGTCCCCGCCAGTGACTTTGATCCCTGAAATCGTCACATCCCCAGTGATTTGCTTGCCATCAGGTTGCGTCCATCTGAATTTTGTTTTGCGATTCTCACCAACCTCAAATGCAAGGCTGGCAATATAGTCCTGGGCTGGATCTCCATATTTACGATGTCCGCTGAATTGAAGCGATGCGGTAATACCCGTAACATCTTGACTCGAGAAACCTTCCCCGTCGTAATATGGGGTATCATCGGTTTCATCATCAAAGGATGGATCTACTGAGCTAATTCCCGCGGCAATCGTTGCCCATTCCGGCGTGTCACTTCCCCCGGTCGTATCGATTTCATATCTGTTTCGATAATTAAGAATGAAATCTTCGGCCATCTATATCACCCCTTTGGTTTAATAAAAAGCGCCGCACTAAATTGAGCGGCGAAAATGTAATACTTATCGTCTTTCGTGATAATGTTCGGGTCCGTGGTGATGTCTATGCCCTCAAATTCATACGTTCCATTAGCGCTAGGAATATCCTCGATATTTTTTAAAAGGCTCGCGATATCCAAAAGCGTATGATAGGCGGTGAGTTGGTTTTCATGTTTGGTCATAACCTGAAAAGCAAAGTTTTGACGATATGAACCGTCGTAATAATGGTCATAGTCATTCGCCGGCATCACCATAACGGCAATACTGTTCCCATCCGTCAACATCGGTGACACGACCGTTGCATAATAACCTTGCTTATCAAGCACATCAATAACCAGCCGCTCTAAAA
>NZ_BDDQ01000095.1 GCF_002003465.1 Caenibacillus caldisaponilyticus | reverse complement strand
TCCTGTTTGGCCAATAATTCGGAGAAATGGACATCATTGCAGTGCCGATATTTTTCACTTTGGCGGAGATTCAGGATTTTTTGCCGGATGTCTTCGGATAAGGCATGTGCAGGTTTTCGCCCCCGGTTTTTGTGAATGACTCCGTTTTCATCCTCCTCAAGGACTCGTTTTTTGAGGCGATAAACCTGACGAAGACTTAGCGATAACAATTCGGCAGCTTGTTTTCCCGTGATATACCCTTCGATCCATTGACGAATGACTTTGTAACGCTTCAATTCTTTTTTGCTCAATGGAATTCGCTCCTGTCTCATACTGACATTTTCACTGAAGCGTTACAATATGACAATATCACAGACGAACAACAGGAAAAAATAATCGGCCTTGACATATTGAAATTGTATTAATAAAATAAAGAAAAATATACGTAGTTTGAATTGTACATATAAAAAATTATCCGGAGGAAATAGCGATGAAAATATTTAATATTAATTTTAATTTAATCATGGCAAGTCAAATCTTTAATTTATTTGCAGGAGTTTTATTTAATGTAGCATTAATTTCCTATGTTTATAGTACTACCACTACGGTAAGTGGAGCTACTCTTGTATTAGTTGTAAGTACGTTGGGTTCGATCATAGGCGGATTTATTGCAGGTAGTTTTTTAGACAAAATTTCACATAAAAACGTAATGATTTTTTCCAGTTTCTTGAGTTTTTTGATCATGCTTATGTTATCAATAACTACAAGTGTTTTCGGACTAAATATATTTGCAATTTATATAGTGACCTTTCTTCTCAATGTTATAAGCAGTTTCTTCAAGCCGGCAAGACAAGCCATAGTTCCTAGTATTATAGAAAAATCTTTGCTTCTAAAAGCAAACAGTATTCTTTTAAGTACGATGCAAATTGTTTTAACATCTTCTTGGGTTGTCGCCGTACCAATTGCATCAATGTTAGGTGTAGAGATGTCAGTGTATACAATTTCTTTTGCCTATTTGATTTCCGGATTTTTAATTTACTTTATTAAAACTTCATACAGTGAAAAAGGCTTAGAAGAGCAAGATACAATCATTAACCAACTAATAAAAGGTATTAAACCTTTTAGGGAGAATAAAACGATTAAATCCATAACGATAATGGATATGATAGAAAACCTGGCTAATATTATTTGGGTTCCTACTTTTCTATTAGCTTTTACAGTTGAAGTGCTTCATTTAAATGAAGAATGGTGGGGATTCCAGGGAGCTGCGTATTTTTGGGGGATCATCATTGGTGGTTTACTGACTGCAAAGTACTCACTGAAAATTAAACAATTGGGCGGAAAAGTATTAATCTATGCCTCCCTTGCAGTTGCGATCGTTACATTGGTTTATGGATTAAATTCTTTTGCTTTATTAGCGGTTATTTATTCATTTTTAATTGGAATACCATCCCAGGTTCGAAATGTTATACAGGAATCTCTTATTCAAGAATATGCAGATAGGAGAGTTTTGGGAAGAGTTTTTGCCGTAAGAAATATCATCTTACAATCCATATATATAATAGCTTTAGTTGCAGGAAGCTATTTGGCAGATAAAATTGGCATGGTAAATATATTTTTAATCGGTGCTTTTATATATACTTTAGTAGCGTTATATGCCTTCATGTCCTCTACTATTAGAAATTTTAATCTTAATGAAAAAAATGAATCATCTTTAAGTTAGAGTAGAAAAATCCAACGGCTAAAATCATTTATTTAATATTTTAATTTAGGAGGAATTAATAAGTTGGTTGTAATAGAAAAAGATACTATCGTTGATGATTATCACGGTACAAAAGTATGTTTTTGGCAAGTAAATGAAAATGTCATATTAACGCGTCAGTGAATATGTCAATGACTTTGTAACGCTTCAATTCTTTTTTGCTCAATGGAATTCGCTCCTGTGGACCTCTGTCAATAGATTGGACACATAAAATCGAGAGAATTACGCAGTCGGATGAAACATACATTCGTATTGATTTGGAGTGAAATACCCTATAGAGGAGTGGATTCTTTTTCCATTATAGAAGCATGTGATGTACTCAAAAATCTTCTCCTTTGCTTCTCTCCTCGTTTTGAATTTATTCAAATAGACGAGCTCTTTTTTCAGCACACTATGAAACGACTCAATACAAGCATTGTCGTAGCAATTTCCCTTGCGGCTCATGCTGCCGGTCATGCCATATTGTTTCAAGCGTTGCTGATAGTCTGAGGATGCGTACTGGCTGCCGCGATCAGAATGATGCAGAACGTTCCCTTTGGGCTTCTGAAGGCGATACGCCTGATCCAGGGCCTTTAAACAAAGCTTCTTCGTCATTCGTTCGTCCATATGGAAGCCGACGATTTTGCGCGTGCAGAGGTCCTCCAAGCTGGAAAGATAAAGCCAACCTTCATCTGTTGGAATATACGTGATATCAGCCATCCAGACCTGATTCGGCTTCTCCGCTGCAAACGCCTGATTCAAGACGTTTTCCGAAACCGGCATGTTATGTTTCGAATTTGTAGTGGCCTTGTACTTCTTGACAGTGCGGGATTTCAATCCAAGTTCCTTCATGATGCGGGCAACGGTTTTCTGCGACACATGAACGCCCTGATGGTTCAAAGCGTTCCAAACCTTCGAGCTGCCGTATAACTGCCTGGAATCAAAGAAGATTCTGCGAATCAATTTCTCAAGTTGCTGACGACGTTTGCTTCGATTGCTTTCTTTGCGTTTCGTCCATTCGTAATAACCGCTTTTGGAAACGCCGAACAGAGAGCACATCTTCGCGACACGGAACTGCAAGCGGTGTTTGTGGATGAATGGATAAATCAGCGCCGGTCTTTTGCGAAGTAGTGCATGGCCTTTTTTAGGATTTCGTTCTCCTCTTCCAGATCGCGAATTCGCCTCTGAAGGTCACGTAGCGCTTTATCCTCCGGCTTAAGCTGTCCGCTTCCGGGGAAGGCTTGAGCTCCGCTACTCTTGAATTCGGCGATCCAGCGGTACAACGTGTTCTCATGCAATCCCATTTCTCGGGCTACCTGAGCCACCGTTTTCCCTTCTTCTTGGATGAGTCTTACGGTTTGAAGTTTGAATTCCTTGTCGTACTTTTTCGTCATTTCGGACACCTCGATTATGAATGCTTTTTTATTGTCGCACTCTCGGTTCTCCGTGTCCAATTTAAAGTCTAGCATCATTCGCTCCTGTCTCATACTGACATTTTCACTGAAGCGTTACAATATGACAATATCACAGACGAACAACACACGAAAAACTATGTGTAAAATATTTCTCGAGGCTATTTACTGAAAAAAAAAAGAGAAGGCGCTCTATCATTAATGTACGCTTACCAGGGCGAATACATTAAGAAAGAGGCCTTCCCATGGAGAAAATTATATCAAAAATATACGAACTAATAAAGAATACAGAAAATCTTATTGATCTAGAGGAACGTATCCAGTGGTTCATGTATGATGTCTTTTCGACTTTGTTAGGGGAAGTTTTCACAAAAATCGATCAAGCCATCGTGAAAAAGAAACAAGCTGAAGGTTGGACCGTCAAACGAAGAGATTCGAAGACCATTCAGTTCACGTTTGGTGCTGTTAATTTTCAACATACGTTAATGGGAGACAGAGAAGGACATCCACACTACGTTTTTGATGAATGGATCGGATTTCGGAAATATCAGCGTTTTAGTCCTTTGGTGGAAGTAAAGGTAGCCGAATTGGCCAGTGAATGTACCTACCGTGAAACGGCCCGAGTGTTACAAGAGTGGACGGCTGTTCACATCAGTCATCAAACAGTTGGAAGTATTGTAGAAAGGGTAGGAAAAGCGCAAGCCCAAGCAGATAAAGAAATGGTGGAAGAATTGGAAGAGGCGGCTTCCCTTTCGAAGGGGAAAGAAGTGGACATCTTATTTGCAGAAGCAGATGGAGTATTTGTTCATGGAACGGAGAAAAAAAGCATGGAAGTTCATCATGCGATTGTGTATGAAGGATGGGATATGAGTTGAGTCCGTAAAATTGTGTAAAAAGGAAATGTAAAAAGAGCCACGTTGCTTTCCCTTTGATAGAATGGACATTGACCAAAACAAAAAACAAAAAGGAGGAAAGCAACTATGGCTCAATACAATATTACAATAAGCGATGAAATCCTGCACGGGTTCTTGTCGCAAGATCAAGGACTGGCCAAACTGTTGGAACAGGTCTTGAATCAAATCCTTGAAGCCCAGTTAACGGATCAACTTGGCGCCGGCCGTTATGAGCGCACAGAGGAGCGAAAAGGCTATCGAAACGGGTCTTATCCCCGGCAATTGACGACTCGGGTGGGACGGTTGACCTTGCGCGTGCCGCGGACAAGGGATGGGGAGTTTTCCA
>NZ_BDDQ01000094.1 GCF_002003465.1 Caenibacillus caldisaponilyticus | reverse complement strand
TCGCGTGTTTCTGAACGCGGCTGAAAGGAAATGGAGCTCTTCAGGAAAAACTGGAACAACCTATTTTGAATTGAAGGAAGGCCGCATCTACGAAGTGAACGAGCCGTGGAAAGGTCGCTATTTTGTCGCCGTAGTCGGCGGAAAGATCGTCGATGTGACTGTGGACGATGTAGAAAAGAATATCGCATGAGGTGACAACAGTGGGGTTAATCAAACGCCAATTCAGAATCGAGGATACTCTTTGGGCTCGGTGGCAACGGGCAAACAATCGAGCCGCAACAAATGGCAGCGAATTGATCAGGAGGTTCATTGAAGAATACACCACTAAAAAGGAGAAGGAGCTGAACATCATGGCTCAAGTCGTTGAGACAATCGCCCGACGCGATGACTTCCCGATCGACGGCGAAGCATACGTCGTCGGGAAAGTCGATGACGGACGGTACTTCTTCGCCTGGGGCCCGGAATATCCTTTCGCGGATGAGGTTCCCGCGCATGACATTGAAGCCGGGGAATCCGGTCTCAGCTATCATGAGACCGAAGAAGCCGCCCGAAAGGAAATGCTGGAAGCGATTCGAGCAGAGTTTGAAAATCGGGAGCCGCGCAAGTGGTACATCGATCGTGTTTTCATCCGAAATGGAGAAATGCACGATTGTGGATTCTATCTCCGCGAGGACGGCATCATTGAATGGCATGAACCGATCCCAAACGGGGATATTCAAGAATTCCCCATTGAAGAATGCACATATGAGGATGGGGTCCCGGTTGATCTGGATGATGGAGAAGCGATCGGCGAGCTCATTACGAGCAAAAAAGATCGCATCAAACAAATCTTCTTGGAAATCGATGAATCAGATTCAGATTGGAGCTACGCGGCCGATAAATTCGTGCAATGGTGCATCTCAAAAGACTTTCAAGTTGAATCATTCACCGAGTTCGTTGAATGGATGGATGACGATCGGATCGGCAGCGTTTGGGACTTCTGGTTCGGCTACGGAAGCGACTTTGAAAAATTCGCTGAAGACTGGGTAGAACCCGAAGAAATTGACGATTACCTTGCCTACTGCCGCGAACATGCTTGAAAATCATCGCCACCCGCGGGGCGAATCCAAATACCGCGGGATATGGAAGGAGGAAGAAATGTACATTCACACCATCACTATCGAAAATGATCGCGACGGCTATGCGGTTGTTGGATGGGGAGACGATATCGATTTTGCAAAATTTCCCTACGATGAAGAAGGAGCCTATCAGAAGGCCCGAAAATTTGCCGCTCAAAAAGCGAAAGAATTCGGTTGCAAATTCCGGATCGCGGCATTCGGGAATAGCGGTTGGGACTATGAGTTCCTATACGACGGAAAAAATGACATATATAAAATCTACTACGATTCGATGATCAACCTCGAAGGCCCAAAATTGAAAATGATTGGAACATATGAAGAATGTCACGAATGGTGGAATAAAAAATACAATGAAGTCCATAGCGCATGAACCGCCTCATCCAGGGCGGTTTTTTTATTCACCTTCAATTTCCTCAAGCCAAGGCAATTCCCGAAACGCTTTCAGCACCGTAACATAACAATTCGGACAATATTCCGCACTCAAATCACGATCATCACCAATATACCGAAGCGGCAACTTCCGCAAATTCTCCGCCCGGCCGACGCGATCGCAGTACATGCATCGGCCGACGAGGCGGCCTTTTTCATCGATCCAATGTTCTCCCACCTTGAATCACTCCTTTAATAGAACATTTGTTCTTATTTTAGATCGAAAAAAATAAGGTGGCAAGCGCCACCTAATAACCCGTCTGAATTGGATCTATTCCTTTAACCAAAACTGCAAACAAAATTGCAAACGAAACTGCAAACGAAAAAAATAAACATCCATAAAACACGATAAACAAAAGGCTAAATTCAAGCCATTTTTCACGTTTGCAATAATATGAAATAAAACGTAAAAATGCTTTATAAAAGCAATGTGCTTAAATGGTAAGGAAGAGGTCGCAGGTTCGAGCCCTGTTGGAAGCTCCATTTCATTCTAACTGTGCCGGGGTTTCGCTAATAAAGCGGAACCCCGTTTCATCTTTAGGAAAAGGTTCATTGCAAACGAATGGCTAACGAAAAGATATTGTAACGATTTGGATGGTTTTTGCTGGCTCACAAATAACTCAATCGGGCCCATTCTTCATTTGAAGAGTGAGCATTGAGGAATTCATGATAGAACACGCCTCCTGTAAGGAGGTTTTTATTTTGGCTTCAACAAGTGATAACAGGCTTCTATAAAAAAACCCCATCAATGGCTTCGAATCCTTCCTAAAAAAGTCATCCCCGGGCTTCATTTCTCATCCGGGCTCTTTTTTAACTTTCAACGGTCAGTCGACAAGGGTTGGCAAAAAGGTACGGTATGAAACCTGCCGCCTTCTTTTGAAATGGAAAAGACAGGTGTCGGTAACGGGGATTGCTTACTCCAGGCGATGCCTCACTTCGATGACCTTCCCGATGATAAAAATTTGCTCGGCGGGATATAACATCGGCTCCATTTCCGGATTGGACGGAATCAGCATACACATGCCGTTTTGGCATTTGACGCGTTTGAGCGTGGCCTCATCACCGTTCACGGAGATCACTGCAATATCGGTCGGTTCCACTTGATTTTGCAGCACAACAATGACGCGATCCCCGTCGAAAATGTTGTCGCCGATCATGGAATCGCCTTGCACGCGAAGGATAAAAGCCTTTCTTCCCCGCAAGATATCCGGTTCCACCAGTTCATAGCCTTCGATGTTTTCAATGCGATCGATCGGTTCGCCGGCGCGGATCGTGCCGAGAACAGGAATGCGTTCCATAGACGGCGAATGATACGGGACCGCATTTTGAAGCGTGGCCAACCGGTCGCGGCCGAGGAGATAATCTACCGAGACGTTGAAAAAGTCCGCGATTTTTTGGAGTGTTTTATAATCAGGCTGGCGATCTCCGGTCTCCCACATCGCGACCGTGCTTTTTCCGACATTTAATTTATTGGCGAGTTGAGGTTGCGTCAGTTTATGGGTTTTTCTCAGTTCCTTAAGCCTTTCGCTCAATCTGGCCAACATTCATCATCCCCCTTTTGAAGGTTATCATATCACGGAATGAGAGAATAAAAAATAATTCTCAAAAAATGTGAGAAAAAAAGCTTGACTATCTCACTTTCCGTGATAATATAATAATCAAATAACTCACAAAAAGTGAGATAAAGAGAGGAGGCATCAAAGAACAAGCCGTTGGACAGATCGTGTCGTTTGGAAGATTGGATGCAAAGCGTGGCCGAAAAAAGAGAGCTTTCCTGCAAAATTTTTTTAACATCTATTCTCACTAATAGTGAGAATAGGGCCGGCCTAAGGAGGTGCTGAACAACCGGCAAAAGGAAATCTCGGTTTGAAAACAAGCCCATGCAATCAAGGACGGAATAATCATCGTCCGAAACCGAACGCCTCCATTTGACCGCATGACACGTGCCAAATGATAGAGACGGACGGGAAGGATGCTGTCCAACTTTTTAAAAATCAACCGGTTTCTCACTTCACAAGCCTGTACAACATAGAGCGAACTTCCATTTAATATACCAAAGGAGTTGATGAACAATGTTTAAATTGTTTTTGGATCCCGGGCATGGCGGTACCGATCCCGGTGCCGTCGGAAACGGGCTGCAAGAAAAGAACGTCACGCTGCAAATTGCGACGCGCATCCGTGACATCCTGACGGCCGAATATAGCAATGTCTCGATTTTAATGAGCCGCACCGGCGATCAAACGGTCAGCCTGACCGAACGCACGGATGCCGCCAATGCTTGGGGAGCCAACTACTTCCTCTCCATTCATATCAATGCCGGCGGCGGAACCGGGTTTGAAAGCTATATCTATCCGAATGTCGGGGCGCCGACGACCACCTATCAACGCGTGATTCATCAAGAAGTCGTCAAAGTCAATGAGCTGACCGATAGAGGTATGAAACAAGCGGATTTACATGTTTTAAGAGAATCCGCTATGCCGGCTCTCTTAACGGAGAACGGCTTTATCGATAACGCCAGCGATGCGGCGAAAATGAAAAGTTCCTTTTGGCTCGACAAAGTGGCGAGGGGCCATGTGAACGGATTAGCCCTGGCTTTCAACCTGCAAAAGAATACGGCGGTTTATCATACCGTCGTTGCCGGCGATACCGTTTATTCATTGAGCCAACAGTATGGAAGCACGATTGACCAAATAAAAGAGTGGAACCATTTGGATGACAACTACACCATTTATGTCGGG
>NZ_BDDQ01000093.1 GCF_002003465.1 Caenibacillus caldisaponilyticus | reverse complement strand
GGTGATCGGCCGTAATTCTCCGTTCAGAGCCTTTTCTTTCTTGTATTTTGGCAAACTCTTTGGAATGGATCGGTAAACGTCCATCTCGACCTCAATCTCACCTTCCAACGGCTTTTCTGGCTTATATTGGGTGGCAACAAGCCGAATATAATTCTTGAATTCCCTTGATTTTTTCGGATCGTATGCCTTAACATATCCGCCTATTGTCGTGAATCTTGGCCGGCCTTGTGCGACCGGCTCGCCATATATCGTAAATTCAATCATTTTTCGACCTCATCCGTTCTATTTCTCTTTCAAGTTCAGTCAACGACAATTCGTACAAACTCCGTCCATCCCGCGACTCCGTGACGCCGGCCGCCTACAGTCGGTCGATGAGCTGTTGCCGGCGGATTGCGACTCTTCGAGCAAGCAACGCCATTTTAATCCCCCTCTACTAACACTTGCTCAGCAATAGATACCGCCACAGCTGCAACATGTATCAGTTCTTGATACAAATTACTGGCATCGGATTTTTTGCCCCATCCCCATTCTTTCTGCATGGCTTGAGCTACTTCTCCTACTTCCTCGGTTAGTATCATTAACCAGATTGGGTATTCATGACTTTGAATTCCCCATTTTTTGTCTTGTCTATCACGCTCGGCCAAAATGTCATTCATCACTTTTTGTCGAAAAATTTCATAATCCATTGTTTTCGCCCCTTCCTCGATTAGTTAATATCCTTCCTCCTGCCGCTCATGATTGACGGCATTTTTCTCGAAATAGGCTTCTTCAATTTGCTCCGGAGTGAAGCCTAGCATTTCGCCAAGCACTATGAAACTAGCAAGCAATTCATGATAGTAATTATCGTCGTGCATCGAATTCGCCCAATTTATAACTAGAACAAATTGGTCAAATGTATTTTGAGAAGTTTGATTTTCTTTGATTTCTAATGCTATTTCTATGTCTTCATCTGATACCTCGATTTCCAACCCAATTGATAAAATGAAATGTAGACAATCGACGTATTCTTCCAAAAGCTGGTTGTGTTTTCGCATGGGAATGATCGTATCCCATCCACATATTGGACAACATTTTAGGAACGTCTCGGTTTCGAATTTCGCGCCACATTTGGATAAATTTCCGCATTGCCACACATCCGCATTTTCTTCTTCGCAATTTGTCAAAATCTCATTTCTCGGCTTCTGATCATTGCTCCAAAATTTGAACCCGCGCCACTCATTCGCCAATTCCCCAAGCTCCACCAGCAGCGCAAGCACTTTCTTCGCCAACCGATCTTCGCCGGGTTGCCGTGGGTGCTCTGCCTCAATCCTCCGATCCAGTTCAGCTTGTAGTTTGAAAAGTTTTTTAAGATTCATTATTTTCGCCTCCCTTTTGATCTTCTAGATCCGGTCCATAACAAAATTCACAAATATCATATTCTTCTCTCTCGTGTGTGAAAAAATTCTTTCCCACGAATTTTCTTCCATTCGTCTCTTCACCACAGAAATAGCATTTACTCATTGTGATTTTCCTCCTTTTTTGCAAGTTAGAACGGCAAATCGTCATCCGCTATATCAATAGGCTTTCCGTCATCGGCAAACGGATCTCCATCACCTGCAAACGGGTCATCATTTTCCGATAGTTCATTCCGTGCCGGCTGATCAGATCTCGCACCCTTCGGATCCAAAAACTGCACCGATTCGGCCACCACTTCCGTGACGTATACCCGCCGGCCATCCTTTTCGTAGTTGCGTGTTTGAAGACGCCCATCCACGCCGGCAAGGCGGCCTTTGCTCAAGTAGTTTGCTGCGTTTTCCCCCAGCTTCCGCCAAGCGATGACCTGGATGAAGTCTGCCTCGCGTTCCCCTTCTTGGTTTGTAAACGGGCGGTTGACGGCGAGGGTGAAAGTGGCCACGGCATTCCCGTTGGGCGTATAGCGTAGATCGGGATCCTTCGTCAGCCGGCCGATCAGAATCACTCGGTTGATCATAATTTCACCATCCTAAAGATTGCTAAGAAGCTCCTCGAGTTTTTCTATGCTTTTCTCATTCTTAGGTCGATAATCTAGGTTATTTGTTGCCCACTTCGGGAGCTTATCCACTCTTTCATTTGGACGTTGTTGCCCTTTTGCTTCGTATTTTTTCTTGATTTGTTCATTTCGTGATGCTTCATATGCCCGCACTTGATCGAGTGTTTTCAAGCCTTCCTCTAACCATTTCTTCAATATTCCCTCAATGTAGCCAAATGATTTTTTCTTTCGTTTCAATGCAAGCTTCATAGCAGCTATAACGATATCTTCTGAAAGATCGGCTACCCATTTTTCTATCTCATCGGCGATATAAGAACTATAATCACCAAAATTATTTGTGTAGAATGCTACCGCTCGCGATGATGGCAGCCCACTGCCGCTTACATCGTCGTCGGTATCATTCGTTTTAGTTTCGTTTTGTTTTGTATTGTTTAATAATATGGCATGATTGTCGGCATGGTTGTCAGCATACTTGTTGGCATAGTTGTCGGCATGACTGTCGGCATAATTGTCGGCATGTGGTGCGGACAATTCATTGTCAGTATGATTGCCGGCATATTTGTCGGCATCTAATGCGGTCAAATCAATCATTCTATAAACTGCTGACTTGTTACCCTTCCTGGATCGAAAGTCTATATAGCCTTTCTGTTTGAGTTCATTTCTGGCTTTTGAGACGGTCCGTTCAGCTAGCCCAGATCTAAAACACAATAATGATGCGGCCACCGAAAACTCTTCAGTCCATCCTGCCTTATTGTTTGCGTGCATCAAAGCGTGCCACAAAGCAATTGCGGATGTAGACAAAGGGTTTTCTTCGAGCCGATCATAAAATGCTTTGATCTGTTTAATGTAGTTCATTACCGTCTCACCTCTTATCATGGGACAAATACCATTTTCCCTGTCAGTTCTTGGATTTCTTTTTTGAACTGTGCTTCATTACTGTTGTTGTCGCTTAAATGGAGTAACCAGATCTCCTCTAGCTTGCTTAAATCATTAGCTTTCAAAAATTCCTTCACGTTTTCCAGACTGAAATGCGAGCGTAATAACCGCTTTTTCATAACTCTTGGCACTCGGCCGGAAGCAATGTTTTCGTTCAAAATGGCCAAGCTATAGTTGCATTCAATCATTATGTGTGTGAGGCCAGGGAACAGGTAGCGAATATAGTACGTATCTGTTGCGAACAAAAGTTTTTCACGCTGTTCGTTCATCAATAGATATCCAACCGGTTCGGACGTATCGTGCTGAACGTCGAAAGGCAAGATGATCCATGTTCCGAGCTTAAACTGTTTCTTCGC
>NZ_BDDQ01000092.1 GCF_002003465.1 Caenibacillus caldisaponilyticus | reverse complement strand
ATTAAGTGTTCCTGGTCCTGGCTGGTCGTAAATACCGCGTATTTCATCCGCGAATAGCCTAATGTGGCCACAAATAGCGATAACTTGACTTTTCTCCCTTCGATTATCACCTCCCCGACTTCTTTCCAATCGACTTGCATTTGTTCACCAGGAAGCGTTTCATAACGAACGGTGTATTTCTTTTTCGCCGTCTCTCGGAAAGGTTTTATATAGTCCTTTAAAATCGTCTTTCCTCCTGTATAGCCCTGTTGTCGAATTTCGAAAAATAACTTTTCGCTATTGAACACCCCATCCTCTAACATTCGTTTTTGAAGATACTCTTTAAATGGATCTAACTTGCTTTTTCTTTGTTTTCGCTTAGATTTGGAAGGGGGATTGGGGGAGTGAATATATTTTCGAACGGTTTTCCGATCAATCCCCAACTCCCTCGCAATATCGGAAATACTCATTCCCCTTTCATACATCTCTTTGATCATAAAAAATTCCCCTCTCGTAATCACGAACCATAGCTCCTCTCATTGACACTATGGTTCTATTGTAAGTGGGGAATTTTATTCCGGCTATATTGGGGATTTTATCATCGGCTTTAACACTAAGTTAAATGTACATAACATTTTTGCTAGAGCCGATACCAGTAATACTATAGCGTTTGATTAATTATGAGTGGTCACTTTTTCAATTCCCATACGTGTAGGGAATTGGCAATTAAATAGTTTAGAGGGGATAATCATGTTATTTACAAGTTTAGAAAACTGCTTTGGCTTAACAAAAGAAATGGTTGGAGGAAAAGCATTTCATTTAGGTCAACTCATTACTAATGGGCTGACTGTTCCAAAAGGTTATTGTTTAACTACCCAACTCTTTGAAACTTACAAATCCCAAACAGGACTGGATAAACTGATCGAATCTAAAGTCAATGAAATTAAAGCTAATCCGGTTACAATTAACAAGCAGTTGGCAGAAATTCGAGATTTCATTATGACTAAAGACCTCCCAAATTCTTTATATAAGGATATTGCAGCATTGGTCGAAACTTTGCTCCATACAGGTCCGTTAGCCATACGTTCTTCCTCCCCTTCTGAGGACAATATTGTGAACTCCTATGCAGGGGTCTACTATTCCACTGTTGGTGTCTCAGACATGGATGGGGCTTTTAAGTCAATTAAAAAGTGTTGGGCCTCTCTATTTACGGAACGTGCATTTTTTTATAATCAAGGAAAAGTAAGCACTGAAATGGCTGTTATACTTCAAAAATACATTGACCCAGATTTTTCGGGAATTTTGTTTTCAAAAAACCCCGTGAGTCATGACCCTATTCCTGTTTTGGAATATAAAAGCGGAAATAACGTCGGTATTACTGACGGAAATGAATCTGGTAGGTTTGTTAAGATTGAAGACATAAAGGAAGAATTTGGGGACGAGTTTGTTACAAAAGTAACTCAAATGACTAACCAATTAGTCGATATATTCCACTCCGATGTCGACGTCGAGTGGGCGCAAAAAGGAGACGTATTTTACATCCTTCAAGCTCGGGCTGTAACGACAAATTACAGTCATCCAAAATTTTTATGGGCCGTTCAAGAGGACTTAGACACGCTATTTAATGTCAATTTAGGCCATTGTCATCATTTATTGGCTCGCCGCCTTCAAAAACATGTTTGGTTTAGGAAGTTTTGTCACGAACACAACATTCCAACCTATAAAACCTACTACCTAGTGTTTTCAGAAGATGAAATTGATTATGCTTGCGAGCATGTCAAAAGGGATATGGACATGCCTTTCCTTAGGCTGACGTGGAAAAAAGGCGTCGGACAGCTTTGCAAAAGAGAGGATATTAAAGAAGCCCTTCGATATGGTGTAGAAAACAAATACAATCCACTTGGGAATGGCTTCCATTGTGTACAAATTGGAGATGTCATTCCAGCCCCTGTAACTGGCTTTTCAAGAGTATTGGAGAACGGAGATATTTTGATTGAAACTTTTCCAACAGGATTATTTGGCATGAAAGATGGGAGAATCCCTCCAACGAAATATGTATTAAATAGCAACGGAGAGTGCGTTTTTTCCCATATTGAG
>NZ_BDDQ01000091.1 GCF_002003465.1 Caenibacillus caldisaponilyticus | reverse complement strand
GGGAGCGAACCCGCCCATCCTCCCGCACTTTCGTATAAATGGCATCCACCAACACAAACGGATACACGTGTTCATGAAGGGAACGTTGATTCCAATTTTGGATCATCGGATCCAGTCCTTTGCACAACGAGGAGACCGTGGACTTGGAAAACGAAGTCCCGCACAATTCTTCTGTGATTTGGGTGATCTTGCGGGTAGACACTCCGTTTACGACCATTTCCATGAGGGCCAGTACCAGAGCTTGTTCGCTCCGTTGATAACGTTGAAAGAGTTCGGTGGAAAACTCCCCATCCCTGGTCCGCGGCACGCGCAAGGCCAACCGTCCCACCCGAGTCGTCAATTGCCGGGGATAAGACCCGTTTCGATAGCCTTTTCGTTCCTCTGTGCGCTCATAACGGCCGGCGCCAAGTTGATCCGTTAACTGCGCTTCAAGGATTTGATTCAAGACCTGTTCCAACAGTTTGGCCAGTCCTTGATCTTGCGACAGGAACTCGTTCTATCAAAGGGAAAGCAACGTGGCTCTTTTTACATTTCCTTTTTACACAATTTTACGGACTCAACTTCTGTGACCCACTTTTCATTGTGTTTGTTTGCCTGAAAGTTACGGTTCAAAATATGCTATTTGCGTCCAGCCTTTCTGTATAACTCCCGAAGCATAAAAAACTTCCTCATTTTCAGTAATGTTTCTTCATTCAATATTATCTTTATTGGAGATTTTATCACCGTTGATTACAAATAGGTCTTAATCTTAATGGATGAAAGGGGATCGGTCAGGTATTTGTTGAATTCAACGAAGCTTAAAATGAGCGACAAAAGATTATTTTTAGGTCAGCACATACTTTATCGTGAATAAGGGGATATTTAATAAATGTCACTAATAGAAAGGACAAAAACGATTTTTCTATTGATTGAGGCGCGTGTGTAAGCGCTTTAGAATAAAAGTGCAACAAAACCTATACTAAAGGAGGTTGGATACGGATGTCTACCCATGCTGAGAGCCAAGGGGTTCGCGTGAAAATACAAAAATTCGGAAGCTTTTTAAGCGGCATGATCATGCCGAACATCGGTGCATTCATCGCGTGGGGGATCATTACCGCGCTTTTTATCCCGACAGGTTGGTTGCCTAATAAAGATTTAGGGACATTAGTTGACCCGATGATCAAGTTTTTATTGCCGCTCCTGATCGGTTATACCGGAGGAAAAATGGTTTATGACCATCGCGGCGGGATTGTCGGGGCGACGGCCACGATGGGCATCATCATTGGCGCGAACATTCCCATGTTTCTCGGGGCCATGATCATGGGGCCCTTGGGCGGTTATGTCGTTAAACAATTCGATAAACTGATTCAAGGCAAAATAAAATCCGGCTTTGAAATGCTCGTCAATAACTTCTCGGCGGGGATTATCGCTTTCATCTTGACATTATTGGCATATAAGGCGATTGATCCGGTTGTTGTGGGATTGAACAAATTTTTGGCTTCGGGTGTTCAGGCCATCATTAATGCGCACTTATTGCCGTTGGCCAATATCTTCATCGAACCGGGCAAGGTTCTGTTCTTAAACAATGCGATCAACCATGGGGTATTAAGTCCTTTGGGCGTACAGCAAGCATCTGAACATAGCAAATCGATTTTATTCTTGCTGGAGCCCAACCCCGGGCCAGGTCTTGGCGTCTTATTGGCTTATTGCATTTTTGGCAAAGGCACATCCAAACAAACGGCTCCGGGCGCTGCCGTTATCCATTTTTTGGGCGGCATTCATGAAATCTATTTCCCGTATATTTTGATGAAACCTCAGTTAATTTTAGCGGCGATTGCCGGCGGGGTTTCGGGCGTTTTTACTTTCCAATTATTTAATGTCGGTTTAGTCGCCGTTCCATCACCTGGCAGCATTTTCGCAATATTGGCGATGACGCCGAAAGGAAATTACATCGGCGTGATTTTGGGGGTCATTGTGGCTGCCGCGGTTTCGTTCTTGATCGCTTCCTTCATTCTTAAAGTCAGCCGCTCCAACGCTGAAGAGGATCTGAAGAGCGCAACGGAAAAAATGCAAGAAATGAAAGGAAAAACAAGCAGCGTCGCCGAAGCCTTGGTTTCCGAGGAACTTAAAAACAAAGAAGTGAAGAAAATCGTTTTTGCTTGTGATGCCGGCATGGGCTCCAGCGCTATGGGGGCGTCGATTTTAAGAAATAAATTTAAAGAAGCCGGCATTGATGTCGAAGTGACCAATACCGCCATTAATAATTTACCGGATGATGCGGATATTGTCGTGACCCATAAAGATTTGACCGATCGGGCGAAAGCGAAATTGCCTGGGGCACAGCACATCTCCGTTGACAATTTCCTCAACAGCCCAAGGTATGATGAACTGGTTGAGCAATTGAAAAAGTAAGGGAAAGGGGGACTAAATCCAAGGCCATTGTGAACGGCTTATGGAATTAGTCCTCGTTTTTTGCGGAAATTTAATTTTGTCAGCAACCCTATTGACGGAAATACATTATGTTTTCGTTGTATAATAAAAATTTTCAAGCCTAAAATAAAGGTGCCTTAAGGCAAGTTATCCACAGTCACGGCGATCATCTTAACCGATGGAGTGAGCAGAATGATCATTTCTGCCAGAGAAAAACAAATATTGAATGTGCTCTTGACGCATCGGAAGGGTTTGACGGTTAAAGAGATCGCGGATGACATCGGTGTCAGTGAGCGCACGGTCCGAAGGGATTTAAAAGGCATTGAAAAAATTGCAAAATCCTTTCATTTACAACTGAATAAAAAGGCGGGCTTTGGCATCCAAATCATAGGGGATGATCAAGATTTAAAGGCTTTAAAACATAGGCTGTTGCATGAGGTGCCGACCGAATATACGCCGTTAGAACGTCAAACGCTCATTCTTTGCACGTTGCTGGAAGCTTCCCGGCCGATTAAGCTTTTCGCGTTGGCTCATGATTTGCGCGTCACCAACGCGACGATCAGTCATGACCTCGACAAGTTGGAAGAAAAATTGAAGCCCTTCGAACTGCGGCTTGTTCGCAGAAGAGGGTACGGCATTGAAATCAAAGGAAGCGAAAAAGCGAAACGCCAAGTGATGAGCAAGATCCTTATGGAGAATATCGATGAATCGCAATTTTTAGCGATGATCAAGGATCAAATTCAAAATAAATCCGGCGATCTCATCGATTCGATATCTGATCGGATGCTGGGGTTGGTTGAGAGAAAAAACATCCTTTTGGTCGACCAAGTGATCAAAGAGGTTCGCGATGAACTGCCTTACGCTTTCGCCGACAGCGCTTATATTGCGTTGATCGTCCATCTGTCCTTGGCCATTGAACGCATTCGCAGAGGCGAAAAAATCACCATTGAACCCGGTTTTTTGGAGGACTTGAGAAAGACGAAAGAGTTTGCTTTCGCAAAGAAAATAGCCGAAAAGCTCGAAGGAAAATTTCATATCAAAATTCCCGAGGCGGAAGTCGGCTATATCAGCATGCATTTGAGCGGCGCGAAACTCCGATTTGAAAAGGAAATCGTTTTGGAAGAAGACAATCTTCAGCTCGCGGTTCTGACGAAGCGGCTCATTAATAAGGTCGGTGAACGGATCGGACGGGATCTCAGTCCATACCACTCTTTGTATCAAGGCTTGCTGGCGCATTTAAAACCGGCGATGTACCGGATGAAGCAAAACATGGGCATTACCAATCCGTTGCTGGAAAAGATCAAGACCGACTATCGCGAACTGTTTCACGTCGTCAAAGCGGCCGTTCATGACGTGTTCCAGGGCATTCATGTGCCGGACGAAGAAATCGGGTATATCGTCATGCATTTCGGGTCTTGCTTGGTGAGAGGGCCTAATCGGCACGACTTAAAAGCATTGATCATTTGTTCGAGCGGTATCGGGACCTCCAAGATGTTGGCAAGCCGATTAAAACAAGAAATACCCGAAATCGTTGAGTATAAAACCACATCCGTTTTTGAATTGGATAAAACCCAACTCGATCGTTACGATCTTGTCATCTCGACGGTGGATTTGCCGGGCCTGCCTGATGAGGCTTTTGTGGTTAATCCGATCCCTTCTGAAAAGGAATTGGAACGGATAAAAAATTATGTGGATGTACAAGCCTTTAAAAAGGCCGTTCACCGCTCCGAACCGATCGACGACAACTTAACGCATCGGCTGGACGAAAACGACGTTTTAACGTTGTTCAAACAGATGAATGAGTATTTGAATGCAGCCATTTCGGTGTTAGAAACCTTTGCGGTCGTGAACCTGACCGAGCGGGGTTCCCATAAGGACATGTTAAATGCCATCGCTAAAAATTTAATGGATGCGCAGCTCATCAGCGATCGGCAATCGGTCGCCGACGCTTTGTTGAAAAGAGAGTTACAAGGCGCTTTAGGCATTCCGAGGTCCACGCTGGCTTTGTTTCACAGCAAAGACCGTCATGTTTTAAAACCGATCTTTCGCATTTACGCTTTACCGAAACCGCTTCCCTTAAAGGCGATGGATCAGGAAGACATGATGATGAAACATGCGCTTGTCCTGCTTTCACCGGAAAGCTTGTCGCCCCAAGGGTTGGAGCTTTTGAGCCATATCAGCGCCTTGATTATA
>NZ_BDDQ01000090.1 GCF_002003465.1 Caenibacillus caldisaponilyticus | reverse complement strand
GGTGGAAAATTCCCCATCCCTTGTCCGCGGCACGCGCAAGGTCAACCGTCCCACCCGAGTCGTCAATTGCCGGGGATAAGACCCGTTTCGATAGCCTTTTCGTTCCTCTGTGCGCTCATAACGGCCGGCGCCAAGTTGATCCGTTAACTGGGCTTCAAGGATTTGATTCAAGACCTGTTCCAACAGTTTGGCCAGTCCTTGATCTTGCGACAAGAACCCGTGCAGGATTTCATCGCTTATTGTAATATTGTATTGAGCCATAGTTGCTTTCCTCCTTTTTGTTTGGTTTTTGGTTCACTTTCATTCTATCAAAGGGAAAGCAACGTGGCTCTTTTTACATTTCCTTTTTACACAATTTTACGGACTCAACTCCCCCATTACGTGGCAAATTTGCAGTTCATGTCTTCCCATTGCATAGCTTGAAAGGATTTCTACAAAACTCTCCAAGCCAAAGGGAAAGCTCGTGCCATTTTTCCTCTTCCGGCATCAGTTATGATCAGCGGTGAAGATCAACATGACGGAGGATAGAAATATTAGGGACATGTCGGCTATTTTTACCTACCCAATTAAAGAAATACTTATGGTAAATAAGAGAAATTCCCTGCCTAGAATCTTTGCAATCGTACCTTTCGACCTTTTTGAAGGAGGAAAACTGCATGTGCGGCTTATTAACGTTTCATTGTACAAACCGCTTGCATTAGAAAGCTTGCTTCTAATTCCATAATCGGAGCCGATTCAATAAAGCATATCAGAGGATCGGCATCAATACTTGAGCAATTAAACGCCATTAATGATCATATAGAGGTATCCTTTTGTTTTCCCCACTTATCCTTTATAAGCGAACGGGCCAAGTGAATGGACAAGTATCCGAGGAGACCTCCAAGTGTATTTAAAATTAAATCATCAACGTCGAAACTGCCTATTTTAAAAATCAGCTGAAGCAATTCGAATGTGAGACTTAAGCCAAACGTGGCCGCGGCAACCTTATTCATGCGCAGAAATCTCTTTGATAATAACGGGAGAACGAAACCAAACGGAAAAAAACCCATCACGTTTCCAAACAAGTTATCAACGCGGATATTAAAATTGATGTCAGCCAAAAACAAATAATAAATAATCGTTTTAAAAGGGATGAAATTATGCCTATCGTCATATGGGCCGTGATAACTAAGCGTGAAATGACTGACTGCATCCGGGTATTTAAATAAGACTTGTTTCACAAGAAGAAGTAGATAAAAGCAGAATACAAGGATTAGCCCGACCTTCACAAAAAGCCTCAAAATGATAGCAACCTCCAAACCATATTTATCCCCTACACCTCCATGAAGGTTAAAAAGTGAGCTTCATTCCCCTTTAAATAAGCGGCAAAGCTCATTTTTAAAGGGCCGCTGATGCTCTCATGATGAGTCAGTTTTTCTAGAGATCCATTCTTCGTCACCCGTTTTTATGGATCTAAAGAAATGATACACTAAGCATCCTCATCTTTGTTAAAATTTTATAATTTTTGGAGGTAAAATGAGGTGGATGTAGAAATAATCATTAAAATTTCTCTAATGGAAGTTAGCAGAGAAATTAATCAAGGCTAACTTAATTTGAGGAACCTGTCAACCGCAGATGGCCATACCTTTCCCAAACAGGAAGAGCAATGAAGGGGATATGAAGTATGGAAGTGTTTAAAACCATTTTGTTAGTCATTATTACTCTAACGCTCTTGTATATCGCCTTTTTGTTAACCGACCCCACGGTACACTCAAACTTATAGAGTTCATTAAACGAAGTACGTCGTAACCTTGTGTAAAAGGAAAGGTAAAAAGAGCCCTTATCGTTGACCAAAAACAATTTCAAGTGGAAAGCGACCATTGTCAAAGCTATGTTACAAGATACAAAATCATGCACGATTTCCTATCACAAGTTCAAGAACTAGCCAAGGTTGGAACAGATCTAAAACAAATCCTTGAAGCCCAATGAACGAATCAACTGGGAACCGGCCGTTATAAGCGCACAGAGAAGTTAAAGGAGATCGAGATGGGCCTTATCCCCGGCCAGTGATGTCTCGGGAAGGCCAAGCGGTTCATCTGGCGTGTTCCGCTGAAAAGGGAGAGGGAATTCTTCGCCGAAAAGGTCGCTTCGTTTACCCAAATTTATCTCTATGGGAGTAAAGAGCGTATATGAACAAACCCGAAATCTTTCGCAACCTCATTATGTTGCTTGGATTTGTGGTGTACTTTTTGCTTTGGAAATCATTTATCGTGGTCAAGTCCATTTTATTGTGTAAATTTCCCTTTGATAGAAAGATGGACCTGATGACCTGACGTATGGCAGGTAAGTCCGGCAAGTCTCCCTGCCGGTCGCCTTCCCGGACTAATGATCATTGTTGTCAAAGTACAGGTGTGTCAAGGCGCTTTCGCGGCAACTCCTCGCTTCCGAGGTATTTCACGTTCTCCTTGACACGTCGAAGAAATTATCCCACTTTCTTGATCGCCGAAACTTCCTGATTCATCGTTTGAACGCCTAACTCTTTCGTTTTCCGCCACTGCCAATAGTCGGACATATCCAGGTATTTGCGTCCCGATATCCATTTTTCGTCCATTTCGATCAACACGGCGCCTACGA
>NZ_BDDQ01000089.1 GCF_002003465.1 Caenibacillus caldisaponilyticus | reverse complement strand
CATCGTTTTCGAAATTAAAATAATATAAGCGGACCAAATGGCCCGCTTCACTTATTTCACTGGTGTCAATTTTGCTGGCGCTTCATTTTGAATAATGTCGCCATCTTCTGCTTCAAATGTATAACTAGGAACCCCACCAGATCCCAATATTGTGTTTACTTTTGGGTATCCAGTTGAATCATACACAATGAAATTGCTGCCTTCACCGATTGGCTGTACTTTATATCGTCCAGGCTTTACATCATCGCCGACTGTGAATTTTCCTGCTTCAAGACGAATCGGAGCGCCATTAGCTTTATCGATTTGACCACGCAGTGATGATAGTTTGTCTTGAGCTTCTGAAATCTGCGATTTTAACTCCCGTAAATCATCTTTTGCTGATTCTACTTGTTGCTTCATAGTGTCACGATTTGCTTCAAGTTGTTTGAGCTCGTCATACTCGTTTTGCTTGCTCGCAAGTTCGGTTTGTAGCTGAGAAAGCTGATCGGATTTTTCTTTGTACTCTTTTTCGATGTCAGACAATTTTTGAACGACATCATTATATGATGCGACTTTTCCATTGAATTTTCCTCTGAAGTTCTTTTGTCCAGCTTCATATCCCGAGCTATATCCGGCATTGATCAGTATAGCAACTACAATGATCACAACGACAATAATAGCTATTCTTCGAAACCATTTGTTTTTCAGAAACCCCATTTTCTCTGATATCATTTTCATTCACCCCCATAAGTTGATAATATTCGACCTAATTCTGGTAAATCCCTTCTATTTATGTATAAATTCAATGATTTTTTTGGTAATATAAGAACAAACGTTCTTATATAAGGGTGATCGTATGGTCAAACATTGGATTGACGAAAAAGGCCGCCTCGTCGGCCGGTGTATGTACTGCGATCGTGTCGGCCGGGCGGAGAATTTGCGGAAATTGCCGCTTCGATATCTTGGTGATGATCGTGTACCTGGGTGGGAATATTGTCCGAATTGCTATGATATGGTGTTGAAGGCGTTTCGCGAACTGCCTTGGCTTGAGGAGAAATAAAAAGCCGCCCGTTGTAGGGCGGTAATATTTCATATCTCCTCATTTTCTTCTTTTTCTCTTTGTTCTATCTTTTTCAAGCCATTTACTATTGCTTTGATGTAGAATTTTTCTAAACTCCAATTTACTTGAATATATTCATCCAAATGCTCTAAGATAATTTTTGCTTTTTCTTCGTTTGTCATTTTTTGCTCCTTTCATTTTTCAGGTTCGGGCCAGAGCCCGAGCCCCAATAATCCGCCCCTGATCGTCGCGCACAGCGTCATCGACGATCAGGACGTCAACCCTTTGACCTTTTACGGCTTGGGCGACCAACGAGGATACAATATAGACGGTGTCCGGTTGCGGATCCGGTAGCCCTTCAACCTCGCCGAATTGCGTGCGATTGATAGAGATCGTCACGCCATCAATGTCTACCGTGCCCACTTGGACGCGGTTCGTGGCGCATCGGGCGACAGTGCCCGACGGCGGGATGATGATTTCTGTCCCGTCCGCTCCGTTCGGCATCAGATTGATCGAATGCGGCGTAAGATTCACAATTTTCATCTTTCTTCCTCCTCTTCAATGTCGAATGTCATGCTTCCGCAGTTCGCACAAGTTCCATTTGCGAACCCGAATCCGTCATCAATGCTACCGCAACCAGCACAAACGACGACGGTCTTTCCTACATCGTCTGCGGCGAGGGCCGCTCGTGCCTCGCAATCTGCGCAAAGTGAACCATGTATTAGAACGAAGTTCCCGCATTCAGCGAAATTCATGCACGGTTCACCAAAAATTCCTTCGTACAAATCCATATTATCCTCCTTCCATTCCCGCGGTACTTAGCTTCGCCCCGCGGGAGGCGATGATTTTCAAGCATGTTCGCGGCAGTATTCGAGATATTCTTCGCGTTCTTCATCGGATACCCAATCATCGGCGAATTTTTCGAAGTCATCGCCATATCCGAACCAGAAATCCCAAACGCTGTCGATCCGATCGTCATCGAGCCACTCTACAAAATTGTCGAAGGATTCAACTTGAAAGTCTTTTGAGATGCACCATTGCACGAATTTATCGGCCGCGAAGCTCCAATCAGAATCGGATCTATGGAGATTCAAGAAAATATTTTTGATACGATCTTTTTTGCTCGGTATGAGCTCGCCG
>NZ_BDDQ01000088.1 GCF_002003465.1 Caenibacillus caldisaponilyticus | reverse complement strand
ACGAAAAATGGATATCGGGACGCAAATACCTGGATATGTCCGACTATTGGCAGTGGCGGAAAACGAAAGAGTTAGGCGTTCAAACGATGAATCAGGAAGTTTCGGCGATCAAGAAAGTGGGATAATTTCTTCGACGTGTCAAGGAGAACGTGAAATACCTCGGAAGCGAGGAGTTGCCGCGAAAGCGCCTTGACACACCTGTACTTTGACAACAATGATCATTAGTCCGGGAAGGCGACCGGCAGGGAGACTTGCCGGACTTACCTGCCATACGTCAGGTCATCAGGTCCATCTTTCTATCAAAGGGAAATTTACACAATAAAATGGACTTGACCGCGATCGCGATCCGTTGTTTTTGCCCGCCCGACAGCTTCAGGCCTCTTTCGCCGACTTCCGTGTCGTAGCCGTTCGGCAAAGATTCAATAAAGGCTTCCAGATGGGCGCGCCTTGCCGCTTCCCGAATTTCTTCTTCCGTCGCGTCCAGTTTTCCGTAGGCGATGTTTTCACGGATCGTCCCGGTAAACAAGAAAACGTCTTGTTGGACGATGCCGATTTGGGAACGGAGCGACCGTTTCGTCATGTCGCGCACGTCGATGCCGTCAATCGTAATTTTCCCTTGGTCGACGTCGTAAAAACGCGGGATGAGCGAGCAAATCGTCGTTTTCCCGGCTCCCGACGGACCGACCAAGGCGACCGTCTCCCCCGCCCGGATGTCGAGATCAATGCCTTTCAAGACGGGGTGGCGGGGATCGTAGCGGAAATGGACGTTCTCAAAGCGGATATTGCCCCTTAAATGCGGCACCTCAATAGCGCCTTCGCGGTCCTGGACATCGGGCTCCTGATCGATCAAGTCGAGAAACCGTTTGAAGCCGGCCATGCCTTTCGGGTACATTTCCAAAAGCGTGCTGATTTTATCCACCGGCTTCATCAGAACGTTCACGTACAAAACGAAGCTGACCAATTCCCCGTAGGACAGTTGGTCGTGAAAACTGAGCCAAGCGCCGAATACCAAGACGACGAGCGTGACGAATCGCGTCGCCATGTAAATCGTCGAGTTGGTGTAGGCCATCACTTTGTAGGCTTTGAGCTTCGCCTTGCGGAATTTGTTGTTGTCCGCGTCAAAACGTTTCATTTCGTACGGTTCATTGGTAAACGATTGGACGACGCGGACGCCGGAGACGCTGTCTTCCACGCGCGCGTTGATGTCGCCGATTTTCGCGTACATTTCGCTCCAAGCCTTGTTCATTTGGATGTTGCACGTCGCGATGACCCATATGAGGACTGGAATGATGAAAATCGTCACGAGGGCCAGCTTGACGTTCGTGTTCAGCATCACGGCAAACGCGCCCAAAACCGTCATCACCGCGATGAAAAAGTCTTCCGGTCCGTGGTGGGCGAGTTCGCCGATATCAAACAGATCGTTCGTGATCCGGCTCATGATGTGCCCCGTTTTGGTGTTGTCGAAAAATCGGAACGATTGCCGCTGCACGTGGTGAAACAGTTCCCGGCGCATGTCGGTTTCAATGTTGATGCCGAGCTTGTGGCCGAGGAAGCTCACGATGTACTGCAAAAACGTGCTCAACACGTATACCGCTAAAAGCATCAGGCTGACGGCAAGGATCATCGACCAATTGCCGCTCGGCAGCAGCTTGTCAATGAACCATTGCACGGCGACGGGAAAGGCCAGCTCGAGGATGGCGACGATAATGGCGCTCGAAAAATCGATGATGAATAACCGTTTATGAGGACGGTAATACGAAAAAAAGCGTCGAATCATGGGTGCAAACTCCTTTTCCAGACTAAAGGGCTATCCGGGCGTGTCAATCGGTGAGATATAAAGGATTATAAGGGAACGTCGGTTTTCTAACAAGAAAAATGCCGCTTTTTTCGGAATAGAAGTTTAAGATGTCAATAGGCGGGGATCATCTGCCGATCATGATCACGCTACCGGTAAAAAGAAAGGAGCTTCCGCTTGGATCTGAAAGAAATGGGTCGGGAGAAGGCGCAGGCGTTGGGTGTTCAGGAATAGCCAAAACGCCCAGCCGCTTCAAGCCCCTTTCGCCGACAAGTTATCCGAAAGCCATTCGTTTAACAGAATGAAAAGTCCTACGGTGTGATGTCAAGAGTTAAAAACAAATGAATTGGAAATTCTTTTGGCCATATGTCATAAAAAAGGGTGCACTAAACCAAGCCTCCAGTATATTGTAAATAACTGGAAGCCGATATGACCAAGGTTATCGATGAAGGTTACCTCATCGCGTCACCTTCTTTTTCGGCGCATATATTTGATTGTTGCGGAGCAGCGCATCAATCAGGCGCACCAATTTTCTTGCCGTTAAGACGAGGGCGCGTTTGTGTGAGTGCTTCTGCACTTCACGATACTTTTTTTGGTAAAAGGCGCGGTATTCAGGTTCGTGTCGCCGGACCAGATTGGCAGCCTCAACCCA
>NZ_BDDQ01000087.1 GCF_002003465.1 Caenibacillus caldisaponilyticus | reverse complement strand
CGCTGTTGACGATCCCCTACGGCGAAACGCGCAGCTATAAAGACATTGCCCGCCAGATCGGCAAACCGACCGCCGTCCGCGCCGTCGGCGGCGCCAACCATTGCAATCCCCTTCCCATCCTCGTGCCGTGCCATCGCGTGATCGGCGCGTCCGGCGCGCTCGTCGGCTATGGCGGCGGCTTGGATAAAAAGATCGCGCTTTTACGGCTGGAAAGGGAGCACCGCAACGCTGTAGTTGTAACGGAATGAATCGTATCGGACAAGCGGATCCGCGTTTGTTTTCCGCTTCCGCCTTTTCAAAACCGATCAGTCGATCCGGCGCCCGTCCCGTCCGGGCGTTTTTTTATGCGGCCGGTGAGGAAGGGGGCGATCTCATGAGACCGCGGTTTGGTCTAGCTGTGCCGCCGCATGCCACCATCCACTAAAGTTTCTTATAAAGACTTTTTATCCAGCCGATCGGGCTCGCGGCGGCTCCATGTTTTATCCCGGGTTTACCCGTCATAGATTATATTAACGGCAATGACGGAGGGCGTGGTGCGGATGGGTTGGTATGAAGAATGGCGCCGGCACTTGCGGCTTGCGTCCGACCTTTGGGTCGACCGGAGTCTCGACCATTATCGCGTATTTGAAGAAAAGGATCGTAGCGCGATGATGCGCAAGAAGCGGCTGCTCAAAGAGCGAAAGGCGGAAATCGTCAAAGCCTCCGCCGCGGGAGCGGTGACGGGCATGCATTGGAGCGGCGCTGCGCGCGTCGTCCGCTACCGCCTGCGTCAGCAATTTTTGATCAAACACCGCGATGTGTTTTATCTTGAGGAGCGGCAGACGGATAGACAGGCCGTTTTTAACGGCGATGAGTTGGTGCGCGATCGCTCGGTCACGGTCGAACCCGAGGTCAAGGCGCGTTCGGCTGAGATTCCGGATCCGGACGAGGGGCGGCTGCGCGCCAAAGGCAAGGGATTCGACTACGACCGCTTAAGCGCGGTCAAATATGCCGATCGTTGGTGGTGCGACGCCAATCCGGAATATAAAGCGTTTGACGTCGACTGCACGAATTTTGTCTCCCAATGCTTGCGGGCGGGCGGCGCGCCGATGCACGGCCAATTCAATCCCGGCGCCGGATGGTGGTATGCGAACCATCGGTGGAGTTTCAGCTGGACGGTTGCTCATGCCTTGCGCTGGTATTTTGAGGGGGAGAGCCAGCGGATGGGGGCGGTGTCCGTTGATCGGCCCGAGCGGTTGCAGCCGGGGGACGTGATTTGCTACGACTTCCAAGGCGACGGCCGCTTTGACCACTCGACGATCGTGACGGCGAAAGACGCCGACGGCATGCCGCTCGTCAATGCCCACACCACCGATTCCCGCCACAGGTATTGGTCTTATGAAGATTCGACGGCGTGGACGCCGAACATAAAATATAAATTTTTTCATATCGGCGGTGACTGATCCTTTTCGTCGAAGGGCTGAGGGAAACATACAACGCTAACCTGAGTAAACGGGTGATCCGCAGAGATGGGCGCTTTCGAATGCGGCAGCGGCTTGCGGTTTATTAAGGTCATCACAATCAAAGCTGCCAAAAACATGCAGGACAGCTCAATCAAATGATCGGTCATTTTTTTCGATAAGCCGCCAAAGCCGTCAAGGTCGATGCGGTCCACGGCCGGATCTCTCGCCGTGCCGTTCAGGCTCTTAGATGAAAAACATCCCGCGCTTACTCTTTATGACGAAACCGCGCGTGGCTGCGTTCTATCCCTTCAGGGGATTTTTTCTTTTTTATGGCGCTACCGATTGCGTCCGGCTTTTTTGGCGCGGTGCGGAATCCGATCTCAATCCTCGTATGCAAGCGTTCCACGATGCCTTGATCTGGTGCTATAATAAGGAAGCCGTCGCGAATGCGGACGAAGAGAACTGGTTTCGCGTAAGAAGAGGTGGATGCCATGAGCATAAACGTGGTTTTATACCAACCGGAAATCCCCGCTAATACCGGCAACATCGCGAGGACGTGCGCGGCGACCCGTTCGACGCTTCACCTCATCCGGCCGCTCGGCTTTTCAACCGATGACCGCATGCTGAAACGGGCGGGGCTGGATTATTGGCCATACGTAGATATTCGCTATTACGACAGCCTGGATGAATTGTTCGAGCGTTATCCGGACGGTGATTACTACTATCTGACGAAACACGGCAAAATCGCGCATACGTCTTTTGATTTCAGCGATCCAAACAAAGATTACTTTTTTGTATTCGGAAGGGAAACGAGCGGGCTTCCGAAAGAATTGCTGGAAGCCAACAAAGAGCGGTGCTTGCGCATGCCGATGACCGATGTCGTGCGCTCGCTCAATCTGTCCAACACCGCGGCGATCATGGTGTACGAAGCACTCCGGCAACAAGGATTTCCGGGGTTGAAATGACACACGGCCATGCCGGACGGGTACATGGGAGGTCGCGGAACGAACAAAGCTAAGACTGCAGGCAGGATGGGTTCCGGAGGCGATCCCGTGGCCGTTCTCAAGGGCGGACAGGCCTTCGCCTTTGGATGTTTGCAAGGTCGGCATATGGAAAAACGGCTTTCCTTTATGGGAAAGCCGTTTTTTAGTGGCTCGTTATTTTTCCGATTCAGGTTTATCGTTATAGCCCGCCGTGAACATGGCGACGAGAAATGAGATGATGACGAGTAAAATAAGGAAGGTTTTCATGGCGAAGCCCCTTTCAAAATCTTCTCGCTGCTTTTATTATAACGAAACGTGCCCATTGTGTATACGTTTGTTTCGCGCAACGGCATCTCGGGTTTAGACGGATTCCCGTGGAAAGTTGGGCATGTCAGTGCATAGGATGTATTACACTCGCTCAAACTCGGGGGGATTTTCATGGATTTTCTGGATAAGGTCAAGATGCAGCGGGAAGAGGACAACAAGCTGAAATGGGAAGGGACGTTCGCGGATTATTTAAAACTCTTGAAGGAAAAGCCATGGATTGCACAGTCGGCGCACTCCCGGATCTATAACATGATTGAATCCGCGGGTGTGACGGTAAAAAACGATCGCAAACATTATCATTTCTTCGATCGGGAAATCTTCGGGCTGGAGGATGCGATTGAACGGCTTGTCGACGAATATTTTCATCCGGCAGCGAAGCGCCTGGATGTGAAAAAACGGATATTATTGTTGATGGGACCGGTGAGCGGTGGAAAATCGACCATCGTCACCTTGCTGAAGCGCGGTCTTGAAGCCTTTACCCGGACGGAAAAAGGCGCCGTTTACGCCATAAAAGATTGTCCCATGAATGAAGATCCGTGCATACCACTAGGTAACCGTTAAATGACTATCGAAGTTCATAGTCCGTAATTTTGACAATTGGCGGTTCTGGATTTCTACCTGATTTGGTCGGGCGCACAAGTTCGATGGTAAATGATTTGAATATAGATTGTATCGCCATTTGCCGCTCTTCAAAAGTTAAATTATGCCATTCCTGTTTCACGTTTGCGAGAAATTCCCGAATTTCATCCGCGCTTGCCTCTTGTTCAGCGGCATTGAGCTCGCTCATAAGATGATGTTCGGATTCCCGGATATCTTCCATGATTTCCTTATAACGTTTTTTATCAATGTCCCCTTCAAGATACAGTTCCTCCGCTCGTTCCTTCCGCATTTGTATCTTTTCAAGTTCTTTCTGTATTGTTTCTTTATCCATTGACGGAATTATAATATCGTGGATAAAAGATGGATCAGTAAAATTAAATGTTTCAAGAAAAGCTCGTTCGATTGCTTCCTCCGCAATGGTCTGCATATCACAATAACCAAAATTGAAACGCCCTCGACATTTATAATAGCGATATATGGATCCATCTTTCCTTTTTCTATTAGATCCAACAAATGAATACCCGCATCTCCCGCATTTGGCAACGCCGGAAAATGGATAGTGTGTTTTCGATTTGAAAGGCATAATTCTTCGTTCTTTCATCCGTTTTTGCGCATCTTCAAATTCTTCCTCCGTGACAATCGGCTCAAAATCATCTTGATTTATTGGGACGATGACATCTTCACCCGTCATTTTTCTATTTGCCAAGCTCCGATGATTCCACCTTGTTTTTCCGCAATATATTGGGTTTGTTATTATATATCGAACGACAAAATCATTCCATTTTTCTCCTCTTCTTGTTTTCACGCCCATTTTATTTAGCTTCATGGCAATATTATGTGTCCCATGGGCTTTATACTGGTCAAACATAAATCTAACCCATTTAGCTTCTTCCTCATTTTTTACCAGCTTTCCATTCACCGATTTATACCCATACGGCGCCGGGCCTCCATTTCTCAAGCCTTTTTCTGATCGATGCAGCATATTGGTATATACCCGCTCGGCGATCGTCTCGCGCTCCCATTGTGCGAGTGTAGCAATCAATGTGATGAACAGCCGGCCCGTTGCGCTCGTTGTATCAAAAACCTCGGTGGCGCTTTTGAACTTCACGTCATATTTTTCCATGAGTTGAAGCAGCTCATGAAGGTCGAGAACGGAACGAACGAAGCGATCGAGCTTATATACGAGCACAACATCGAATTTTTGCTTTTTAATATCGGCTATTAGCCTTTGCATTGCTGGCCGATCCGTATTTTTTGCTGAATAGCCTTCGTCGACGTAATCCTCGACAAGTGTCCAGCCTTGCGATTGGATATACGAAAGAAGTCGTTCTTTTTGAGTAGCGAGAGAGACGCCTTCCTCGACTTGGATATCTGTTGATACGCGGCGATATGTTGCGACTCGCATATATACCCTCCCAACAAAAAAGCCCGGCGGATCCGGGCCATATCAATATGTCTAAATTAAGCGCTTTTTTCTTCGTTTGCTGTCTTTTCTTTTCTAATAACACCCATTAGCCCGCCGATGAAAAGCAGGATGCCTGGTACAAGATAGAAATATGAAATGCAAATGACCCCACCAACAGCGGCGATCAGCATCAGGATTCCACCGACTTTTGGTTTCGATTTCACGATCGCGGATCCGACGACGCCTACGATTGAAAGGATGAATGCTCCCCATCCCAAACCGTTGATCGTATCTCCGGAGTCGGCGCCAAATGCTGATCCAACTGCTCCAATGGCGATCGCAAGAATAGCACCTATGAATCCAAAAATTCCCCCGATGAGTCCCAACACAAATTCAGTTGTACGGCTCATATTGTACCCCTTTCAATTTTATTGTTATATGTAAACCCATTTCGGGTTTACTCCAAATTATGACGTACTTCTATAACTTTTCCAATAATAAAAATCTGATCGGCAGGATATAACATTGGTTCCATGTCTGGATTTGACGGTATGAGAATGGCCATGTCATTTTGGAATTTGACACGTTTTAACGTGGCCTCGTCGTCATTCACGGCCACGACCGCGATGTCGTTCGGCTCCACTTGATTCTGCAACACCACAACGACGCGATCCCCATCGAAAATGTTGTCGCCGATCATGGAATCGCCTTGCACGCGGAGGATAAATGCCTTTCGGCCGCGCAATTTGTCATTATCCACGAGCTCATAGCCTTCGATATTTTCGATTCTGTCGATCGGCTCGCCGGCGCGAATGGTGCCGAGGACGGGGATACGGGTCATATTTTTTTCATCGAATGGGATAGCTTGCTCCATTATTTTTGAGATATTATGTCCTATTAAAAAATCGATCGAAACACCAAAATAATCGGCAAGCTTTTTCAGTGATTCTATATCTGGCTCTCTTTGTCCCGTTTCATAATTGCTATATGCTTGCCTTGAGATTCCTAATAAATTTGCCAGATCCTGTTGTGTCTTTTTTTGTTGTTTCCGTAAACTCCGCAACCTATATGCAAGCATATGAATCCCTCTCATTTATTTTCTATATTATAACGCAACCTTATGTTGCATAAAGGTGTTGCAACATTTCATTGCAAAAAAATTATCTCCACTATTGACAGCAACAAAATGTGGCGTATAATGAAAGTAAAGATGTCAACGAAATGTTGCTTAGAGGGGGTGCTGAATAGATTGCAACGTATCTGGCTTTTGAACGCGAGAAAAAGAAAAAATTTTACTCATGCTGATGTTGCAAAAAGGATTAATGTTAAAAGGCAGTATTACGGCATGATAGAAAATGGAAAAAGGACACCGAGTGTTAATATAGCGAAGAAAATCGCTGACGTTCTTGATGTTGATTGGACACTTTTTTTTTGAAAATGAGAGCAACGAAACGTTGACAAAAAATCATTGTCATTCAGCCTAAAGGAGGTGATCCCATGGACATCGAATCTCGCCTGATTGCTCTTGAAAATGCGGTTGAAGCAATACACCAACGGCTCACGGAGCTTGAAAAGAAGGCCGCCGCGGCTACGACGGCCAAGAAGATTAAACCAATGCATCTCAATGCTGATAAGATCCTTATTTCCGGAACCTATTCAAACTCTCTGCATCAACCTTAAGTTCAAGATGACCACAAGATGAACAGAAAGAACCTTTTACAGGCAAAAATTGGCCAGGATTAACGGTTACTTGGTCATTTTGGAAGTTCCATATCGTTAATGCGTAGTTGTCGTTACTAGTAACCATATTGAAACTTCCGCATTTTGGGCAAGTATTCACTACGATTCACCTCCTTTCTATCGATCTTATTCGACAAAAAGGAAGAAAATCCCTACATGTGATCGGACAAACTCTGGACCTCATACACATGAGGCTAAGGGGTGATATCATGGCTAAATTTCAACTTCCAAAAGAAGCCTGCGACAAGTTCTATGCCGCACTGATACCTGCGGCACAAAGAATCGTCAAAGAACGTAAGGCCAGACAAGCTGCTGAACTTGCCCAGAGTAAGAAGGTAGCGAGTGCCTAACTGAAATGATTTTTCAAGAGAAGGCTTCGGCCTTCCATAGTTGGACAAGCCTATATCAGTTTCTGATGCAATCATACATCGGATATCGTT
>NZ_BDDQ01000086.1 GCF_002003465.1 Caenibacillus caldisaponilyticus | reverse complement strand
CCGTGTTGATCGAAATGGACGAAAAATGGATATCGGGACGCAAATACCTGGATATGTCCGACTATTGGCAGTGGCGGAAAACGAAAGAGTTAGGCGTTCAAACGATGAATCAGGAAGTTTCGGCGATCAAGAAAGTGGGATAATTTCTTCGACGTGTCAAGGAGAACGTGAAATACCTCGGAAGCGAGGAGTTGCCGCGAAAGCGCCTTGACACACCTGTACTTTGACAACAATGATCATTAGTCCGGGAAGGCGACCGGCAGGGAGACTTGCCGGACTTACCTGCCATACGTCAGGTCATCAGGTCCATCTTTCTATCAAAGGGAAATTTACACAATAAAATGGACTTGACCTTCGTTTCTGACACAAAAAAGAAACCCGAAAAGATTTTTCGAAATTGATCACCAGAAAATAGAAAGAAATGACCTTCCATGGGATCAAGCCACAAAAATTCAACGGACTACCAAACGTAAAAAATGCATGCCTCAAATCAGCAGATATTCATTGCGTTCATCCAGGTGAACTCCCAAGTTCAAGATTTCCCCGATTTTCCTGTACACAAATTCGACAAAAACGATTTAAATCCTCGTTAAACCAACCATCTTGATTTATTCAACGGGCCCCATGACAAATCCAACAAGGCGCGATCGCATCAAATCCCCATTGCATTTTTTACAGGATCGAATAAATGAGAGTTTGTGAAGACTTTCACAACCAAAAACCCTTCAAACCAATATGATTGGTTTGGAGGGAAAAACCACCTCTCATCGTTCATTAAGATTAATCAGGCAATCCGAGAAGCGGTTGCTCTCCTGTCTATCAACACCGGGTTCCTCGTCAACATCCCTGCCATGCCTTGTTGGTCGTGGCACGCGAGGTATTCATTCGGAAATTCCGGTACAGAATGAAGAACAGTTTCCTGACAACCAAGAAATTCTTACAAAAGGGAGTTATACGCCATGTTGGTGCAATCTTATAATCCTTTTCATCATCTTATGCTCTCCGCACTGGTCGCGGCTATTCCGATCATTTTGTTCCTGCTGTGTTTGACCATCTTCAAAATGAAGGGGATTTATGCCGCTTTAATCAATTTGGCCGTGACGTTTCTGATTTCAATGTTTGTGTTTCAACTGCCTTTCGGCGAGGCGTCGGGCAGCGTCATACAAGGCGCGATTCAAGGCATATGGCCCATTGGTTATATTATTGTCATGGCCGTCTGGTTATATAAAATCTCTGTAGAAACCGGCAAGTTTGACGTATTGCGCGCCAGCATTGCCAGCATTTCACAAGATCAGCGTCTGCAGCTGTTGCTCATCGGCTTTTGTTTTAACGCCTTTCTTGAAGGGGCAGCCGGTTTCGGCGTTCCGATCGCCATTTGTGCCGTTCTGTTGGTTTCCTTAGGATTCCAACCCTTACAAGCCGCCATGCTCTGCCTCATCGCCAATGGCGCTTCCGGAGCGTTTGGCGCCATCGGGATTCCGGTCGGGGTCATCAGCACCTTAAATTTGGCCGGCCATGTTTCTTCGATGGATGTTTCCAGGATGACGGCGTTGACGTTGCCCATCATTAACTTCACGATTCCGTTTTTACTCATTTTGTTGATCGACGGCTTCAAGGGCATCAAGGAAGTGTGGCCGGCCATTTCCGTCGTGTCCATCAGCTATACCGTGTCTCAAGCCTTCATCACCTTACTGATGGGGCCGGAATTGGCCGATATCATTCCTCCGTTATTGGCGATGGGGCTGTTGGCCTTATTCCTGAGAAAATGGCAGCCGAGGCATATTTTCTTGCTCAACGGACAAACGGTTAAAACCGAAAAACATACGATCGGTGAAGTAATCAAGGCTTGGTTGCCGTTTTACCTGTTGAGCATCTTCGTTTTGGTATGGAGCCTGCCGGCATTTAAAAACTTGTTTATACCAGGCGGAGCTTTAGATTTTACTGTATTGAATTTTAAAATACCAGGCTCGTCCCTCATCTCAAGCATCAACTTGATCAGCGCAACCGGTACGGCGATTTTGCTCGCCGGCTTAACGACCATTGCGCTTACGAAATCTATAGATTTCAAAAAAGGCTTTTCGCTCTTACAAACAACAGTTAAAGATTTTTGGATTCCGATCGTGATGATCTGTGCCATTTTGGGCATCGCGAAATTAATGACCTACGGCGGCTTGACGAACGCCTTAGGCGAAGAGGTCGCCAAAGCAGGGCACATCTTCCCGTTATTGTCGCCGATCTTGGGCTGGATAGGCGTGTTTATGACCGGGTCGGTCGTAAACAACAATACATTGTTTGCGCCCATTCAAGCGACAGCGGCTCATATTTTGGGAGCCAAGCCCGCCTTATTCGTCGCCGCCAATACAGCAGGGGGCGTGATGGCCAAACTCATTTCCCCGCAATCCATCGCCATTGCCAGCGCCGCCGTCGGCCAAACAGGCAACGAATCCGTTTTAACGAAAATGGTTTTAAAATACAGCGTCGGCTTGCTCGCCTTCGTTTGCCTATGGACCTTTGTCCTGTCGCTCGTATATTGACCGCATCAATATTTGGCTTCGTGTTGCATGGGTTTGAAAAGGTGCATATCGAAAAGGGTCATGAGGATGCCAACCTCGTAAAAAGGAAAAGGCAATCTCCCCGGAGATTGCCTTCATTTCTTTAGAGCATTATCCAAAAGGGGAGCTGGCCATACTATTTTTAGTGATTTATGGTCAGCTCCTTCCTACAATTCTCGAACAACTTCCTCATCCAAAAGGTCAAGTCCATTTTATTGTGTAAATTTCCCTTTGATAGAAAGATGGACCTGATGACCTGACGTATGGCAGGTAAGTCCGGCAAGTCTCCCTGCCGGTCGCCTTCCCGGACTAATGATCATTGTTGTCAAAGTACAGGTGTGTCAAGGCGCTTTCGCGGCAACTCCTCGCTTCCGAGGTATTTCACGTTCTCCTTGACACGTCGAAGAAATTATCCCACTTTCTTGATCGCCGAAACTTCCTGATTCATCGTTTGAACGCCTAACTCTTTCGTTTTCCGCCACTGCCAATAGTCGGACATATCCAGGTATTTGC
>NZ_BDDQ01000085.1 GCF_002003465.1 Caenibacillus caldisaponilyticus | reverse complement strand
TGCATAGATCTCTTTGAAATCGCTATGCGTGCCGATTTGAATTTGTGCCGCGACTTCTTTGCTGTTGCTGGCATCTTTCAGCATGATTTTGCCCATCCGCTCGCCGTTTTCATCCAGAAGATAGACCTCACATTTGCCATGTGCTCGCGGGTAGTATTGATAGTTATACATCCGCACGAGCAGCCGAAAATCGGAATATGCGCCGGGAAGCCATTGCATACGGACCGGGCCGTGCCACTTTTTGTCGTTGGTAGCCGGGCCAAAGTCTGAAACGCCATTGCTGTCCAATGCCACCTTGATTGAATCCGTGGTACTTCTCATATGCCCGCTTGGGATGCCATTCTCCAAATCAAAAGTGATATTGTCTTTTGTTACTTCCGTCCAAGTCGCGAGTGTATTACACGGGTCATGCAGTACCAACGGTTCCAAGTCAACCGGCTCATCCCCTGTATCGGGATCGACGTCGGCGCCGATGAAGACGTAATTCCCTTCCTCGTCCGTAATAGCGATTTTCGTGATATCCTTTTTCGGGATGCAAGTAAAAATGGGATAGCATTCCGCTGTCCCATTTGGTGTGATGAGTATTGGGTTTTCGGTGATGTCATAGCTCTCGTACTCTCCGTAGCCTTTCGGATCGGAGCAAGCAAATGTCAATGTGAACGTCACCCAGGGATGACCTTCCAAAATTTTTTGCGGCATTGATATATTGGTGAAATGGCCGTAATATGTGTATTCCGCATCATTTGAAAAAATCATCGGCCATTCCCCGTCACCGAAGGTCATGAAGAGATTCGCCAGATCGTGAAGTTTCTCTGCACGATCCCGAGCGTCATTCGCTTTGAGCGTCACATCGATTTCAAAGATCAATTTTCCATAGCTGTTTCCGAGGAACAATTCCCCAACCATGCCGGGGATGTTCTGAACGTTTTCGGTGATCTCCGGAACAACCGCCCGCCGGATATCGTTGACGGTGAGCGACAGCTCTTCCGCATAGATGCCGCAAAAATTGAAAGTCAGTTCACTCACAAGCTAGTCACCCCCTTGAACACGTTCCGGATGTTGGTTTCTTGTTTCTCGTATTTTTTGTTCACGCTATATATCAATTTCCCATCGAGGTAGAAGTTTGGGTCCTTTGCCAAAATCTGCGTCAAAACATCGACTTGTCGTTGCATCATGGCAATTTGCTGATCCTGCCGGATGATGATTTGACGGATATCAGCGCCGCCCACGGATAGCGGCGCCGTCCCTGCGGCCGGCAGCTTCATGAGCTCACGGCCTCGCTCGCCCACCAGGGCAAGGCCGGAACGCACCACATCACCGCCGACGGCCAACTGCGGCAACTGCCACATCTTTGCGATTTTCATAGATAGATCATGCGGGATGATCTTGGAACCACCCGGGACCCACATGAGCTCAGGTCCTTCTTCACCAACCCAAGCCCATCCGGGCGGAGCGTTGTCTGTGCCCTTCGCGTAGCCTTGAAGTCTCCAAGCATTGACTTGGCCGATTACAAAGCGCCGTTGTTGTGGCGGGATTTTGGACCAATCGATATCTACTTTCATATCGATTTTCTTTGAAATGCTTTTTCCAAGGGCCTTATTAAGCGACTGTGCGTCCTCTTTTATATCTATGACCTTGGAACGAACAGACTCTAAATTGCTGATTTGGTTTTTGATAGCAGAAACTTGCCTTCTATACTCGGCCGTATTTTTTTGATTCGGAGGCGTTTCTCTTTCGATGGTTTTTAATTTTGATTTGAGCTTAGCAATGGTCAAATCAATTAAATCGATTTCAGTTCCTTTTTTGACGTTTTGTTCAGCAATCTTCTTGCTTATACCGGCCTCTGTCAAATACTGAATTTCTAGTTTCCGGCGGGCATCTTCATATTGCTTAACCTTTTTATTGTTATTGCGTATTTGCTCTTTAAGCTGGTCATTTTCTTTTGCGATAATGTTTACCTCGTCAAGTAATGCATCTTTTCCACCTTTTAGCGCCTTAACGATTTCTTTTTCTTTTTCTAAAGCTTCAACGACAGTTTTCCTTTGCTCGCCACGAAGCGTATTGCTTCGGAGGAGAATTTGAAGATTTTGGACAGCGACTTCATGTTTTTTTAGCTCGTTTTTTACATCTTCCTTATTGTAATTTCTAACAAGAGAAAGTAAATCGCGTTCTAACTTAATACTGTTGTTAAGTTTGTCGTGCGCATCTTTATTTTCCTTGACGGCCTTTTTCGCATTGCTATAAGCATTTTCGTATTGCCGTTCCAATTCCATTGTCGCCGCTTTACCCATTTGCTCATTGTATTCTTTTAATTTATCAGTCGTATCCGCAACCTTATTACCCTGATCGGTAATTTTAGCCGTCGCTTCAGGCAGCTTATCGGTCAATCTATCGTTTAAATCGACCATTCGTTGAAGCTGATCATTTGACAACCCCGATTTTTTACGGAGCTGCTCCATCTGGTCCTTTATGCTCTTGATAGCTTCCGGATCAGATGTCTCTTTCAGTTGATCTTGAAGATCGAGATAACGACCAAATTCTTCTGTTGTTAAGCTCGATTTATTCCGTAAACGATCGAATTCTTCGATCAATTTTTCGTTTGCTTCATGCTGTTTCATCAGGCTGTCTGCCGTTTGGAAGTTCACCTTTTGAAAATGGCCTGCTTCATCGGCATAGTCACGTTGCCTATGAGTTAGCCCAGCAATGGCAAGACCCAATGTTGTGATGCCGCCGATAACAAGTCCAATAGGACCCAATACCGCTCCGATTGAAATTTCTGCCGCGCTAAATGCAACAGCCAATGCTCCAATGCCGGCAACCAAAGGTCCAACCATAGCTAAAAACGGGCCGATTGCAGCTGTAACGCCAGCAAAAGCCAATATCATCCGTTGAGTTGGTTTGTCGAGCTTGGCGAATCCTTCGGCCATTCTTTTCAGCCAATCGACGAAAGGTTTCGATGCGTCAATGGCATCAAGTAGGGCTGGAATTAGAGCCTGGCCAAGAGAGATACTGACATCCTTGATGCGGTTCCAAAAGATTTTCAGCTGCGACTCGGTCGTTTTGTAGCGCTGTGTTGCTTCACGAGTTAAGGCGTTATTATCCTTCCAGGCTTTCGTGCTCAGCTGCAACGAGCGGCGGAATAGGTCACCTGCCCCGGAAGCACGAAGCAAAGCATCGCGGACCTCAATTTCAGACAATCCAAGGTCTTTGAGAACTTGGAATACATTTCCGCCACTTTCCTTGACTTTCGCCAATCCTTCGATAAACCGAATGATGGACCCGGCGGCATCTTTTTCGAACGACTTTGCGAATTGGGATGAGGACATTCCCGCTACTTGCGCAAATTCATCCAATGCTTTCCCGCCGTTTTTCACTGCATTAGCCATCGTAATCATGACACGGGAAATCGCCGATCCACCTGCTTCCGCGTTGATACCTACACTCGAAAGGGCTGCTGCGAAACCGAGAATTTGTGGTTGGGTCATTCCAACTTGATGACCGGCGCCGGCAATTCGGAGCGCCATTTCCGCGATTTCAGATTCAGTCGTTGCCATGTTGTTACCAAGTGCAACGATGGCTGACCCAAGACGACGGAATTGGTTTTGCGGCATTTGAGTAATATTCGCCAAACGAGCTAATGCAGTGGCCGCTTCATCGGCGCTCAAGTTGGTAGAATTGCCAAGGTCGATCATCGTTCGGGTGAAGGAAAGAATGTTTTTCTTTTGAATGCCAAGCTGACCGGCCGTTTCGGCGACATGAGCAATTTCCTCCGCAGATGACGGGATTTGTTTTGCCATATCACGGATGCCTTTTTCCAGTTGCCTGTATTCATCCTCGGTCGCATTGACCGTTTTTCGAACTCCTGCAAAAGCGGATTCAAAATCAATAGCTGCTTTCGTAGCTGCGAAACCTACCCCAACGATCGGAGCAGTCACCTTTTTGGTCATACTTTCCCCGACATCTTTCATCTTGTCGCCAATGCTTTTCATTTTCTCGCCCGCTGAACCCAATTTTTGTTGAAATTGATTCCATCCAGAGCTTTGTTTTTTGAGCTGATCATTTGTCTTTTTAAGCTCATTCTCCATTTGGGCGAGCTTTTCTTTCGCGTTGTTGATCTGGATCGCTAGATTCTGTGATGCCTTAGAGTCTTCACCCTTTTTCTCGATAGTCTGTTGGAGTGATGACCGTAAAGCGTCGATTCGCTTCTTTTGTAGCTCAATTTGCTTCGTGAGCGAATCGGATTTCAGCTTTAGACTATCGGTGCTTTTGCCAAAATCCGTGAACTTGGCTGCTGCCGCTTGGAATTCGGATTGAAGAACTTTTATTTGCCGATTGATCGCCGCAGCGCCTTTTTGGAATTGAGTACCGTCGAATGTAATTCTGGCTACAAGATTTTCAATTTCTTCAGCCATGAACCCCACCACCCTTTCGGGCATAAATAAAAAAGCCCTCCGAATGGAGTGGCTTTTAATTATATTTCTGAATGATACTGTCTAATTGATTTAGATCACTTTTGAAAATATCCAAAGCGTAATCTGCCTTATCTTTTTGTCCGGCAAGAGAATCTTTGACATATTCTAGATACTTAAGAATGAGATCGTTACAAATATCTACTATCCTTGCCTCTTCTGCGTTCCCATCAATTTTGTCGGTTGACCATTTATCAAAAAACGATTCTATTTTTTCTTCATATTCCTTATCACTTAAGCTGCCAACATCCTTCCAAGTATCATATAAAACCAAATCATCCATTGCGTTTTTGATATCATCGCGGAAATTCACCACGTCGTTTAAAAAATCCTGATCAATATTAATTTCCTCTGTCTGTTTGGTTGTTTGCTTTGCATCAGTGTTCTTCTCCCCATTAGTTTGGCTTGATTTATCAGAGCAAGCCACCATACCAAGAATCAAAAATGGAATAAACAGTAAATATAGTTTTTTCATGTTAAGATTCCCCTTTCAAAACCATTATATTCGATTCTTAGAAAGGAGAATCCTTCTAAATCACTTGATCGATGAATCCGATTTTAGGTTTGGATTGGTGGTTTAAAAGCTCAAAAAAGAAGTATATGTCCATATTATCGATTTCGTATAATGACCAACCCTGTTTCATGAGATTAAAATACATATCTTTGATCACATCTTCGGGGTCGCTCTTTTCGACCCCGTCTTTCAGTTTGGGTTCTCTTCATCCCCGATCCCAAGTGCTTCATTTCCACCGCTAATAATGCCGTTAATACAATCCATGACGGTTTGTTCCAATTTATTCGCGGCAAGGCCGTGATAAAATTCGTCGCGAGTAAATTGTTTTCCGAACAACTCTACGATAAAATCAACAATCGCGTCAAGATCGTTTTCATCGAACGTATTTTTATTCAATTTTTTGCTCATTACGAGCGTTTTCCTGTACATCATGGCACTAATAAAGCCTGTCGTAAACGTTTTTTTCTTCCCATCAATCATCAAAGTAAGTTCCATAGATCAAACCTCCCAAAATAGTTATGTATAAAAAGGTGGAGCGAGCTTTTTACCCGCCCCATATGTTCAGCCGGCCGGAGCGTTCGGATCATAGACCGCATCAAACCAAGTATCGCCTTTCGTAAACGCCGCATCATCTTCATCACCGACTGCCTGCCAAGCATTATCAAAATCACGCCGAATAAACGTACCTTCAATCGTCGGCGTTTGGAAGGCCGGCTGTTCTTGCTTGGTTTGATATTCATCTTGTTGCGGTCGAAATTTTCCCTTATAAAGCCATACATAACGGTATTTCCCGTTCGATTTTACCGAACGGAATCCAATTGCAACATATGGCGCCACATCAGTTGATTTTTTGATCAAAACGCCATTTTGATCAACGGTGTGCCCAAGAATTTCTTCAAGAACATCGTTCGGCAAGTCACGAACTTGGAGGGATACAGCAATCTCCCCCAAAGCCGTTGCAACATCCGACGGACCGTCATCGGCATAGAGAGTTTGCGAGTTCGTCGTCGGGTTGATCGTTGCTTGGATCGCTTTCGACATGAGTTTCGGTTGAGAATATGTCACTCCGGTCTCATCGTCTTGTTGCAAAATCGCATAGTGCAAATCCCGCAAACCAACACGAACGCCGGTTTCTGCCATTTTCTCCTCACTCCTCAATTACTTTTGAAATTTTGTACCTCAAAGCCTTATGGAATAATTTTGGTTCGGTTTCCGACTCAAAAAGGTCCGTCGCAAAGTAGCGAACGAACCCCAATGACTCCATAATTTCGTTGACACGGTTCACAATCGATGAATAGTTATCGGTGTGCCATACATCAATCTGAATGCGTATTTCAGCGACAAATGCCGCATCGTCCGCATATCTGGATTCATAGTTATCAAGCTCAAAAAACGTGATGCGCGGGAAGACCGTCGCATCCTTTTCTTTGATCTGATATACATTTTTGCCGCCGAGCAATGCAACCAATTGCGAATCATTGATCATCGCTTGATAGATTTGGGGCTTGACGTCAATCATCCGCCAAGCCCCGCTTTCAACGATTCGCGCAAAATGCGTTTGACTTCCTCTTTCGTTTCTTTTATGGCCGGTTCAATGAACGGATAGGGAGGCGCATGGCTCGTTCCAAATTCCAAAAACTTCGCCCGCCACGCCGTATCCTTTCCCGGGCCGACATCAATGTATTTGGTGTCCTCTTTCGTTCTCACACCACTGATTTTGATGTCATCACGAATATGGACATGTTCTTTATTTGATACGTTCACATTCGCCCGCATAGCTTCGGCCACAGGTTTGGCAGCTTCTCGAAGCGCCTTATTTGCCATCCGATTGATCCGATCTTCCATCCAGTCTATCTTCTTCATCAGCTCGTTGGCGCCGTCCAGACTAATATTAGCCACCATTCACCACCTCCCGACAGACCAGTTGAAGCTCCCTGTGCCGCTCATCGACGTCGATCAGATGATCAATGTCAAAGATTCGATTGCCGTATTTGACTCGCATGTCTGCTGTGACTCCAGGTCGATATCGAATACGGACGATGATTGTATTTTCAGCATTTACGGCTGCCGCCGCGACAAACGTCGTCAAACGGTTGGTAGAGAGCGGTTCAACCGCTGCCCAAACCGTCGCCCAATCCGACCAATCTCCATCCGTCGATGGGAAACCTTCATCATCCACGATTTCGACTTGTTTTTGAAGCGTGATGCGGTGGCGATATTCAGAAACTTTGCTCATGATGCCCCACCACTTTCATCGCTATCCTGAGCCGTATAGCGCAATTGAAGAATCATAGAATCCAGGCTGAACGGCAACATATCGGCTTTTCCAACCGGTTCGCGATTCTCATACCAATGCGTGATGAGAATCTTTTGAGCGAGATCATAGAGTTTTGATGACGTGTCAATGTTGGCATCGGCCGCGTTTGCCAAATATTCTATAGACGCATCGATCAAAGACTGGATCAGCGCAT
>NZ_BDDQ01000084.1 GCF_002003465.1 Caenibacillus caldisaponilyticus | reverse complement strand
GTTGATAACGTTGAAAGAGTTCAGTGGAAAACTCCCCATCCCTTGTCCGCGGCACGCGCAAGGTCAACCGTCCCACCCGAGTCGTCAATTGCCGGGGATAAGACCCGTTTCGATAGCCTTTTCGCTCCTCTGTGCGCTCATAACGGCCGGCGCCAAGTTGATCCGTTAACTGGGCTTCAAGGATTTGATTCAAGACCTGTTCCAACAGTTTGGCCAGTCCTTGATCTTGCGACAAGAACCCGTGCAGGATTTCATCGCTTATTGTAATATTGTATTGAGCCATAGTTGCTTTCCTCCTTTTTGTTTTTTGTTTTGGTCAATGTCCATTCTATCAAAGGGAAAGCAACGTGGCTCTTTTTACATTTCCTTTTTACACAATTTTACGGACTCAACTCGGGAAATTTAGAGTTCTAGTGATTTCATCAATAGTAATAGGTGTATCCGCAACTTTTATTTTGACCCTTGTTTATCAAAAAATTTTTGATGGCCTCCTCTGATCGTTTTTTTATCGATCATACATATTTAGAGAAGTGATATACGCTTTCAACTTTTATTGGGATTGAAAGCGAATGTGGGCTCCTTTTGACAAGTGCAGGCTGGATCCATACATCGATAACCAGCGTTCATGAGGCTGACTTTCCTGAATATATTCGATTTACTATGAATGACGGGAGGAAGAAACTCTTTTTAATAGAAACTGGGTCCCTAGGTCATGGATCATGCTCTTATTTCAGATTTTTTCGGATAAATCGTACAGGAGAGGCCGGGCAATGGTAAAATAAAACAGTAAAGGGATTGCGCGCATGGAGGGATAGACATGTCAACGTTTCAGGAAAAATTGGAAAAGTATGCTGAACTCGCGCTTAAAAAAGGGGTAAACATCCAAAAAGGTCAGGAGCTCGTCGTTACGGCCAAGCTTTCCGCCGCCTCGTTTGTGCGCTTGGTGGCCAAAAAGGCGTATCAAGCGGGCGCGAAGCACGTTCATATCGAATGGAGGGACGATGATCTGACGCGTACGCGCTTTTTGTACGCGCCGGAGGAATCGTTTGAGGATTATCCGGAATGGAAAGTCCACGCTTTTGAAACGCTCGCCGAAAAGAACGCGGCATTTTTGAGCATTTATTCTCCAAATCCGGAATTGCTCAAGGATATTGATCCGGAAAAAGTGGCAAAAGACAACAAGGTCGAGGGCGAAGCGTTGAAAAAATTCGACGAATTCATTGTGAAAGATAAGGTCAGCTGGTCATTGATTTCCGTCCCGTCGGAAACATGGGCCGCGAAGGTTTTTCCCGATTTGGAGAAGGAGGAAGCGATCGCCCGTTTGTGGGAGATGATCTTCAAAATGACGCGCGTTGATCAGGAAGATCCCGTTGCCGCTTGGGACGACCATGTGAAAAATCTGCAAAACAAAGCAGCCGTCTTGAATCGAAAAAAGTTTAAAAAATTGCATTATAAAGCGCCGGGCACCGACTTGACGATCGAATTCCACGAAAAGCATCGGTGGATCGACGCGACGTCGACAAACGCCAAGGGAACTCCGTTCGTCGCGAACATTCCGAGCGAAGAAGTGTACACGCTCCCGCTTAAAACGGGCGTCAACGGCAAGGTTCGAAGCACCATGCCGCTCGTATACAACGGCAACTTGATCGAAGGGATCGAGCTGACGTTTAAGGAAGGCCGCATCGTCGACTACGCCGCTAAGAGCGGTTTTGAAACGTTAAAACATCTGATCGAAACCGACGAAGGCTCGCATTACTTGGGTGAAGTCGCCCTCGTTCCGCACGATTCACCGATTTCCCAATCGGGGCTTCTCTTCTACAACACGTTATATGATGAAAACGCGTCTTGTCATCTGGCGATCGGGGAAGCGTATCCGACGACTTTGGAAGGCGGCGCGGACATGACGCGCGAGGAACTCGACGCCCACGGCGTCAACGACAGCATCAACCACGTCGACTTTATGATCGGCTCCGCCGAACTCGATATCGATGGGGAACTGGCCGACGGTTCCCGGATCCCGGTGATGAGAGGCGGGCGCTGGGCGATTTGAGCGGACACCCCCGGCCGCTTGATCGCAATGCCGTGGGTCGGTGTAGCGGCAGTATGGATGCTTCACATCGACCGACGCCGGGCGGATTCGGAAAGGTCTCGCGGGTGTGAAAAAGGTCACAGACCGTCAGGCGCCGTTAGTGTAAGATAAAATTAAGGAGTCCGAATTTTTTAACGGCGAGCGATCCGAATTTGCTCTCTCCGCAGGACGCGGGACCGGTGGATCGGTTGATCGGCGCGCCGTCCGCGGCCCGTTTCCATAAGGGGAGGTGCCGCACCGCCGTGACCATACAAAAGGGGGATCATTTGAATGGACTATCGCGTTTCTTCCATTCTCGTCGCGTTTGACGGCTCGGAGCTGAGCCGGAAAGCGCTGCAGTTTGCGGAAAACATCGCGCGGACGGATGAGTCGATCACGGTGCACCTTTTGACGGTCAAAGCGCCCTATTATCCGGTCATGTATCCCGGGGATTACTACGTTGTCGACAAAAAGCTGTTGGAAGATTGGGATCAGCAGATTAAAAAGACGCTCGACGAGGCAAAAGCCGGCCTTTCGATAAAAAATACCGTCCGGACGCACATCGTGACCGGTTCTCCGGCTCAAGCGATCGTCGATTTTGCCGATCGCCACGATATCGACTTGATCGTGATGGGCAGCCGCGGCCTCGGACCCGTGAAGGAATTTTTCCTTGGAAGCGTCAGCCACCATGTGGTGCAGGCGGCGAAGTGTCCGGTCTTAATCGTCAAGTAACGGGCAGCATTCATCACAAAATTCGCACCGTCATTTGAGGAATTCGCCGAAACGGCCGACACCTTGCCACGTGCTTGGATGGGCACGTGGTTTTTCTTTTTATATATGGGTTAAAAAGCAATGCCAAAGCGGTTAATACGAGAGGCGGTAGGAAACATAGGGCGTTTACATTCAACATAAACACGATTATCATAGATGTCACAATATCCTGAGGCCATATCCATTGAATACGACGCATTGTTGGGAGGTGCATGGAAACAGCAAGTCCTCAGCGAAGAATTTGAAAGGGATTTCATCAGGCGTTATTTTTAGATCAGGTGAAGGTTTGAAGTTCGCCGAATTTATAAATGCTAAGAATCCATCGAGAAATGAGTGAAGGAATAATGGAAAATTTAACATTTACATACGTCATCTACATCGCCACCTCGCCGGAAAAGCTTTGGGAAGCGTTGACGGACGGCGAAGCGACCGAGAAATACTTTTTCGGGACGCGCGTCCAAACCGATTGGCACGTCGGTTCTCAAGTCACCTATTCACGGCACGGCGAGGTCACGGATTACGGCCAAGTGCTGAAATGCGAGCCGCTTCGCTTGCTTTCGTTTACGTGGAACCATGTCGGCGACCAAACGCCCCGCGAGCAACCGACACGGGTCACGTTTAAACTGCAACCCATAGACGCCGCGACGGTCAAGCTGACCCTTAAGCATGAAAACCTTTTGAAAGAAGATTATGTGGATGACGACAATACCTTTGCAGGATTCAATAACGGCTGGCCGGCCATTTTAAGCAACTTAAAGAGTTGGCTTGAGACGGGGATAGCAATGACCGCCATATCCATTTAACAATAGCCTTTGTCATAAAAAACTTTACGAACGGAAGAAGTTTCAATATTTGAAGTAGCTTTCGTTCGTTTTTCATTCTTATCAAGTAGATGTTGTTATTAAACGTAGGTCTAGCGGATGTATTCGTTTAAAATAGGGAAGGAACTGTTCGATGAATCTAAAGCCCAACATAAAACGAGTGTGTCAAGTTCGATGATGAACCGCAATGACAATTTCATTTTGTTAGTTTAAAAATTTCTCCATTTACAATACTCTTTTAGAAAGATCCATTTCCCAGTTGAGTCCGTAAAATTGTGTAAAAAGGAAATGTAAAAAGAGCCACGTTGCTTTCCCTTTGATAGAATGGACATTGACCAAAACAAAAAACAAAAAGGAGGAAAGCAACTATGGCTCAATACAATATTACAATAAGCGATGAAATCCTGCACGGGTTCTTGTCGCAAGATCAAGGACTGGCCAAACTGTTGGAACAGGTCTTGAATCAAATCCTTGAAGCCCAGTTAACGGATCAACTTGGCGCCGGCCGTTATGAGCGCACAGAGGAGCGAAAAGGCTATCGAAACGGGTCTTATCCCCGGCAATTGACGACTCGGGTGGGACGGTTGACCTTGCGCGTGCCGCGGA
>NZ_BDDQ01000083.1 GCF_002003465.1 Caenibacillus caldisaponilyticus | reverse complement strand
AAAACGCCGCCGTAAGATGTATCTCCATGAGAGAAGACCAATTCATCAGGATCTAGTCGTACCAGATGTTGCTTATTACCTTCATGCGATTCGATAACTAGTTCTAAACCATCGAATGTCCCTGTAGCATTCAAATCGTCCATTATATTGGTTATTATCAAGTATCCGCTGGTAAGTTCTGCTCTATTTAAAACTGTGTAACCACCAGACGTATTTTCATATTTGCTCATGATAGTATCCGAAGCTATTGAAATTTCACCATTAGCTCCGGATGAGTGAAATTCTGAGCTATTAATCGTGACGCCGTTTATCGTCCCCGCATTTACCGTGCCCAAATTCGCCGATATCCCCGAAAGACTATCCGCGATAATTTGGTTTGCCAAAATCGTACCGGTATACACACCAGTGTCGGTGATCATCGTTGTTCGGCCATTCCACCGTGACGCGCTGGCGATCTGCGAATCGCTCAATAGACCCTTCAGTTTTGAAACGTCAAGCGTTCCGTCGCTGTTGAAAAACGAGCCGCGATCCCAAATCGACTTATTCGCATTGATTGTCGATTGGGCAGCGTTTGCGGTATTTTGTGCATTCGTTGCGGTTGTTTGCGCCGTATTGGCGGTTTGTTGTGCCGTGTTCGCAGTGTTTTGTGCATTTGTGGCAGTGGTTTGTGCTGTATTTGCAGTACTTTGAGCGGCATCCGCTTTCTCTTTAGCGAGATCAGTGATTTTTTTGAGTAGCGCGGTTCGAGCGTCATAATACGCTTTGAACTTCGAGCGAAATGTCGGACCGTCGATGTTGCTCGTCGTCGTCAAATTCGCGAGAAGCGGCGTGATATACGAATTTAACGCACTGTATGCATTATCATAGTTCGTTTTTTCCGTTGTGATGCCATACGTGTCTGCTTGTGCATCGATCGTCGGTTTTTCAGATACAATTGCGTCCCATTCTTTTTTCGTCGCTTGTTTTTCGGACGGCGTGAGTTTACTGTCGCTCGAAATATCCGCGAGCATAGCGTTTGCTTGCGCCGCTTCATTTTGTGCTTCATCTGCCGTTTGTTGCGCTGCATCGGCAGCCTGTTTGGCTTGGTCAGCCGCTTGCTGTGCAGCGCTTGCCGCCGACTGTGCGTTGTTTGCTGCCGTCTGCGCCGTATTCGCTGTTGATTGCGCGCTCTGAATATCCACTAGCACCGTGCCTGCCGGCCTACCATTTACGGCCGCCGTATCCGCAGCCGTATTCATCCCAGTCACGTCCGATACAACGAGCCACCCTGAGCCGTCCCATCGGAAAAGCGTGCCAGATGCCGGGTTGTACCAGAGATCGCCCACGCCTTCAGCGGTCGGCGCCGTATCGCTGAAAAACGTTTGTACTTTTTTGTCCGCGGTGGCTTGTGCGTCGTTTGCGCGATTGAGTGCTTCGGCGATACCATTATCCTGCGCCGGCTGCCACCCACCGTTTTGCCAGATATACGGCTTGTTTCCATCATTGGTATCGAACCAAAGATCGCCTTCACTCGCTGTCTCCGGCGGATCCGGTTGATAGAAGGACGTGATCTTTCCATCAGCAGTAGCTTGTGCTTTTGCCGCGTCTTGAAGCGCTTGGGCGGCCAGACTTTTTGCTGCGGTCCATGCGTTTGCATTTCGGAAAAGGGTTTTTTGGATTGCTTTGATTTCAGCCGGCACGACGACCGTGACTTCATGATAGTTGCCGAAAGTGTATGAGAAATTCCCATTTGGATCATCCAACTCCGGCATTTCCGTTTCAAGCACGCGCGCTTCGAGATAGATCGCGGGGTCGAATGCTTCGTCTTTGATTCGGATGTTCATGCCGGTTCGGACTCTTTCGTGTTGCAATCCGGGAATTTGTTCGAGCGCGGCCGCTGTTACGTCCCATTCCACCACGCTATTGATGCGATTTTGTAATTCTTTCTTGGTCGCATCAAGAAGCTCTTGCGGCGTGACTTCGGTACTGCTTTCCGGTTGGTACTCGAAAATGCCCCACACATGCCGGCCGGCGTTATTCCAACGTTGAAAAGCATTGTCATCTTCGACATAGATTTTTCCATCGTTTACGCTCGCAAAAGTAACGATATTGCCGTTCTCGTCAGCCGGTCCGACTCCGATCAGCCGCGTGCAGATATTGTCAGCATTTTCTTTCCGATGAATACCGAGCATATCTTTTCCGAAGACGATCTCTTTGCCATCGAAAACATCGTCCGTCTCGAGTAGATCGACAATTCTTGTGATCGTTCCGTCATTGTGCACTTCGACTCGAAACCGAAGCTCAAGCCCGAATGTGCTCGCTATTTGATTCAGCGCCGCGAGAGGGCTGATGTAGCTATCGAATTTGATAGTGCGGCTGCCGGCAAAGTCGATTTGGCCGGGCTGATAGCGTGTACCGGCAAGAACGAATTGAACAGCCGTCTCCGGCGTCTGCCCCGCGAGTGTTTGTGGTGCGATGGGCTGTTCCGTACCAAGCTCGGTATGGTCGCCCAACGCTGTCACGATGAGCATTTTCCCATTTTCATCATGTACTTTCTCGACGGTTTCAATAGAAAAAAGACGGTGAAAACCGTCTTGATCTTGTGCGGTGATTTTGTTTTTCGGAATGATGAACTTCGCCGTTGGACTGTCCGCCAATGTCGTAAACTCGAAAATGAGCTGATTGTCATCGAGAGATTCGGTCATCTTTGTATCCCAGTAGATTTTCGAATCTGAATGATTCACGAGCACGTCCAGCACTTGTTCCGTTTGTCTGTCGAGTATATGGATCATCAATACCACCTCGGCCGATAGTCGACGGTGACGATCGCGGCGTCGTTCGGGTTCACGGCGAGTTCTGTTTCACCTTTTCCGAGCAGGAAGAATGAAGCGCCAAAATCCTTGGCCGACATAAAAATATCACCATTTTTGTAGATGCAAGCTGCTTTGTGGTCAAATTGCAAAACATCACCCGGATAGGCAATGTACGGCACCTGATCTGTTGACGGGTTATGCAGATCATATACAAAAACATGGTTGATGCTCATCGTTGGAATTGGCGTATATTTCAGATGTGATCCGATGTGAACTTGAATTTGTGCGAGCTGGGCCGTATATTGATTTTTCGTATCCACGAACGTTTTTTCCACATAATCCACATATGTCCCCGAGCGATCGGTAGGGCCTGTTCGTTTCGCCGTATAGAAATGCCAACGATTTCCCTTCCGCTCAATTACGAGGGACCCATAGTAGTCATTGAGAGATCCGGTTTTTTTCCCGTATGTGGTGAAAATAGTATCCGTGCTCGGCCCAAGCTCCCAAAATGCCTTGACGTCTTTTGTTTTATTTGAGAAGTCGCCGATGGACATCCGGAAAACGATATTGTTCGCGGTATCCAAACCATACACTTCTATTCGACCTACACCGTTTGCGCTAGATGTAATGTCTATGAGCGCGTGAACTCGGAAATCTTGAAGCGGATTCGGTAGCGATTTTTTAAGTGCCGGGCCTGCCCATCCATTGTATGACGGTCCGAAATCCTTCACCGTGAATTTATTTCCGTCCGTTTGAAACGAACCTTGGATGATCCCTCCATCAATAACAGATCCCGGACCCCAGCCCGTGAGCGTCCCCATCTCGTCTTGCATAACGGGTTGATCACCATCAACCGGCATCTGATCAACCGAATACGGCTGGCCAACTCGCATATATGAATCTGGTGAAATAATATCAAGGAACGTGATCGGCTGTTTCACATACGCCGTGAATACCGGATACGTTTCCGCAGTGCCCTCATTCGTGACGATTGTCGGCGTTTGGACTTCGAGACTACCGTCTAACGGCAAATACGCCGTCGTATATTCGTCCACCGTGAAGCCGTTTTGGTATGCGTCGAGAATTTCGGCATCCGAACGGGCGATTTTAGAAATGCGAAGCTCACTAATGATTGTGTTCGCTTGGGTGGTAGTAGATGTATGCCCAATATCAATTGTTGCACCTATTGTTTGTGGTAAATATGTCGGAATTAAAATTTCACCACGTTTTACCCCGTCGATGAATACCGCAAATCGTGAAGAGTCCCAAACCATAGCGAAATAATGCCATCCGTCTGGTGTTAATGAATCGGCGGGCGACAAGCTATGTGTATTTCCAGCATTATCAGCTATAGTAAATATCCAGTACGGAGAATTATTATGTTGGATTGTGATTCTGTTTGCATTTCCAGAACCATTGAAATGGCTGAAAAATCTACTGATTCTACTTGTTTCACGTACTTGTGCATCAACATAAGCCCAAAATTCTATTGTCCCGGACAGTGGATTCAACACCCCATCCGTCGGCAATGTCAGCGTTTCTGGTTGGCGTGTGCCGTCCACAAAAGAGGTTGCGTAGGGTTTTTGTTCGAGTTGGACAAATTGCGGCGTGCCGTTTGCCGGGGTCAGCGTGATAGTCGCATTAGACACGTTGAATGTGAGTGTCTGCCCAACCGACACGCTTCCGGTGTATCCTCCAGAAATGTTGACTTGTCCCGTTCCGCCGCGGACAGACAAAGTATATGTTCCATTGAGCGTTCCGCTTGTCCATGCGGATGTAAGATTCTTTGCCAATGCTGACGGGATGAGATTTGTCGTCCCCTCCTCAACCAATATCCCGCCACTCTCAAACCGCGGCTGATTCGCGTCCACTTGTGTGCCGTCGGAAAGGTATGCGATGGAATTCCGTGTGAAAGTGGCAGGCGGGACATTGATCGTTTGGGTGCGGAGGGGGCCGTATTTGTATGGGTCAAAGCAGATAAACACCAAAGTACCTTTTTGTAACGATAGGATTTGCTGTTCTTGTCCGTCGGAATAGGCAATTCCAAAATATGTTTTGTCCGGTTCATCAGCATAGACAATTGGAACAGGTTCGTCTATCTCGAGTATGGTGTTCAGCTCATCAATTTTTTGGCGAAGTTCCGTTTGCGTATGGGCAATAATTTTATAGTCATTTTCGAGAATGCGCTTCGGTTTCTGTTTTGACACAAAGTATGAACCTGGGCGGCCCGGGACCACGATTTCAGTAAAATCAGCTTGAATAAGCCCGCGGCCGCGAATATCCGTGATTTTCATATATGGAGATAGATCAACACCATTGTAGATGATCAAGTTACTCACCTCGGAAGCGGGAACGTATGCTATCACGGCGTTTTTGCTCGTCCAAATAGTAATCAATGGTCGCAAGCATCACTTGCCGGCCATCGATGTTTATGACGGCGTATTGTGGTGGTTGTATTGATTGTTTATGATTCAAACTATTATGCTGTTTACTTCCTATGCTTATCTGTTGTTTCATATCTGTGAAGGAACTAACAGGCATCACATTCCCGATCGGCGCTGACATTCCTTTCAAACGGTTCACAAAACCGCTCACAACGGGAATATCAGGTTTCATCCATTCCGTCATTTGTTCTGCTTTTTTGAGAGTTGACGCTTTCTCTTTGTCGATACCTATTTGCCAACCGAGCATCATGTTTTTCCCGATCATGTCGCGCATCCAACGAGACGGGGAGTGAATGCCAAGAAGGCCGGTAATTTTCTTTTTGATTCCCCCGACGACATTTTTAATCGCTTTACCTACAGCACCGACCATCGATTTTATGCCGTTGATAAGCCCCTGAATAATGTTCTTACCGATCGAGTATAGATTGATAGACTTGAGCGGATTTTTAATGAAATTTACTACCGCTTTAAACGCGGATGAAGTCATTGATTTGATTGCATTCCAAGCACGAGATAATCCATTTTTGATGCCATTCACAATGCTGATGACCACACTTTTAATACCGTTCCAAGCGGCAGATGCCGCTGATTTTATACCGTTCCAAATGGCCGTGGCGGTGCTTTTTAACCCATTGAAAACCGCTTTTACCGAATTGACAAAGCCTTTTACAATTGAGACAACAACGTTCTTTAGCGATGTCCAAATCGTCTGTGCGGCTTTCTTAATATTGTTCCAAATTTGAGAGAGGTGGCTCATGAAGCCCTTTAAATCCCCTGTTACTAAATCGATAAGAAGCAGAATTGGACCGAGTATAACGTTTTTAATAATCGTCCAAGCAGCTTGTGCCGCGGTACGAATATTTGACCAAATCGTCGAGAAAAATGCAACTAATGGTGCAAAGATGGCTTTAATCGTTGTCACTACAGTCGCCCATGAAGAAACTACCGTATTCCAAAGACTGATAAAGAACTGTACAACGACACTCCAAGCACTTTTGATAGGTTCCCAAACTGCGATTGCAACGCTTTTGATACCATTCCAAAGGTTTATAAAAAAGTCTTTGATCGTTCCCCAATATTGAATAATAAGAAGAGCTGCAGTGATCGCCGCTCCAATGACTAATAGCCAAGGGCTTTTCATTAGGGTGTCATTTAATGCCTTTTGAGCATTTTGAACAATTTCTATAGCCGCCTTGGCCTTTTGAAATGTTTGAAATGCCAAATACATAGACAAAATTCCGGATGATACCGAAGCAATGAGTGGCAACCAGGGTTTTAAGGTATCATAAACTTCCTTAATTTTATTGACGATGAGTGGGAGATTTTTCGCGATACCATTCAGAACTTCCTCAAATTTTTTCCCTACATTGGAAATCAAAGTCTGCAAATTCGGCAATCCGTTTGATGTCAACATTTTGTCTATACTTTCGATGATGTTCGTCACGCCGCGAACGACAGCCGTTTTCATGTTCGTAAAAGCCGTTCCGATGCCACCACTGCTTTTTCTGGCGAGTTCCGCAAAACCACCTACTCCACCATCAAGTTCAATAAGCTTTTTGTTAAATTGATCAAACGTGATTCTGCCTTTTTTAAGCGCATTGAATAAGTCATTCTGCGCTGACTTTCCTGTATATCCAAACGCCTCGGCAACTTTGTTCAGAGCAATCGGCATGGTTTCTTGCAATGTACGCCATGACTCTAAATCAACGGTTCCAGTCGATAGCATCTGGACATACTGTTCTAGTCCACGTTCGGCATCTGCCGCACTTGCCCCGGACGCAAGAAAGGCATCATTCAAGGCTAGAGTGGTTTTGGTTGCCCCGTCGAGATTTCCAGTCATCAAAGCGATACGCTGTGTCGTTTTGGCGACGCTATCTAAAGTAGTCGGAAGGCCTTGAATGCCTTTCGAAAGTGTGTCGATTGCTTTTTTGGATTCTTTGGCATCAAAGCCCATTAATTGAAGCACTCGCGGAAAATTGTTCAATGTGTCATATCGGGATATGGCACCTTCGAGCGAGCTTTTCACCATATCGATGCCTTTTGAGACCAACGCCGTGATTCCAATTGCAGATAGAAGAGTTTTAAGCCCAAGCGCCGCTGTTTTTCCAGCTTTTCCAACGCCTAAAATCTGATTGTTGAGATTAGCAACGTCCTTCACGACCCGTCCATCGTCAAGCGTTACATCGATAATGACTTTCCCGTCAGCCATTTATTCCACCTGCCTTTCGGCATAAAAAAAGAACCTATTCAGGTTCACTTTTTCTTGCGTAAATATTTGTTTGCC
>NZ_BDDQ01000082.1 GCF_002003465.1 Caenibacillus caldisaponilyticus | reverse complement strand
TAACTTTTCGCTATTGAACACCCCATCCTCTAACATTCGTTTTTGAAGATACTCTTTAAATGGATCTAACTTGCTTTTTCTTTGTTTTCGCTTAGATTTGGAAGGGGGATTGGGGGAGTGAATATATTTTCGAACGGTTTTCCGATCAATCCCCAACTCCCTCGCAATATCGGAAATACTCATTCCCCTTTCATACATCTCTTTGATCATAAAAAATTCCCCTCTCGTAATCACGAACCATAGCTCCTCTCATTGACACTATGGTTCTATTGTAAGTGGGGAATTTTATTCCGGCTATATTGGGGATTTTATCATCGGCTTTAACATCTCCCAATAGTCTTCAAAACGGGAGACATTTTTTTGCTCAATTTTATTTGAGACCTGTGAATGAACATCCGAAGTCATCTGCATACTTCCATGACCTAACCTTTCTTAAACATATTTCACATCAGCGCCGGCTTCTAAAAGTAAAACAGCATGTGTATGACGCAGAGAGTGAATTGGTATTTTAGGTTGACCTGCCCGCTTACAGATCCTCTCAAATGCATTGAATAGAGATGACTTAGCCACAGGGTTGTCATCGTTTCGGAAAAGAACACAGGTTCAAATCATGCCGATAAAATATCATTCAACGCTTTTTTGTTTTGATTTTGATAATCTAAGTGATACCTCAAATCATTTAATAGAGAAAACTGATGATTATTGTTCGCGTTGAATGGTACGTTTTTGAATCGCTGAACAATTCATCGTCGCTTTTAGCTGTAGCGGGAGCTCGCTCGGTGTCTTCATGTCGATCACGAATAATCTCCAAAGCTGAAAAGGGAAAGCTCGAGCTTGTCGATCATCACGACGCAAATGTCGCACAGCTGAGTTATAATCGGTTTGAGCACAAGCTGAAAGAAACGATGAAATCGTATCGGGGGTTGGTTGCATGATTGAAGTCAAGATCGATGAAAACAAGTTTAGAGAGCTTTATTTACAAAAACTCGAAGAAAAGATGAAAGAAATCGACGCGGAGTATGTTTTTTGGGATTCAAGAGAATTGAAACGACGAACCTGCATGAGTTGGAACACTATACAGAAGGAATTCTTCTTCGATCCGCGTTTTCCAAAATATAAAGTCGGCGGCAAGTGGATGTTCCCAGCAAAAGAAACGCGTGACTTTTTGCTCGCATGGTTGAAAGAAAGGGGGTAATCAAATGGGCAGCTAACATGTTTGGTTCATTAGGGTAGGGAAGTTGCAGAATTCGGCGAGATATCCAAGGCTTTCTCATACGAGAAAAAGAAAAATCCGCCGTCAAAAAACAGCGGAAAATAAATATTGCAAATGACAAAAATCCACACATACAGATTACCACGACAAAACAAGGAGAGACAACCCGACGTATCAAAACCGGAGAGCGAAAATTGACGAAAGGGATGAAGCGATTGATTCGGTTCACAGTCTATGGTTAGCCCATCGCACAGGGACGACCACGATTCACAGTAACAAAAGGGCATGTGAAAACCTGCGATCCTACCCAGTTACGAGAATAAAAGAATTACGTGAAATTTGTGCGAGCAATGATAAGCTCGAAAAACCTTTTAGGGTGCAGTCGCCCTCCATGTGGTTGTCTATCGCAGTATAGCAAGAAAAAGCATAAGTAAGCTGAAAAAGGAAAATTTCGACCGACAACGAAGTCCGATCTGGACAACTTTTTGAAGTCATGATGGGTATTTTCTGACGTGATGATAGCCAAACGGTTAGTTTCATCGTTAACAAATGGTATAGCGAGAAACCCCGTGTAAAAATCAAAACAATTCCATTGTAGAATGATTAAACGCGGAACTTTGAAACCAAAACTTGGTTCGGTCGAATAACAATGAAAGATGAATCATGAAAAATTAAAAGACTGTGCAAGTAAAACATCAACAAGTAAAACATCAAAATGAAAAATTAATGCTTGGATTGTACCGTACATTCAGATTGATATAATGGAAGAAAATCAAGATTTTTCCATTGTTGTAATGGAGAGATATTCAAGCAGAGATAAAAACGAGGGAAGACAACCAACATCATCGAAAAGAAAGGATGAAGAGAATGTGTTGCAATGAGGGGTTTCGGAGGACCTATATATTAAATGAAATATTAATAAATATAATATTTTAGAAAAATAACTTAGAGGGTAAGTTGAAAGAAAAATTAATGGGAGAGGAGCATATGGAACGTTTAGAGAAGCCGTATTATCGAAAGCTCAAAAAAACGTTGACATCGTTGGTCGCAGGTCTTGTACTTGGAACAGGGGTGTTAGGCATTAATGGGAGCCACGTGCCGTTGATCCAAACACCAATAGCTGAAGCCCAAACGCAAACAGTATATATCGTAACTGCCAGCGCATTGAATGTGAGAAAGAGTGCAACAACAAGATCGAAGAGGATCGGGTTGGTCTACAAAGGGAATCATTTATCGGTTATAGGTAAGACATCCAATGGCTGGTATAAAATCAACTATAAAGGAAAAACCGGCTATGTTAGTGGGAAATACGTCAAAACGATAAAAAGCTCATCCTCCACTACAAAGACAAAAATTTTAAACGTTCCCGTCATCAAGCAACGGCCTGAATTGCCTTCGGGATGCGAGGCGACCGCTTTGGCAATGGCGCTCAATTACTACCATATCAAAGTAAGCAAAATAACCATAGCCAAACAGATGCCTTATGATAGAACGCCTTTGAAGAGGTATTCCAACGGTCAAATAAAGATTTGGGGAGACCCGTCCAAAGGTTTTGTCGGCACCCCGTTCGGGAACGGCTACACCATTTACCCGAACGCTTTAAAGAAAACGGCAGACCGATATAGAAAAAGCACCGATTTGACCGGTTCCGATTTCAGTAAGGTGGAACAGGCGGTCAAGAGCGGAAAACCGACTTTGGTTTGGTTTACGATCAACTACAAAATGCCTTTAAAACGGTATTGGAAAACGCTGACCGGAAAAACGATTTATGCCCCCCATCCTCTGCATTGTATTGTCGTTACGGGCATCGATAGCAAATATGTTTACTTTAACGATAGCGAATCCGGTAGAAAAAACGTGAAATTGGCAAAATCACAATTTATAAAGGTGTACAACGCCATGGGTAAACGCGCGTTGGTGATTAATTAATACGAGCACCTGAAACACTCATTCGCCCAATCCATGGGATGGTTTGATCTGAATAAGTGATGCTCTATCTTTTCTTCAATTGAGTTTAGGCACCTGTGAGGTTAATAAGAAATAATGTACTCTATCCGAGTAATAAAACCCGGGTTATCCCTGGTTTTATATCCAGTGCCTATTCTAATCCGAACTACAAGAAAGAATGGGATTTTTCGCAAGGTGAATGCGTTTTAAAAGTTGGAAAATATGACAGCACGACTGGAACAAATGATGCTTTAAGTTTAGTAGTGTAGGAGATGAAAAGGCGCCATTAACGATGCTGCAACCTTAAAAGTCTATGTGACAGATGCTTATTCCGCAACGACACCAACGGAGCTATGGTCACATTCTCAGTAGAAGTGTAAATTTTAAATCTCATTATTAACAAAGAAGCCACCGAGTACAATTTACAAGTACTGGCTCATTTTCAGATTCATCTTCCTTCGTCCCCTTCGAGTTGATATAAAATGTAAAATGTTTTATAATAATATAATAGATTGACATGTCAATAAATTAAAGGTTAAAATAATTATAATTTTGGGTTAAAGGGCAATAAAAATGAAAAATGTTAGTCTGTTTCTGAAGCCCTTTTTAAGTTTTATTTTAGCTGGTTTAATACTCGGCTACTTGATATTTGACGTTATATTCAATAATCCTCAAGTCTTCAAAGACATCTTTGAATTAGCCATAGTCATGGGGCTTGCTTCAGGGATATACAGCTTAATTAAAAAAAACGGGACGACTAATCAAGCATAAATCGTGAAGAAAAGAGGGTGTTCCAAAAGCATAACGTTTGAGGACACACCCTCTTTCTTTGTACAAACAAAAAATCGCCCTTTTAAGAATCGCCCCTTAGAAGGGGATTATCCCATACATTTGGCTTGACGCAACCTTTCCGAAAGTTTGGAAAGGGCGAGCGTGTACAGGCCATGGCGTTTGTGATCGCCATTGGCGTCAAAAATACTGGAGAACGGGAAGTTTTGGGGGTTGATTTGGGAACGAGCGAGGCTGGCGCGTTTTGATCGACGTTTTTGCGGAGTCTGGTCGCCAAGGGGGCTGCGCGGCGTTAAACTTGGCCATAAGTGATGCGAATAAAGAGTTTCGGGCGGTCATAAAGGCCGTTTTGGTAGAATCCGCTTGGCAAAACTCACTGGCGGCCAGAGACTTTTGGACCCAACATTTATCCTTCAAAAATAAATCTTGTCGCTAAGTCGAGGCACTCGATCAATTTACATCACTTGGCGGGACACTGCCTTAGAAAGTAACTTTAAGGGAGGATTTAGATTAACAAATGTTAAGTATTCATGAAATCATTTCACGAATAATAAACGAGGTTAAATATAATAGAAATAGTGAAAGTAGTATTTTAGATCTATTTGACGAATTATTTGAACTTGAGGACGAATTATATGAGAAAAGTAATGAAATTATAGAAAGATCAGTACTGGATATCTATCCATTTCAAATAAATGATAACGACAAATTTAAACAAATAGAAATTAGCTATAGTCTCATCAAAGCCTTCCCGATAGCATGTTAAAAAAATATAAGAAGGAAGAGAATAAATTTGTAAATTTTTTAAAAATGTTATGCTGAAATCATGTGACTTTTATGCCTGTATAGTTAATGAGAACTTATTAAATGAGGCAACGGATTCCTACCATATGGAAAACTGGTCAGTTATTGATAAATATTAATGATAAAATAAAACTGTTCACCTAATAGAAAACTATGATTTCCTTAAAGCCCTTGTAAGCTTAAGTGTATCTGATTTTATAAGCGTTTATTTTGTTATACCCGAGTTGTTTTATTATCGATTTATTATTGCGTTTCTTTAGACATTTCTGTTAAAATTTATAAAAGATATTCAGTAGGCTAGAAGCATGATCGTGGCTGTGTTTTTCATCGTTGCAATACTCGTCTCCGTTAGTGTTTTTGCGTTCTTTTTCCGTCGCTTATTGATATCCATCTTAGACTATTTAAAGTGCTGACTTGAATGTCAGTGCTTTTGATTTTCAGCAAAGTCTTGAAAATCAACATTCCAAATAAGTCTTTGGGTGTGTATAGTCTTAACTTACATGATCGATAAAAGGCGGATTTTCATCTTAATTTTAGATAATTCGTTATCGAAAAATTGATAATCAATCTGGAGTGGGTCTAATGAAAGGGACCAAATGGAACATCAGTGATCGAATAGGAAAGACTAAAAAAGAAAAGGTTCTCAATTTGATACAAAGTGTTTTGTTCCTTTGGTTGATATATTTAATCATACGGGATGGACTTTTTGAATCATCATTTAATATTTTCTTCTTTTTGGTCATAGTATTGTTGATGCTAGTATAGTTTCATGGACACCCTTTAGTGAAATATAATATTAACGAAGGGATGTGTCCTGATATGGGTAACACAAGCGAAAAACGTAAAAGTTATAATGCTGAATTTAAAGAAATGGTGGTTGAGCTTTATCAAACTGGAACACCAGTAAAACAGATCTGCAGCGAATATGGCCTGTCTGAAACGACAATCTACAAATGGATCAGAAAACAAAAACCGGTTAAGCTGGATGACGGGAGCTCTTTTACCCCAGAAGAATTTCTGAACCTGCAAAAAGAATTGCACCGGCTGAAAGAGGAAAACGAAATCTTAAAAAAAGCTATGGCCATATTCGCAAAGAAGTAGATCAAACCACTGTTATATCCATGATTGACGAGATAAGAGCCAAACACCATTATGACCTTAAAACCATGTGTACGGTCCTTGGCGTGCCGAGAAGTACCTACTATCAATCCAAACAAAAAAAAGAGTCAAAAACAAAACGGGAAAACCGGGAGTTGACAGACAGAATACGAAAAATCCATACGGAAAGCAAGCAGAGGTACGGA
>NZ_BDDQ01000081.1 GCF_002003465.1 Caenibacillus caldisaponilyticus | reverse complement strand
ATGGAGTAACCAGATCTCCTCTAGCTTGCTTAAATCATTAGCTTTCAAAAATTCCTTCACGTTTTCCAGACTGAAATGCGAGCGTAATAACCGCTTTTTCATAACTCTTGGCACTCGGCCGGAAGCAATGTTTTCGTTCAAAATGGCCAAGCTATAGTTGCATTCAATCATTATGTGTGTGAGGCCAGGGAACAGGTAGCGAATATAGTACGTATCTGTTGCGAACAAAAGTTTTTCACGCTGTTCGTTCATCAATAGATATCCAACCGGTTCGGACGTATCGTGCTGAACGTCGAAAGGCAAGATGATCCATGTTCCGAGCTTAAACTGTTTCTTCGCTTCAACCTTTTTAATTCGGTGATGCTGTATCCCTATTGCTTCAGCTGTCCCGGGAGACATATAGCAATTGATACCGGCTTTTAGAACGTCCTGTAAGCCTGCACAATGGTCTCTATGTTCATGGGTGACTAAACACCCAGCTAAGCCAGTAGTCTTAAAATTAAGCCGTTTTTGGATGTTTTTAAATGGGATTCCGCACTCTAAAAGGATGGGGGTGCTACCATCGGTCACATGGTAGCAGTTCCCCTTGCTACCCGAAGCTAGGGCATGGATTTCGATCATCAGAATCCTGGCCCTTCTGTTCCGGTTGCATCCAACGTTAATTGCTCATGGTGCTCTTCTTCCCTTTCTTCTGGTTGTTGCTGCTGACCATCAATTTGTTGTGGATCTTCCGGCACTTCTTCGTAATCAATATCAATGACTTCCCTGTTGGCGTTTTTTTTGATTTCTTCCTCGGCTTCCGCCTCTTCGATGACCTCGTCTTGCCTGTTGAAGTGACTTATCACCAAGCTGCTGTCATCGCTTGAGTTGACAAACTTTTTGCAAGCTCGGTTGATAACCGTTTTCTTGGCCATTTCCTGGCGAAACTCATCGTGTGTGGATCCTTTTCGTTCGGAGTTTTGGTCTTTTCCCCACATTTGGGACTTGGACCAGGCTTTGCGGATTTCGTCCATCGTCATCACTTCGTAGTACGCTTCCCCATCCGGCATGACGATAGTCGCATAAGCACCGATGATTTTGTCCTTGTTGATGTTGCCGAATTTTTGCTTATGGACAAGGTTGACGATCCTGGCGTTTTTGATTTCGTATTCCACTTCGTCACCTTCGTAGATGACATTAGCGTTGATTTCCTTCGCCCCTGTCACCCGTTTGGTCACGGCCATGGTCCCGAAATAGGACCGCATACAAATCAATTGATTTCCGAAAACCACAAAGTAGCATTGTTTTTTCGCGGGGTTCAACCCTTGGATCACCATGTCCAATAGGGCATTAGCAACGGAATCCCTCGTACAAACTTCTAGGGCCGGTCGCTTGTTTCGGTCAACGGTGCTTTGAAGGATCAGCCAAGCGGATTTCATGGCGTTCTCCGGGCTATAGTTGGCGGGGAAATGCAATTCCCCGCGTTCTTGGAATTCCTTTACTTTCGCAGCGACGACATCGACCGTGTCTTTTTTAATCAAAGCAAGTTGATTACTCATTTATACGGCCTCCCTCATGGATTTCTCTTTTGTTTCAACGCGTAATTTCTTATCATTTTCGCTGACAATGAGGCTGATCATTTGAGAGTTCGTTTCAATGAGTTGTGTCACAGCTTCGGCATTATCTATGAAGATCGGTGCTGAGAAACCATAATGGTCTGACAGTGTATTGATGATGTCTAAACCAACGTTGATTTTTGCTGCGTTGTTCAGACCGCTGGAATATGGCACACCCTCATAAAGCGTTTCACAGACTTCTTGAAGGCCACCGTTGATCTGTTGCTCAAAGAGTTTGAATCGCGCGAATTTGAATTTATTGTTGATTTTTTCTTCCAGAAGATTGACTTTTGTCCGGATGAATTCCTCGATTAAATAGAGCTGATGCTCCAGCTTTTCAAATTCCTCTGCCAATTTCCGTTCCTGTTCTTCCAGCTCCCGGATCCGTTCCTCGGATTGTTTGATTAGCGCGAACTTGCCAAGGTCGGCTTGCAATTGATCGCGTTTTTGTTTGAGTTCTATGATTTCCATTTGAACTGCCTGGATGGATTCATTCGCCGATGCTTGAAGGTCGGCGATCTCTTTCTGGATCTCTGCTTTTTCTTTTAGCTTGGTCATGTATTCGGTGTTTTCTGTGATGTCCACGATGGTGGACTCAACGGCTTTCAGCTGCTCGTGCATCTTTTCAAGGCCCGTTTGTTTTCTCTCGATTTCAGCAGTCAGTTTTTCCTTTTCCTTCACCAATCGCTCATTGTCTTCGATCAGTTTTTGCTTTTGTGCGGCCCCGTTTTTACCCTTGGCTGTGATTTCTTCCAGTTTTCGGGCCTTTTCAAGGTTAAATTGTTTCAGGGCTTTTTCCCTGGCGGCTTCGATTTGTTCAGCTGGCAGTTCCTGGCCACACGTTGGGCAGGTGCCGTTTTCATCGTGCTCGAATTGTTGATCATTAACCTCCTGCCATTCCTTCCGCCATTGTTGAAGCTGGGACTCGATGTGGTTGATATATTCCTCGTTGAACTTTATTTGGCTTTCAATATTTTGGATCTTCGACCTCAACAGTGAGATATTCGATTCTTCCTCCTGGATCCGGGCCGTCAACCGGTAAATTTCGTCTTTCGTCCCAGATTCATGGGCCTGTTGGATCTGAATGAGTTCCAATTCAACCTCTTGGATTTGTTTCCGTTTTTCCGCGATAGCGGCCCCATTTCGGATGTTGCTGATCAGATCCTGCTTTTCATCAATTTCCGCGTTTATGGTTGCTATTTCTGCCTCCAGGGCCTCTTTATCCAGCCCGGTCAAATCCGGCAGGTTATGGTGGATTTCGTCGATCCGTACCGGGATTTTTTGGAGCTGGTCATTTATTTCTTTTTTCCGGGCCGCGATTACTTTGCGATGGTTTTCGATGCCCCGGCCGTTCAAGATGTCTAAAAGCTCAGCCAGATCCTTATTGCATGCGATGACCTCTTCGTCTGTGATGTCACCGCAAACCTCAAGCAGGATCTTTCGGCGGTCTTGCCATTTAAGCTGTTCGTTGAAGTAAGTGGGGCTTGTGAGCAATTTGAACACGTTCTCGTCGATCAGGTTGGAGATCAGTTCTTCATACTCTTTTTTCTTCACCGGGACCCCGTCAATGAAATAATCTGTCGTGTGCCCGGTGAATTCGGCCTGCACGGATCCGCGTTTTTTTGTCCATTTTTCTGAAAACACCTTTTTCAAGGTAAGCTTTTTTCCATCAACAAGGAACACGCCCTCCACCTCGTGGTCAAGGTTGTGCAGCACGTTTCCGTTTTTGTCCAAGGTTTTTATTGCGAAGTCCTTCTTGTTTTGACTGTCCTTATCGAACAGGAGCCAAATGAAGGCATCGAACAAGGTCGTTTTCCCGGTAGCATTGTCACCATAAACCCGAATGTTTTCGCCTTGGGCATCCAACACAAAATGACGGATGCCCTTGAAATTGTCAATAGTGAGCTGTAGCAAACGTATTCTTTTCATTGTTTTTACCCTCCATGTATTTTTGATAGGATTCACGCGAATCAAACTGAAAGACGATGGCGCCGTTTGCTTTGAAAGCGATATATCCTCCGGATTCTTGCAAACGGATTTGGTCTTTCGTGTCTTCGCTGAAAGGCACTTGATACATGGTATCCTTCCTTTCTTGACGTTTTGGAGGGCCTCCCGTTAAAATGGGAGAAGGAACAATATATCACGGAAGGCCCGAAATCGACTGTTGCCGCAGTCGATTTTTATTCTGGTGGAACTTCTTGTGGAATGATCATCGGGATTTCATCATCATCCGATATTTCCAATTCATCACCATCTAAGAATTCCAACCAACATTTTTCTGAGCAACAACATTCCCATTTGTGATTTTTTACCTCTGGGAACCCTTCACCGTCCTCGAACGAATCCCCGCAGTTGATACATTTTTTCAATCAAACATCCCTCCATTCTGCGCCGATAAAGCGCATCAAGCATTCATAGTCATCGAAGTAATAACCATCCCAAAAGATGTGCTCATATCCATCGATGATTTCCTCGCCGCAGCCGCAAGCGCATTTTCCGATCACTTTCGGACCGCGCTGTTCAGAGAAGCAGACCATCGGGTTTTCGAGGTCCTCGATGATCGGTCTCATACCATCACCTCCATTCCAACGTCACCCCGCCAGCGATGCCCAACCGGCAGCCGACGGTCGTTTCGACGAAGCGGCGCAAGTATGTGCCCTCTCCGTGTGGTGTCGACCGGAACCTCGAATTCAAAAGTTTCTTCGTAGAGAACGAAGTCACGGTCCCAACTAGAACGGTGTTTGGCTGTGATTCGACTTTTCATACTACCCTCCTTTCGGCCTGTCATCGGTTCTGTACCGATCCGCTTGCGCGGTCATCAGCGACGGGAGGCCATCCCCGCCGGACCGGGGCTAGGGGCGGACAAGGGGGATTCCACCTCCTATAAATTTTTTGATTTCCCCGGTTTCGACACATGGCGAATATTGTCTACCACATGAAGGTGTGGTAGACTAATGTTGAGTATGGGAATGTAAAGTAATTATGTCATTATGCCGTCGCGTTTGCGATGGTTTTTTCTTTTTCTGCTTTGTAATGGTCAATCATATAACCAACTGTGACGATCACTCGTAAATTGGTTGAGTACTCTACATTTTCAAGTTGTGTATGCAAGTCCCCATCTGCCACATAGTCAGCAAGAAAATTACTGATGGTTGACATTTGTTTTCCTCCTCACAGACGATCTCTTCAAGTTAGCGCTCGCCGCGCTTCAATTCTTGCTCGTGTACCAATCGTAGTCGCCTTGAATCAAGCTGGAATTCTTCCTCAAGCACTCCCTGCATGACGAGCGCCTTTTCAATGACGTCACGAATCTCATGCCAAACCTTTTCTGCGCTCTGCTTTCTTCGTTCGGGGTCAATGTGTCGGGCCAAGATGAGTTCCCCCAATGCTCTTTCTGCTTCGTCAAGCTCTTTGAGCAAGATTTCTTTGAGCGCCGCCGGATGGAGATCGAGGGTCGGTACCTCATCAAGGATATTGCTGATATAACCGCCGCTGCGCTCGTCGATGATGGTTAAGGCTAACTTCCAATTTAACCGAGCGATATTCGGGTCGTGATGTTTGGGCAATGGGTAATTACCGCTTTCGATTCGGGATACAAGAGAACGATCAATATGCAGCTCCTGTGCAATCTCGCGTTGGCTGACATTGCGTTCACGACGGTACTCAAGCAGTTTTTCACCAATATTCACTTTCTTTTCTCCTTTCGGAACGTTAATGATATTTAGTTGTGAATGTGCGGAATGTTATGCTTTTAATTGAACAGACCGGAGTGTTTTCTTGATGTAATCGACTCCGAAATAGATCAGCGCATCATAAGCGCATTGTTTTGAACAGAATGTTGTGGAATTGTTGCCAGCTCTGTAGTAGTCGCCTTTGATCGGCTCGCCACAGTTGGCACAGATGATTTTTGTCATGCTTTCACCTCCTCACATAGCCCAACGGTCATATTCCGTGTTCTCTTGGACCCATTTGGTATGTTCATCGATCCACTTGAGAAGCAAGTGTGTCGGTACTTTCGGATGTC
>NZ_BDDQ01000080.1 GCF_002003465.1 Caenibacillus caldisaponilyticus | reverse complement strand
AATTGAACAGACCGGAGTGTTTTCTTGATGTAATCGACTCCGAAATAGATCAGCGCATCATAAGCGCATTGTTTTGAACAGAATGTTGTGGAATTGTTGCCAGCTCTGTAGTAGTCGCCTTTGATCGGCTCGCCACAGTTGGCACAGATGATTTTTGTCATGCTTTCACCTCCTCACATAGCCCAACGGTCATATTCCGTGTTCTCTTGGACCCATTTGGTATGTTCATCGATCCACTTGAGAAGCAAGTGTGTCGGTACTTTCGGATGTCCAAAATCGCGTATGACTGGAAAATCAGGGCGATTCAGAAGCTCGCTGGCCTTGTTTGCTCTGATGCCCAAAAATTCCATTAAATCTTTGCGGCTCAACAGCGGAGGCCATTTTTGATGAGTCTCGATTCGTTCCAAGAGCTTCTCATATGCCCTATCGGCGATCTTCGTCGCTACAGCGTCGATGACTTCGTCGTCAAAGTCGATTTTGAACAACGGGTTCACCTCCTGACTTTCTTGATGGTATAAGGCCACGTTTGCGATCTCGTTCAATGATGTATTCAAGGAGTTTTCGGTTCATTGTTCGGTAAAGAAGTTTCATGAAGATCACCTCCTTAAGCTGATCGTGTATTTTTTGCACAATCTTCTTCAAAAAAAATTATCCAATTAAAACCCAGGAATTCACCTATGGCTTTAGCGACTCTTACACTCGGTTTCAAACCGTTCTCGATTTTGGTGTAGTAAGAACGATCAATATTGACATGATCAGCAACATCTTGTTGAGATAAACCCATAGCTTTACGCTTATTTTTTAAAAAGTTGTTATCCATATTCTCACCACCTTGTGCAGTTTCTACACATATTTTATAGTGCATTAATTGCACATGTCAATAGTTTTTGTTAATTTTTTTCACTGATATTTTTATGTGAATAAATTTCACCTATAATGAGGTTAAAAGTTACTGATGGAGTGTCTTTCAATGGATTATGGAGAAAGACTTAAAATACTAAGGATGAGAAAAAAATTATCACAGCAGGATGTTGCTGACCGTTTAAATATCAATCGGTCAACATATGCACGATATGAATTGGGACAAACTCAACCAGATTTTGAAACACTTGAAAAACTGGCCGATTTTTTTGATGTTTCAACCGATTATATCCTTGGACGTACTGATAACCCGAACCCACCTGGAAATGATGAAGACAATCTGGTTGCTTTTTACAACCTTGACGATCTCGATGAAGAAGATATTCAATATGTGAAGGAAACCATTGAGTTTTTGAGACGTAAAAGAAGAAAGCAAAAAAATCAAAAATAGGTTTTACCAATTTTATATAAATATGAATTCAAATTTTAAGGGGGATTTTAATTGAAAAGGTTAGCTTTGGGATTATTTTCTCTGGTCTTGATCTTTGGCGTCTTAGCTGGATGCGGTGATGATTCAACTAAAATTGCAAGCGATAACAATAACAAAACAACTACTAAAAAAGAAGATAGTAATAAAAATAATTCTGGATCATCACAAAAACAAACCAATGACATCTGGACATATTACAATAACGCAACTTGGTCAGATAATTATCAAGGGTTTAAAACAACAATAGAAAAAGTTGTAGTAACTGATAAAGCACCGGCCGAAGATGGATCGGATAAAAAGCAAACAGCTGTTGGTGTAAAATTTAAGTTAGAAAATACAACGAAAGATAAATTTACTACATATCCGGATCAAGCCGTTCTAGTTACCAGTACTGGCGAGCAAATCGATATGCCTTCGATGTTTGGATCTGACAACTTAGGCGGGGAATATGACGAAGGAGTCAAAAAAGAGGGAGACGTCATTTGGTATCTCAAGAATGCTGGAACTGCCAATAACATCAAGTGGGTTAAATTTAAATGGTCTATTCATAAAGGTGGAGAAGATGAAATAGATGCACCAACTCATGATTACGAAGTAAAACTTGAACTTAAAAAATAATACAAAGCCCTATTTTTTAGGGCTTTTCTTATAAATATAAAACAGAACATATATTCCCATAAGGAGAAGTCACTCATGAATCTTGCACTGTATAAATCAAGCCATCTTGAAAATTGGATAACTGAAAAATACATCGAATTGGGTATTATGTCTCCTGGAGATTTAGAACCGCACAATATTGCTGCGAAGTTAAATGTTGATCTGTATAAGCATCCAGTAGCCTCATTTTCGATTCGTGAGGGAGGGGTAAATTATATCTTCTTAAAAGACAGTGATCCATACAACGAGCGTGTTCAATTCTTTCATGAGCTATGCCATTTATTGAGACATTCCGGAAATCAACTGGGTATTATGCCTCAAGCCTTCCGTGAACTGCAGGAGCGTGATGCAAATCATTTTACGCAATATGCAGCCATGCCATTACACATGCTCACTGATTTCAAGTTTGAAAGTCCCGATATTATTTACGAGCTCTCAGAAATTTTTTGTGTACCAATCAGCTTTGCAGCCGATAGATTGGAGAATATCAAAAGAAAGTTACGTCAAGAGACTTTAGACCAAATATTCATCAAAAACCTAAATTCACACGCTGTCACTCCTTATCCAAAATACCGCAAATTTAATTTGGATGATTGTTCAAATGAAACAAAACGGCTTCTAGCGCAACTTAACCAACAGCTAAAAGGAGGACAAATCCATGCACATTGCAAAGGTATACTATGATTTTCGTGATGGCCAAGAGAGGCCTATTTGGTATGTTGTAAATAATGATTTTGATTGGAACTTAGCGACTCAGTATATTGATGTCTTAACACCGTATAAGAAGGCTTCACTCTTCGACTTTGAAAATCATTTAATTAATGTATCTGTTTTTATACAAGAAATGACTCAAAGCTATGCCCATCCCAATAAATTAGGTCTTAATCTTTTGGCGATCGCTGATCGTATTCGTCATGATGGAATTGAGCCTAACAATGTTGATCAACTGATTATGCTTGTTAACGATATTGAAGAAGTATTGCATATGAATATTTTTTGAGGGGGGTTACATATGAAAGGCCATGTCAGAAGACGCGGCAATAAGTGGTGTTTTGTCATTGATATTCCAACAGACAATGGAGAACGTCGACAAAAGTGGTTTTCTGGCTACAGATCAAGAAAAGATGCCGAAAAGGAAATGGTCCGTGTTATCAATGAATTAGAGAAGGGCACTTTTGTTGAGCCGTCAAATGAAAAATATAGAGACTATTTGAAAACATGGTTGGAAGGAAAAAAAAGCACAGTTAAACCGGCCACATATGATACGTATTTCTATTTAATCTCGAAACATATCGCTCCCAAATTGGGCCATATTTCAATATCAAAAATCAACGCAGTACATCTACAGAGATTCTATTCATATCTCAATGAGAAAGAGCATCTTGCTCCTGCATCCATTTCAAAGATACACAACATCATCAAAGCATCTTTAAATGCAGCTTACCGATATGGGTTCATATATAAAAACCCAGCGCTGTTAGTGGATCCGCCTCGTATAGGAAGAAAAGAAATGCGGTTTTGGACTGAAGAACAGGCGAGACATTTTTTGAATGTCGCAAAAAATGATCGGCTATATATAGCTTTCTTTTTAGCGATTACAACGGGGATGAGAAAAGGAGAAATTCTTGGTCTTCGATGGAAAGATATTGACCTGCATAGGAAAACGATTACAGTCAATCAGACCCTATCTAACCGCGGTGATCGTTTTCAAGAAACAAAAACCAATGCCGGCTGTTAAAGCCGATGATAAAATCCCCAATATAGCCGGAATAAAATTCCCCACTTACAATAGAACCATAGTGTCAATGAGAGGAGCTATGGTTCGTGATTACGAGAGGGGAATTTTTTATGATCAAAGAGATGTATGAAAGGGGAATGAGTATTTCCGATATTGCGAGGGAGTTGGGGATTGATCGGAAAACCGTTCGAAAATATATTCACTCCCCCAATCCCCCTTCCAAATCTAAGCGAAAACAAAGAAAAAGCAAGTTAGATCCATTTAAAGAGTATCTTCAAAAACGAATGTTAGAGGATGGGGTGTTCAATAGCGAAAAGTTATTTTTCGAAATTCGACAACAGGGCTATACAGGAGGAAAGACGATTTTAAAGGACTATATAAAACCTTTCCGAGAGACGGCGAAAAAGAAATACACCGTTCGTTATGAAACGCTTCCTGGTGAACAAATGCAAGTCGATTGGAAAGAAGTCGGGGAGGTGATAATCGAAGGGAGAAAAGTCAAGTTATCGCTATTTGTGGCCACATTAGGCTATTCGCGGATGAAATACGCGGTATTTACGACCAGCCAGGACCAGGAACACTTAATGGAATGCCTGATTCAGAGTTTCCAATACTTCGGCGGAGTTCCGAAGAAGGGGTTATTTGATAATATGAAGACCGTTACAGACGGCCGGGAACAAGGAGTGGTGAAATGGAATCAA
>NZ_BDDQ01000079.1 GCF_002003465.1 Caenibacillus caldisaponilyticus | reverse complement strand
GCAAGGTCAACCGTCCCACCCGAGTCGTCAATTGCCGGGGATAAGACCCGTTTCGATAGCCTTTTCGCTCCTCTGTGCGCTCATAACGGCCGGCGCCAAGTTGATCCGTTAACTGGGCTTCAAGGATTTGATTCAAGACCTGTTCCAACAGTTTGGCCAGTCCTTGATCTTGCGACAAGAACCCGTGCAGGATTTCATCGCTTATTGTAATATTGTATTGAGCCATAGTTGCTTTCCTCCTTTTTGTTTTTTGTTTTGGTCAATGTCCATTCTATCAAAGGGAAAGCAACGTGGCTCTTTTTACATTTCCTTTTTACACAATTTTACGGACTCAACTCCCAACGATCACACCTCTTATAAAAAAGGAACGATTCATGAATGTACGGTTTTATCGTCAATCAAATCTCGGGAAACGGAAAAGGATTAAAAGTTTGGAAGAAAGTCGAGACGTTGCTTCAGGAGAAACGCATCCATTATCAGGTGCGGTTTACCGAGCGCCCAAAACATGCCACGGAAATCGCGAAGGAGCTGTCTTCTCGCCAATGTCATGCCGTTATCGCCATAGGCGGAGACGGCACCGTCCATGAAGTGGCGAACGGGTTGATCGGTTCGAATATTCCATTGGGCATCATTCCGGGAGGATCGGGCAACGACTTGGCGAGGGCCCTGGATATACCGGCGGACTATAAAAAGGCGCTCGAGCGCATTTTGATCGGAAAGAAAAGGAAAATGGATATTGGTAGAGTGGGCGAAGAATACTGTATGACTGTGACGGGGATCGGCTTTGACGGGAAGGTGGCCGAGGTCAATCAGGGCGCCAAATATAAGAATTGGATGAACCGCATGAGATTGGGCGGACTTTCGTATGTCCTGAGTTTGTTGCAAGTATTGTTAAACTATCGGCCCGTCAACGTGGAACTCACGATCGACGGGAAGGCGTTCTCATTTTTAGATGCCTGGCTCATCGCCATCGCCAATACTTCGAGTTATGGCGGAGGCATCAAGATCTGTCCCGATGCCTGTCATGATGACGGTTTGTTCGATATTTGCGTCGTGCACGATTTATCCAAATGGGAGCTGATACGCACGTTTCCCAAAACGTACACGGGAAGACACGTCACCCATCCGAGCGTCACGATGTTGAAAGGGGAAAACGTCGAAGTGACGGCGGAATCTCCGCTGATCGTGCAAAGCGACGGCGAAATCCTCGCGAGAACTCCCGTGAAGGTGACGATTCGGAGGGAGGCATTGTGGGTCATTTGACGGCGGATCGGTGCAGCATGAATTTGATTCGTAAAAAAGAACCCGGCAACGAAGGCAAAGTTTAAGATGAGCATTTCCGCCTTTGAAAGTTTTTGAATCGGGGAAAGTTTGTTGAGTTTTCGGGTATTAGAATTGCTGTACCAGGTGCTTATTATGCATGCGGCTATAAATCAGGTGTTTATAAAAGAAGTAAAATTTAAAGGTTTTGGTGCGGACGGATATTAATCATACAAAATAAGTAATCGTACATTCCTTGGATACGAACATTCAAATGGTCCTCCCGTTGTATTTGGTGTAGGAGATCGGATAAATGATATTATCCGGTTGGGGGTCTGTTCACTTCACAATTAAGGGGAGAAAATAATTGGGAAAAAGTATAAAACGAATTTATCTTTCAAGAAGCTTTTTCCTCATCTTTTTATTTTTACTTTTATGTGGAATTTATGTTGGAGAGGGATCTACATTCAGTTGAGTCCGTAAAATTGTGTAAAAAGGAAATGTAAAAAGAGCCACGTTGCTTTCCCTTTGATAGAATGCACATTGACCAAAACAAAAACGAAAAGGAGGAAAGCAACCATGTCTCAATACAATATTACAATAAGCGATGAAATCCTGCACGGGTTCCTGTCGCAAGGATGCAGTCAAGCTTTTGTGGGCACTTTTCTTGTACAATGCAATTTGAAAGCGTTCTCCTATTTTCTTGGACTTCTTGCGTAAGCTCTCTTCAAATGTTTAAAAACCGATCAGCCCTTTCAAAGCGCGGTGAATCATCGTGCCTGAAGATTGTTTCATATAGGGGATGTTGTCACGTACATCATTTACGATTTGCTTGGTCAGCCTTTTACGGGTTTTGGTCTCTAGAGCCTTACGACCCGAACCGTTTGTTTCACGGTTCGGCACCCATTGCCCAAACCACGTTTTGACCTCCAACCGATCCTTGTCGGCAATTATCCATTGGGTCATCGCCTCTACACCGGCTGCACTCCAACTGCGCCCCTGTTTGAG
>NZ_BDDQ01000078.1 GCF_002003465.1 Caenibacillus caldisaponilyticus | reverse complement strand
ATACAGCGCCCAATCCATGGTCAAATGCGGGTTGCCGTTTTCGTTTTCGAATTTTTCCGCCGCGCTGGAATACGATTCGATGTAGCTTAAGTGATTGTTTAAATTGTTTCCGAAATGCGCTTTCATGACATCCGCTTCATCAAGCAGCACTTGCTTGTCGTAATGGCTGGCGGCGTCGATGCGGAACCCGTCAAATTTATAGGTGTCGAGCAACCAATCCATCCAGTGGATTTGTTCTTTTTGCACGGTCGGGTTGGAATTGTCGATATCCAGACCGACCAAAAACTCGTTGTTGCCACTGATGGTGTTATGGATATTATGTTTTGTCCTTCCGTTTTTCTTTACAAACAAAAACTGGTCTTGGTCATCGATGCCCGAATTGTCGTTTTTATAGCTTCTTTCTTCCGACCCGAAGCCGTACTCCGGCCGGGACTGGATGTATGCGTTCGTCCATTTGGCAATCTCGGCGTTGTCGCCGTTAATAATATCGTCAACCGTCGCGAAGCCGTGTTGGCTCATGAACGAAAGATACCCTTTGTCCTTTGCATAATGAATGAGCATCGGCTTCCAATATTGGTCGGACGTGGCGGCGTCTTTGGCCGCATACCAGCCGTCCACCGGCAAATACGTATCGACGGTGTTGATTTTGTTCGCCGCGGCCGCTTCTTCCAGCCAGCTCGGCAAATAATTTCTCGGATCATTGGGCCCGAAAAAGCGGTACGGCTTCCCGTTATCGTCTGTCATGACGCGGCCCATGCCCTGGCCTTGCAATGACGTCCCGTTAAAATAATTTTTATTCCATTCCTTGATGTAACCGTACTTCGCTTGGCCTTGACCGCCGCCTTTCGTATACGCCAAATAAAGGTCGGCTCGGATCCTCGTCGTGAGCCCCGTCGTGTACGGGTTTTTAAACAAATCGCCGTTGTTGTCCACCCGGGTGACATAAACGGCTTCCCGGCCATTCAAGCCCAACAACTGGTTCGGAACAAGATCCTCCTGCACTTTCAAGCCGGCGGCGTGGAGTTTGTCGATCATGTCCTTCAGCTCATCGCTCGTCCCGTATTTCGTCGCCCGTTCATTGTTCGGGCCTTGGTTGAACTCGCCTAAGTCATAGCGGTCGGCGATGGCGTAGCCTTCCATATAACGGGCCATGTTAAAGGAACGGTAAGCGGGCGGCAGCCAAACGTCCGTGATCCCCCATTCCTTCAACAAATCCCCTTTGGTGGCGAGAATCTTATACATATTGCTCTCATAGGGCTGATACAAGCTGAAACTTTGGAAAATGACGCGATTGTCCAATTCCGGGCCGGAGCTATAGGCATGGGCTTTGCCCGGAAAAACACCGATCTGGCCGAAAATGATCAACAACGCGACCGCGAGCGCAACGGTGCGGTGCACATATTTTTTGATCAAACGTCTCCCCCCATTTGGTCTTTATAAAAAAATAGAATTGCGGGAAAATGCCAGCTAAAAGTTTAATATAAATATGTGGAAAATGGAAGATCCCAAAAGAAGAAACTTCCGGCCGGCGCCGTTGCGGCAGCACCGGCCGCACGCGATAAAAACACGGTTGCGCGCCTCCCGAATCCGTTTCGGATATTGACCGGCTCATGTGACCGAAGGACACTTTCCGCAGGCGGGCGTCCCCGCCCGATGGCACCGCCGGCGCACACCGCCGCTTCCGTCGCCATGATCAACGAGCGGGACGCGCTGCGCGTGAGGCATCCAAAGCCGATGCAATCGGCCGAAAACGCGGATGTGAGATTGCGCGCACGGCGCCCTCCCGCTGTAACCGGGGCAAAATCGCCCTTCATTGCGGCCGCCGGCGTCCTCACTCCGGACAAATGAGCGAATAGAGAATAGACCCTCATTCGCTGGGCCGGCGCCTTTCCCGCCGTTGTTCTTTAATGAGTAGCCCGCCCGCCAAGCCGATCAAGGCGAACAAAACCGGAATGATAAACCCGTAGCGGTAGCCAGCGCTCGCCGGACCGGCGGCAAAATGATCCAATACTTTCCCAAAAATGCTCGGGAGGAGGATGGCGCTAATAAATCCGCCGGTGTTCGCAAACCCCGACGCGACGCCGACCTCGTACACGGCGAATGATTGGCGCACGACTGCAAACGTTAACGCGCTCGCCCCGTTGCCGTAACCAATGATCAAGAAGAGAATGATCAATAAAAAATATGGCGGCTGGCCTCCAAAACAGAACAAGGCGGCCCAACTTAAAAAAATCAACGCATGAACGGCGACATATGGCCGCTTGATCGAATTAAAGCGGTTCGAAATCCAACTGGTCAGCGGCGCGCCGATGATTGCCCCAAAAAGGCCGAGCATGATGAGCCGGCTCGCGTCCGTGCGCGATATGCCGTACACGTCCATCCCATACGGCACGGCCCACGATCCGATAAATCCGACATACGTGCCGACGAGCCCGAAGTGGCAGAAGAACGCCGCCCATGCTTGCCGGTCGGTAAAGATGCGGCGCAACACAAGCAATGTATTTTTGCGTTTTTCTTCCATCCGGGCGGGTTTATCCTCCGCCGCGGAGGCGGCAAATCCCATGCGTTTCGGCTGTTTGACAAGCACAAAATAAAGAAGAACGCCGCACAGGGATAAAACGAGCCCGACCGTAAAAAAGGGCGCGCGCCAGCCCGAAAAGGCGATCCACGCCGAAAAAGGGACGGTGGCGAGCAAAAAGCCGAGACTTCCGGCCATACCCGAAATCCCTAGCAGACCGACAAATTCTTGCGCTTTAAACCATTGGCTTAAAATCAAAACCAAATTGATCCAAATGGTCGCATCCCCGACGCCCACCAATAAACGGGCGAATAAAAGCACCCATTCATTCGGCGCGAGGCTGTAAATGAACGTGCCGATTCCATTCAGCAACGTCCCAGCAATAAGGAACAGATTGGGGCCAAAGCGGTCGGACAAAATTCCGATCGGAATTTGCAAGCCCGCGTACGCCAAAAATTGAATTCCCGTCAACAATCCGATCATCGATGCCGACAACCCGAAATCCCTTATTAATTGGTCGGTAATTAATCCCGGTGCCGTCCTTTGCGTCACAATTAATAAATAAGAAAACACCACCGCGATAAAAACGATCCACCGATATCCGCTCTCTTGTTTTTCCAACGGTCTCTACTCCCACTAACGCTTCTATTCCCTAAAAATCATACGTCTGATGATCCTGAACCCTATTGTTGTGTAAAATGGCTTTTCGAAAATCCTGGGAAAATCGCTTTACTTATGATATGGTTCTCCCCAGTTAATCTTAAAAGCCCGGTAAATTTGCTCGAGCAGGATGAGGCGCATGAGCTGATGGGGGAAGGTAAACGACGAGAAGGACAGCTTGAAGTCGGCGCGCCGCAGCACCTCGTCGCTCAAGCCGTTCGAACCGCCGATGATAAAGGCGATTTTGCTTTTCCCGTAAGTCGCCAGGTCATCGAGCTTCGCCGCAAAGGCCTCGGACGTCATCGCTTTGCCGTCAACCGCCAAGGCGATCGCGTAGGCGTCCGAGGCCAATTTGCCGAGGAGCCGTTCGCCTTCCGCCCGTTTTACGGCGGCGATTTCGGCTTCGCTCATCGTTTCCGGGGCCGGTTCGTCGGGCACCTCGACCACGGCCACTTTCGCATAAGGCCCGAGGCGGCGGATGTAATCGTCGATGCCCTGCTTCAAATATTTTTCCTTTAGTTTGCCGACGGCGAGAATCGTAATATGCACAAGTTATCCCTCCCCTATAAACAAGTTATTAACAGCATTTATCCACATATCCACATTCATTATCCACATTCTGTATGGGAATAACTGTTTGATACTACATATATGGCCGGCCGATCACAGTATTCACATCTTGTGGATAATTGCCGTTCTTTCGGGACTTCGTCCATAACCGGCGCCTGAAGCGTTTCATCGATCACCTTCTCAAGCGCCAATTCCACATGATCGAGACAACTATATATCAAAGCCAACGACCTCCCGATCGATTCATGCCTCTTTATTATAACCTGTCCGGTTCCCCATTTACGACAGCATGACCGCTACGGATGCAGTCAAGCTTTTGTGGGCACTTTTCTTGTACAATGCAATTTGAAAGCGTTCTCCTATTTTCTTGGACTTCTTGCGTAAGCTCTCTTCAAATGTTTAAAAACCGATCAGCCCTTTCAAAGCGCGGTGAATCATCGTGCCTGAAGATTGTTTCATATAGGGGATGTTGTCACGTACATCATTTACGATTTGCTTGGTCAGCCTTTTACGGGTTTTGGTCTCTAGAGCCTTACGACCCGAACCGTTTGTTTCACGGTTCGGCACCCATTGCCCAAACCACGTTTTGACCTCCAACCGATCCTTGTCG
>NZ_BDDQ01000077.1 GCF_002003465.1 Caenibacillus caldisaponilyticus | reverse complement strand
KGGATCCCAAATCAGAATGCAAGATCAATCCCGGACCTGGACGTTGTGCCTGATAAGCGTTTTCTACTGCCTTTAAAGCCAGTTCAGTCGTCATGTGGCGGTCAAAAGCGTAACCGACAATCTTTCTGGAATGTAAATCCATTACGGAAGCCAGGTAGCACCAACCGTCTCTCAAAGTATGAATGTACGTAATATCCGTAACCCATTTCTCGTTGATGGTTGTCGTTGAGAAGTCCTGGTTCAGCAGGTTATCGTGTTCTTCCATCTTGCCCTTATTGGAATGGGGACGGTACTTTTTTCTGATAATGGAATAAATGCCTGCAGCCTTCATCAAACGCTGAACCCGTTTCAGGCTGACTTTGATCCCTTCTTTTTCAAGCATATGGTGGATCTTCGGTGCTCCGTATCTCTGCTTGCTTTCCGTATGGATTTTTCGTATTCTGTCTGTCAACTCCCGGTTTTCCCGTTTTGTTTTTGACTCTTTTTTTTGTTTGGATTGATAGTAGGTACTTCTCGGCACGCCAAGGACCGTACACATGGTTTTAAGGTCATAATGGTGTTTGGCTCTTATCTCGTCAATCATGGATATAACAGTGGTTTGATCTACTTCTTTGCGAATATGGCCATAGCTTTTTTTAAGATTTCGTTTTCCTCTTTCAGCCGGTGCAATTCTTTTTGCAGGTTCAGAAATTCTTCCGGGGTAAAAGAGCTCCCGTCATCCAGCTTAACCGGTTTTTGTTTTCTGATCCATTTGTAGATTGTCGTTTCAGACAGGCCATATTCGCTGCAGATCTGTTTTACTGGTGTTCCAGTTTGATAAAGCTCAACCACCATTTCCTTAAATTCAGCATTATAACTTTTACGTTTTTCGCCTGTGTTACCCATATCAGGACACATCCCTTCGTTAATATTATATTTCACTAAAGGGTGTCCATGAAACTATACTAGCATCAAACTTACAAATCTTTAGGATGAATAGGATGTCTTAATCTCTCCAACGTTTCCGCATAATGATGAGGACAGTTCCAATTTTATTACAGACCTCATGTCTTTGATAAAGCAGCGATAATCATAATCCTCCATTTCATCATGGCAAGAAACAGAACCGGCGGATGAGAATATTGTTGAATATACATCTCCTTGAAAGAATGGCTGATCGGAACGATGTGGTCGAAGATTTTGGGGAAAGCGCGATGGATGATTATAAACAATGTCGATCACCGAAGGGCAATCATCGATTAACCGTAACCTAAAAACGCTACGTATTAAGGAGCGAAATCATTGAATGAAAAATTTGTTTGGGGTCATACTCTTATCCATATTAAGCATGGCTGGGTTCTTTTTTATCAGAGTGTCTCCATTTGCTTTTAAGCTCGGATACTCACTTATGAGCCAAAAGGTGTTTCTGTTGGTCATAGTCACTACTTGTTTGTCCTTTGTATTATTTTTGTCCCTATTTTGGAAAAGTATGGTTGTCATGGTCAAAGGCATGGGGAAACGTTCAAAGATCATCCTTTTTTCCTTCACGCTCGTCCTTTTAATTTTCACTGTTGTGATGGAAATTAAATTGATAAACACTTTTGTCGGGATTTCAGGTGACCAGTCAAGTCCATACGACTATAATGATTGGTTAAATATTTATAAGTACCCTATCTACTTCAATATGTTTACCTTTGCCGGACCGATTTTGGTTGTTATCAGTGCCGCTCTTATAAATTTCAAACGTAAATCAAATTAGGATCTGCTGGCTATGTGACATAACAACTGCAAATTAATCAATTTGTCGGTGAAACCTTTGTAAACGATCTGCAGCCATTCGATGGATTTGTTTCTTATCCCTGAGCGCAATGAATCAATGGAACAAGTGATTTTGATTTGTTTTTTTTACGAGAATTATATAAATTTATTTAATACCTCATGCAGAGCTGCCATGAGCGACTTAACAATACTCAAGAGAAAGTTGAAATTCGCGTGCTCGTTTTATTAAGTGAACGTTCGATCAGTTATCCTTCATTTTTGGCACATCGCATCTTTTCATTTGATTTATTTACAAATCCCTAGAGCTCGAATGTTTTTCAATCCATGCGGCTATTTCTTTGATTGAAGGTTTTTCCATAACCATTTTGAGGGTATAATCTTCCGCCATTTTTTCGGGGGCTGTCAACAGGTAGCCATTCACCCAAAGAAATTGCTTCATTGCCGCAAATCCTGTGCGTTTATTGGCGCTAAGGAATGAGTGGTTTGAACATAAGCTGGCGTATAAGGCGGCGGCTTTCTCCCAAATCGTCGGATAAGCGTCTTCTCCAAAAGCGCTTTGTTTGGGGCGGTTCACGACGCTTTGAAACAAGGCGACGTCCTTGATTCCGTGTGGTTCCTTCGGGGTATATTTTTTTATCATCAACCAGTTCAGCAAGAGGATCTCTTTTTCCGTCAAATATCGCGTCATGCGCTATACCCCTATTTTTCGGCCAAATTGCGGAGTGTATTGTTGTATCGATCGAAAAGATCTTTAAGGCCATCAATAAAATCTTGGTCAAAATCTTCGAAGACGCTGTAATCCTTGGGAATATATTTTTTGATCGTCACCTTCCCGTTTTCTTCCAATATAAATTTAATTTCATCGCCCTGTTTTGCATTTAAATGATCTAAGACTTCCTGTGGAAGGGTGACTCCAAGGCTGTTTCCGATTTTCGTTATTTTTCTTTCCATGTTTTTCACCGCCGTGGATGACATTTGGTATGCCTCCTTAATTATCATCATTTTATGCATTAATTATAACACGTTATAACAAATTATTATATTTAATTAAACATAACCTTTATCAAAGACAGAGGGGCATTTTATTAGAACAGGAACAGTATATAGAACAGTGGGACGACGTTGCTTTAGAAAAGAGTTGATGATAAAACCCGCGGGCATCCAAACCTCTTTAGAGCATTTCAAACTAGATTGTACAAAAAATTTTATAAAATCTTGACAGCGTCCTATTAACGATATAGATTAAGACTGAAAAGAATGACAATTATAACAAGAATAACGGTGGCGAGCGACGAGTTACAGGGAAAAATGAGAGGTGCGAGATGGAACATAGAGTCGTCGGGCAAACGAAAACGGTCGGGTTCCAAGTCGGGGTCAGAAGGACCTTCCCTATCTCACAAGAAAAAGCGTGGGAGCTTGTGACTTCCCCAGAAGGATTGGATTTATGGTTGGGGGAAGGTGCCGGTGCCAGCGTTGTTCTGCAACCCGGTCAACAATATGTTTCAAAAGCGGGATCGGGTGAAATCCGCATTGTGCGACCTCTTCAACAGCTTCGCTTGACTTGGAAAAAAGAAGGATGGCAAAATTCGTCCACGGTTCAAGTGCGGATTCTTCCTAAGGCCGGCCAAAAGACCACCATTAGTTTTCATCAAGAGAAACTTGCGGATAAGCATGTGAGAGAAGAAATGAAAGTCTATTGGGAAAAAATTCTCGAAGTGCTAAGAGAAAGGGGTCAAAATGCCATTTAAGACGTCCGTTTGATGCTCGCACTTTAATGACCCGAATTTTTAAGGAGGGTTGAGATGATGAATCCATTCAGCCACATCGACCTTAGAGTCAATGATTTGAAGAAAGCCTTGCCGTTCTATGAGAAGTTTCTTCCTGAGCTTGGCTTCACTCGGACGTTTCATAACGTGCAATGGAAAGTGTTTGCCGCCGAAGGGGATCTCCCAAGCGTGGCCTATTTCGCCATCACCGAGGACCCTGCCCACAAACCCAACGGAAACCTCATCGGATTTTGGGCCAAAGACCGTGAAGAGGTGGACAGGTTGGCGCGGCTCATTCAAGAAATCGGCGGGAAAATTACCAGCGGCCCCAAACTGTTTCCGATCAGCCCCACTTATTATGCCGTTTATTTTGAAGATCCCTGTGGAAATCCATATGAAATTGTCCATCGCCTGAACTGATAAATGGTTTGTTTTAGCTTCATTCAGCGGCAGCGGTGGATCATGCTCCTTTGTCCCTAAAGCGGGGCTTTTTTTCATTAGGTTTGCGAAACGAATGCTGAGGCGGACTAGATATCACCATCCATTCGTCGCATCTTTTTAGGCCAAATATTTACTATAAATTATAAATATAGTATATTAAAACATATCATTTCAATACAATATTACACAAAATGGATAACGGTGATTGAAACGGAAAAGCATACAAACGGATTGAAGTAGTGTCTTTACAAAATAGAATGGGAGACTAATTGATTGAAAATCGGAGGTCTACATGGGCAGAAAACTCGAAGAAAACAAAGAACTTTTCAACACTTGGGCGACGACATATGATCAATCTGTAAAAAAACCGACAGGGGTTTTAGAGGACTATAACACCAGCCTGAAAACCGCAGCGGGTATGGTCGATCATTTTAATTCTGGAAGAATATTGGATATTGGAATCGGTACCGGCAATTTTACGGAACTCTTTGTGACCCCGGAAACGGAAGTGCATGGTCTGGATATTTCAGATGAAATGTTAAAAGAATGCCAAAAAAAGTTTCCTCAATTTCATCTGACCCTTGGGGAATTTCCCAATATTAAATATCAAAACGAGACATTTGATCTTGTCATTTCCAGCTTTTGTTTTCATGAGATTCCTCCTAATCAAAGAAACGAAGCATGCCGGGAAATTTACCGCATCCTAAAACCGAATGGTTATGCGCTTCTCTTAGACATCATGTTTGTGTCGACCCAATCAAGAAATCAAGCGGAAGCCGAGGTGGAAAATTGGGATCCAAGTGAGGAATATGCTTTGGTAGGCGATTTAAACGATATGTTGTTAAGTGCGGGGTTTTCAAATGTCTTCTGGAGGCAAACAGCCAAATATCATTGGTGTGTTTGTGCCAAGAAAAATGGTGAAAAGGAAGATCCCCCTTTTAAAGAATGAAAAGCAATCTAGAAAGATTGCTTTTTTCTATGGTTGTTTTGCGGCATGAACGCCTCCAAATGCCACAGAAAGGATTGCCGGTCGCTCAATAATACCAAGGCTTGCCTCTGCCGAATTCAGGTGCGAAAGCCGGTCGATTAATCCAATCGGCTAACAATAAAAATGACGATCCAAAACACGATGAATCCCAGACTATTGGATAGAATCTGTTTCCGGTTTGGTTTTCTAAAAATGAAATAGGATAAATAAAGCAGGAAAGCCATGATATAAAAAACGATAAATAGTTGAGTCCGTAAAATTGTGTAAAAAGGAAATGTAAAAAGAGCCACGTTGCTTTCCCTTTGATAGAATGAAAGTGAACCAAAAACCAAACAAAAAGGAGGAAAGCAACTATGGCTCAATACAATATTACAATAAGCGATGAAATCCTGCACGGGTTCTTGTCGCAAGATCAAGGACTGGCCAAACTGTTGGAACAGGTCTTGAATCAAATCCTTGAAGCCCAGTTAACGGATCAACTTGGCGCCGGCCGTTATGAGCGCACAGAGGAACGAAAAGGCTATCGAAACGGGTCTTATCCCCGGCAATTGACGACTCGGGTGGGACGGTTGACCTTGC
>NZ_BDDQ01000076.1 GCF_002003465.1 Caenibacillus caldisaponilyticus | reverse complement strand
CGCGCAAGGTCAACCGTCCCACCCGAGTCGTCAATTGCCGGGGATAAGACCCGTTTCGATAGCCTTTTCGCTCCTCTGTGCGCTCATAACGGCCGGCGCCAAGTTGATCCGTTAACTGGGCTTCAAGGATTTGATTCAAGACCTGTTCCAACAGTTTGGCCAGTCCTTGATCTTGCGACAAGAACCCGTGCAGGATTTCATCGCTTATTGTAATATTGTATTGAGCCATAGTTGCTTTCCTCCTTTTTGTTTTTTGTTTTGGTCAATGTCCATTCTATCAAAGGGAAAGCAACGTGGCTCTTTTTACATTTCCTTTTTACACAATTTTACGGACTCAACTTTTTTCTACCGAGACATATACTTTGGCGTCGCTTATTTCGCGGGCCAGGAGACTGTTTACAAAGATGAAATCCCCTATTGGTCAATGAGTTACGCCGGCGGTGTTGACCGAACTATTACAGCGAAAGATGACATTCGAGGGATATATGCGTTTCTAAGATCCGCATTACGACAAGTATCAAAGGAACACATCTTTCGTGGCCCCGCAACATTTACAGATGGGATTTATGAGTACAAAAACACTTCTGAAGGTAATTTTGAATCTTTCCATGGAACGGAGATCATCACGCAAAACAATCGAGTCCTGTACTCACTGCACTATAACGGAGGAATCCTGCGTTAACACCAACAGCTTCTCATGGTACTGCAAAGGACAAAGTCAATCAGCCGTTCCCGGTATCATCCGATGACAGAGAAACTACTTTCAACCTCTTGGCCCTGCTGCAAAAAGCATTAATGTTATTGAAACATCTGACCCAATTTCCGATTAAAGACAAGAAAAACACTATTTAACCCAACAGAACGGTAGAATAAAATTGATCCTCTTATAGAATCGGTTCACAAACCCAGGGATAAATCGTGGCGGAAGCGCCTTGCCTTATTAAACATCTGCGGAGCGTCCTTTTTTGGCGTTTTCCGCAATCCGACGCCGTCTTTTCAAACAACGCGACCTAGAAAAAATCGCAACCTATGAACAAGAAACAATGCCCGCAGCGAAGCGGGCATTCGTTTACCGCGAGTTTTTCGGTTTTCGAATCCAAACCCGGTTCTGGTTGGCGCATGTGGGAAACTTTTGACCAGCTTTGAGGCTGATAATGGCCGGCGTCTCGACCATGCTGCCGGTTTCGCCGATTTCCATGTAAAGGCCATCGTTCGGGACTTCATCGCCGGGATGAAAACGTGTGGGTTCTCCCATAAGCTGTCATCACACCCCTTTCCGACACTAAGTAGCATATCCGAAACGGGGCGTTTTTACCGAGAGACTGCAGGCCGTTCCGGCTCCTGCGGCACAATCGAAGCCATATGTCTGTCCGCGGTTTGTGAAAGCGCTTGTTCCCTCATGAGAATGGCCGGTCATCGCGGCCGCTCTCGAATTGAAAAAATGACGACGTGATGCGGCCATGGTGGATCGGCGGTCAAAAGCTTCGGTAATCTGGGGATTTTCTTCACGAAAAAAGCATGTATCAAAAATAAGGAACAATTATTTTATTAAATTAATTCCAATTTAACAAATGTACCTAAAGGCGACTCTATACTCGCCCAATTTTTTCCTCTTTTTGTATTATTTTTATTTAAATCTTTATTCTGAAGTTCAAATCTAAATTCCCTAACAATTTCTATTGGACTTTTATAATATAATAATAATTTATTAATAAAATCACTTCTTATACCCATTTGGATTTTTATACCATATAACCCTTGATCACTAAAGTCGTCTGGATAGTCTATCCGATGAATTCTATTAATTATTTTATATTTTTTACCATTTATTATCTCTGTATCTAATTCGTTCACTTCTCTTTGGGATTTTTCTATATTTTCAATATCGAGTTTTTTATTCTCAGCTATACTATTAGCTATTTTTGGAAAACCTAATAAATGAAGGAATGAAGCTATTTCACCAAGGATAATCGTTTCAATAATTTCATCTTTTTTTACAGATGAAAAATCCAAACTAAATTCTGGGTCTTTTATTTTAAATAGTGCGAATTCATTACTATTATATTGCGGAATAAAAACACCAGTGACTAATTTTTGATCGATCAATCCATTAGGATCAAGCAAATTGTTTTTCTGTTCAATCCCAGTGTTTAGTTGTTTGTCTAAAGTTTTTATATCACTTTGTGTTCCTTTACATTCAAAAACATGTATGTTGTCAAACATATCTACAGCCATAAAATCCGGGGACTTATCAGGTCCTTTTTTTCCACTTCTCCTCAAACTTATATTTGGATGTCTTCTGACAACATAGCTAGTAGGACAAATCCAAACTAGATCTAAACAATATGATAATATTGCTGAAGAGAAACCCATTCCCATATCGTCACTTAAAATCGTCTTTTGATGGGAATCAACTTCATCCCATTCCGCTCTTAACCTTAGATTTATATCATTTGAAAATGCTGGGAAGTATCTTAACCAAGCCCAAAGGTCACTAAGTGTAAATCCATAACTTATGGGAAAACTTGTTCTTTTTGCAACGTGAATCAACACTTCTAGAAGATTAATTTCTATTATTGATGGTAGCATTCTTAAACCAAACGGTATAGTGCTTCCACAAGTCCAAGAATCAGTGTCAATTTTAAAACCAATGTTACGTATTACCATTTTTAAGAATGAACTCTCCTCAAATTATTCTTTGGAAAAATATCAAACATACTTTTTCTTATACTTTTCTGGTGGAGTGTATACATTAGAACTAAACGGCCTTTAACGTTGTATTTTTAAAAAAGCTCAAACCTATTGCATCAGATCTAGTTCGACACAAATAGCATTATAGTCTCATAGTATTGACTATTGCCCTTACGTTCTAAATTTATCATTATTTTCAAATCAAAATAGCGTTAATAGTTAAAAAAGAGCGATTTCATCAATAGTTATTATTCGATTATTTAAAATAATCGTTGGATTACTCATCACTTCTCTAGGGATGAGCAATATCTTTTTATCCCCTTCTTTATTTTTCTCATAATCTCCTGATATACCATCAAACGATGTAAACACCCTGTGTAAATTATAGTAATACAATTGCTAAGTCTCTATCTGGGGCCTCACATAAAAAGATCTGCTTGTATCAATTAATATATTATTGGATTTTAATCTTTCAGGTGCAGTCCTTTCACCATCTTTTCAAAATGATTGTCGTTAAGGTACGGGGCAATATAAAACTCTAAATTTTCTAATTATCTTTATAAATTAGGATTGGCAGTTTTTTTAAACTTTGGAATAAATGCTACCGTGTCCGAAGACACGGGGGAATACGGCGCCATCCCGCCGCTGGCGGGAATGGCGGTTTACTTTAACCGCCTTCTCTTTTCATACTCCATCACGTCTTGTTCCAAATAAAGCGGCATGGTGCCATTCCCGACCCACATGACGGGTTTGGGAAAATCTTCATGCCGTGTCTCCCAGTTTTTGACGACTTGGCGAGAGACGCCCCATCGGGCAGCCATATCTGCTTTCGCATATAATTTTGGCAGTTCATGCATGGCGATTCCTTCTCCATAATAAGATGAGTTTTAGGAAAAACAGAACAAGCCACGTGCCCATCGTCACCAGACCGATCGTTTGCAGGATGGTCAGTTGATCGAATTGGATATCCGCCAGCCAAGAGGAGATCAGGATGAAGAATAAAATGTCCGTTGTTGTGACTTTATTCATTATTTTTTTGGGTGGTTTCTCTGAGAAGGACCTGCATTCGGTCACCGACGTTCCTTTGCGTACTGTGCCTCTGTGTGTGCTGATCCTTGATGGGGCCATTCGTTTTTTACAAGGCGATCAACCACCCACAAGCCCCCTTCCCAATTTTTTTAATATCGCATTTTTCTCTATTTCTATTATACAATTCGGTAGATCGGTAAACCGGTCATTCTCAAAAAACAACGGGACTAAAAGTGGGCTCTCTGCCCCTCGCACCTGTCCGTTACGCATGGCGAACCGTCAACAAAACCTTGCCGGTGCTCTTGCGGCTTTCGACCCAACAATGCGCCTCGACCGCTTCTTCGAGCGCAAATTTTTTCCGATTTTCATTTTCAAGCACCCTTCCGCCAAATACGTGAGAACATGATCCGCAGCGTTATGTAAAAGGTGGGGGCGTTCTTTTCTTGTCGTACCTAGGCTAAAGCCAAGGACGGAACGACAACTCGCATGCAAATCCTTGGTCTGAAAATGCCCGACGGCACCGCTGGCGTTTCCGAAATGAACCAATCTGCCGTACTTGGCCAAGCATTCCAGACTTTTCTCTGAAACTTGTCCGGAAATCGAATCTAAGATGACGTCAGCCCCTCTTCCCTCCGTAATTTCCATGACCTTTTCGGCAAAATCCTCGTTTTTATAGCAAATCACATGGTCGGCGCCCGCCTCGAAAGCCGTGGCCATCTTCTCGGCGCTGCCTACCGTCCCGATCACACACCCCGCTCCGAGAATTTTCGCCAACTGGATGGCGGTTGTTCCCACCCCGCCGGCGGCTGCGTGGATCAGAACGGTTTCGCCCGGTTCCAATCTGCCGACATCTGCAAGCAATTTAAATGCGGTAAAAGAAACGATCGGGCAAGCGGCCGCCGTGTCAAAATCAACATTTTCAGGAATCGGGAAGGTCAACATTTCATCCGCCGCCACATACTCGGCGTAGGAGCCCATCATGGGAAAGGCAATGACGCGCTGTCCCTCAGTAAAACGCTTGACCTCCGATCCGACCTTTTCAACAACACCCGCTACGTCCAGACCAGGAATGAACGGAAGCTTGCCTGAGCCTTTTTTCCATATCTCGACTTAATATCAGCAAAATTGACACTTGTTCCTTCCACCCGAATTAACACTTGCGTCGCGGTGATCGACGGTATGTCAATGTTCGCGCATTGCATCACTTCAGGCGGGCCGAATTCAGTCACTAAAATCGCTCGCACAACCATGCCCCCAATGATATTATGAAAGTTTATAACAAATCTCTTTATTCCCTCTGTATCAGCAGAAAAGAACGAGTGGCCATGGATATTTCATCCATTCGCCATCATTTTATCATACTCAGACATTTGATTCATTTTAATTTTTTTAGAACTTGTCAGATTTTTCTTGATCACCGGGATAGTTTTCTAAGATTTTCAACAACCACTGAAAGTTGATAGGGCCTATTTTAGCGTTTATGTATCTTACTTATACGTGTTATCATTAAAATCAAAGGAAAATCGTACGCTTCAAGGGAAGGCAATAAGAGGCTAGTCAGACGTCGCATACATGGAAACACAGCCAACAGGACTTGGGCGAATTGCCACATAACACGGTCTCGCAAAGATAAACCGCATGAGCAACCCGCAAAACATCGAAAACCCATAAACTCAATCGTCACCCCGTTTTCGTCAACCAACAAAATCAAAGAGGTTTTCGCCTATGAAAAAAGACCGCTACCTTTTTCCGGCGATTTTTAATGTCGCTGATGATGGCATCTCGATTGCGTTTCCGGATTTGCCCGACTGTCTCCCGCACGCGCACACATGGAAAGAAGCGCAAAAAAACGCCAAGGAAGCCATGGCGCTTCATCTGTACGGGATGGAAGAAGACGGCGAGGAGATCCCTGAACCGTCTGACATCCAAGACATCAAGACAGAAAAAAATCAGGCCGTCGTTCTCGTCGAGGTTTGGATGCCGCCATACCGAGAAAAAATAAGAACCGCGCGCGCCTTCAAAAAAAGGGACGATTTGCTTTAATGTCTTCCCCCTTTCTATATATCCATCCGATCGGCGCCCGCGATCAAAACGGGCGTTGTTTTCACTTTGGCGCCTGGCCCCGTGCCGTTTATCATGCTAAAGGGTGCCTATGAATTTCACAAACTTCATCCGTTTCAAAACGAAGGCCGACGCATCGTCGATGACATTCGGTTCTCTCCCCGATCCACATATCATCCCGGCACAAAAGTCGCCGCACCGCTGGCGTAATAACGTTATTTCCTGCATTTGAACGATACATTGGGATCATGCGGGTAGAATTAATAAGCCAATCATGGATTTTATGAGGTATTTGTCCGTTTCCAATTAGCCGCTAGATTCATGTTATATATTGACCATTGGAGGTGATATGCATGTATGGACCAAACCCGGTTTTTTGCCCGCCACAACACATCGTTCGGGATTTTTTTACCCCCCGTATCGTCCCTTTTGTCCACCCCATTGAAGTCATAAATCGTCAAAACATTGTCAATGTCCCGCGACACATCTTCCAGCCTATTGAACGAAACGTGGTCGTTGATCCAGGTTATCCGACCCACTGTTGCTTCTAAGCCTGCTGTTTAGCAGGCTTTTTTATTATGTTATTTATAGACGCATATAAAAGTGCACAGGACATATGCAATGATCATCAAGCTGGCGAATGCGTATGTACAAAAAGACGCAACGGGAAAGTCTCATAAGCATGCACCCCCGATGCGCAAGGCATCGGGGGTATTCATGCAACCTTAAGCGTTGCATGTGCTAACGAAGAATTTGGGCTCAGCACATCTGTACGGTTTCAATGTTCATCATACCTTACAAAAATCGTTTAATATACAGGATTTTCATTTTTTGGTGTTCAAATGATGCCATATGCTGTAAAATTCTCGTGGATGCTTTGTGGTTATTATTGTATAATCGCCTTGACAGCTACTCCCCTTAAAAATTTTGGAAGAAATAGAGGAAATTTTCTATCCAGTAAAGAAATAATAGTAATGGTTATATTTATGATGGGGGGATATGATGAAACGTTTAAAATTTTTATTGGCTTTGATTTTATCACTGGCCTTGCACTCGTTCCATTCAATGAGACAAGCCTCGCGGCAACAAAGCGCCTATCAACAAAGAGTACGGCGCACGCATCATATAAGCTGACGGCCACGCTAGATAATAAACATCCGAAACAATACGGCACCGTTCATTTGATGGTCAAGGGGCTGCCTAGCGGAACGAAATATAAGGCGGTTTTCCATTACAGAACGAAAGACACGACATACTACGGAAAAGTGGGTAAATCGCTGACGGTGAGAATTAGCCGAGCAACAAAAGGATTTAAAGTCAAAATCAACATTTCAGCAACGTATAAAGGAAAAACATATAAAACTGAAACGTACTTTATACCGAGATAAGGTACCGTCAAGAATTTTGTGTAATGTAAGATAGATAGGGTATCTCTGAAATGGATTTGGAATGGATAGGGAACCGGTTTCCTTCACACAAGAGACTGAATATTCAGTCTCTTGTGTGGAAAGGGAGAATCCCCTCATCTCATCTATTTACATTATTTGGTTAATGATAACGTTCTTCAAACATTCGCTCGAGGGCTTCCTGCGCTTCGGCAAATCCTCGCAACTTTCGCCCTGCCCATTTCTCGTTAAAATCTTGAACGGTCAAATATACGACTTTTTCAGCGGCTTCTAAACTGCTCAAACTGTTCATCGGCTTTAGACGTTTCCGAATCTCCTTGATCGTTCGTTCGATGGCATTGGTCGTGTAAATCA
>NZ_BDDQ01000075.1 GCF_002003465.1 Caenibacillus caldisaponilyticus | reverse complement strand
TCCACTCTCCTCTCCTGCACTCAAGCCCTCCAGTTTCCAATGCCCATCCGCGGTTGAGCCGCGGGCTTTCACATCAGACTTAAAGGGCCGCCTGCGCGCGCTTTACGCCCAATAATTCCGGACAACGCTCGCCCCCTACGTATTACCGCGGCTGCTGGCACGTAGTTAGCCGGGGCTTTCTCGTCGGATACCGTCAGGACGCCATCATTTCCTATGGCGTTTGTTCGTCTCCGACAACAGAGCTTTACGACCCGAAGGCCTTCCTCGCTCACGCGGCGTCGCTCCGTCAGACTTGCGTCCATTGCGGAAGATTCCCTACTGCTGCCTCCCGTAGGAGTCTGGGCCGTGTCTCAGTCCCAGTGTGGCCGATCACCCTCTCAGGTCGGCTACGCATCGTCGCCTTGGTGAGCCGTTACCTCACCAACTAGCTAATGCGCCGCGGGCCCATCCGCAAGCGATGGCCGAAACCATCTTTCCCTTTTGCCCCATGCGGGGCAAAAGCCTATCCGGTATTAGCCCCGGTTTCCCGGAGTTATCCCGGTCTTACGGGCAGGTTGCCCACGTGTTACTCACCCGTCCGCCGCTCGTTCCACGGACATCACCCCGAAGGGATCCGTCCGCTTCCCGCGCTCGACTTGCATGTATTAGGCACGCCGCCAGCGTTCGTCCTGAGCCAGGATCAAACTCTCCGTAAAAGTTGACGCCTTCCGGCGTCTCGAAAACGACGACCGATCGCTCGGTCCGTCGAAACCTTTACATCCGTTTCATCCGTGGCGTCTGGAAAAGGTTGCCCTTTTCACTCGCGCTTGGCTTTTGTTCAGTTTTCAAAGAACCATCCGTCGTCCCGGTTTCCCGGAAGCGACTTTTTTAATATAGCATGCAGGAACTAAGTTGTCAACACTTTTTTAAACGCGTGTTGTATTTTACCGTTCAAGCCGCTTGCCCTGTTCGCTTGGACTTCATGCAAGCGACGATATTCATCGTACCACATTTTTTTCTTTTGACAACCCTTATCCCATTTCCAATTTTTCCCTTTACCGTCGGCTACGGCAGGATGGCATACTTAATAACCGCGAGAGCGACGATGCCCGGCACGCCCAAAAAACCGGCGATAAATGCCGTGACGGCATTGATGGGAAGGCGAAAAGCAAAATGAGCCCCGACGGCATTCAGCAAAAAAAGGACGAGCATCCCGATCAAAAGTTTGACAGCGGCTTGTCCCAAAAAACGAAACGGCTTGAACGGCGCGCCAACCACCAGCAACAAAAGAATGACGCCGACAAATATCGAGACGACAACGACCGGATTCAAAGTAAAAACCCCCTTTTTTAATATTTATACGGGGGTCATTCGGATTTATTCCGATTGTTGTTTGCTAAGCCGATGTTTCGGTCGCGCGCTTCTTTCAACAAAAATAAATACTTTGCTTCAGCGAGCCGGAGCTGATAGAGCACTTCTTCTGAAGGATCGATGCTCTCCTCGATGATGTGCTTTTGTCTTAGCCATTTATTTTTGCATTCCGAGAGCAACGTCAACAGCTCTTCATCTTTTTCTTTGCGTAGCCCGCCCTTGCGTCTGAACATGGGTCATCCTCCCGAACTACAACTCCCGCCGGCCTTCAATCGCTTTGGACAGCGTCACTTCATCCGCATATTCCAAATCGCCCCCCATGGGAAGACCGTGGGCGATGCGGGACGTCTTGATGCCGGACGGTTTGATCAGTCTCGAAAGATACATCGCCGTCGCCTCCCCTTCGATGGTCGGATCGGTGGCGAGTATCACCTCTTTGATTTCTTCATTTTTCAGGCGTTGAATCAGTTCGGTGACTTTGATGTCTTCGGGGCCGATGCCATCGACAGGGGACAACGCCCCGTGCAAGACATGATACAGCCCCCGGTATTCCTTCATTTTTTCCATTGCGACGACGTCTTTTGGATCTTGGACAACGCAGATCGTGGAACGGTCCCTTGAGGAATCGTTACAAATGTAACACGGATCGCGGTCGGTAATGTTTTGGCATTCCGAACAATAGGTGAGCTGTCGTTTCGCATTGACAAGCGCTCTTCCGAATTCCAGTACATCGTCATCCTTCATTTCAACCACATAAAAGGCAAGCCGCGTCGCCGTTTTCGGCCCAATGCCGGGCAATTTCATAAAGCTGTCGATGAGTTTGGCAATTGGTTCGGGATAATGCATGGCGGCGCCCCCTTAAAAACCTGGTAAATTCAATCCTTTGGTGAATTGGCCCAAGCGATTGGCCGCCAATTCGTCGGCTTTTTTGAGGGCGTCGTTGATCGCCGCCAGCACGAGATCTTGGAGCATGTCGATGTCATCCGGATCAACGGCTTCTTCTTTAATGTTGACTTCCAGAACCTCTTTATGCCCGTTGCATTTGATCGTCACGACACCGCCGCCGGCGCTGCCTTCAACGACCTCTTCTTTCAGTTTTTCTTGCGCCTCCATCATTTTTTTTTTGCATTTTTTGCACTTGTTTCATCATATTATTCATGTTGCCCCTCATCATCGCAAAGTCCTCCTCTATGTTCATCGTTAGCCCCCGGAACCCCCCATATCTAACCAATGGGTGAAATCGGGGAGCGCAAAGGGTCACTAAATGCCAAGGCGGAAGCATGAGCAACGGCCGGGGAAACTCGACGGGACGATAAAATTTTGCCGACAACCTAGGCTAGAGTAGCCATTCATGACCGCTCCGGCGTTTTCCCTCAGCTAATCTTTTATTTCCAATAAATCCGGACCGACGAGCTTTTCGGCTTCCGCGATCAAAGGATTTTTATTATGATTCCCGGGCTGTTCCGGACGTTCGCCGCGCGCTTCCATGTTTTTAATATAAGCGGCTCGCACCTCGTCCCACTGTTTTTGCGGGACGGGGTACATTTTTTTTCTTTTCCCCGTCGCTTCAAAAACGACGTCTTCTACGATTTGCATGGCGTTGTTTTTGTTTTCCGCCACCATTTGGCAATGAAAATCATATTTAAAGGCTTGGATAAAAGCATCCGGCGAGCTCGCCACCGGATAACTCTCCAGCAACCAGGCATGAGCGGCGATGTGCGTCTTCCGGATTTTCTCCATGATCGCCGGCCAGCGGCTTTGCAATTCTTTCAGCTCATCTTTGACGGCTTCATCCAAAACGGTTTGCAGCGCGCCCTCTGCAATTTTTACCGTTTTTCTTTTCGGAGATGGCCCGACGGCGCGCTTATCGCCGCGATTCACCGTTTGAACGGCATCCGGCGACACTTCCAAGCGATTCAGCCGTTCTTCCAAAGCTTCCAACCGCCTGACGATGTCCGCCGAAGCCGGCCCCGCACTCTTCTCTTCGATTTGGCAGAGCTTCACCATCGCGATTTCCAAAAAAACTCTCGGATGGCCCGTCCGCTTCATCTCCTGCTGCAGGTCGCTCAGGATGTGGATCGACTCATGGATCCGCTCCGCCTCAATCCGCTCCGCAATTTGGGCAAACGATTCGTCGGTCAGCGTTTTATCGCGGATCTCTTCCAATTCCGGCGACGCTTTATAAAGCATGAGATCCCTGTAATAAAAGATTAAGTCTTCCATAAAACGCTCGGGATCTTTTCCGGCTTTCACGATTTCATCAATGGCCCTGATCGCCTTGGCCACATCGCGATCAAGCGTTGAGCGGACGATTTCCGACAGCATGCGCTCCGACACCATGCCGGTGACTTCGAGGACGATGTCTTCCGTCACCGCTCCGTTCCCGTAAGCGGCCGCTTGATCCAATATGCTGAGCGCATCGCGCATGCCGCCCTCACTCGCCTTGGCGATCAATGCGGACGCTTTTTCATCCATCTCGATGCCTTGTTCGTGAACGATATAATTCAATCTTTCTTGAATGGCGTCGAGGGAAATGCGCTTAAAATCAAAGCGTTGACATCTCGAAATGATGGTCGGCGGGATTTTATGAGGCTCCGTGGTTGCCAGGATAAAGATCACGTGGGACGGTGGTTCTTCCAAGGTTTTCAACAAAGCGTTAAAAGCTCCCTGGGAAAGCATATGCACTTCATCAACGATATAAACCTTATACCTGGCGACGCTCGGCGCATATTTCACGTTTTCGCGAATCTCGCGGATTTCATCCACACCGTTATTTGAAGCCGCATCGATTTCGATGACATCCGACAGGCTGCCGTCAGTAATGCCTCGGCAAACGGCGCATTCGTTGCACGGCTCGGGCGCCGGAGCTTTCTCGCAATTGACCGCCTTGGCGACGATTTTCGCAACGCTCGTCTTGCCCGTTCCCCTGGGTCCCGTAAACAAATAGGCGTGGGAAAACTTTTCGTTCATCAAGGCGTTCTGGAGCGTGCGGGTGATGTGCGTCTGTCCGGCCATATCGCTGAACCGTTGCGGTCTCCACACCCTGTAAAGCGCTCGGTAACCCATCCGTATCACACCCGAAAATTCAAGTCATTTCTTGAATCATTATACCTTTAAAAACACATAAACACAAAGCGGCACGCGGGAAATAAAAGCTCTGGCCGCAGCGGCCGGAACGTTTCTCCAATAAAAAAACCGCGGCCGTTGCCGCGGTCGCGTTTCTAATCTATGTAAGATGACCGTGCACCTTCCGTTGATCCCGGCGTCCTGAACGCTTTGCGAGCAGTTGGCTCGATTCAGGCTACCCCGCGGCACACGAAAGATCTCGCTTACTGCTGCTTCCTTCCGGACCTGACAGGGTTCACGAGTTTTCGTTGCGCGGGACCCGAATGTCAGCACCACTTACTCGCTGCTGACTTCACAGCGCCGGGACCTCGGGAAGGGATTCAGCCTCGCTACAGCGGATTGCGAGTACAGGGCACCGCTACCTCCCCGCCTAGCACGGTACAACCATTATAACAGAGCGAGCGGACAATTAAAAGGGGAAGAGGAAACTTACATGATTTGTGTGTTTTTCACATTAATGGTGAATAGTTGTTTTCAGAGCACTCACGCGAACGTTACCGTTTAAAACAACGTCGACCGGATTAACAATCATGAGTACGGCCACATTTTATTCTGATCAAAATTCAACCCCAACAAGAACGATCAATCTTAATATCGGGATTTCTCGACTGCAACTCCTTTAGAAACTGATCTTTTTTTCTAGGTGAAATTTTAACGCTTTTAAATATCCCGCCTTTATAAAAAATTTCTATAGCATCCTTTGAAGCCAATAGGTTGTATCCTATTAGTATATCCGTCGCTTTATCAACCTCTTCAATATCCTTATATGCGATGCGGCTGCGAAATGGGCCCGACTTTACGAACAAATGGTCATCTTTTAAAACGTATTTGATATCAATAACCATCCAATTAAAGAGTGCTTCGGCTATGAGACAAATGATAAGGTTAATCCACTTATAAAGAATATCGCCTTTACCCGCAAATAAAAAGCCAAGAAATCCACAGAAGAAAAGAATTAGATTTAGCAACATATAAACCACTGAAAGAGCACTATCCCTTTTAGTCCTAAATATCATTATTTTCCTCCACGTGATTGGTTTATGGAATCATACAACTATGGTTGTTTGTCAAAAGAGACATAACGACGCTCTGCCAGCTTATACAGATCCAATATTTTGCTTCAATCTGGAATTAGCATGAAATGTATTGAAAAAATTTATTTTCCGAACTAAGCTTTTAGGGGTCTATTATCTGGGGATTATTCAAAAAGGAATGGATATTGAATAAAATCTATTTAAAAATTATGATATCATTCGGACAAAAAATATACCATAAAGAATATTTCTTGCATCACTGTTCGGGCTGTGCCATGTCCCTTTCCTTGTTTTTCTTCCCGCTTAACCCTATCAATAAAAAACCTCTCTAGATCGCCTAGAGAGGTAGGATGTTGCGATAGCAAAGAAAAAAATATGGCGGAGGCGAGAGGATTTGAACCCCTGCGGCGCCAATAACGACGCCCTAGCTGATTTCGAGTCAGCCCCCTTCAGCCACTTGGGTACGCCTCCGTGATGCGACGTTTTAAAATATAACACAAAAGTCTCCGTTTGACAAGGGGTCCACAGGGAATTTGTTGTTCGTCTGTGATATTGTCATATTGTAACGCTTCAGTGAAAATGTCAGTATGAGACAGGAGCGAATTCCATTGAGCAAAAAAGAATTGAAGCGTTACAAAGTCATTCGTCAATGGATCGAAGGGTATATCACGGGAAAACAAGCTGCCGAATTGTTATCGCTAAGTCTTCGTCAGGTTTATCGCCTCAAAAAACGAGTCCTTGAGGAGGATGAAAACGGAGTCATTCACAAAAACCGGGGGCGAAAACCTGCACATGCCTTATCCGAAGACATCCGGCAAAAAATCCTGAATCTCCGCCAAAGTGAAAAATATCGGCACTGCAATGATGTCCATTTCTCCGAATTATTGGCCAAACAGGAGGGAATCCGGGTCAGCCCTTCTACGGTCCGT
>NZ_BDDQ01000074.1 GCF_002003465.1 Caenibacillus caldisaponilyticus | reverse complement strand
GGACGCTTCGGGATATCCCAGATGGCTTGCCGATYGATCAGCCTCGCGTATGAGAACTCATCCGGTCCGTGGGCTGCCTGGAACTGCTCATTTCCAGCACGGGGATCCGGAGGAACGGCCTACGGGTTAGACGTTCAAGCAAGAACCTGGGGATGCAGACTTTATAAGTAGTCATCGCTACAAGGAGAGTAAGCATTGACCCAAACGATCCTAAGACCATTATCCGGGAACATCGCGAAGCGTCCAAGTCCGAAATTTGTATTCCGGGCGAGCCCGGAATACAAAACCTATATTCACTTGTCAATGTGCAAAAATGAACTGGAAATTGACATCAACCATGGATTTGAAACTTATTATACGAGGAGGACATGCTATGAAAAAATTAGTCACCCTCGCCTTAGCCGGTGCGCTGGCGCTGCCGTTCTCGTTCGGGCACGGGGCCCATGCGCAAACCCAAGCTCAAAATTCCCAACCTATGACGATTAAATATTACTTTAAAACCTATAAATATATTATCCGCTGCCCGTATAGCGGCGCCTCGTTTGACGTGCCGATCCAAGCGGTTCCCAATCCGTCGGTAAAAACACCGGCACAAAACACGCCGGCCAAGCCGTCGGCCGGAAATACGACGGCACAAAAACCTCCGGTTCAAACCCCGTCTTCCAACAGCAATCAAAACAAAGCCGGGTACACCCTGAGCCAATTTGAACAAAAAGTCGTCGATTTGACCAACCAAGAACGGGCCAAACAAGGTTTGGCGCCGCTGAAAATCGATACGACGTTGTCCAAAATGGCGCGGGATAAAGCGCAAGACATGCGCGACAAAAACTACTTTTCCCACCAGTCGCCAACGTACGGTTCACCGTTTGACATGATGAAAAAATACGGCATCACTTACCGCGCCGCCGGTGAAAACATCGCGGCTGGCCAAAAAACGCCCGAAGAAGTCGTCAACGCTTGGATGAACAGCGAAGGCCACCGCGCCAACATCTTGAACCCGAACTACACCGCCATCGGCGTCGGCTACGTTCAAGGCGGCTCCTACGGCTCCTACTGGGTCCAAGAATTCATCGGAAAATAAGCGGCGGTTTGCTAACAGGAAAAGCACCGGGATTTCCCGGTGCTTTTGTTTTGCGCTGAAGCCAACGCGGTGTTCACTTGCCGCTGCGACAGATCGTTATGCAACAGATCCCGCGGGATGTCGCCTTTCTCCCGCAACGAATGATGGTTCCTTTAGCAGACTGAGATGCGCTCGCGTTTCATTCTTCGTCACGGAAAGGCTTCCAGACGTCGACGACGTCCCCGTCCTTCGCCTGGTCGACGACAAACGTCCCGTTGTGGTAGCGGTCAACCGGCCGCACGTCGCTGGCGGCGATCTCGACGGTTCGTCCGCTTTCGGTCCGGAGGCAAACGATGTCGCCTTCTTCGACCAACTGCGCCCCGACGATCCGATGCGGATGGGTCTTCAGCTCGCGCAACATGACGAGGCCGCGGCGGGCGCGGGTTGATTTTTCCATGGCGTTGTAAATCGCCAGTTTCTTCACCGCGCCTCTTTGCGTCGCGATCAACAGGTCAGGCCCCGCCCCGACCGGAAACACGAGGGCGCTCGCGACCGCGTCATCGCCTTTTAAGTTGATCGCTTTGACGCCAGCGGTGCGCACGCCCACCTCTCCGGCCTCCGCTTCGTCAAACCACAGGCCGTAGCCGTTGCGGGTCAAAACCAACACGTTTGCCGTGCCGTCCGTCCGGTGTACGGCGACGAGTTCATCGCCGTCTTTTAATTTGATCGCGACGAGCGGTTTCGAGTAGCGCTGCGCTTGGTATAACGAAAGCTTCGTGCGCTTGATCATGCCGTTGCGCGTGATGAAGGTCAAATAGTGGTCGGCGGAAAAATCCGCGACGGGAATGGCGGCGATGACCGTCTCATCGCTGGCGATCGGCACGAGCTGGGCGACGTGCTGGCCGACATCCTTCCACTTTTTGTCAGGCAGCTCGTGCACCGGCAAATGGAGATAGTTGCCCTTGTTCGTAAACACGAGCAAAATATCGGTCGTGTTCATCGTCCCTTGGAAGAGCGGCCGATCCGTTTCCTTCATGCCGGTCGCCTCCCCGTTCGACGCCGCATAAGAGCGAAGGCTCGCCCGTTTCACGTAACCTTCTTTCGTCAACGCCACTTTCACGTCTTCCGAGGCGACCATGACTTCTAGGTCGATTTTGATTTCTTCGATGTCGGCTTCGATTTTCGTCCGGCGCGGATCGCCGTATTTTTCCTTGATTTCCGTCAATTCTTTTTTGATGACGGCGATCAATTTTTTCTCCGAGCCGAGGATGCCTTCGAGCCGTCGGATCGTGCGTTCCAGTTCGTCCGCTTCCTTCTTGAGCGTTGCGATGTCCGTATTCGTCAACCGGTACAATTGCAAATTGACGATCGCTTCGGCTTGCGCTTCCGTAAACCCGAATTTGGCCGACAGATTATGTTTGGCGTCCTTTTTGTCTTTCGAGGCGCGGATCGTCGCGATCACCTCGTCGAGAATGGAAACGGCGTGGATGAGGCCTTCGACGATGTGGCGCCTTGCCCGGGCGTTTTCCAACTCGTATTGCGAGCGGCGGGTGACGACTTCCTTTTGGTGGTCGATGTACGCCTGCAGGATGGCTTTCAGCCCCATTTGTTTCGGGGTTTTATTGTGGATCGCGACCATGTTGAAATTGTACGTCACTTGCAGGTCGGTGTTTTTGTAGAAGTAATTCAGAACGCCCTCGGCGTCGCCGTCTTTTTTCAATTCCACGATGATGCGCGTGCCCGTCCGGTCGGTTTCGTCGCGCACTTCGGCGACGCCTTCCACCTTGCGATCGAGCCGGAGCTCTTCCATCCGCTTCACGAGGCTCGCCTTGTTCACCTCATACGGCAGCTCGGTGATGACGATTTGTTCGCGGCCGCCGCGCAGCGGTTCGATCGTCGCCTTGCCGCGCAGCACCACCTTGCCGCGCCCCGTTTCGTAAGCTTTTTTGATGCCGTCGAGCCCTTGGACGATGCCGCCGGTCGGAAAATCGGGGCCTTTGATGACGCTCATGAGATCGTCCAACGTGCAATCCGGGTTTTCCATCAGGAGGATCGCGGCGTCGATGACTTCCCCGAGATTATGGGGCGGGATATCCGTCGCATAACCGGCGGAAATGCCGGTCGAGCCATTGACGAGCAAATTCGGAAACCGGGACGGCAGGACGACCGGCTCCAGCGTCGAATCGTCGAAATTCGGAACGTAATCGACCGTTTTTTTGTCGATGTCCCGGAGCAGTTCGGCGGCGATCGGCGAAAGCCGCGCTTCGGTGTAACGCATCGCCGCCGGCGGGTCGCCGTCGAGACTGCCGTTGTTGCCGTGCATTTCGACGAGGACGTTGCGAACTTTCCATTCCTGGCTCATGCGAACCATGGCATCGTACACCGACGCGTCGCCGTGCGGATGGTAATTGCCGATGACGTTGCCGACGGTTTTCGCCGACTTCCGGAACGGTTTGTCGCTCGTATTGCCGTCGCGGTACATGGCGTACAAAATGCGGCGCTGCACCGGCTTCAAACCGTCGCGGACGTCGGGAAGCGCCCTTTCCTGGATGATGTATTTGCTGTAAATGCCGAAGCGGTCGCCGATGACCTCCTCCAGCGGTAAGTCCAAGAATTTTTCCGGTTGCGCCACGATCTCATACCCCTTCCGTTATCGACAAGTTCTCGTTGGCCAAAATGTTGGACTCTTCCTCCAGCCCGAAGGCGACGTTGGCTTCGATCCATTTGCGGCGCGGCTCGACTTTGTCGCCCATCAAGATGGAGACGCGCCGTTCGGCGCGGGCGATGTCATCGATCTTCACGCGGATGAGCGTGCGCGTCTCCGGATTCATCGTCGTCTCCCAAAGCTGTTCGGCGTTCATTTCGCCCAACCCTTTATAACGCTGCACGGTATAGCCTTTGCCGACTTTTTTGATGGCCTCTTTTAAACCTTTTTCATCCCACGCGTACTCCACGACTTCCTTGCGGCCGCTGCCTTTGCTGACTTTGTACAACGGCGGCAGGGCGATGTACACCTTGCCCGCCTCAATGAGCGGCCGCATGTAGCGATAGAAAAAGGTGAGCAAGAGCACTTGGATGTGGGCGCCGTCGTTATCGGCGTCGGTCATGATGATGATCTTGTCGTAATTCGCGTCCTCGACGCGAAATTCCGGCCCGACGCCGGCGCCGATCGCATGGATGATCGTATTGATTTCTTCGTTTTTGAAGATGTCGGCAAGCTTCGCTTTTTCCGTATTGATGACTTTGCCGCGCAAGGGCAATACCGCCTGGAACGTGCGGTCGCGCCCTTGTTTGGCGGAACCGCCCGCCGAATCGCCCTCCACGAGATAAAGTTCGTTCTTCTTCGGATTTTTGGAGGAAGCGGGCGTCAGCTTGCCGCTCAAAACCGCGTCTTTACGCCGCCCTTTCTTGCCGCTGCGGGCCTCTTCCCGCGCTTGGCGCGCCGCTTCCCGGGCTTGGGCGGCCTTGATGGCTTTTTTGATGAGCAACTCGCTCGTCTCCGGGTTCTCTTCAAGGTAATAGGCGAGCTGCTCGGAAACGACGTTGTCGACGGCGGAGCGGGCGTCGCTCGTCCCGAGCTTGCTTTTCGTCTGGCCTTCGAATTGCAGTTTGTCTTCCGGGACGCGCACCGAGATGACCGCCGTCAAGCCTTCGCGGATATCGCTGCCTTCCAAGTTTTTGTCCTTTTCTTTTAACAGCCCGGTTTTGCGCGCATAATCGTTGAACGCGCGGGTGAACGCCGTCTTAAATCCCGATTCGTGCGTCCCGCCGTCCTTCGTGCGCACGTTGTTGACGAAGGAAAGAATGTTTTCCGAATAGCCGTCGTTGTATTGGAAAGCGACGTCGACTTCGATGCCGTTTTGCGCCCCTTCGAAAGAGACGACCGGGTGCAACGCATCCTTGTCTTCGTTCAAATAATCGATAAACGCTTCGAGCCCTTTATCGTATTGGAAGGTGTCCGCGATGCCGGCGCGTTCGTCCCGCAGCGTGATCTTGAGGCCTTTCAACAAAAACGCGGCTTCGCGCAGCCGTTCGGAGAGCGTTTCATAGTTGAAACGAGTGGTGGTGAACACGGACGGGTCCGGTTTAAAATGAATCGTCGTGCCGCTGCCTTTGGCCGGCCCGAGCTTTTCAAGAGGCGTCACCGGTTTCCCGCCGTTTTCAAAGCGTTGCCGATACACGGCGCCGTCGCGCTTGATCGTAACAACGAGCCATTCGGACAAGGCGTTAACGACCGAGGCACCGACGCCATGGAGCCCTCCGGAAGTTTTATAGACGCCTCCGCCTCCGAACTTGCCGCCGGCATGCAAGACGGTGAAGATGACTTCGGGCGTCGGTTTGCCCGTCCGATGCATCCCGACCGGAATGCCCCGCCCTTTGTCGGCGACGGAAACGCTGTCATCTTCATGGATCGTCACGACGATTTCATCGCCGAAACCGGCGAGCGCTTCATCGACCGCGTTATCGACGATTTCATAGACGAGATGATGCAGTCCGCGGGCATCCGTCGAACCTATGTACATGCCGGGGCGTTTTCTTACCGCTTCCAGCCCTTCTAATACTTGTATGGCGTCTTCCGTATATGTCGTCTGATTCGCCAAATGCGCTGACTCCTTTCTTAACCGCAGAGCTTGCTATATTTAATATACACCATAAGAACAAACGTTTCCATTCTGTTCAATGAAAGGCGGTCATGCGCGATCGTTCTCGCGATCGCGTTTTCCTGTTTTATTATGTATTTTCGCAGGATGCCGAACCCATTTGAGCGTTTGGGTTCAATCGTTTCGCGCCGTGATAGAATCAAGCGTTTCCAAACGCTTTTTTCGTCAATAGTCTTCCTGCTTGCGCCGCAACGCGCGTTTGCCGCCGGCCGGCTTGCCTGATCAGAACACCCTTCGTTATACAAAGCCGGTCACGTTGTATCATACCGAACCCTTTGCCATTTCCGCAACCCGCCGGATGGATTTATGGAGCATTCCTTCGCCCTTTCGACGGGGCTCGCCGCCGCCGAACGGGCACTTGATGTGGAAGACGCGCACGGGAATGCGCGCCGCCGCGTGCAAAGCGGAAAATCCCCACCTTGCCGACAAGATGGGGATTTCGCGCAAAACGTGCATACATGTCCACGAGGCGGATGTTCTGGTGAAAAAGAGGAAGCTCATTCACCGAGCAAGCGTTGATATTCCACTTTGATGCAGCGATCCATGACGACGGTCATCCCGTGGCCGCGCAAAAAATCGTACGCCTTTTCATCGAAAAGGCCGAGCTGCGCCCAATAAACGTCAGCACCGATGGCCACGGCGTCTTTGGCCGTTTCCAAGAGAAATTCGGGCCGGCGAAACACGTTGACGATGTCGACGTGTCCGCCAATCTCCCGAAGGCTGGACGCCGCCTTGATGCCGAAGACGGATTCCACCGTCGGGTTGACGGGAATGATGTCGTACCCGTGTTCCAGCATGTATTTTGCGATCTGGTAACTCGTCCGCTCCGGCTTGTCGGAGAGACCGACGACCGCGATCCGCTTTTTCGTCTGCAAGATCTCCTTCAACGTCTGATCATCGGGAATAACGATAGCCATGCTGTTCTTCCTTTCTTGGCGTGACAGCCCGCGTCGGCTCTATGCGGTGGCTGGGCCTTCATCTTGCGGTTGCGGGCGCTGTCTTTCTCGATTACAGCCGATACACTTCCCGGTACTTGTTCGTCAAGTAATCGATCAAATATTGGGCGTTGAGCGTTTCGCCAGTTGCTTCGCGCAAGATGTCCATCGGCTTTTTCAGCCCGCCGAAGCGGTGGACATGCTCGGTGAGCCATTCGCGGATCGGCGCGATATGGCCGCGGCGCAAGTGGTCGTCAAAGTCCGGCACATCCTTCAACATCGCATGCTTCAGTTGGGCGGCGTATAAATAGCCGAGCGCATAGGACGGGAAATAGCCGAAATCGCCTCCGGACCAATGGATATCCTGAAGGACGCCTTCCCGGTCTTCTTTCGGGCGAATGCCGAGGTATTTTTCCATCTGCTCATTCCAGACCCCCGGCAAATCCTTGACCTTCAGATCGCCGTTAAAGAGGCCTTTTTCGATTTCATAGCGGACCATGATATGAAGCGGATAGGTCAATTCATCCGCCTCAATGCGAATGAGCGAAGGGCGCGCCACGTTGATCGCGCGGTAAAAGGCATCGAGATCGACGCCGTCGAAAAGCCCGCCGGCAAACGTTTTAAACGGCTCATAGTAATGTTCCCAAAACGCGCGCGACCGCCCGACAAAATTTTCAAAAAACAAGGATTGCGATTCATGCATGCCCATGGATGTGCCACCGCAGAGCGGTGTGCCGATCAAATCCGGGGAGATGTTCTGTTCGTAAAGCGCGTGTCCTCCCTCGTGCATCGTTCCGAAAATGGCGACTTGAAAGTCGTTTTCATTGTATTTCGTCGTCACGCGGACGTCGCCGGGGTTCAACGCGGTTTCAAAGGGATGCTCGGTTTCGTCCAGCCGGCCCGCGTCAAAGTCATAACCGATTTCCTTCAGGATATAAACGCTGAAATCGCGTTGTTTATCCTTCGGGAAATACCCGTAAAGGAACGATTCTTCGGGCGGCTCCGCCGCTTCGATTTCTTTGACGAGCGGAACGATGCTTTCTTTCAGCTGGCCGAAGACGCGGTCGAGCACGTCGACGGTCACGCCGGGTTCATAGAGATCGAGAAGCGCATTGTATTTGTTTTCATGATGCCCCCAATACTCGACCATACGATGAGTAAAATCGACCAGTTTTTCCAGGTAGGGGCGCAAAAGCGAAAAATCGGATTTTTTCTTGGCTTCTTGCCAAACGGTTTCCGCATTGGCGCGCAACACAACGTATTCCCGATATTCCTCTTGAGGGATTTTCACGTTGCGTTCATACTCTTTGCGGCATTCTTCGACCGACCGTTTCGTGATGTCCGAGAGCTGATCTTGTACGGATGGATCGCTGAGAGCATCCAGATAATGTTTCATCTCGTCGGACGTCGACAGATTAAACACGTGCTGCGCCAGCGTGCCGATGACTTCCGAACGCTGTTCCGCCCCTTTTTTGGGGGCGCCGGTGCGCAAATCCCAGCCGAGCACGCCGATCGCTTCTTCGTAATTCTTCATCGTTTTGATGAGGTTGAAAAAGCCTTTCTCGATGTCTTGAATGTTCTCGCGCATCGCGTTCCCACCTTTACACAAAAGTTGTACGACGGTAAATATTCGCTGCCGAGGGCCTGTTTTCCTTTTGTATGGCTCCGCCACGGATAAAGTCATAATTTTTCATATGTATACGTAATAGAAAAAGCCCTCATCGTGAGGGCCTCGACGCGTTATTTGCGTTCTATAAGCCATGTTCTGTACCTTTGTACTGCAAGCGGATTTCTCCTCGTACGCCGGCGGTAATCATCTATCTACGGGCGACGGAGCGCCCGTCCCTCCTTCCGTTCATTTCCTTCCGGAGGGCTCCTCTACCATAATTTGAGTTTCTCGCTCGCGGGGTTTACCGCGTTCCACTTCCGCCGTTTCCAGCGGAACTGCGTCACTGTGGCACTTTCAAGGGTACGACGCCATATCTTGCGACTTAGGCGCATCCCCTGCCGTTAGCCCAGCCGAAGCCGGACTACCCTGGCTTATGAATTCGCCAGGCGCGAACACTACGGTCATCGCAGACCGTGCGAGCATGGACTTTCCTCTGCATTCATTAAGCGAATGCAGCGATTACCCGAACGCAAATAACGCGTTACAACCTTTAATTATAACCTCATCGAACCGCCCGTTCAATATCCAATTAATACCAATTTATTCGTGCAAACGGCTGCCGAAAACGTGTTTTTCCAGATTGGACAGGCGTTTCAAGATGTCGTAATTCGTTTGCCCTTGCGTCGCCATCGGCCGCCGTTTTTCGGATTTGTATTGGGTCAACTCTTGCTTCAACCGTTGATTGTCTTGTCTTAACCGTTCGATTTCTTTATTCATGATTTCGTAATCTTTAATGATTATATCGAGAAATTGGTCGACTTCATCCGGTGAGTAGCCGCGCAAAGCTGTTTTAAAATCCTTTTCAAGGATGTCTTTCGTCGTCAGTTGGGTTAGTTTTCCATCCACAACGATCACCTCAAAGTTTCATGACCTTTATCTTCTATTGTTTCAAACCCCCGTACCGTTGTCAATCACGTTTCCAAATCGCCGCCGCCCCGGGTTTCGAACCATTCCCTTTCCGCATCCTCCAAGTCATAACGGTTGATGTAAAAAACTGGATAGTCGTCTCCCGCCGCGCGCCGCTCCGCCGCCCTGAGGAAATAGACGGGCGAGCCGGGCAGGTCTTCATCATATACAATGAGCAGGCCGTCGGTCTTTTGGACGATGAAATCGTTTTTCAGCCTGAGCTGCGCCGGCGATTCATACGGCCGCCGCGTAATCGCCGCCACGTGGTCGGCCCGGGCCAGCATCTCGAAATATTTTTCTTTCATCGCCTCCGGCCAGCGGGCTTCCTGTTCCAAAAACGGCATGAGCACGGACAGCTTGACGTCGGGGAACTCGGCCTTCAGCTTATGGACGGCCTCCGCCGCCCACCATTCCACACCGGGCTGCCCGCTCGTCACGAACCATTCCGTTCCTTCTTCCGCAAACGCGCGCATTCGATTATAAAGGACATGTTGGATGATGCGGATGCCGGGATGTTTTTCGGAAAAAATGCCGAGCTCCCACGGCCGATAACCCGTCACCGCAAGCGTTTTGATCATATCCATCACCAGCAGGTTGCACGATTTTTGCGACGGGTAAACCCGTTCCGTTCAGAAAATAAAGCGGCCGGCCAGCGGGTTTCGCACGCTCCCGCCTGTCGAATCCTCCCTTTGGACAAAAATTTTTCGACAAAAGGAGGTGCCAGCCGCCGTGCGCTGACACGCCATCCGCTTATCGGCTCGAAAAGATGCCGTTTTTGCGCTTGCCCGGGGAATATTTCCGGGGATGAACCAACGCGCTGATCGAATGAAGAACGATCAACCGAGGCCATCATGCGCCGTCCTCGCCCGCGATTTTCTGTCCGAGGCGGGCCAAAAGCCGGCCGCGCCGTTGTTCCAGCGCCCATCTTTCTTTTTCATATTTATCCGGCGGAAGCGCCGTCTCCCTTTCCAGGCGATCCAGCGCCCGTTCGGTAAAGCTTAGCGCCGATTCGTAGGCCTTATAATGGTGTTCAAACATCTTGGCGATTTCCACGTAATCGGAGACGCCGCGCGCCAAACCGTGCTCCACCATATACAAATATGTTTCCAACGCCTTGTCCGTTGCCCCACTTTTTTTGTAGCACTCCGCGAGCAACCCGTGCACACCCGCTCTCTCGACGCCGGGTTCGTCCGGATCCAGGCTTTCCAACAGCGCGATCGCCCGGTCGTAGCGACGGAGGGCCGCGAACCAACGAGCGATTTCAAACGCCTCGTCCCCGGACAACGGCACGCCGTTCCCGTGGATGAGCCTTGACAAATGGCTGTAAAGCGCGACCAATGTCTTGATGTCATCCGCGTTGTGGCGGAAGATGCCTTCAATGAGGGACGCTTTCGGGCGCTTCAGGAATTCGAAATAAAGAAACGGCGCCATATGGCCGGGGATGTCTCCGCTTCGCTTAAACCCCAGCACCGTTTCCTCAACGGCGGACAAACGCATCGATTCAAGGCGATGTTTCCACAACCGGCGGGCGGCGTGCAGCAAATCGAAATGGCCGAACGCGGGCAGCTTCGGGACGGCATCGCGGACGAATTGCACGCGCGTCTTCACGCGCGGCCAGTCGAACGCCTTGCCGTTGTAGGTCACGAGGTTGGACAACGCCTTGACGTCGGTCAAGAAATGGTAATAAAACGCCGTTTCGTTGCCCGGACCGGGCAGAAAATATTGCGTCAACTGCAGGCGGTCGCCACGAATCGCCCCGCAGCCGAGCAAGAAGATCATATGTCCGGCGCCGGATGAAAGCCCCGTCGTCTCCGTATCAAAAAACAGCAAATCTTCCGCCGCGAGCCCGCGCGTCGACAGCGGATGCGGTTCGGGATCATGCTGCCACATGGCGACGGCCTCAAAAATATCGTTTAACGGCCGCCTGCCGTGGTATTGATCGAGCGGGATCGTCTGCTCTTTGACGAGGATCGCCTCGCCCTCAAACGTGCGCACCTCGGCCTCCAGCCGCTCGGCGGCTTCTTGCATCGCTTCCGTCAAGTGCGGGTCAGCCGGTGTCGGGCGGATCGGTCCAGCCGGTTCGGAGGGTGTTCCGTTTTCCGCCGGCCGCGCCAAATGCCGTTTGTAGCGCTCCAGCTGTTTTTTAAGAGACATGGCTGCCCTCGACATGAAGCGCTTTGAGCCATTTCAGAACGACCGGCTTCGCCCCCTCGCCGTCTGCGCCGACGCAAGAGGGACAGCCGGTTTCGCACGGACACCGCTCCACCATCTCCCGCGCCGCGTTGAGCAAAACATCCGTCATCTCATACAGCTTTTCACTTAAACCGATCCCGCCCGGATATTGGTCGTAAAGGAAGATCGTCGGTTTTCCGTTATGGGGCGCCTTGATCATCGGCACGACTTCAATGTCCTGCGGGTCGCACATCACAAAAAGCGGAGCCGCGTGCCGCAGAAGATGGGCGAGGCCGACGAGCGCTTGTTCCGCGGCCGGCTTGCCGAACCGCTCTTCCAACTCGCCGTCGAAACCGATCCAGGCCGAGGTCGTGTGGATTTCCTCCTCAGGTAAATGGATCGTACCCCAGCCGACATTATCGTGGGTCTCAAAGCGGATTTTTTTGAAAATCGTCGCCTTCGCGCGCACGGCGACATCGCCGTAGGCGGTCTCAAACAGCGGACCGCGTTTTTCCTTGTCGACCTCCAACACTTCGAGTTGGACGGCGAGGTTGGCATCGGTGTAATAATTGACGTCGACTTGGCGGACGAACGCCTTTTTCTCTTCCCAGTCGAGCTTTTCGACCTGATATTGTTCGCCCTGGTGCATATAAATCGCCTCTTCATGCAGAAGCGTCATCGCGCTGAAGCGGTCCATTTCGCCGATGACCTTGACGGCACCCGGATGGGTTTGATCGATGATGACGACATTATCCTGCGCCGCCGAACGCAAGCTGACATTCGCTGCCGGAAAAGCGTCGGTCATCCAGAACCATTTGTCCCCTTGAAAATGCAAAACATCCTGGTCGGCGAGATAAGTGCAAATGTCCTCGACGTCGATGCCGTCGAACGTTTCCCCTTTTTTAAAAGGCAATTCGTACGCCGCGCAGCGAATATGGTCGACGAGAATGATGAGGTTGTCCGGATTGATGCGCGCTTCTTCCGGATTGCGTTCAAAGAAATAATCCGGGTGTTGGATGATGTATTGGTCGAGGGGGCTCGATGTCGCGACCAACAGGATGACGGCCTCATCCTCCCGGCGCCCGGCGCGGCCTGCCTGTTGCCACGCGCTCGAGATCGAACCGGGATAACCGGTCATGATGCACGCCTGCAGCTGGCCGATGTCCACGCCGAGTTCAAGTGCATTGGTGCTGACGACGCCGTGGATTTTTCCTTCTCTCAGCCCCCGTTCGATTTCGCGGCGTTCGGACGGCAAATACCCGCCGCGATACGCCCGGATCGTCGCCCGCTCGGTTCGCGCGGTATTGAGCGTCTGCAAATAATTGAGCAAGATTTCCACGCGCAGGCGGCTGCGCGCGAACACGATCGTCCGGATGCCGTTTTCTAAAAACAGCTTGGCCAATTCCTTGACGACGAGCGAGGCGCTGCGGCGAATGTTCAACGCTTGGTGAACGACGGGCGGATTGTAAAAAATAAAATGTTTCGTGACTTGCGGCGCGCCGTTGTTGTCGATGAGCACCATCGGACGGCCCGTCAAGCGTTCGGCGTGCTCCTTGGGATTGGCAATCGTCGCCGACGTGGCGATGAAGACCGGGCGGCTGCCATAATAGGCGCAGATTCTTTTTAAACGGCGGATGACGTTGGCGACATGGCTGCCGAACACCCCGCGATACGTGTGGAGTTCGTCGATGACGACGAATTGAAGATTTTCGAAGAGCGACACCCACTTCGTGTGGTGCGGCAAGATTGACGAATGGAGCATGTCTGGATTCGTCATGACGATCTGGCCGGCTTTCCGGATTTTTTGCCGAATCGTCGCCGGCGTGTCGCCGTCATAGGTGTCGCCGTGAATGGTGACGCCCAACTCGGCGATGAGCTCATTCAATTCGCTTTTTTGATCTTGCGCCAGCGCCTTCGTCGGAAACAAATAGAGCGCCCGCGTGCTCGGGTTTTTTAGAATGGCGTCCAAAATGGGCAAATTGTAGCAAAGCGTTTTCCCGGAAGCCGTCGGCGTGACAGCCACAAAATCCCGGCCCCGGGACGCCGCCGCGTAGGCATCGGCCTGATGCGTGTAAAGCGCGGTGATGCCCCTCTTCTTTAACGCTTGGACGAGCCGGGGATCGACGCCCTCCGGAAAAGGAACCGTCCGCGCGGCGCGGCCCGGTATCGTATGCCAGTGCTGCACGTTGGGATCCGCTTTAAGCATCGCTAAAATGTCCGCCAATGATTTTCTCACTTTCATATAGAAAAGGCGTCCAAGCCCGCCTGTTCTGGCGGGATAACGCCACCCTCCTCTCCGACGCGTCATCGCTCGAAGCGAACGTTTCGCCAAACAAACGTTCGAAACATAAAATCCACTGAGTGCCTTTCGCGTGGTTTTGCGCTTTTATGCGAATGAACTTTTCTATTGAAGCGGAAGCGGTTCCTGGCCTGCCGCTCCGCTTCGCTGAAGCCGCCGCGTTCGCTTGGGTCGCAACTCCATAATGGTTGGTTGAAATTTCCTCTTCTTTAAGAAGAAAATGGATTTTTTTAAAATGAATCCTTGTTGTCCTGATTTCGATCGAACGCGCGGTCAAAGTCGCGAGACATCATTTACTTATAATCATACCAACTGAGCAAACCGCTGCCAATGGAAATGGTGAACGCAGGAATCAACGGGAGTCACGAGGGCACCGGAAAGCGCCGCACGGTTCGACCAGCCAAAAAATTCGAGCGCCGCTTGGACGGCGGCGCTGGCCGATCATGCAACCGCGGTGCGGCGCTTTTCGCGAAATCGAGTTTTGCGCGGTGCCGCCACATAGACACCGGCGAAAGTGGCACGCTAAAAGGAAGGCGATCCATGCTGGAGAAAAGAGAAAGGAGGCGCTGACCCCATGACGGATGAACGGCCGCACCCTTCACATGGCCCGCGCAAGGAACGGCCGGATCGGTCGGCGCAAGCCTGCCATTCGGAGTCGCTTCCCGCCGATGTTCACGGCCTGCGGACGCTCATTTCCAACGTCTATTTTATCGGCGGATCCGACGGCGAAGAGGGATGGGCGCTCGTGGACGGCGGCGTGGCAAACAGTGAAAAGAAAATTTTAAGCCGAGCGAAACACCGCTTCGGTAGCCGGCCGCCGGAAGCGATCATCTTGACCCACGGCCATTTCGACCACGTCGGGGCCGTCAAAGAGCTGGCCGATGAATGGGGCGTCCCCATCTACGCCCACCCTCTTGAGCTTCCCTATTTGACCGGCATGAAAAGCTATCCGCCCGCCGATCCGGCCGTTGGCAGCGGACTCTTGGCGCGCCTTTCCGGCCTTTATCCGAACGAAGGCATCGATCTCGGCGGCCGCATTCAACCCCTTGAACCGCACGGCCGGATCCCGCATCTTCCGGAATGGCGCTGGCATCATACTCCCGGGCATACGCCCGGGCACATTTCGCTGTTTCGCGGGCGGGATCGCGTATTGATCGCCGGAGACGCATTCATCACCGTCCGCCAAGAATCGCTCGCGGCGGTGCTCACGCAGCGGGAAGAAATACACGGGCCGCCCGCCTACTTTACGACCGACTGGCCGAACGCTTGGGAGTCGGTCAAAAAGCTGGAGGCGCTGAAACCGTCCGCCGCCTTTACCGGGCACGGCCGCCCGATGGCCGGAGCGGAACTTGCGCGGGGATTGGAGCGGCTCGCCGACCATTTCGATGAGATCGCCATCCCGAAGCACGGCCGCTACGTGCATTAATCCGGCCCTGCCGCGATCCCGCGCCATGCGTTCAGCGGCGTTCTCCGCCTTGCCCCTTACCGTTCACCGCCGCGGTTAAGCCGGCTTTTTACCTGTGAACTGAAAAGAATAACGTTTATGTATCGCGTGATCGATCCGCATAAAAATGGGTTTATGTATGCCAATCCGCGGGCTTTGTGAACGCGTCGGCAATGGCCGCTTTTCGACCGCCTTCGCGATTGGCGGAGGCGCTGCATGCCGCTGCAAGGCGCCAAATCACCCTCATATAAATAAAACCGAAGGCGTCTTGTCTTCATTTGCCGCAAAGACTCGCTAAGGCCTCCGGAAATGGACACAATAAAACCTTCCGGCGTTCCGGCAAAGGGCGCGGGAAGGCTTTTATGGATCCCTATGTTTTTTATTTTAAGCCCTCAACCCATTCGAGGTTTTCCTCCGCCATTTTTTCCGTTTCTTTGGCATGGCGCTCATAGACGAAAATGGTCGACAGCATGCCCGCCATAATGCCCAGCAATCCGCCGCCCAACAAAAAGCCAAACCCCGTCATCAGTCCGATGTTTTGATCGCTGAATCTCCCGAGGAAAAGGCTGACGATCGTCAAGACGGCGCCAATCGCCACATACCCTAATGAAAACGCATACAACATTGCGGTCATCTTATTGTTTTTCCTCATCAAGGTCACCCCCGTACTATATACATACTCGATGTTCACAAATTTGTCAAACTTATTTTTTAAAAATGTTAGATAAAACACAGAAATTATTTTTCTGCGCCATCTGAAAAGCCTCGGCAACCGCATCCTATGATCGCGACGGGGCGCGCCGGCGGCCACCAAGGCTTCATTCGCAAAAAAATAAAAGGCCCGCCCGTCAGCGGACCCGTCTGCAAAATCACGCGTCGTCGGCGCTCGCCACGCCGCCGTCAGCGAACGCCTCTTGCCGTTTTTCTTTTTGGAAAACCGTTAATGATTGTGCGCGAGGCCGAGCGCCTCATAAACGGCGGTAAGATCCGTCGTCGGGCGCCGGCAACGAAAATGCTCGCATAAATAATAAGTCGTCTCCCCGTTTTCCGTATTAAAACCCGCCGTAAATGACGCCAGGCGGTTCAACCGCGCGCGATCGCCGACAAGCGTCACGACTTCGGGAAGAAACGCCGATTGGAGCGCGCCGAGCTTTTCTTTGGCGCCATCCATGGTTTCGGTGACGACCGCGAGCTCTTTCGTCCCCGCCCGCGCGATCATAAAAGCGCTCAACAGCCAGGCGTACCCCATGGGATAGCGGTCGACTTCGTCGCCGAACGCGTTGAACATGTGGTCGACATAGCGTTCATAATCGATCTCCCCGGTCCGGCGCGAAAACCGCAGCAGTTCATAAGCCGCCACGCTGTTGCCCGACGGCACCGCTCCGTCATAGACCTCTTTCGGCCGCATGAACAGATCGCTTCGGTTATTGAGATAAAAGCCGAAGGCATCGTCGTCCCAGAACCGTTCGATCATGCGGTCCGCCGCCCATCGCATTTTTTCAATATAGCTCCCGTCAAAGGTCGCGTCATACAAGGCGTCGCACGCCCACATGAAATAGGCGTAGTCGTCGAGAAATCCCGGAATACCCACTTCGCCGTCGCGATAGCGGGCATACAGTTCATCGCCGTTCATCATGCGGCGGGTGAGAAACCGAAACGCGGTTTCGGCGGCCCGCAAATATTCGGCGTTTTGAAAGACGCGCGCCGCGGTGGCGAGCGCCGCGATCATTAAAGCATTCCACGACGTCAAGATTTTATCGTCCTTGTGTGGCCGGACGCGGCGCCCTCGCGCCTCCCGAAGCTTCCGGTTCCAGGCGGTGATCTCTGCCTTTAACGCTTCCGGCGACACGCCTTCTTCGGCGGCAATTCGCGCCAAAGAGCGGCCGACGAGGTTCGGCAAGCTCCGGCCTTCAAAATTCCCTTCCTCCGTGATGTCAAAGATCCGGCAGTATAAATCGCCGTCTTCACCTAAAACGGCGCGGATTTCATCCGGCGTCCACAAGTAAAACCGGCCTTCCTCCCCTTCGGAGTCGGCGTCTTCGGCGGAGTAAAAACCGCCGTCGGCATCGCGCATGTCGCGCGTGACGTAAGCGAAAATGTCGGCGACGACGTCGCGGAAGCGCGCCTTCCCCGTCACTTGCCACGCCTCGGTATAAGCGAGCATGAGCATCGCTTGATCGTACAGCATTTTTTCAAAGTGAGGGATCAACCATTTTTCATCGACGGAATAACGCGCAAAGCCCCCACCAATATGATCGTGAATGCCGCCGTCGGCGATCCCTTCCAACGTTTTTTCGACCATGCGCAGGGAGCGGTCATTTCCATTCAAATGGGCATACCGCAAGGGTCAGGAATAGCCAATAGATACGAACACTGGCTTACCTTCCCTTTTGGCTCTTTGGAAAGCTTCAGGTCCCCAAGGAAACCAATCCACCGGATTATGTGCATGTTGCAATAGGTAAGGTGATTTTTCATGAATTAATCGATTCGTGTATTTTTTTCCATGTACTGACATCTCTCAACACTTCCTTTTGAATTTTTTCATTATTTAATTATTGGTTCAAACTAAAAGGAATATTACCATACTTACCTCTAAATTTCACCTGACATTATTCCGAAAATAATAACTTTTAATCAAGAACTTAGAATATCAAAAAAGCGCTGGTATCATCTTTGAAATTATTCAGAGGTGATACAAAGATGATTAATTTAACCAAAAAGCAAGAAAAGACTATAACATCAAAATCTGGATACAAAATAAAAATCATTTCTAATAAACCAACTTTAAGTTCTATTAAAAACTTTTCTCTGGCTTTAAGTACCTATTTAGAAAAGGAAAGTGATAAAAACCATGTATAACTATAATATTGTTGAAATAATAAACGCTCTTTCCATTGAATTTGTTGCGGTCAAGTCCATTTTATTGTGTAAATTTCCCTTTGATAGAAACATGGACCTGATGACCTGACGTATGGCAGGTAAGTCCGGCAAGTCTCCCTGCCGGTCGCCTTCCCGGACTAACGATCATGTTGTCAAGGAGCAGGCGTGTCAAGGCGCTTTCGCGGCAACTCCTCGCTTCCGAGGTATTTCACGTTCTCCTTGACACGTCGAAGAAATTATCCCACTTTCTTGATCGACGAAACTTCCTGGTTCATCGTTTGAACGCCTAACTCTTTCGTTTTTCGCCACTGCCAATAGTCGGACATATCCAGGTATTTACGTCCCGATATCCATTTTTCGTCAATTTCGATCAACACGGCGCCTACGAGGCGATACACCGATTCCCGGTTCGGAAAAATGCGGATCACCCGTTCTCTGCGGCGGATTTCCTCATTGAGCCGTTCGATGCCATTGGTTGTGCGCAGGCGCCGCCGGTAACGCTCCGGATAGTCCAAGACAGCCGTGGCCTCTTCGAATCCCTCTTCGAGGATTTGCATCGCTTTAGGGGCCTTCTCTTCCCATTTGGCCAACACTTGTTCCAATAACAGCCGTGCCGCCTGCTTATTGGGGGCGTGAAGAATCCCGCGAATCTCATCGAGTAAAGCATTCTGTACAGACTTTGGTGCCGCATCGAGGATATTGCGAATAAAGTGCGTTTGGCATCGCTGCCACGTCGCGCCTTGGAAATGTTTTTCAATGGCTCGCACCAGTCCGCCGTGTTGATCGGAAAGGATCAAGTCCACTCCCCGGAGTCCCCGGTCTTTCAGCCATCCGAAGAACTCGCTCCAGCTGGACTCCGATTCACTGTTTCCGATTTGCAGGCCAAGAATTTCCCGGTATCCTTCCTCATTCACTCCTGTGGCGATCAAAACGGCTCTGGAACGTACCCGTCCATCCTCCCGGACTTTCGTATAAATAGCATCTACTAGCACAAACGGATACACATGTTCATGAAGGGAATGGTCATTCCAGTCTTGGATCATCGGATCCAGCCCCTTGCACAGCGAGGAAACCGTGGATTTGGAAAACGAAGTCCCGCACAATTCTTCTGTGATTTGAGTGATCTTGCGGGTAGACACTCCGTTTACAACCATTTCCATGAGGGCCAGTACCAGAGCTTGTTCGCTCCGTTGATCGCGTTGAAAGAGTTCGGTGGAAAATTCCCCATCCCTTGTCCGCGGCACGCGCAAGGTCAACCGTCCCACCCGAGTCGTCAATTGCCGGGGATAAGACCCGTTTCGATAGCCTTTTCGCTCCTCTGTGCGCTCATAACGGCCGGCGCCAAGTTGATCCGTTAACTGGGCTTCAAGGATTTGATTCAARGACC
>NZ_BDDQ01000073.1 GCF_002003465.1 Caenibacillus caldisaponilyticus | reverse complement strand
CAAGATTTCCAACCACTTTTTTAGAACATCATTCTCCAATCGCAGCCTTTTGATTTCCCTTTCCAAGTCTTTGTACTCTTTCCGTCTTCCCCTGTGTTCCATTAATCCAAAGTCGCCCTGTTCCCAATATTTCTTCATCCAAACCTTCAGGCGCCCCACATCTTGGATCCCCAGTTCTTCAGCGATTTTTGCCTTGGGAATTCCTTGAAGTCTCATTTCCACTGCCTTCTTTTTGAGTTCAAAGCTGTATGTCTTGAATTTCTGTCCTTTTCTTGCCATGAAAATCACCCCTTAAAGTATTTTCACAGGGGGTTTTTCCTGTGTCTACTTTAAGGGGTGCACTTCAGCCCCGGCTTTTCCGTTTACTTTTCTTCGCTTTTTTTGGTTTGGCGCACCATGTTGGCGATGCTAAAGGCGAGTCCACCCCACAAGATGGCCATGCCGATGATCATCATGGCAATGGCAGAGCCGGACATATCAGCTGACCTCCTTCTGCTCTTCCAGCGTTCGCTTCCATTTTAAGCCGGCAATGATCCAACCGAGGACGATCGACAAGACCGCAATCGCGACGCCCAAGGCGAGAAAGCTGCCGGAATAACCGCTGTACGGCGCTTTGAAGTCGGTGCGGATGCTGTCAATCATCATGTAGCCGAGCACGATGGGAGTGATGACGCTGAGACATACCGTCCACCATGCGCCCAAACGCATATCCGAAATGCCGTTGGCGTGTTTTTGCAGTTCGCCGAGTTTGCGAAACACCCACGCGACGAGGATGACTTCAACGAGTCCGGCGAGAGCGACGCCATAGGCGTTGACGAAATGATCGATGTTGTCAAGGAAATAAAGCCCGCCTTTCGTCGCATACAAGACCGACAGAACGGCGGCGATGCCCCCGCCCCAGCCGACCGCTTTGGCGCGTGAGATATTGAATTTGTCCTGAACGGCCGAAACGTAGGCTTCGACGATCGAAATGAGCGACGTCAAACCGGCAAAAACGATGGATAAGAAGAACAAGACGGCAAACGCGCTTTGGAAGGCCGGCAGCGTGTTGATGATCTTGGGCAGGACGACAAATACCAAATTCGGCCCGCCTTGAGCGATATCGTTGATGGATACGCCGGCCGAATGGGCCATGAAACCGAGGGCGGCGAACACCCCGATGCCCGCCAAAAGTTCAAATCCCGAGTTGCTCAATCCGGTGATGAACGCGTTGTTCGTGATGTCGGTTTTACGCGGCAGATAGCTGGCGTACGCCACCATGATGCCGAAAGCGATGGACAAACTGAAAAAGATTTGCCCGTAAGCGGCGACCCAAACGCTGCCGGAAGCAATTTTGCCCCAATCCGGTTTGAAGAAGGCGTCGAGGCCTTCCGCGGCGCCCGGGAGCGTTACCGCGCGGATGACGATGATGGTGAACAAGACGACGAGCAAAGGAATACAAATTTTGTTCGCCCGTTCAATTCCTTTTTGCACGCCTTTAAAGAGAATGGCAAAAACGACAATCCAAACGACGACAAGCGGGATGACGACTTTCCAGGCCATTCCGCCGATTTGCCCGGGATGGACGAGAGCGAACTGGGCGTAATCCTTTTGGAAAAACGCTTCGGTATTGCTCCCCCAGCTCAGATTGAACGAAAAAATCGTGTAGGAGACGGCCCAGGCGATGATAATGGGATAATACGTAGATATAAAGAACGAGACGAGCACTTGCCACCAGCCGAGCCATTCTCCGCGCTTAGAAATTCTCGCCAGCGTCAGCGGGGCCGAGCCGCGATATTTATGGCCCATCGTGAATTCCAAAATGAGCAAGGGGATCCCCGCCGTCAACAAAGCGATGAGATATGGGATAAAAAAAGCTCCTCCGCCGTTCGCGTAAGCGACGGCCGGAAAACGCCAGATGTTTCCGAGCCCGATGGCTGAACCGATAGCGGCGAACAAAAAGCCGGCCCGGCTCCCCCACTGCTCGCGATTGTCCATAAATGAGCCTCCTTTACTGGGATAGTAATTTTTCAGATAATTACATAAAAAGTATAATGGAATGGTGTGAAAAAGTAAAGACTGTTGACCGAAAAATATAATTTTTTTGAATGCGTTTGCATGACGAGTGGTCTACCGGCAGCTTAACCGGCCTAATCAGGCGGTTGAAAGGAAAACATGGGGGTACAGCATGAACACATGAATATATCCCGCCGTTTGTCGAGACGGGAAACTTTGAAAATCGCATCCTTTCGGGTGTCCGGCAATGGGAGTATAATGAAGGGCGGAAAACACCGCTGCGGCAAATTCAGGAGGACGAACCGCCGGGAATAAACCTCGGTTTGCGGTGAAGAGCGAAAGACGGTTTTGGGAAAGAATGCATGGCAGTTATTTTTTTTGCGACGATGTCCTTCCGCGTTTCGTGGGTAAAATAAAAGGGAAAACCCATTTGGGTTGCAATGTTGAACCGCATCGCGTTGGATTGGGAGGGAGAGCCACCGTGGATCCGGTGACGTTGATCTTAGCGTCCGCTTCTCCGCGGCGAAAAGAATTAATTCAACAGCTCGGCTTGCCGGTCGAGTTTGCGGTCAACAGCGCCGATGAACGCGTTCAGGAGAACCTAGCGCCGGAGCAAGTCGTCGAACGGCTCGCGGAACGGAAAGCGCGCGCGGCTTACGAAGCGGTCGGGCCGAGGGCGAACGCCGTCATCGTGGCCGGCGACACCGTCGTTGTTTATGGCGGCGAGATTCTCGGCAAGCCGAAGGATGAGGACGACGCCTTTCGCATGCTCAGCCTGCTGCAAGGGAAGACACATACCGTCTACAGCGGCATCTCCTGCATTGTGTGCGCCACCGGAAAAGTCCTCACCGGCCACAGCTGGACGCGCGTGACGATGAAACCGTTGAGCGACGCGCAAATCCGCCGCTACATCCAAACCGGCGAGCCGATGGACAAAGCCGGCGCTTACGCCATTCAGGGCCTTGGCGCCGCCATCGTGGAGAAAATCGACGGCGACTATTTCACGGTCGTCGGGCTGCCGTTGGCCATGCTGGCGGACATGTTGGCGCAGTTGGGTGTTCACGTGCTTTAAAGCTTGCTTATATGATTTTTTGCGCGATTTGGCGAGCGGCGCTCCGCGAACTGCGGCCGAGCCGGACATCACCTACTAAAGCCCCGCTCTTTTAATGCGGCCGTTTCGGCAGAACTCGATCCCTCGGCCGCCAAGCATGGGCACAGCATATTTTTTGAAGTCTCGTGCCGCGCGTTTTAGAATCTAATTAGAGACCGGTCCTGAACAGGCGGGTACCATCAGATCGTAAGGAGGAGTGAAGCCGTATGGCGAAAAAAATTGCCGTTGTTTTGACGAATGAGTTCGAGGACTCCGAGTACGCGAAACCGGCCGAAGCCTTTAAAGAAGCCGGCCACGAATTGACCGTCATCGAGAAAGAAAAAGGCAAAACCGTCACGGGCAAGCACGGTGAAGTGAAAGTGACGGTCGATGCGTCGATCGACGAAGTGAAACCCGAGGACTTCGATGCGCTCTTCATTCCGGGAGGTTTCTCGCCGGACATCCTTCGCGCCGATGATCGCTTTGTCAATTTCGCCAAAGCGTTTATGGACGCGAAAAAACCGGTGTTTGCGATCTGCCATGGTCCGCAGCTCTTGATTACCGCGAAAGCGCTGAACGGCCGCAAAGTGACCGGCTACAAATCGATCCGCGTCGATCTGGAAAACGCCGGCGCAAACTTCGTCGATGAAGAAGTCGTTGTTTGCGGCAACCAACTCGTCACCAGCCGCACCCCGGACGACATCCCGGCGTTTAACCGCGAGGCTTTGAAACTCCTGGCCAACTAATCATCGTTTTGATCGACCGCCGATTCCCGTATGGCGCGGGAACCGGCGGTTTGTTTTTTTATGGCGGTAATTAAAGCCATATACCTAAGAGTTTAGAGGCCGGATAAAATAACAGGTCATCGTTGTTTTGAGTCGCTGGGTAATTCACCTATGCCTGCCGGTTGCCTGCTTCAAATCACAGGTTTTAACGATTAAACAAAAAAAGTCGATTCTTAAACAAATTTTTAAGTTGTACAAAATCAGATGGAATATTATAATGAAATAGAACGTATGTTCTTATTTCAGTGAAAGGCGAGGGCATTTATGAAAAAATTTGTGGTCATCTTAAAGTCCTACGGTGTGATGTCAAGAGTTAAAAACAAATGAATTGGAAATTCTTTTGGCCATATGTCATAAAAAAGGGTGCACTAAACCAAGCCTCCAGTATATTGTAAATAACTGGAAGCCGATATGACCAAGGTTATCGATGAAGGTTACCTCATCGCGTCACCTTCTTTTTCGGCGCATATATTTGATTGTTGCGGAGCAGCGCATCAATCAGGCGCACCAATTTTCTTGCCGTTAAGACGAGGGCGCGTTTGTGTGAGTGCTTCTGCACTTCACGATACTTTTTTTGGTAAAAGGCGCGGTATTCAGGTTCGTGTCGCCGGACCAGATTGGCAGCCTCAACCAGGTAATACCGGAGATAACGATTGCCTGTACGCGCAAGCATT
>NZ_BDDQ01000072.1 GCF_002003465.1 Caenibacillus caldisaponilyticus | reverse complement strand
GTTTGCATCGCTAATATATTCAACAAAGCATTAATCGCATCGATATGCTCTTGAACCCGAATCTGAACAGAGATGTCTTTGATCTCATTAGAATCTTGTCCAAAGTTGAAGGCTTGGTAAGCTTCGTCATTTGCGTCAAAATAGCGGACCAAATTTCCGGTCTGCGGATCGACCACGGTCCGAATGGCAGAAGCCGGGACCATAATCCGCTTTTTCCCAAGTCGAAATTCTCGTTCGAAACTATCAAACGCAATGTCAAGGGCTCGAAGCGTATCCAAAGCATTCGCATAGATTGCGATACCAAGGGGGCTTTGGGTATCGAAGTTATTCGCTAAATTTGGCTTGATATACACAAACAGCGGACGTTTCAGGTTTTGAATCCGCGTTTCCTCTTGAAGTTCCGGATAAAGGGTACTAAGCGGAACCTTAATTCCGATCTGTCCTTGAATGCTCGATTGATATAGCTCATTCGTGATAACGTATTCCGGCCCGTCCCAGGTGTGCCATTCCAAAAGTGTGTAATATTTATCTCCTTTGCGGACTTCATTTAGGAATACAGCTTCGAGAACCTCATCCGCTGTGCTTGAAAGTGGGACAAAACAGTCCGCCGTTACGTAACCGATGCGGATTCCATTTTCGTCAGCAAAAACCTTCATGGCCAATCCGCCAAGCGCGAATCCGTACTCGAGATATCGTTGAAACTGTTTATAGAATCGGTTGCGTTTAAAAACGTCCTGGACATTTTGACTGAGTGTCTCGTCCGAAATATTAATCATGCATTTTTCATTGAAGACGAGCGCGGCCATTTCTTGAGCCACATGTTTCGGCATGTTCATCGTTCTCATTCGGCGGGTTTTCTTGCCTTCAACCGTATGCACTTCTACATCATGCCAGTCAGAATAATAGCCCTGATAGAGAGCACGCCATAAATCAACGCGCTGATAATGCTCATCAGAAATAGATATATCTTTGATTTGCCCGATGCTTTGCAATCCTTTAATGAGACCCATCCGATACATCACCGCCTTTAACTTCGCGATAATCGTCTTGAACATGCCGCTCACCGCCTTAAATTACATAGCGCTTATAAAAATAATTAACGCCATAGCGAAATTCGTCCATGGCGTGGTTATAATCATCAATCGGTTTCCCTTTTTCATCCCGGGCATACATCCCAATCTCTTTGATGAAATTGTAATGGTCATATTTGTCGGTTTCGATCAGGAAAAACTGTTCATTCGTAATGAGATTTTGGCAACGCTCAATTCCGACCTCAATCCCTTTTTTCGTCCCTTGAATGTCGTGGGCATTGTTGTCCGCTGGCCTCGTGTAGATACCAATCAGATGCAATTCTTCTCGCAGGGATTTACAAGCCGGATCCACAAATACTTCCGTATATCTCATCTGGAATTTATCAACGCACCATTGGATGAATTCTTTGATTTCCCTTGCATATACGCTCATCGCCTTGATTTGCCCCGTATCCCGCCCGGAATGATAATAGTGAGCCACACGGTTCAGAAAGTATCGGTATCGACCATCTGCCTTTTTCCGTGTGACGATATTGCAACTGCAAGAAGTCGGGTCATTTTGCCCACCGTCTGCTGTGAAAAACATTTCTATAGGCTCGCCTTGCAATGCTGGCTTTATGTTTTTATCCATATCAAACATGGAATAAATGACACCTTCGGGCAAAACCCGTTTTCCGTACCAGTCCCGATCCAGTAAGTATTTGTTCTTTTTGAGCGTTTCATAGATTTCCTGTTTCCGTTTTTCGGTGATGATCGGATTGTCCTGGATGGTCCAATGCTGCCAATAAGTGTCCTGAACATCAAATACTTTTTCAATGACCGGATGATTTGGAGACGGAGGGTTCAGATCCGCATAATGATAACGATTTATAGCCGCGAACGTTCGCCGGAAAGCCTCCTGGATAAAATCCATATGCAAAAGATTTATTTCACAAAATACCACGCTACCCAGTGACATCCCGGTGATCGCCCCGACACTATTCGCCTTTCCCGCACCCTTGTAATATACTTTTTTAATTCCACGGGGCGTATGGATTTCCAAATGGTCGCCTAGGTCGTCGTGTTTTAATTTGCAATAGCCGTTAAATATGTGCATTAAACCCGTTCCATCGCCGTCAATAAAGAGGCGAAAGGCTTGTTCTTGGTTATAGGCTGCGATCAAATGGTTTTCATCCCGGGAATTGATCAAATACCGGGCATAACGAAAATGGCCGGCGGTCGTCTTGCCGGATCTCGGCGTGCCCTCATTGACTTCAAGCGTGTGCTGGAATGGCATCCGGATAAATTTCTTTTGTTTTGGCGAGAATTCGACGAGCTTACTCATCGTCTTCGCCTGCTTTCATGGCATCAATAAGAGCCTCCATAAGGGACGTATCCTTTTTGTCGCCTTTAAGCAGTTTGGTTTTTTCCTCGATGAGTTCGGTTTCTTTCTTCACCTTTTCTATACCGGTCTTGATTTGTTCCAACTTCGCCCTATGTTCATCGTCCTCATGAGCCAATTCGTTGAATTGCTTGATCAGAGATCTTAATTCCGACATCGCCCGGGATTGGGCATTTAAAAAAGTAGCCTGGCGATCCCAGGCGAATTGAAATTCGTATTCTATTTCATGACTTTTCTCGCTATCAGTCAGTCTATTCTTTTCTTTCTTAAGTTCTTTAATCATTTCATCCTTGCTCTCAACAAACATGATTTGCTGTGCTCGAATGATAGCAGCGTATTGGATCATGATTTGATCCCAAATGAGATCAGCCGGGCTCTTCTCCTCTAACATCCCCATGATTTCAAGGGTTTCCTTTGGGATGTATTTAGAAAAGAATCCGTGCTTTTTGGCGTTTTGATTATTTTTAGGCGGGCCATGGCCTTTAGCATTCTGATTGCCCGGTTGGCCGCCTCTCTTTTTTGTGTGCACACTCTTATTTTTTGTATGCACACTATTGCGAGACCATTTATAACGGGTTTTCCATGATTTTACAGTATTAAGGGTGACGCCATACTTTTCTGCGATGTCTTTATATTTCATTCCAGCCAAATAATCTTGGTAAGCCTGTTCTTTTGTATCAACCACTACATCACCACCCACCTCCAACGGTCATTCGTTTGTTTTGTTATCTATAAATTATTGTCCTTGAGTACTTGATAAAGAACGGAAGAAACGCGGTCAATCATTTCTTCTTCTTGCTCTTCATATCCCGCTTCTCGAAAGCAAGCATGGAGCAACTCATGTATGAATGTTTGTTCTTTTCTTGTTTGACACAAGCTACTATCTAATTCGATAATGCCTTTGTGATAATTTATTTGTCCCAAAGTACTGAATCTCTCAAGGATTCCTTCAACTTCTCTGATTTCATAATCAATACCCGCAACCTTGACTTTTTTAGGAATCATAAAAATCACCCCAAAAGAAAAAGCACCGCATGGGTGCCTTGTTTTTCACCATCCTTACCTATCTTTCTCTCATAGTAACTAGCAAATAAGAAAATACATTATTAATCATATCAGGAATTTCATTAACTTTAGCGATTGTTTCATTTCTTTCGTCCTTAATTTTATAAGATAATCCGTCGGTTAATACGATAATTTTCCCAACTTGCCGTTTATTTTCTCTAGTTAACTTTGTAAAATGTAATGCATTTTCATTAACGGTAAATTCAATTATTGAATCCGGAAATACTACTATGTTTTCTTCTTTGTCAAAATCCGCTTTTCCTTTACCGACTTCTGAAAGTGCAGAATTAATATCATTTACTAAGTTGCTAATCCAATTATTAACGATTTCCATATTGTAATAATGTTTGGTTAATTTACAAATATATGCTGTTATCCAATCTTTTTCCATAATTATCCTACCCCCTTTCCCATCATCTATTCGACAGAAAAAGGGGAAATCCTTCAAAAAAATCACAAAAGCGCTCGCACGATCCGTAGCGGGCGCTTGATCTATGTATTGAGGAGCAGTCCCGCGTTCGCGTGGCTCTGCTCCGTTTCAAATATATGAGCACCGGAAGGTGCAAACCCATGGGTTGGATACTCTTTCAAGAGATGCTAACCTGGAATCCATCTGTTTTCAGACCAATTCCTTCGACCATCTACATCAGAGTATCCAAGCACAGTCAGGTGCGGCCCGTGATCCCTGCCGCACCGCTCCTACCTCCGATTTTAGCCACATTGTTTTTCACGGAACAACTTTCCAGACATCCCTGACATTCCTGCCATCTCTGCCATTTGGTCAACAATGCTGTCTCTAATACGGAAAATATGTCTCTCTGAAAGTCCCATATGCCGGCTGATAGCGATCATTGACATACCATCAAGCATGCATTCTAATACAGCCTTCTCTCGCTCGTTTGTAATAGCTTTCGAATACTCCTGAATGAATAGGACTTTTTGCTCCAATCTCTCAACCCATTTTGTTTTCTTTTCTCGACGTAAATATTCCCGATAAACCGGATCACTTGGCGCTCCTTTTGGTTTTGGGAGCGATCCTTCGACCCCATATTGAGCCGTCAATCCATCCCCGGCTTCCTCAAGCATTTTTCTCTGTCTTTGTATTTCATTGATCATCCATTTATAATCACGGAGCGTATCAGCGATCTGCTTCTTGTTCATTCACCATCGCCTCCACGGTCCATCCATGATATCGAACGCAGCGAAAGAAAGCGCACATCCCACCCTTTGACAACCATACACATCCGTCGCAATGCCCTTTCCTGACTTTCACTTTCAAATTCATCAGCTCCTCAAAAGAAAAAGGACACCAATCCCGCATCTGCGGTGATCGGTGCCCCGGTTGTTCCGGTAGCATTTTATCTAATTTTGATTATCCAATCCTGGTAATACAAAACACTGTGTAATCCTTATGAATAGGCGATTTTTCTATGATGTATTTATCAACATCAACACTAATATGAATATGATGCGGCTTAGCTAGCGATTTATTCCAAACATAAACAGTCATACCATTTCTTAATGCTTCTATGCTTTCAAAAGATGTATAAAAATGCAATTGCAATTCTATCCATCCCTCACTTTTTCGTATAACTCACTTCATAATGCACCGGCTTCCCGGCCTGCCATGTGATTGTTTGCTTACCATATCCATCTCCCGGAACATCGAGCTTTTCGAGCTTCCCGTCCCGGACCATGTATACGGCATTCTCAAGAAGATTGATTTTCGCCTTCAATTCCGCCATGTTGCTCACCGCCGTGTTTGTTTTTCTTGTTCCTTCTTGGCCGGTTCAACGTATTCCTCCCGGATGACTTGCCGTTGCCATTCGTAGCTGCCGGGTTTAATTTCTTTCTCTTTCATCGAGATTCACCTCCCAATGGTTTGACCTTCAATTCAATCCGTGGTTGTTCGCTATACCACTTCCTAACAGCCATACCGACTATCTGCTTGTCATCCCTCCATATGACACCGGTTAGCGAGTCCCATACGCTCTTTACAACGTTATCCAGATCGGGCTTGGTGATCGGCCGTAATTCTCCGTTCAGAGCCTTTTCTTTCTTGTATTTTGGCAAACTCTTTGGAATGGATCGGTAAACGTCCATCTCGACCTCAATCTCACCTTCCAACGGCTTTTCTGGCTTATATTGGGTGGCAACAAGCCGAATATAATTCTTGAATTCCCTTGATTTTTTCGGATCGTATGCCTTAACATATCCGCCTATTGTCGTGAATCTTGGCCGGCCTTGTGCGACCGGCTCGCCATATATCGTAAATTCAATCATTTTTCGACCTCATCCGTTCTATTTCTCTTTCAAGTTCAGTCAACGACAATTCGTACAAACTCCGTCCATCCCGCGACTCCGTGACGCCGGCCGCCAACAGTCGGTCGATGAGCTGTTGCCGGCGGATTGCGACGCTCTGATATAGAATGGCCATCTTCAATACCCACTCTCCTGCCGCTCATGATTGACGGCGTTCTTTTCGAAATACGCCTTCTCAACCTCTTCCCAAGTGAAGCCGAGCATTTCGCCGAGCCCGAGAAAGTATGCAAAAACCAAATCGTACATTTCTCCATTTACATCCTCATGACGGCGGTAATACAATGAATTAACCCAATCGTTTACGACAATGAATTGATCAATAATATCCTCACAATATAGTGGTTTCGGTTCCTCATCTTCATACACTTCATTCATGTTAATTTCGTTGCCAATCGACAAGATGAAATGTAGGCAATCGACGTATTCTTCCAAAAGCGGGTTAGATTCTATCCATCGTGCTTCTCTTGTTTTATCAAAATGTTCTATATCTGGTTCTAAATGTCGTGTTCTCGGCTCCTGGTCGTTCGACCAAAACTTGAAACCTCTCCATTCATTGACCAACTCCCCGAGCTCAACCAACAGGGCCAAGATTTTCTTTGCCAGTCTATCTTCGCCGGTCCGCCGCGGATGCTCGCGCTCGATGTGCTCGTCCAGTTCCCGCTGCGCTTCAAACATTTTTGATAGATCCATTTGTATCACTCCCTTTTTTTCACACAATTTTTTCGGCCGCTTCGTTGACCTTCCTTACCCATTCATTCAATCCCTCTTGCCCAATGCCTACTGTTGCGATACAAGCCATGCGAATCGGGCAACGACCGCAATTATCTTTGTAGTTTCGTTTACATATCGCGATTGCTTTTTCATTTATCTGCAATTTCATTTTCCCACCGTTCATCCAACCGCCCCGACCGATACGCTACAACCGCCACAACGGCGTTCATCGCTACAATGGCAAGCACCATGGCGATGCCTTCCCAAACGTTCACGGTCTCACCTCCGCAAAACTTCAACGTCTAGCCTTCGCCGGCCAAATTCAAGTGCTTCTTGCAATGTTGGGATGAACAAATCCAATCTTTTACCATGAATGGCACCGCCCCGATCATCGCACCGGCGCCGGCCGACATCTTCGATATTCAACCACGTTCCGAGCTCCAATTCCGGCGGACAGGCTACCGTGACGCCTCGGACGGGCGGCTTCCCATTCGCTGCAATCCCGGAACAGCCGAGACAATCGGCTGTGTATGCCGTGACTTCATACTTGCGGACGAACGGCTTCGGATCCGGTTCATGTTTTGGTGGTGTCGGGACGGTGTGGCCGCCATGGAATATGATCAACGAGAATATGAGACTCAAGTCGCCACCTCCATGGGCATCGCCATTTTTCGTTTTTCTACTAGAGTCAAAATCGCATATCCAGCAATATCGCGGAGAGTATCCTCGATCGACTCGTCATCCACCCGACGCTCTTTGTCGATGAGCGTCCGGAAGCGTTTGAGCTTGTCCGTGAGCCTGATCGCCGAGGAAATGTCGCCGAATTCGCGATACAGCTCGCCGAAGCTGTCGCCGTAGTCGTGGTTTTTACGTTCGAGAATGTCGGCGATCTCGTTTGCGATTTGTCGGAAAAGGCTTGGGTTGTCGGGTTGATCGGTAGTGGTGGCGATGTCAAGCGCGGCTTTTTCAACATGCGACGGGTCAATGACTTCATCCGCGGTGTCGTTGGTTTCGATGGCGCCTGCATTGCTATGTTCGTTTTCTTTTTCCACCGGCTGCACGTCTACCTTTTTCCCGCCTCGAAATTTTCCGATCAAACCCCATTGTTTTTTCAACATATAGAGCTTGTTGTAATCAATTCCTAACGCTTTTCTCACTTCGGCATCCGATTTTCCCTGCTCTTTTAGAGCCAAGTATTCCTCTTTCGTCACGCCTGCCCATCCCCTTTCTTGACGGAGCTTTTGAAGCTCCTCGTCGCTCAATTTGTATGTGACCACTTGGCTATTTACCTGACTTTTCTGATCTGCATATCCGAAATTTAGATCAGTCGCAAGTGGCATTATGGACACCTCTTAGAACGGCAAATCGTCGTCCGAAATATCGATAGGATCACCGCTAGCAAACGGGTCGCCACCATCGGCAAACGGGTCATCATTAATCGGCGATTCATTTGGCGCCTGTTCGCTCGTCCTTGCTCCCTTTGGTTCCAAGAATTGGACCGATTCGGCCACCACTTCCGTGACGTAAACCCGCCGGCCATTCTTCTCATAACTGCGTGTTTGCAAACGTCCGTCCACGCCGGCAAGGCGGCCCTTTTTCAGATATTCCGCCACGTTCTCGCCGAGCTTCCGCCAAGCGATGACCTGAATGAAGTCTGCCTCGCGTTCCCCTTCTTGGTTTGTAAATGGGCGGTTGACGGCGAGCGTGAAATTCGCCACCGCCACTCCGCTCGGCGTATATCGA
>NZ_BDDQ01000071.1 GCF_002003465.1 Caenibacillus caldisaponilyticus | reverse complement strand
CTCAGAGATGATGAGGTCGATAGGTCCGAGGTGGAAGCGTGGCGACACGTGGAGCTGACGGATACTAATCGGTCGAGGACTTAACCAAGCGATGCAGGACCTTCGTTATCAGTTTTGAAGGTGCAACCTTCAACAAGTGAAAAAGGTCCGGTGACGATGGCGAAGAGGTCACACCCGTTCCCATCCCGAACACGGCCGTTAAGCTCTTCAGCGCCGATGGTAATGGGGGGGCGACCCCCTGTGAGAGTAGGACGTTGCCGGGCCTTTGCCTTACATATTCCATGACATTCCGCAGTAGCTCAGTGGTAGAGCAATCGGCTGTTAACCGATGGGTCGCTGGTTCGAATCCGGCCTGCGGAGCCATGTTGGAGAGCTGTCCGAGTGGTCGAAGGAGCACGATTGGAAATCGTGTAGGCGGCGAAAGCCGTCTCGAGGGTTCGAATCCCTCGCTCTCCGCCACTACATACGAATCCAACAAGCCCTTATATATCAACGGTTTCCGGTTACGGAAGCCGTTTTAATTTTTCCATTTTTAGGCAATAGTAGACACGATTTTTTCGTGAAGAATCGTGTTGACTAAATCGTGTGGAGGTGTGGTTAAAATTGGAAGGACGGCGCTCCAACATGTTGTCTGAAGACGAGCTAAAATATGATGGAACATGGCGCCAAAGTGACATCCATCAATACGCGCCTTCGTGCTGTGCGTGCCTTCTTCAATTTCTTGGAGAATAAGGGTAAAATCCCGCAAAATCCAATGAAAGATGTTAAACTGCTCAATGCGAAACGCAACCCCATTCAAACTTTTTCGCAAGAACAGATTCAAGCCTTGCTCAACGCTGTTGATTTGAAAACATTTACTGGGGTGAGGGACTATACGATCATCCTATTCCTGTTGGAAACAGGCGTCCGCTTGAAAGAATTGTGCGCGATCGACGTGAATGACGTTGAATTGGAGTCCGGGCAAGTTCTAGTGCGCGATCCGAAAAACCAATTGGAGCGCTATGTGCCCATTGGAAAGAAAATGCGGGATCAGTTGCGGAAGTACTTGAAAATCCGGGGCTATTTAGAGACAGACGCCCTCTTTGTCACCGTAAATAACACCCGAATCTCGCGGGGACAGGTAGAAAAACGCCTCGCCCAGCTTGGCAAAAAGGCTGGCATTAAGGGCGTTCGATGCAGTCCGCACACGTTCCGCCATACGTTCGCCAAAATGAGCATTTTAAACGACGCGGGCGTCTATGAATTACAAGCCATTCTCGGTCATCAGTCGATGGAAATGGTGCGTGTTTACGTCAACTTATTCAGCCCGGAAGTCAAAGGAATGCACAAAAAGTTCTCACCTGTCGAAAAACTTTTGTGTTAGACGGGAGTCCCGCTTATTTTTAGGACTTGAGTTATGGTTTATACCATTGTATAATAAAGGATGTATAAAGAGAACACTATATGCGAACACTTACAAAAACAATATTATAAACAAAGGAGGAATAGCAAATGACATCTGGTGTAAATTCTAACACACACCCTATTACTGGGGCAGAGTTTAGATCCATTTTCAAGAAAATCTATACGACCATGCCTCCCGAGGAAATGGAAGCCAAGTCCTTTAATCGGTCCCAAGCGAAGTCTAACTTTCCTTACATTTCATTCAAACAATCCGAAGCCGTTAAATTAACGTATGCCTTAAAAGTCATGGACAGGAAAAATGCCGTAGCCGCCATTTTTGATGCAGAAGGGCGTCCGGAAGTTGAAGCTATTTCGTCCGCCAACCGTCGCTTAAAAGGAATGGTTGACAAAGGATACCTCAACTTTTTCAAGTTCGGAAAACCCGCTTCCCATTGGTACGTTTTGACGGAACAATCGTTTCAATACCTAAGGCGGCGCCCGTATAATACGGAATTTTCAAATCGTCACATGGTTAGACTTAACGCTGTCAATCAAAGATTTACCGCATTGTGCGATAAATACAGGAAAAACCATATTATCGACTGGGAGACCGAACCTGTTGTATCTTCGCTCAACAATCATAAGATTGAATGGCGTCCTACGGCTGTGGCTGTTGTTTGGGAGGACAAAACCAAAACCAAAGCCGTAGAAGCGCACATTTACGAAACTTTAAAAAGTACTTTTGTAGAAGATCAACTGCTTGAAATTGAACGGTTACAAGAAAAATACGCGAACACGAATGTATGGAGATATTTTCCTGTCACTCCTGACGTTGTACTCGTCAATACGGACAACTCCGAGGAATTGAAACTCATCGAGAATAAAGAAGTCGTCGCGTCTCAATCAGAGATAGAGAAATGGCTCGGTCTGTGAGATTTGTGAAAAGGAAGCGTGAATAAAAAGGGGATTAAAAATTCCCAACCATCGCCCCGTCGCACCAGCCAAGTGATGACCGGTGAGACGGGGCGGTTTTGGCTGGGAGGAGGCTGGTTCACCCTGCAAAACCGATCGGTTCCCGCGGGGGATGCCGAGATTTTCAGTCTTGGAACAGCTCTTTAACCATGAACTGCGGCAGATTGAAGCAACTCGCCAAAATGCCTTCATTCACATATTTGGCCTCTTTATCCCACTTTTTATCGAGTTCTATCGGCTCATGCTTTTTGGAACCTAAGGTGAAGCTCCAGAGGCCTCCCGGATAGGTGGGAACAACGGCGGTATATACCTTGGTGATGGGAAAGAGGCTCCGGATTCGCTCATAAGTCTGCTTGAGAACCGGCATGTGGAAAATCGGCGACTGGCTTTGGCAGACCATGAGGCCGTCCGGTTTCAGCGCCCTGTAAATATCTTGATAGAACGCCAGGCTGAATAACTGTTCTGCCGGACCAATGGGATCCGATGAGTCGACGATGATCACGTCGTATGTATTTTCATGGTTTTTTACAAACTGAGTGCCATCGTTAAAAATAAAGTTGACTCGCGGGTCGCTGAGGTTTCCGGAAACAGCCTGAAGATGTTTTTTGCAAAGTTTCACAACGAGCTGATCGATTTCCACCATATCAATGCGTTCCACGTTCGGATATTTGGTCACTTCTCTTGCGGCGCCGCAATCCCCACCGCCGATGATCAGCACATTTTTCGGATCGGGATGAGTGAGCAAGGGAATATGGGTAATCATTTCGTTATAGATAAATCCGTCCATCGAGGTCGTCTGGACCACGCCGTCCAGAACCAGGGTCGGGCCAAAGTCATAGGTATCTAAGATCATGACGTGTTGGTAGGGGGATTGCTCCGAGTGAATCACCTTTTTTGCCCGATAGCTGAGTTTGAGATTTTCTTTTTCATCTTCCGTTAACCAGAGTTCCCCGTTCACCTCTTTGATCCATTTAGGCATGCTGGACATTTTTTCGTTCCCTCCATTTTGCGTTTTCTATCTGATGCGGTTAGATATTTGGTTCTACCACAATGTAGACAACATGACCCCGCCATTATCTTACCATGTGATCACAGTGAAGCATTTATGATTTTAATGGTATATCCGTTCAGAAACCCGTCGCGTTTTTCGTACTGAACGACGAGAAGCGATGTGGCGGGTTCATCCGCTTCCGTTTTTGCTGGTGAGCCATTTAGGAAAGGGGGATAGGACAACCTTTTGAAGGCGGCAAGACAAAAGGATCGATTCATCCCGCTGATGAGCCCGAGGAGATGCACGCTCATGTTCCGTGTTGCCGTTTTTGACCGTCCCCGGCGGGGTATCAATTGTTTTGTTCGGTGAAGGCGAAAAAAGGCCTCCAAGAGACATATTACCAAATTTCCGCATGGCGGTCTTGTGCCGGCGCCGGCAAGTCGGCCAATGCATGTTCTTTGTCGAGGGCTTTGAAAATGTGTAAAACTGTAACCGCTCGTCAAAATCAACCTCACGTTGTCATTCAGACGCCGGCGGCATGCGTCCTATATAATCATGTCTCCACCTATACTCCGCTCACGGAGAACGGTGCAAAAGCCACGGACCCTTGCCGGTTCGTGCGCGGTTTTATGGTGCGAGCCGGAGAACCGCAGAAAACGGTCGATTCATCATTGTCTGAGAATCATTTCTATGCAGTGACGGGCATGGGAGGATGGGGCGACAAAATCGGCACTCACTCGAGAGTACTCAATGGAAGGAGGCCTCTTTCCTGGTTACGCAGCCGGGCCAAAAAACGCGGAGACATCCATCACACCTTTAACAGATAAAACCGTCATCCCATAAAAACCAAAATAAAAGGAAAACAAATTAGGGGGTTGCAAACCGCAAAAAGAGATTGTATACTATTTCTTGCGTGTTACGGATGACACAAAATCCTAATACATAACCGATCGAAAAGCGAATCCATCGAAACTGTCGATAGACGAAAGTTTTCAGATGGTGAAAGCTGAAGCAACATCTTAAAACATATCAGGGGCAATCAGCCTGCAGGCACGAAATCTGTGCCGCTTCCGCTTTTGAAAAATGGCCCCTTGGTCAAGTGGTTAAGACACCGCCCTTTCACGGCGGTAACACGGGTTCGAATCCCGTAGGGGTCACCATTCTTTCTTTCAACATTATTTTAAATTTCCTCTTGAAAAATACAGAGCAATCAGGTATAATATTCAATGTCTTTGTTGCGGAGGATTAGCTCAGCTGGGAGAGCATCTGCCTTACAAGCAGAGGGTCGGCGGTTCGATCCCGTCATCCTCCACCACTTCCATCTGCTGAGTGGTGTTTCCCGTCAACGCGAAGTGAAGCAATGAGCGACACTTTCGCCGAGACGCTGCGAGTGGTTCCGATACATCCGGTTTCGGAGCGAGGCTCGCGGAGGAAGGGACAACGGCAGTAAGCAGTTTTTATCGTCGCGGGGTGGAGCAGTGGCAGCTCGTCGGGCTCATAACCCGAAGGTCGCGGGTTCGAATCCCGCCCCCGCAACCAAATAAATATCACGGACCCGTGGTGTAGTGGTTAACATGCCTGCCTGTCACGCAGGAGATCGCCGGTTCGAGTCCGGTCGGGTCCGCCAGTGTGGCTCGATAGCTCAGTTGGTAGAGCAGAGGACTGAAAATCCTCGTGTCGGCGGTTCGATTCCGTCTCGAGCCACCATTTTATAACTGCCGGCCTAGCTCAATCGGTAGAGCAACTGACTTGTAATCAGTAGGTTGGGGGTTCAAGTCCTCTGGCCGGCACCAGATGCGTTTCCCGACTGATTGTGGAGGGATAGCGAAGTGGCTAAACGCGGCGGACTGTAAATCCGCTCCCTCTGGGTTCGGAGGTTCGAATCCTCCTCCCTCCACCACTTAGGGGCATAGTTTAACGGTAGAACGGAGGTCTCCAAAACCTCTAGTGTGGGTTCGATTCCTACTGCCCCTGCCATTTATCGTGGCGGTTGTGGCGAAGTGGTTAACGCATCGGATTGTGGCTCCGACATGCATGGGTTCGATTCCCATCAACCGCCCCATACATATTCTTTTTGGCCCATAGCCAAGCGGTAAGGCAGCGGACTTTGGATCCGCGAGCGCTGGTTCGAATCCAGCTGGGCCAGCCAAATGCGGAAGTAGTTCAGTGGTAGAACACCACCTTGCCAAGGTGGGGGTCGCGGGTTCGAGTCCCGTCTTCCGCTCCATCATTGTTCAATCCCGAGGCCAAGGTAATGCGGCGGCATAGCCAAGTGGTAAGGCACGGGTCTGCAAAACCCTTATTCCCCGGTTCGAATCCGGGTGCCGCCTCCAATTATTAGCGTCTCGCCGGGGTGGCGGAATTGGCAGACGCACAGGACTTAAAATCCTGCGGTAGGTAACTACCGTGCCGGTTCGAGTCCGGCCCTCGGCACCAAGATCATCTGTCGGTGGTTGACAAGTCAATCGATGCCAGTGTGGCGGAATTGGCAGACGCGCACGACTCAAAATCGTGTTCCTTTTAGGAGTGTGGGTTCGACTCCCACCACTGGCACCATACATGAAGAATAGAGCTGAGAAAGCTTTTGGGTTAAAGGGATCTCATGAAGATGAGATCCCTTTTTATGTACGCCCGGCATGGGTGCGGTGCTATAGGGTGAAAGTCCTGAACGGGGGCTGGCGAGCGCCTACCGTTAGCTGAAGGCAAGGGTGTCCGCCGTGAGGCGGAATCTGAAGGAAGCCGGAGGCAAACACTCGACCTGAGGGACACGAACCCAATTTGAGGCTGTCACAGTCGGATGAGTCTGCATAACAAGATGAAGTCCTAAGCCGCCAAGGGCTGTGGCGGTATATTGGGCAGGTACATGAGTGGAAAGTCCGCACTCTTATCCGGGGAGGCCTGTACGATACGCCTTCTAAGGATGGCAACCAAAATCGAGAGGTTTTGCT
>NZ_BDDQ01000070.1 GCF_002003465.1 Caenibacillus caldisaponilyticus | reverse complement strand
TGTTGATCGAAATGGACGAAAAATGGATATCGGGACGCAAATACCTGGATATGTCCGACTATTGGCAGTGGCGGAAAACGAAAGAGTTAGGCGTTCAAACGATGAATCAGGAAGTTTCGGCGATCAAGAAAGTGGGATAATTTCTTCGACGTGTCAAGGAGAACGTGAAATACCTCGGAAGCGAGGAGTTGCCGCGAAAGCGCCTTGACACACCTGTACTTTGACAACAATGATCATTAGTCCGGGAAGGCGACCGGCAGGGAGACTTGCCGGACTTACCTGCCATACGTCAGGTCATCAGGTCCATCTTTCTATCAAAGGGAAATTTACACAATAAAATGGACTTGACCCCATAGTAGACAGTACATCCCTTTCTTTTTTTCTGTCTACTATAAGGGGATAATATCAATTTCGGCTCCTTTTTTGCGTCTTGAAAATATGGCTGTTTGCCTCACCGGACAACTTGTATAACCACACTCAGGTGGCGTCACGACGTCGCCCGCAACGTTACGTACAATTGGTCAAGCGTGTAAATCCGGCCTTTATCGTCTTGATAGGCGACGTGTTTTTCGTTGAATTCCGTCGGTGAAGCCAGGCCGGCCGCCGCGGCGATCGTAAACAGGCCTTCCCGCAAGGTTAATAAATAGTTTAATACGCGATACTGTTTTTCCTCGACCACCAAGGCTTTTTGCAGTTTCGGGTCGGTCGTCGCCACGCCGACGGGGCACGTATTGGTGTGGCAGCGCTGGGCCATAATACAGCCGACCGTCATCATAAACGCGCGCGCGATGTTGACGAGGTCGGCGCCCATGCCGAGGATGACGGCGATGCGGTCGGGGGTAAACAGCTTTCCTGAAGCGATGATTTTCACGCGATCGCGGACGCCGTGGCGCAACAGCGCTTTGTGCAAAATCATGACCGCCGGCTTGACCGGCAAGCCGACGCCGTCGGCGAGTTCCTGGTACGTCGCGCCCGTTCCGCCTTCCGCGCCATCGACCGTGATGAAATCCAGGCCTTCTCCGGTGCTTTTCATATAAGCGGCGAGCGATTCGACATCGGCTTCATTGCCGACGACCATCTTGATGCCGACGGGCAATCCCGAAACATCCCGAATCTTGGAGATAAAGTCAAACATCGACGGAATGTCGTGAAATTCCCGGAACCGGTTCGGGCTGTCGGCCGTCTTCCACGGTTCCAGCTTGCGAATTTCCGCGATTTCCGGGGTCACCTTGCTGCCCTCCAAATGACCGCCGCGCGCCTTCGCCCCTTGGGCGAGTTTGAGCTCGATCGCCTTGACCTGAGGGATTTCGGCCTTTTTCTTTAATTCCTCGAAATCGAAACGGCCGTCCTTGGTTCTGACGCCGAAAAGCCCGGGTCCGATTTGCAGGATGAGGTCGACGCCCCCTTTCAAATGGTAGGGCGACAAGCCGCCTTCCCCGGTATTCATCCACGTGCCTCCGGCCATGCCGAGCCCGGCCGACAGCGCGGTGATCGCCCGGTTGCCCAAGGCGCCGTAACTCATCCCCGACATGCCGATCAAGCCGCGGACCGTAAACGGATGCCGGCAGTTCGGGCCGATGGTGACGGCATCTTCTTCGGTGAGCAGCCACGGCTTCACCTTTGCGTCAACGAGACGTTCTTTGCGCTTAAACAAGTCGTCTTCATCGATGACGTATTTTTTCGTCGCGATCAGTTCCGTGTTATCCACGCGGATTTCTTCGCGTTGTTTCGGAAACATCGCATTGCGGATAAAGTACCCCTCTTTATCGAAATCGCGCTTGGAACCGAAGCTGATCATGCTCGTCTGGTACTTCGCCGGCAGGACGACATGTTGATAATCCGTGCGGGAAAAGGGTTTTCCTTCCGTATCATGGTCAAAGAGATATTGGCGCATTTCCGGCCCGATTTTTTCCAATATGTAACGAACCTTGCCCAAAACCGGATAATTCCTTAACACGGCATGCTGCGCTTGCCTGGCATCGTAAAAATACAAGTAAACGAAAAAAGCGAGCGGCACGATGACGAGCAAAACGAGGATGACCGTCAAAGCGACCGTTAATCCAGTCATTTCGTTTCTCCTCCCCCGTTTTTCTATATATTTTAAACAAACGTGATCAGCGCGTGGACCGCCGGCCGGGGCGTTCCGTTTAGCCTTTCAACGCCGATTTTTGAACGCTATTATACCCATTCCATGTTAGCGCCGGGATATCCTGCTATATCGATTCGTTTTTCTGTACTGGTACAAAAGCGCGTTGATTTCCCCGCCGAGGATCAAGATGAAACCGGTCAAATAAAACCAGATCAAGAGAACGATGATGCCGCCGAGCGTCCCGTAAGTCGCCGAAAAATGGACGGTTTGATCCACATAGTAGGAAAAAGCATAAGAGGCCAACTGCCACCCGACCGCCGCAAAGATGGCGCCGAGGAGAACCTCCGAAATTTTCAAGCGTTTATTCGGAGCGAACAAATAAAGACAGGCAAAAACGAGGATGATGATGATAAAACTGAGGGCTAAGCGAAGAAAATCAAAAACTTTGATAATATCCGGAGGCGTGCCGTATTGGACGACGAGCAGCCGGCCGATGGACGGCCCGAAAACATTGAGGAGAAGCGCGATGAGGATGACAAAGATCAACGCGAACGTCAGCAGGATCGCCATGCCGCGGGCGACGATGAAGGAACGGCTTTCCCGCACGCCGTACGCTTGATTCAACACGCGTATGATCGCCATAATGGCCGTCGAAGTCGGCCATATCGTGGCGATGACGCTGAAGGACAACAAACCGGCGTGTTGATCAAAAACTCCTTTTAAATTATCCCTTATGATGTCCATCAATTCGGGCGGGGCGTAATGGCTTATGAAGGCGAGCACATCGGTTTGATCGATGCCGATATACGGAAGCACGCCAAAGGTAAAAATGAGGAAAGGGAATAGCGACAGCAAAAAGAAATATGCTAATTGCGCCGCTAAATCAAACACCCTATCCTCAAAAACGCGTTTAACCAAATTTTTTATAAAGCGGATGACGGAATGACGTTTCCCCATAATAAAACCTCATTTCTGCCGCCCAAGACGGCCGGTCATCAAGGACGTCGGCAGGGTGGTTCCCTCCTCATGTGGATGTTCGCGTCCATGCCTTTTAGACGTCGCCGCATGCCATGCATTGCGATCGGCCGCCATCATGGACTTAAGCGGCTTTGGTTAATCGGAAGACCGATCGGTTTGCACGGCTGCATGCGCAGCGTGGCGGTTTGCCGTTTCCGACGTGGCGGCGGAACGGTGGTCGTTTCCGCTGGAAACCGTTGAAGCGGAACTCCCTTTGTCATTAGCGCTGGACGAGTCGGCCGCAGCGCTTGCCCCCACGACGGAATCCGTCAATGAATGGGTTTGTGTGGCCGCATGGGCAGCATGGCGGTTCGCCGTTTCCGACGTGGAAGTCGAACGACCGGCATTGCCGCTGCCAGAAGCCGTCGCAGCGAAGGTTCCGCCGCTATAAGCGCTTGACGAAGAGGCCTTATTGCCCGTTCCAAAGCCGGAAGCCGATGTTTTCGACTTTGTTTGGCCCTGCCCTTGATTGACAAGGGAGGATGAAGCGGATGGACCGCTTGTCAAAGCGTTGGAAGAGGCGGCGTTTGCCGTGCCCGGAAGCAGGCTTTGACCGGCGGTATGGCGAACTTTATAAGCGATTTGCGAAACTTCATTGCCGGCTTCCAAAGCATATTGGTAAGCCTGCTTCGAGCATTTCGTCGCGCCGTTCACTTTTTCCGCCATCTCTTTCAAATCCTGAGAGATCTCCCGGGCGGTCATGCGAAGATTGTCCCTGGTGGTCTTTACGTAATTCGTGACCTGCGCCGGGTTCGTCCGCACGGTTTGATACAAGCGGAGACCGCCATTTGCCGTCGCCTTCAGGCCTTTGCCCACGCTCTCCCTTGTCGCGCGGTCAAACAGCGAAACGGCGGCGCCCAACAAACCGCCAATCAGCATAAAACGACCGAGTTTGCTGCGTTGATAAGTCGTCATCCTGCGGCCCCCTTTTGGTGATGGTAACCTGCGTAAGGTTACGCCTATAGTTTGTGCCATTCCCTTTCAAATATGAAGGGCGCGGAGGTGCCAAGAACTGGCGGCCGCCGTTGGCCAAATAAATTGACGCAGACTGACCCATAATAAACCTGTCTTTTTATTTTATTCATCCCGACAGGCGCCCTATGCTTCACATGGCTGCGCCGACCGATTGGCGCTTTCAGCATCGTCTTCGCGCGCGAAGAAGGCAGCGATCACAACGCCCGTTTTCACCGATCAACCACATGCGACAGGCCATCGGCTGGCGGAAGACATGCCCGAACCCAATCGATCCCTCCCATCGTCCAGTGAATGAGCCACATTCCCATTAGTAAAAAAGCGCGAGATGCAGATGCGTCATCTCGCGCGCTGGCAGGCGAACTTGAGCTAAATGGCTCCCGCATTTTATTAAAGGACGGCATTCGCGGCCTGCTGCCACTTCATGGCAATATCACCATTTGCGAAGCCGGCGTTTCGTCGGCGTGAAGCGCCAAAATGGTCCTGTATATTTTCACGCTTTTAAACATGCTTGTTTAAGCCGGGCTTTAAAGCGGGTGTGGGCGCCGCAAAAGCGGGCGCTTCGCTTCTTCGGCTAATCCCCAAGCTCATTTGGCTACAAGGAATTCTCATTCTCAACGGGCTCAACGCCAAGCGCCGCCCGAAATGACCGGAACGTTCAAGATTTTCACCATCTATGCGGCGCTTTTCCTCACGCCTCGGACACGTGCAGCGCTTCCTTTTTGATGTGTTCCAGCAAATTCTTCGCGCCCGTGCTGATGAGATCGTAAACGTAATCAAAACGCCCGTCGTAGTACGGATCCGGCACGTCGCGCACGGGTATTTCCGGGGAAAAGTCGAGCAAGCGGTGCACTTTATGGCGCGAGCGTTCGTCGCAACGCCATAAAATATTTTCCACATTGCTTTCGTCCATCGCGATGATGTAATCGAACGTCTCGATATCTTCCTTGGTCAACACGCGGCCGCGCAAGCCGTCAGAAGGAATGCCGTGTTTCTTCAAGACTTTCAGCGTGCCTTCGTGCGGCGGTTGGCCGACATGCCAATGGCCGGTCCCGCAGGAGTCGACCTCGATTTGATCGGACAGCCCCTCTTTCCGCACGAGTTCGCGAAACACCGCTTCCGCCATCGGGGAGCGGCAGATGTTCCCGAGACAAACAAACAATACTTTAACCATGATGACCCTCCGTATATGATGACCATTTCAATGATCTTAAAAGTGGATCTGCGAAAACCTTGATCATGCCCGTCATCCGGTTGGAAGCGGTTCGCCGCCCTGTCCCATCCCGCTTGAACCCGAGGGCAGACGGCCGGCGCCTCATCATCGCCAAAAAAGGGCGTGGCGCCGCCGCGAAGGCGGCTCAAAAACGAACCGCATGGAACTTGTCCAAATTAACGGGCAGGAATGGCTTGCACCGCGATGCGCCGGCGCCTTGGCCCGTCGAATTCGCAGAAATAGACGCCTTGCCACGTGCCGAGCACTAGCTTGCCGTTTTCCACGAGGACAGCTTGCGTCACCCCGACCGTGCTCGTCTTCAGATGGGCGGCGCTGTTGCCTTCCGCGTGGCGATCTTTCGGATGCCGCCACGGGAACACTTCATCTAGGCGTCTAAGAAAATCGCGCTTGACGTCGGAATCGGCGTTTTCGTTGATGGTCACGCCGGCCGTCGTGTGGAGCGATTGCACATACAGCACGCCGTTTTCGATCTGCTCCTCGCGGACAAACGTTTCAAGGAGCGGCGTGATGTCAATGATTTCATCATGTTCATGCGTTTCGATGTGAAAGATCTTCACCGGGTCTCACCGCCTGAATCGCTTAATAGGAGTGGATAAAAATGATCGCTAGACGACGACACCTACTGTTCTTATTCTCTTCCGTCATTATCATAACAATCGGCTGCGGAAACGCCAACCCTGACGGCACCGCGCCGGCGCTACAGGCGGCAGGACCAAGAGCGGGCATGGAGCGGACACCCCCCGGCCGGCTTTCGGCCGCCGTCCACGTCGACCGCAGCGGCCGCGACGTCCGCTTCGCTTTTTCCGTCCAGAACGCCAGCGGTCAGCCGATTACCTTAACCTTTAACACTTCCCAACGCTTCGACTACGTCCTGGAAGATGAAGCGGGCAACGTGGTGAAACGTTACTCCGACGGAAAAATGTTTTTACAGGTGATCGGAACGCTGACCCTCCCAGCGGGCGATGCCGCGGTTTTTCACGATGCCATCCGCGCCGTCCCTCCCGGACGATACCGCGTCACCTTCCGTTTGACGGCCAATGAAGCGCAGCCTTCGGCAACAGCCCGCTTTTTCGTTACCCCGTAAACCAACGGCCGTATTGCCCGAATGGCGGCGCGCCGTCGCTGAAAGGCGGGAAGGCGCTCCGCCCGAACCGTTGTCCAAAAATAATGAGGAAAATGGCGGACCTTCCGTTAAAATCAGGAAAAATTAGGGGAGACCGTCCGGCTTTTTCTTGATATACTGAAGACAACGACAAAAGGAGGTTGGGGAAGTGGCCAAAACGTTGAACCAAACGTGGGATCTTGATGTGTTTTTCCCGGGAGGAAGCGCTTCCGGGGAATTCGAAGCGTTCCTGAACCGGCTCGACAGCGACATTCGCGCCTTCGAGCGCGCGCTGAAGGCACAAGAGGTGCCCGACACGATCGAAAAGGCGAAAGAATGGGCGCATCACATTGAAACCTACGAAGATCTTTTCAAGCGTCTGCAGGAAGGTGAGTCTTTCGTCGGCTGTTTGCGCGCGCAAAACATGCAGGACAAACGGGCCGATCAACTCGGAAACGCCATACATAGCCTATTAGCCGAATTCAAGTCGTGCGAGACGCTATTGATCGCCCAAATCGGCGCCATCCCGGAGGACGTCTGGTCGGGCTTGCTGGCCGCGGCTCCGTTGAACGCCGTTCGTTTTCCTCTGGAAGAGCGGCGCAAAAAAGCGACCGAACAGCTGCCGCCCGAGCAGGAGCAACTCATCAACGGGCTGTCCGTCGACGGCTATCACGGCTGGGGCGACCTGTACGACACCATCGTCGGCGAGATGGCGATCCCGTTTGATCATCCCGAAAAAGGGCGGGAGACGTTGTCGATCGGCCAATTGGCCAACCTCTTGACGGATCCGAACCGCGACGTCCGCTCTCGCGCCTTTGCCGAATGGGAAAAAGCGTGGCAAGCCCAAAGCGCGTTTTGCGCCGCCGCGCTGAACCGCCTTGCCGGCTTCCGGCTCGCCGTTTACAAAGCGCGCGGCTGGGACGATTTCCTGAAAGAACCGCTCGACTACAACCGCATGTCGAAGGCGACGCTTGAAGCGATGTGGGCGGCCATCGATGCCTACAAGCCGAAACTCGTCCAATACTTGCGCAAAAAAGCGGAATTGCTGGGCGTTGAAAAGCTCGAATGGCACGATGTCGAAGCCCCGTTGCAAACCGCCGATAAAAAGGTGCCGTACGACGAAGCGGCCGCGTTTATCGTCCGCCATTTCACGGCTTTCAATCCCGAAATGGGCGCGTTTGCCCAACACGCCCTGGAAAACCGCTGGATTGAAGCGGAAGACCGGCCCGGCAAACGCCCCGGCGGCTTTTGCACGAGCTTTCCCATCGCGCAACAATCGCGCATTTTCATGACGTATGGCGGCCAAGCTGCCAACGTCTCGACGCTCGCCCATGAACTCGGGCACGCTTACCATCAGTACGTCATGAACGACATTCCGTTTCTGAATCAGGACTATGCGATGAACGTCGCCGAAACCGCCTCGACGTTCGCGGAATTGATCGTCAGCGACGCCGCCATCCAGGCGGCGGAGGACGACCGCGAGCGCTTGGCTCTGCTGGAAGACAAATTGCAACGGGCGGTCGCGTTCTTCATGAACATCCACGCGCGCTTCCTGTTTGAAACGCGCTTTTACGAAGAACGGAAAAACGGGCTCGTCACCGTCGAGCGGCTCGATGAGCTCATGCTGAACGCGCAAAAAGACGCGTTCTGCAACGAACTGGCCGTCTATCATCCGGCGTTCTGGCAATCGAAGCTTCACTTTTACATCACGGACGTGCCGTTTTATAACTTCCCGTATACGTTCGGATTTCTGTTCAGCACCGGCATCTATGCCCGCGCCTTGGAAGAAGGCCCGGGATTTGCCGAAAAATACAACGCACTGCTCGCCGACACCGGATCGATGCGCGTCGAGGATTTGGCGAAAAAACATCTCGGCGTCGATCTCGAACAGCCCGACTTTTGGCGGTCGGCCTGCGAGGAAGCGGTCAAAGACGTCGACGCTTTCCTCGAACTCGCCGAACGCGTCCACGCGTGATCCGGCCTGCAATCAAAAAAGCGGTTCTCCATCGGCTTTCGGAGAACCGCCTTTTCTTTTATCCCAGCTTCTTTTCGATCCGCAAGCTGACGCTGGACAACGTGAAATTGATGACAAAATAGAGGACGGCGACCAAGATGATGATCGGGAAGATAAAGCTGAACTGCTGGTTCCAGATGATCTGGGCGGCGTTCAAGACATCCATGAGCCCGAACATCGCCGTATAGGACGTGTCCTTGACGATCGTGATGAACTGGCTGACGAGCGCCGGGATCATCCGTTTAAACGCCTGGGGAATAATGATGTGAAACAGCGTTTGCCGATAGGTCATCCCCGTCGAACGCGCCGCCTCAATCTGCCCTTTTTCGATGGAATTCAACCCGCCGCGGACAATCTCGGCCAGCTGGCTGATCTCAAAAAGGATGAGGCCGATCGCCATTTTCCAAAAAATGCTTAATTGCAACCCGAACTCCGGCAGCCCGAAAAACGCAAAATACAGGATGAGGATCAAGGGCAAGTTGCGGACGATTTCGGTATAAACAAAGGCCAGTTGGGCGAGGACGAGCGTCTTGCTGTAACGGAAAATCGCAAGCAGCGAACCGAAGACAAAGCTGACCGCAATGCTGACGATGGCGAGCCAAATGGTGATTAAGAGGCCTTTCCCTAAAAAAATCAGGTTGCTCGCGCTGAACGCTTGAACGATCACATCCATGATGCCTCACCGCCTAATAAGCCAATTTCTTTTCGAGGTAGTTGACGAGAATCGTGAGCGGAATCGTGATAATGAGATAAAAGAGCGCCGCAAACGTATAGACGCCGAACACTTCACCGCTTGAACCTTGGAGCGAATCGGCGACGTACATGATGTCGAGCCCGGCGAAAAACGCGAGTACCGCCGAATTTTTGACAAGATTGATAAACTGCGTGCCGAGCGGCGGAATGACGATGCGAAACGCTTGGGGCAAAATGATGTAAAGCATCGCTTGATAATACGTAAGGCCCGAAGCGCGCGCCGCTTCGAGCTGCCCTTTGTCGATGGACTGGATGCCCGCGCGCACGTTTTCGGCGATGTACGCCGCGGTGTAGAACGTCAAGCCGAGCATGCCCGCCTGATATCCGTTAAAGTTCAGCCAGGAAACGTGCAAACGCGGCAGCGCGTAATAAAAAAAGAACACTTGGACGAGCAACGGCGTATTTCTGAGAAACTCCACATACCACCTGGCGAAGAAAGCGAGCGGCCGCACGCCGGATACCCTAAGGGTGGCGATGATGAACCCGATGATAAAGCTGAGGATCAGGGCGATGACACTCGTTTTCAACGTGACGACAAATCCGCTCCAATATTGGTCAAGATGGGACAACGGAATGGAGAAATTCAAGAGCGTTCACCTCTTCGTCATGGAGTCGGAAAAGGGAGGTTGATGGTGAAAGCGCACCAACCTCCCTGGCCGGGTTTGGTCCGATCAAATTTCTTTCAAGAGATCGTCCGGAGCGGGTTCGCCGAACCATTTTTTATAAAGCTTGTCGAGCGTCCCGTTGGCTTTTAATTCTTTCAGAAAATCGTTGACGTATTTGGTGAATTCGTCGTCGCCTTTTTTAAGGATGATCCCGTACGGTTCTTCCGTGAACAAACCGCCGACCAGGACGTAATTCGGATCTTCTTTATGCATGCCCATGAGGATCGCGTTGTCGGTCGTCAAAACGTCGCCTTTTCCGGCTTTCAGCGCGCTGAAGGCCTGGGCGTAATCATCATACAATTGCACCGGCGCGTCCGGAGCTTTCGCTTTGATGTTTTGTTCGCTCGTCGATCCTTTCACCGCCAGGACGACCGTGTTTTTGTTCAAATCGTCGATGCTTTTGATCGGGCTCCCTTTTTTCACCAAGAGCGATTGCCCCGCATTGAAATAGCGCAAGCTGAAATTGTTCTTTTGTTTGCGTTCCTCGGTGATCGTGCACGTCGCAATCGCCAGATCGACGGTGCCGTTGTTCACCAAATCGAAGCGCGTTTTGGAGTTGACCTGTTTGAGCTCGAGCACCTTATTCAAATTCGCGTTTTTCCCGAAAATTTTTTTCGCGAGCTCGCGGGCGATGTCCGCGTCATAGCCTTCCACTTTTCCGGTTTTCGGGTCTTTCAGGCCGAACAGGTTGACGTCGTATTTGACGCCGACGATCAATTTGCCTCTGTCCTTGATCTTTTGCAGCGTCGTTTTGGCGCCCGCTGACGATTCTTTATCATTTCCCCCGCAGCCCACCAGCGCGAAACTGAAGACAATTAAAAGAGAAAGCAAGGCCAGCCACGCTTTTTTCATCTTCTAAAACCCCTCCATAAATTATAAATTTTTACCACTTTTACCATATGAAGCTGTTACAAAATTTTGCTTAAAAAGGCTTTGGTCCGTTCTTCCTTCGGATTCGTGAAAAATTGATCCGGCGTATTTTCCTCGACGATTTGCCCGCCGTCCATGAAAATGACGCGGTCGGCGACTTCGCGGGCAAAGCCCATTTCATGGGTGACGACGACCATGGTCGAGCCTTCCTTGGCCAGCATTTTCATCACTTCCAAGACTTCGTTGACCATTTCCGGATCGAGCGCCGAGGTCGGTTCGTCGAACAATAAAATTTTCGGTTTCATGGCGAGCGCCCGGGCGATGGCGACCCGTTGCTGCTGTCCGCCGGACAATTGATTGGGTTTTTTGTGGGCTTGATCTAGGATGCCGACTTTCTCGAGATAGTAGCGGGCTTCTTTTTCGGCTTCTGCTTTGTCGATGCCTTTGACTTTCCGAGGTGCCAACGTGACGTTGTTGAGGACAGACATGTGGGGATAAAGGTTAAAGTGTTGAAAGACCATGCCGATGTGTTGGCGAAATTCGTTCAAGTTCAATTTCTTATCGTTTAAACTTCGGTTGTCGACGATGATTTCGCCTTCCTGGTAACCTTCCAATCCGTTGATGCAGCGGATGAGCGTGCTCTTGCCCGATCCGCTCGGGCCGATGATGACCACGACCTCCCCTTGTTCGATATCCAGGTTAATGTCTTTCAAAACATGGAGATCACCGAACCATTTATTGACTTTTTTGAAGTGAATCATGGCAGGACCCCTTACAAATGATGTTCACTATTTGTATTGCATTTTATAATATTTTGTCTTTGTGAACTATTATACTGTATTTAGCGAGCGCTTTGTCAAGTTTATAAATCCAATATTAAGAATTACTGATGATTTCCAATCAGTATATCAATTTTGGAGACTCGGTGCGGAACCGACATCGATAGACCAGGGGCGAAAGGCTGCGGGTTCCCGGCCGGCGATCCGGGACCCGTCCGGTTGGCTTGTCTGGCAGATGGGTTATAATAATATCGTTTTTATCACGTTCATTTAATCAGCGAAAGGGAATCCGACGGAATGTCACTGCCAAAATTGTATGTCGAAAGAATGCAAAAGATGCTCGGCGAGGAAGCGGATGATTTTCTCCGAGCTTATGACGAACCCAAGACGACGGGAATCCGAGTCAACACGCTGAAAATCGAACCGGACGGCTTTGCCGCCCTTTCTCCGTTTGCCGTCCGGCCCGTTCCCTTCTGTCCGACCGGTTTTTATACGGATGCCGAAGCGGCGCCCGGCAAACATCCGTATCACCAGGCGGGGCTGTATTACGTCCAAGAACCGAGCGCGATGTTCGTCGGCGAAGTCGTCGACGCCAAACCGGGGGAAAAGGTGCTCGATCTTTGCGCCGCGCCGGGCGGAAAAACGACGCACATCGCGGCCAAGATGAATGGCCGCGGGCTCCTCATCGCCAATGACGTCAACGCCAAACGCGTCCGCGCCCTGTCGGAAAACATCGAACGGCTCGGCATCACGAACGCGATCGTCACGAACGAAACGCCCGAGCGCCTCGCCGCCCGCTTCGGCGGCTTTTTCGACCGCGTTCTCGTCGACGCGCCGTGTTCAGGGGAAGGGATGTTCCGCAAAGATCCCGAGGCCATCCAATATTGGTCGCCGGACCATGTCGCGGAATGCGCGGCTTGGCAGCGGGACATATTGGAAGCGGCCTATCAGATGCTACGGGAAGGCGGGACGCTCGTCTATTCGACGTGCACGTTTGCGCCCGAGGAAAACGAAGCGCAAATCGCCGCGTTTTTGGACCACCATCCGGACATGCGCCTCGTTCCCGTCGCAAAGCCCGACGGCGTCGTAGACGCGCGTCCTGAATGGAGTGGCGGACGCCATCCAGAAATCGCCGGGGCGGCCCGCCTCTGGCCGCATCGACTTGAAGGCGAAGGCCATTTCGTCGCCAAGCTCGTCAAAACCGGCGGCAACGACGGGGCCGACCGGCTTCCCGTTGAGACAACGAAGATCGACCGCGGCCGGCTTGCGGTCTACCGCGCCTTCGAACGCGAAACGTTGACCTTCTCGATCGAACGCCCGCTCGTCGCCGTCCGCGATCATCTTTTTGCGCTGCCGGAAGGGACCCCCAAGCTCGACGGCTTGAAAGTCATTCGCCCGGGCTTGCATCTCGGCACGTTTAAAAAGAAGCGGTTTGAACCGAACCACGCCCTCGCCATGGCGCTCAAAAGCAACGAAGCGCGCCATACAGCGGAACTTTCCCGCGACGGGGATGCGTGGAGGAAATATTTGCGCGGCGAAACGCTCGCGACCGGAGGCAACCGCGGCTGGACGCTCGTCACGATCGAAGGATTCCCGCTCGGCTGGGGCAAGGAAGTCCAAGGCACACTGAAAAACTTTTATCCGAAAGGCTTGAGGATCTTCGGGGCATAAACTTCGCAGATCACGCCCGCCAAAGCACTGAAAGAAGTCCGGCGGTTGAGGAAACCGGCGCGGCACGGCGCCGGCGGCGGGCACGCCCGTCGGCAAAAATTCTAACATCCGTATCCAATGAAAAAAGGAAGCCGGTCGGCTTCCCTTTTTAATGCACGTACATCATACTTTAAGAAAAGTATATATTTCATATAAACATCAGCATCCCATTGGGACGCCCTCAAAGAACGATCCGTCTCTCGAACCTGATCTATGACATTTCTTAACCTTTCGAAGATTTGACCGCGACGGCGAGAGCGGCGGCGGCTTCAGCCGGATCGGAAGCGGATAACACCGCGGAAATCACCGCGAGGCCGTCGGCGCCCCGTTCCAAAACAGACCCGGCGTTTTCCTGCGTGATGCCGCCGATCGCCACGACCGGAACCGGCACGGCGCTTTTGATTTCCGTCAAGCGATCCAGCCCGATGACCTCCGCATCCCCTTTCGAACGCGTCGGAAAGACCGAACCGACGCCGAGATAATCGGCGCCGTCCCGCACCGCATCCGCCGCTTCGGCAATCGTGGCGGCCGAAACGCCGAGAATCTTATCCGGACCGAGGAGGCGGCGGGCGACGGACGTTGGAAGATCGTCCTGGCCGACATGGAGGCCATCGGCATCGACAGCGAGCGCGATGTCCAAGCGGTCGTTGACGATAAACGGCACGCCGAATTCGGCAGCCAGCGCCTTCAATTCGCGCGCCAGTTCATACAGCCGCCGCGAGGGCAGCGATTTCTCCCGCAGCTGCAAAACGGTCACCCCCGCGGACAGCGCCCGCCTTAATTTTTGAAAGTATTGGTCACGGGCCTCCTCCCTGTACGGCTCCGTGATGAGGTACAAAGCGTAATCAATCTTCGACGCGGCGCTCATGCCAGTTCGCTCCTTTCCATTCCTCGGCATGGGACAATTCGTAAACGGCATCGATGAGGCGAACGCGCAAAGTGCCCGTTCCTTCTCCTTCCGTCAAGCGGGCGACGCCCCGTTCACCGGCCAAGCCCATGAGCGTGAGGCCCGCTCCCGCCGCTTCGAGCGCATCCGGCGTAACCGCCAAAAAGCCGGCGATGAGCGAATTGGAGACACAGCCGGTGCCCGTCACCTTGGCCATCATCGGATGGCCGTTAAAAATGTACACGACTCGCCGGCCGTCCGTTATGACATCCACCGGACCGGTCACGGCGACGACCGCGCCGGTCTCTTCCGCCACCCTTGTACCGACCGCCGCGGCGTTTTCCATGTCATCGCCGCTGTCCACGCCTTTGGCGTTGGCCTTTAACCCGGCGAGCGCTTTGATTTCGGACATGTTGCCCCGGATGACGGCCGGACGGACGTGTTTCAAAATTTCGCGGCACGCCTGCAAGCGAAACGGCGTCGCGCCTGCCCCCACCGGATCAAAAACGACGGGGATGCCGGCTTCGTTCGCGGCGCTGCCGGCGGCGACCATCGCTTCAATCGTTTCTTTATGCAAGGTGCCGATGTTCAAAACGAGCGCCTGCGCAAGTTTGGCCATCTCCGCCGCCTCATCAGGGCTGTCCGCCATGACGGGGCTGGCTCCGAGCGCCAACGTCATGTTGGCGCAATCATTGATCGTCACCGTGTTGGTGATGTGATGAATGAGCGGATTCAACGCTCGGATATGCCGGCATAACTCGGGACCTCGGTTTTGGATTGCCATTTTTCCCTCATCCTTTCAAACACAACATACAACAAACCCGTCAAAATCATCGTCGGAATCGTCGATCCGAGCGGCAGGTCGAGTTTTAATAACAGATTGTAGAGCCCGACGCCGATGAGCCAAGCGAGGAAGGCCCCCGCTTTGCTCAACCGCTCAACGCGGCCGCTTCTCCCATCCGCAGCACGGCCGCCGGCAGCGGCCGGCCGCCGCCACAGCGCCTCCGTCAGCACGACGGCATACAGCGGAGCGAACAGCGATCCGATCATGTACAAAAAGTTTTCATATTGATCGAGCGGAAAGAAGACAGCGAGCAAAAGGCCGAGCAGACCGACGGCGAGCGCCGCAGGTTTGGTGCGATGCCCTGAAACGATCGCATTGAAGCTTTCGGCGGCGGAGTTCACGTCGAGAAACGTCGTCGTCACCGTAGAAATCAAGATGACGCCGAGCGCCAACAGCCCGAGGTCGGCGACGACCAGATAAGCCCCCAAATCGAGCGTTTTTAAAGCGAGGGCCATGATCAGCCCGATGGCGTACATCCAGGAACTGCCGATAAAATAGCCGAACCACGAGTAGACGGCCGAGCGGCGCGGGCTTTGGCCGTAACGGTTGTAATCCGCGATCACCGGCAGCCAGGAGAGCGGCATGACGACGACGAGTTCCAGCCCCGAACCGAACGAGAGATGCCCCTTTGGCGAAGCTGCCGTCCAAGCGGCATCGCCGATCATCGCAACGAACAAAAACAACGTCATGACAAGGAGAAGGCCGACGGCGACCGTATTGACAAGGCCGTTTCCGCCCTTTCCGAACGCCGTCCAGATCGTCGTCAACAATCCGACGAGCAGAATGGCGAGGAGCGGCCGGTGAAACGCCCACATCTTGTTCGCCACGAGGTCAAGCTGCTCGCCGCCGGTTTTCATCATGACGGCCGTCCAGCCGAGGAGTTGGATAAAATTTAAGATGGAAAACAGCTTCATGCCGGCCGGACCGAAGGCGGCGGCGGTCATGCCCATCGCGGTCACGTTTCTTTTCGTTCCGATATACCCCGTCGCCGCGAGCAACGTCGTGCCGATCAGATGGCCGAGCAAAATGGCGATGAAGCCTTGGACGAAACCGAGCGGCGCCAGCAGAGTGCCGGCCAAGATTTCCGATATGGAAACCGCGGCGCCAAACCAGAGGAAGAAAAAATGAACATCTTTCAAACGGCTCATGCTTCAAGCCCCTCGCTTCCGTACCACAGGTGGAAGTGATGCGTCGGCCCCGCCCCCGCACCGAGATCAAGGGCGTTTTCGATCGCTCCTTGAATGTACGTTTTCGCCCGCCCCACGGCGGTCTTCAAATCGCACCCGCGGGCAAGATGAGCGGCGATCGCCGAAGACAGCGTGCAGCCCGTGCCGTGCGTGTTGTTCGTCTGAACCCGCCGGCCAGAAAAGCGGGTAAACGTTTCGCCGTCGTACAAAATATCCACGGGTTCGCCGTCAAGGTGCCCGCCTTTGACGAGCACCGCCTTTGCTCCTAAACGGCGCAGCGCCTCGGCGGCCCGTTCCATTTCCTCGATATCGCGTATCTCCCGGTTTAAAAGCGCGCCGGCCTCATGGAGGTTCGGGGTGATGACGTCGGCGAGCGGCAAAAGCTGCTCAATGAGCGCCGCCGTCGCATCGGGCTGCAGCAACCGGTACCCCGTTTTTGAAATCATCACCGGGTCGAGCACGATATTTCTCGGTTGATATTGCCTCAACCGATCCGCGATCGTCCGGATCGCCTCGGCATTGGACAGCATGCCGATTTTAACGGCATCGACCGGCAAATCGCTGAACACGGCGTCCATCTGTTTGGCGATCAACGCCGGGGAAATGTCTTCCACGCCGAAGACGCCCATCGTGTTTTGCGCGGTCACCGCCGTGATCACGCTCATGCCGAACACCCCGAGCGCGGAAAACGTTTTGAGATCGGCTTGGATGCCTGCTCCCCCGCCGCTGTCGGACCCCGCGATCGTCAAAGCGGTTTTCATGGCTGATCACCTCATTGATTTCATTCGTTTTAATAAAGTTGGATCGTCTCCCGCAACCATTACAAATGGAATGAGTTGCGAACGTCCCTTTGTTTTCAATGGCCGGCTTGTAAAAAAGCTCTCCAGCCGCTGCCTTCATTAAATCTTTCTTACGGCGTCTTCAATCTCAAATCAGCGTTCGTCGGCCTTAAACCGCCGCCGCACCGGATGAAACGCCTTTAAAACGGTGTAGGCGAGGACACTGCCGGATGCCGTGCTGAGCGTAAACGGCAGAATGAAGTAGGTGGCCGCGGCATCGAGGCCGTACAAAAGCTTCGCCACCGGATAGGCGGCCAGCGCGCCGATCACCCCGGTTCCGAACGCTTCGCCGACGGCGGCCCAGCCGGCTTTTTTGGTTTTGTGATAGAGAAGGCCGGCCAAACAGGCGCCGATCATGCTGCCCGGAAAAGCGATGAGCGATCCCGTCCCGAAGAGATTGCGCAGGAGCGAAATCGCAAACGCCGTCAAAACCGCCCAGCCGGGTCCGAGCCAAACCGCCGACAACACATTGATAAAATGCTGAACGGGAAACATTTTGAACGGCCCGAGGGGAATGTAAATCACTTGCCCGGCAGCGGCACCGGCGGCGGCAAACAGAGCCGCCGTGATCAATGGTTTCGTCGGCATCGCTTCGCCTCCTTCGGGTGCCGCGGGAGCGCGGAACGGTCCCACTTCGAGCAAGGGATGGATAAAGCTATAAGGCCGGCCCTTTTTGATGACAGCCGCCTCATTTTTTGGAATGGACAACGGCCCTTATCCGAGATGACGGGGCACTCTGCACGCTTTGGCTTGAACCGGAAACGCTTTAAAGCCGTCAGCGTTTGCCGTTCATGAAACGGATCAGTGAAACGCCATGGAGCGCCGTTGAAGGGTTGCGGAAGACCGACTTTCCTTGAACCGTGGGGACGGAAGCGCAGGAAGACTGGGAGAGGAAAGCCCAAAATGTTCGTTATTGGGTCGAAAATACGGAATGAGGTTTGCCGTGGAATCATGGTGTTTGGCTGGCCAAACGGCCAGACTTGCACGGGATATGAAAAAACGCAAACCCAGAATAAGGATTTGCGTTTGCTGCTCAAAGTCACGCGCCTTCCCTACGCTGGTATGATCCAGATCAGGTTCAAGGGGTCAAAGACTTCCGGGTCTTACTCTCAGCCGGCCGATTCCGGCTCCCCCAGCACAGATTTAATATTTTATTTTGATCAACTTTTACGTTAGCACAGACCCGCGCTTTTGGCAATGCGCTGAGCGGAGAAGATGCAGTCAAGCTTTTGTGGGCACTTTTCTTGTACAATGCAATTTGAAAGCGTTCTCCTATTTTCTTGGACTTCTTACGGAAGCTCTCTTAATGTTTAAAAACCGATCAGCCCTTTCAAAGTGCTGTGAATCATCGTGCCTGAAGATTGTTTCATATAGGGGATGTTGTCGCGTACATCATTTACGATTTGCTTGGTCAGCCTTTTACGGGTTTTGGTCTCTGGAGCCTTACGACCCGAACCGTTTGTTTCACGGTTCGGCACCCATTGCCCAAACCACGTTTTGACCTCCAACCGATCCTTGTCAGCAATCATCCATTGGGTCATCGCCTCTACACCGGCTGCGCTCCAACTGCGCCCCTGTTTGAGGCGAGCCGCAAATTGGCTCATCAGGCCTTCCGAAGCCCCCATCGTGCACATCCCGCGGGTGTCCATCCCTTTTTCTTCGAGCCACGCCTTATAATCACATAAGGCTTCTTTATGTTTCGTGACATACGCGATGAACACCTCTAGCTTCGCTTCGCCTTCCGGTGTAGCCATCGTTCCCACGGCGCTGTTCAGCTCCACGATCAACCGCTCCGGATCATTCTCGTTCAGCGCCCGTTTCATCGCGGAATAGCGCGGATGATCTTTCATGATTAGATGCAAATCGCGGGCGACATGGAACCGATCCAAATGATAAAACGCCCGGCCC
>NZ_BDDQ01000069.1 GCF_002003465.1 Caenibacillus caldisaponilyticus | reverse complement strand
GCCGCTATTATGGGCTTCCTTATGAGAGCAACTGCCTTGCTCTGTTCTACAACAAGGATATGTTTAAGGAAGCCGGTATAAAGGAGCCGCCCAAAACTTGGGATGAATTGAAAGCGGATGCGAAGAGATTGACGAATAATGAACATTATGGTTTCGCGATTTCAGGCGTTAAATCCGAAGAATCGACGTTCCAGTTTTACCCCTTTTTAATCTCTGCAGGGGGAGATTACCAACAAATCAATTCTCCGGAAGGAGTTAAAGCGTTAAGCCTGTATGCTGAATTACTTAAGGACGGTTCTATGAGTAAGGATGTCGTCAACGCGACGCAAGATGATATCGCTAAACAATTCGCAGCAGGGAAAGTAGCAATGATGATCAACGGACCATGGAATATTTCGCGGATTCAAGAAGATGCGCCCAACTTGAATTATGGCATTGCCATGATACCAAAAGATAAAAAGAGCGCTTCTGTTCTCGGTGGGGGCAACTTGACGATCGTCAAAGGCAAACATGTTGACGAGGCATGGAAATTCCTAACATGGCTTGAAGATCCGAAACAATTGGAACCTTATGCGGCTAATACGAATATTTTCCCGCCGCGGAAAGACGTTTTGGAAACATCAGATCACTGGAAAAACGACAAATATCTGAGCGCTTTCATTCCGGAAATGGATGTCGCAGTCCCGCGCGGCCCTTCTCCTAAATGGCCTGAAGTATCGGCGGCCATTCAAGTCGCTATTCAAAAAGTGCTGACACAAACCGAATCGCCGCAGAAATCGCTGGATTTAGCGGCTCAAACCATCAAAAACCTTAATCAGTAGAAGCATAGGTCCTCCTTTGGTTATGGGAGGACCTCTCTCAAATTCATATTATGTGGAGAAGGAGATTCACATGTCTGAAAAAGGGAATCGAATAGGCTATCTTTTTGTTCTCCCCGCCATTCTCTATATGCTGGCGCTTATCGGCTATCCACTAATCTACAATATTATTCTCAGTTTTAAAGATGTTAATCTCATGAATATGGCAACCAACGACAGCCATTTTATCGGTTGGAAAAATTACTCGGATCTTTTTAAGAATCACGTCTTCTGGATTTCATTAAAAAATACCTTTATCTACACTATTGGCAGCGTGTTTTTCCAATTTTTGATCGGTTTTTTACTCGCATTGTTTTTTAATCTAAAATTTCGCTTTGCTCCGGTTCTGCGCGGTATTTTGATGGTAAGCTGGTTGATTCCTCTAACCATTACAGCCCTTTTGTTCAAATTCATGATGGGTGATGAGTCGGGGATCATTAATCAAATTTTAGAGGCACTTGGAATCGTTCACCATCCTATTGAATGGCTAACCAATCCTCATGTGGCATTGTGGGCTGTCATTATAGCGAATATTTGGGTAGGCATACCGTTTAATATGATTCTGTTGTCCACCGGCCTGAGTTCTTTACCCGATGAGGTGTATGAAAGCGCTAGCCTGGATGGAGCGAATGCGTTTCAAAAATTCTTTTATATCACGGTCCCCCTTTTAAGGCCGGTCATCATGGTCGTCATGATTCTTGGTTTTATTTATACATTCAAAGTATTTGACTTGGTATATGTCATGACGGGCGGTGGCCCTATTAATGCAACAGAAGTTCTCTCTACATATTCCTACACGTTATCTTTCACTCAATTTCATTTCAGTCTTGGTGCCGCGGTAGCAAATATTCTTTTTGTCATATTGTTTATCATCAGTTTGATTTATCTTCGGATGATTCAGAAGGACGAGGTGATGTAACTTGACTCGGAGTAAACAGTGGATTTTGAGCATCATTGGTATTCTCATCGTCCTCGTATTTCTATTTCCGGTATATTGGATGTTTATTACTTCAATCAAAACTCAAGGGGAAATCTTCCAAACACCGCCAACCTTTTGGCCTCATCATTTATATGGAAAAAGTTATACCGATATTTTATCTTCTGGAGTGACTCGAAACGTCATCAATAGTTTCTTGATTTCATTGGTTTCCACGGCAATTGTTGTTGTTTTGGCTGTCCCCTCGGCTTATGGATTAGCCAGATTTCGTATTTCCGGTATGAAATTCTTTATTCTGTTTTTTTTGGTGACACAGATGTTGCCTCCGACCGTCATCCTAACGCCGTTGTTTATCGTTTTTAGCAAATTGGGGATATTAAACACTTATATCGGTCCGATTTTAGCTTCAGCCACGTTAGGCATCCCTTTTTCAGTCTTGGTCCTGAGAACGTATTTTCTTGGCATACCGAAAGAGCTTGAGGATGCCGCACAAATCGATGGCTGCAACCGTTTCACCGCCTTTGTCAGGATCATGTTGCCCATCGCGTTCCCGGGCATCATTGTAAGCGCGGCGATTTCTTTCTTGTTCTCTTGGGGCGATTTGATCTACAGTCTGACGTTTAACCGTAATCAAGAGTTGTGGCCTCTGACTGCAAGTATATATAACGCGATCGGTCGTTACGGTATCCAATGGAATAGCCTAATGGCTTTTGCGTCTATAACGGTGCTCCCGGTATTTATTCTGTTTATTTTGCTTCAAAAACATTTGGTTAAAGGTTTGACGGCGGGTGCAATTAAATAGTTGAATAATAATTTTTAAATATTTTGTGATAAGGAACGGTTGAAGGATGGTGTCCAATGAAATTTACGAATGGTTATTGGCTGACCCGTGACGGGTATACAATTTACTATCCTGAATCCTTGCGTGACTGGAAAGCCGATCATCAATCCTTGACCCTCTATGCACCTTGCAAAGTTATCCGGCATAGGGGGGATACGCTGAACATTCCGTTGTTGACCATCCGTTTTTCCTCGCCGATGCCAGGGGTAATTCGTGTGCAACAATATCATTTTAAAGGCGGCAGGAAACGTGCACCCGAAGGTTTTATAAATCCCAACGAAATTCCGGTTGACATTCATGAAGACAAAGATTTCCTTTCATTAAAAAGCGGCGATTTAACGGTAAAAGTTCAAAAAAAAGGCCAATGGACCGTCAAATTTTACAATGGGGAAAAACTTTTAACCCGAAGTGGATATAAACATCTTGGTTACGTCGTGACGGATAAAAAAGAAGCCTACATGAGAGAACAGCTGGGACTCAGCGTAGGGGAATGTGTTTATGGGCTTGGTGAACGGTTTACCCATTTTGTCAAGAACGGCCAACGGGTCGACATTTGGAATAAAGATGGCGGAACGAGCACCGAACAAGCATATAAAAACATTCCCTTTTATATGACCAATCGAGGATACGGTGTTTTTGTCAATCACCCTGAGTGGGTTTCCTTTGAAGTCGGCTCTGAGCACGTTTCAAAGGTTCAGTTCAGCGTACAAGGGGAATATTTGGATTATTTTATAATAAGCGGTCCTGAGTTGAAAGATGTTTTAGAAAAATATACGGCACTTACCGGCAGACCGGCACTGCCCCCCGCTTGGTCATTCGGACTATGGCTTACGACTTCCTTCACCACCGACTATAACGAAGAAACGGTGAACCATTTTGTCGATGGTATGCGGGAACGCGATATTCCACTGCGGGTATTTCATTTTGATTGTTTTTGGATGAAAGAATTTGAGTGGTGCAACTTCGAGTGGGATAGAGACGCTTTTCCAAGCCCTGAATCCATGCTAAAAAGGCTTAAAGATAAGGGACTGAAAATTTGTGTCTGGATTAACCCTTACATCGCACAAAAGTCGAAACTTTTTGATGAAGGTATGGAAAAGGGTTATTTGTTGAAGCGTCCAAACGGGGATGTTTGGCAGTGGGATCTCTGGCAAGCCGGAATGGGCATCGTCGATTTTACCAATCCTGAGGCCTGCAAATGGTATGCGGATAAACTTCGGGAATTACTCGATATGGGCGTCGACTGTTTTAAAACTGATTTCGGAGAGAGAATTCCAGTAGATGTGGTTTATCATGACGGCTCTGATCCGCTGAAAATGCACAACTATTATACTTTTCTATATAACAAGGTGGTCTTTGAAGTATTAAAGGAGAAAAAAGGTGAAAGGGAAGCTGTTTTGTTTGCCCGTTCCGCTACGGCAGGCTGCCAACGGTTTCCCGTTCATTGGGGTGGAGATTGCGAGGCCACCTATGAGTCCATGGCTGAAAGTTTACGTGGCGGCCTTTCTTTGGCCATGTCTGGTTTTGGCTTCTGGAGCCATGATATTGGCGGTTTTGAAAATACTGCGACCCCTGATTTATACAAGCGATGGACAGCCTTCGGTCTTCTTTCTAGTCATAGCCGCCTGCATGGGAACGTTTCGTACAGAGTGCCGTGGCTATTTGATGAAGAAGCGGTTGAGGTGATGAGGCACTTTACTCACCTTAAATATCGGCTTATGCCCTATTTATATGCAATGGCTTGTCAGGCGTCGGAACGAGGCATTCCCATGATGCGGCCAATGATTATGGAATTTCCGGATGACCGAGCGTGTGATTATTTGGATCGTCAATATATGTTGGGTGATGCGTTGCTCATTGCCCCTATTTTCAATGAAGACGGAGAAGCTTCTTATTACTTGCCGAAAGGGACTTGGACACATTTTTTGACGGGTCGAAAAGCCGAGGGCGGGCATTGGTATCAGGAAATCTATGATTATAAAAGTTTGCCCTTGTTTGTACGAGAAAACACCATCTTGCCCATCGGCAAGGACGTATCCGCACCGGATTACGATTACGCCGATCACGTCACTTTCCATATTTATGAATTGAAAGATGGGGCAAATGCTTCGGCCACCGTTTACAATACAGAAGGTAAAAGAGAGCTTGTGGCATATGCCAAGAGGGAGGGGACATCGGTTAAATTTTACGTCGAAGGGGCGGTCAAGCCTTGGTATATCTTATTGACCAATTGCCATGGCGTCAAATTGGTGGAAAACGGTACGTGGGAGAAGCACCCTCATGGTATATTGGTTTCGCCGCAGGAGATCAATAGAGAAGTCTTCATAACGCTTGAGTAAATCATATAAACCTTTAGTGGGAGGAACCAAAATGGCATATTTCAGTCAAGTCGGCAACATTCAATTTGAAGGAAAAGACTCGAAAAATCCCTTGGCTTTTAAATACTATGATCCCAATGCCGTTATTGGGGACAAAACCATGAAAGAAACCTTGCGTTTTGCCGTCGCTTATTGGCATACATTTACGATGAACGGTACCGATCCTTTTGGGATGCGACGAT
>NZ_BDDQ01000068.1 GCF_002003465.1 Caenibacillus caldisaponilyticus | reverse complement strand
ACCGGCGGCGCCTGCGCACAACCAATGGCATCGAACGGCTCAATGAGGAAATCCGCCGCAGAGAACGGGTGATCCGCATTTTTCCGAACCGGGAATCGGTGTATCGCCTCGTAGGCGCCGTGTTGATCGAAATGGACGAAAAATGGATATCGGGACGCAAATACCTGGATATGTCCGACTATTGGCAGTGGCGGAAAACGAAAGAGTTAGGCGTTCAAACGATGAATCAGGAAGTTTCGGCGATCAAGAAAGTGGGATAATTTCTTCGACGTGTCAAGGAGAACGTGAAATACCTCGGAAGCGAGGAGTTGCCGCGAAAGCGCCTTGACACGCCTGTCCTTTGACAACAATGATCATTAGTCCGGGAAGGCGACCGGCAGGGAGACTTGCCGGACTTACCTGCCATACGTCAGGTCATCAGGTCCATCTTTCTATCAAAGGGAAATTTACACAATAAAATGGACTTGACCTAAAATCCTCCCCATTTTCTTGTATTTTGTAACGAATGTGTAATGGCCAATCTAATATGATCAATACGTCATCACCCGTCGGCACGATGATTGGGGGAACGTGTCGACTGCATCACCATCCTTTCTCCATTTGGGATTAAGGTCGTTTTGACCGGGGGGTTAAGATCGCTACAAGGAGAAGGGTGTACCGCCTTAATCCTTTCCTTTGAGCGGGCGTTAAGCCGCGGATTGATATGAGATTTATCTCCTCCTCAAATCAAGGATTTGCTTTCGCCCGCCCTCTTTTTTTCATCAATCGATTTTTCCAGTACACGAGATAAAGATATATCTTTTTTTATGCCTGAGCCGGCTCACGGATAGAAGCCTTATAAATGGTTTCCTCCCGAAACAACCAATTTGTGACATTCCATTTACTCGCTTTATGGGCAATCCCGCTTGCATAACCATATATTCAGGTGATGGTGACCAGATGGATACAGTAAATATGACGCATATAATCTTTAATGTGATATAATTTAGAAAAATATACGGGAGGATCTTATGTATCCGGGAACCGTTATTTTCCAAATTTTAGCGTTTTTAAGTGTTGCCGTGACGGCGGTCATTGCCGGTTTATTGATTAAAATTTTGTTAAAAGCCTCTAGAAAATAACGTCCCATTAACAGCCCGCTTCAGATAAAAACCAAGACCTGTTGCCAAACACCTTTCCTGCGCTTGCTTTCGAGGCGCAAAAGTGCAAGATCATGAAGAAGTCCGACTCTCTGATGGTTCTATGTCCCATTCGCCGCACTGTGACCGAATAAAAAGAGCGATTTTAATGGAAGGATGACCGTGATGCTCACGGCCTCCTTTCTCCTTTCGCTGATGGCTTTAGGCATTACGATGTTCACGATCACTCTCATGGTTCGACAAAGCAAAAGCACGAAATAGGCCGAAAAAAGAGCGAGGATGCCGTTCCTCGCTCTTTGATTTTTTAGTTTTCCCATCCATATCACAAACTCCCGTTTTCAAGAAAGCGCAGGACGTCTTCCAAATAAGGGGCGCTCGTTTGGGCGCCTCGTTTGGTGACCGAGAGCGCGCCCGCGGCGTTGGCGAATTTTACGGCATCGGCAAGCGGCCTTCCTTCCGCCAGGGCAACGGCGAGCGCGGCGTTGAAAACATCTCCCGCTCCCGTCGTGTCAATCGCTTTTACGCTGTAAGCCGGAACGTCCACATGCTTCGCGCCATCGCAATATTGGGCACCGTTCTTGCCTTTCGTCACGATGGTTTTCGCGGCGATGGCTTTGGTCAGCCCGGTGCGCCGCATCGCCTCAAATTCATGCTCGTTCGGCGTGAGAAAATCGACAGCGGCCAACAGTTCATCGGGCAATGGCCGATACGGGGCTGGATTGAGGATGACGATCGCTCCGGCGGCTTTTGCCGTCCGCGCGGCCGCGAGCACAGCAGCCATCGGAATTTCCAGTTGGAGCAATACAACTGCGCTCTCCCGGAGCACCGCTTCGGCGCGGAGAATGTCCGCATCGGAAAGGCGGGCGTTCGCACCCGGCACGACAATGATGCTGTTTTCCCCGTTCGTGACCGTGATCGCCGCGGTGCCCGTCGTTTCCCCGGAAACGATTCGCACGGCCTCGGTCCGCACGCCTTCCGACCGTAAATTCGCGAGAGCGCGTTCTCCGAAGACATCCTCGCCGACACACGCGACGAGCGCAACGTCCGCACCGAGCCGGGCGGCGGCCACCGCTTGATTGGCGCCCTTGCCGCCGGACAGAAGGGAAAACCGCGACCCGAGAATCGTCTCTCCTAACTTGGGCGGGACTTCCGCCTCGGTCACCAAATCCATATTCACGCTGCCGACGACCGTGATTTTCGTTTTCATGATGGGCCTCCTTTGCTTTAAAACCATTCTTTATCATGCCGCCCGTGAAATCTGCCGCGTCCGTTTTCGAATCGGCGGATGGAGCCGCCGAACTGCGGCTCCTGTTTTAACTGGATACGCGGGCGTCCGAACTTCGAAACGTTTCTGTGACCGTTCCCTTTGTCTTTGTTTTTTACATCTCTTGCATAAAGAGATCGGCAAGATCGTATGCCGCGAATAATCGCCGCTCCTCGGACAGACACTAAGTGTGAATTCATTGTATGGAGGGATCACGCATGGACAAACAGCGCGCCAAGGAAATCGCTGCCTCGCCGGTGATGGCGAATGTGACCTATAAAGGCACACCGGTTTACATCCAACACGTCGATGACGAAAAAGACACCGCCCGCATTTATCCGCTTGATTTTCCCGAACAAGAGCAAGAGGTCCCGCTGAAAGCCTTAAAGGAAGACTATCGTTAACACTTTGTTCACGCTTCGTTCCGAACCTTGAAGAAAATTGATCATTTGCGCCCTTTTCACCGCGCCAAGAACACGACGAGCACAATCGGCACGACGACGATGCTGAGCAAAATCACCCAAGAAAGCGGATGAGCGAAATTATTCGTCCAACCGACACCAAAACGTTTTTCTATGAAGAGCGCCGGATCATCGGGGTTAAAGTAAAAAATGCCGAGTTTCCAGTAGCGATCATCGTCGCGATTGATCACTGCTGATTTTTCCTGACCGTTGCCGGCAATGCGACTGCCGCCCTGACCGGTCGTCAAGGCCAGCGCCGCCGTCCCGAACAAAATGAAGGCGAGCACGATGAAGTTCCCGGCGATCAGCCATACGGCCGACAGTTTATAAATGAACGACCATTGCATCAAGATTTCCAAAAAGATCAACGCGCTCCCCGTACAAATGATAAACAGCGACCAGCGCCTGCGGAATGCGATGTTTTTCCGGACAGACGCTTCCGGATTGTCAGCATCGATCAGCGCTTTCGACCGCCCGATGACGGTGTTGATGAACACGAAAAGGGCGAGCATATAAAACTGCAGGACCGGCAACGTAAACACGGAGCGAATCGATTTGTCCGCCCATCTCACCACATGGCCCTGAAAATCATACTTCACGGGGATGCGGGCGGGCATTTTGTCGTACATGGCAAGCGTCGCCACAAGGGTCAACAAGCTGGCGGCGAAAGGAATCATAAACCAGGCGTTGGAATAAGTCAGTTTTTGTTTGCGAAAGGCCGTGTCGGCGACGAGGCGTTCCCTGCGCCCGGCGCTCCAATTTCGCTCGGCTTTTAACGCTTTCATTTTCTTGTGAAATACGAGATAGACGGCAAAAGAAGCGATGAGGTACGTCGTGATCACCGCGGGAAAAGCGAGCTCATAACGGCTCAACAATCCCATGATCAGCGCCGACAAAACGGCGATGAGCGCCGTCGCGGCAACATAGGCCTTGCGCAGGCGGACAAGCTCCGCGCTTTGATAGGCGTCTTTCGGTATCGACACGCCAAAGCTTTCCGTGCGCCGCGTCAAGTACGGCATACATATCGTCACGACGGCCATCGGCACAAAGGTCACGAGAAACAGTCCGTAAATGATCGTTCGATCCATGGCGTTCACCTCGATAAAATCGTCTTTTGGATTCGCGCGTCCGTGTGTTTATCATGAAGGGGACGTGTGCATGTTTCGTGTTCGGTTCTCCCCATGCGTTTCCTTATTCCGAGAAAGGACGCTTAATTTTGAACTCAATCCTCAGCTTTTTAAAAATTTCACATTTCGCTTGAATCCGTATCTTCACCGTTCAGAAATCCTTCCTTTATCTGGTGTTTAGATCCGATCGGATGAAAGCCGCCCGCTTCTCTAAATGGCGGTGGATTTCGAAAGCCTATCGACTCCCCTCGTTCCAATTAAATTTCGACAGCTTTTCTAAAACGTATGGTCTGCCGACCACGTAAAAGCAGCCGCTCTCTTTAACCCTTGTTCCGATCGTCCTGAATCCTTTTGTTTCGTCAGTTCTGCCCGTTCGAATGTCTCTCCGCCTGAGACTATTTTTTTGCCGTCCTTTTCGCTCGCATTTCAGCAAAAAGCGATCGGCACAACGCCAGAAAGTTGTCTTCAGCCATCCCCCGGGAGACGGCTTCCGCGATGATGGGCTCCAGGTCCGCCCGTGTTTTTTCATGGAACGCGCGATCCGCGGACGGCAATACGGACGCGATGGTGACGCCTTTTTGCCGGTGAATGTGGAGAAACCCGTCGGCTTTCAACAAATGGTAAGCCTTGTTGACCGTGTGCATGTTTATCCCGAGGTCTTGCGCCAACATCCGAACGGACGGCAACGATTCACCCGGCTGAAGCTCTCCGGTGGCGATCCCCTTGATGATGGCGTTGACGAGCTGTTGATAAAGCGGCCGTTCCGATTCCAAATCCAGCTCTAACAGCAAAATCCGATCCCTCCTCCGTTTGTGTTGTTATATAAATTATATAACAGATAATATAAAATGCAAGCTCCAAACAGCCTATTTTTTTGAGGCCCCCATCGCCAATGTGAACCATGATGACCGAATTATCCAGATGTTGTCCACAAGATTTTGACACTTATGCACAGGATTTGTGGATAACTAGTATAACTTCGAATCGGCTCGTCTGGATTCGACGAATAAGCGTTGCGATCGCCCGGTTGCTTGCAAAAAAGTTGGGACATCGCCCGCAGGATGTACTAGAACGATTAATCCACAAACGTTAAGGCGATCGCCTTCAGACGAAGATTTCAACCTTTTGCACGGCAACCCCGTTTTTAGCGAAAAACATTCATTTGTGCCTATTTTTTATTCAATCGGGAGATCGGCAAGACCTTACCGCTAGAAGTCTAAATGTAATATTACATTTTATTTGTCAATATCAACCGTTTTCTTGGATCACGTGCAAGCCAACCGGACAATCGTTTTTATCAATTCAACAAACGGAACGCATCATTCAATGAAATTGGAGACTAATTCAATGAAAATACCGTGTCATTCAACGAAAATCGGGGGGAGTTCAATAAAACAGAATTTTCTGTTTTAAAATACCCGAATTCTCGATAACAAATCTTGCTCCCTTATTGGGATTAAAGCGAAAGCGTAACGCCTTGCGACCGCTTCAGCATGAAGCTTAGGCGCCACCGCCATTTGCGGCACCGCAAAATCGAGTAGGAGGGGGTGACGAACCCCCGTCCCCTCACACCACCTAGCATGCGGGTCCGCACTAGGCGGTTCGCCAATCTTGACGGAGTTCAAAATATCTCTGCGTTAAACTCTTCAGCCCTTGCTTAAGCCAGTAGCTTTGCCAAGGGCTTTATGCAATTGAGGCGTCCTTGTCGTACGCCAAGCCCCTTTCCGAGTGTTAGCGATCTCGAACACTTCGTGTTCTTTGAGCCCAAGGGCTCTCAGTTCACGAATTCGAGTTCTCACCCTTTTCCATTGGTGCCAACGGCACAGTCTCAACCTTCTTCTTATCCATTCTTCCAGGCGCTTCAAGGGAGAGGGGTCTCAATTAACGCGAAGT
>NZ_BDDQ01000067.1 GCF_002003465.1 Caenibacillus caldisaponilyticus | reverse complement strand
CTCTTCTAAAGTCGGGTATTTCGGGTTATAATGTCCCATGTGAGGGCCTCCTTTGTACGGTTTTTTTGGACAAACTCATTGTACAAAAAAGAGGCCCTCATTTCTTGTTTTTTCTGCATTCCCCTATCGCGCTATTGCTTGGTGGCCTTGGCAGATGATGTTGGATTAAAAGCCAACACATCCGCCAAGGTTAATTTACATATATTAACTTTTATTCCTATTCTTGCTCCCACAATAATTTTACTCCTACTGTCGCAAGATCAAGGACTGGCCAAACTGTTGGAACAGGTCTTGAATCAAATCCTTGAAGCCCAGTTAACGGATCAACTTGGCGCCGGCCGTTATGAGCGCACAGAGGAGCGAAAAGGCTATCGAAACGGGTCTTATCCCCGGCAATTGACGACTCGGGTGGGACGGTTGACCTTGCGGGTGCCGCGGACAAGGGATGGGGAATTTTCCACCGAACTCTTTCAACGCGATCAACGGAGCGAACAAGCTCTGGTACTGGCCCTCATGGAAATGGTTGTAAACGGAGTGTCTACCCGCAAGATCACTCAAATCACAGAAGAATTGTGCGGGACTTCGTTTTCCAAGTCCACGGTCTCCTCTTTTTACTCTAGTTTTGCAACACCATCAGAAAAAGAAAGAATTTGTTTTGCTAACTATTTTCCGCAAGAAAGTTATTACCGAGAGCATAGACACGACAATACCAAGCAGCTATCGATTCGCTAAAATTGTCGTTTGCTCATACGTTACAAAAGAGAGTAGGAACCCCCACTTCAACCGTAAGTCGGGGAGAAGGTCAAGACCACGCTTTTTTCAAAAGCTTCACTCCAAGCTGAATTTCATCAAAAGAAAGATTACTAAACCCAAGTTTAATCATTGGTTTGTCAGGATTGTTTTTAACAAAGTAGCGTGAAGTAGGATACACTTTTACACCATAAGAGAAAGCCCGCTCGATTAGCCATTCTTCTGAACGGTTCAAGTGTACTTTGACTAATACGTATAAACCAGACTGTTCACCAATAATCGATATAGTATCCTCAAATTCTTTTCTTAATAATGATACTAAGTGTTGCATTTTTCGCTTATAAACAAGACGCATACGTTTAATGTGGCGACTCCATTCTCCTTCTTCCATAAACTTCGCCATAGCGAGTTGGCTAAGAATGGACGTGGTGCTTTCGAAATGACGAAATTGATGTTGATAACGATCTAAAAGGGGCTGCGGCAACACCATGTAACTTAAACGAATTCCTGGAAGAAAAGATTTTGAGAAATTCCCTAGATAAATGACTCTTGCTGCATCAATGGAGGCAAGAGCAGGAAACGGTTTTTGTGTATAGCGAAATTCACTATCATAATCGTCTTCAATAATATATCCACGCATCTTGTTAACCCAATGAATAAGCTTTTGCCGTTGTTGAATAGACATGCTTACTCCCATTGGACTTTGATGAGAAGGGGTTACGTAAATTAATCGCGATTGCATTTGTTCTAGTTTGGAAAGATCTGCGCCCGTTTCATACACTGGTATCGTTTCAAACGTAAAACGATGAAATTGAAAAGCTTCCCTAGCACCGTCGTAACCAGGGTCTTCAACGATAATACTTTGGAACTCATCCTTCAGTATATGCCCAAGGTATACAAGCATTTGCTGGGTACTGCTTCCGATAATAATTGCATTTGGATCTGTTCTCACCCCACGGGATTGAAGAAGATAGGCTGCGATTTGTTCGCGGAGGCATAATTCTCCAAAAGGCTCTCCATACCGAAAGCTGTCCTTTACTGTCAATACTTGATTGGAGATTTTCCTCCACGTTTTGAAAGGAAAATGCGATTGATCGACCGCATCTGCACGGAAATCAACACAAACAGATGACTCGGGCTCTGTTTGCTTAGGATTAGAAGCGATGCGAACTTCTTGAACGAAAAGGGGCTCTAACTCATTTACAAAATAACCTTTTCGGCTCTCTCCACGAATATACCCTTCAGCAACAAGTTGCTCATATGCCATTAATGTTGTATTACGGCTTACGTGTAAAGAATCTGCAAGTTGACGAATAGATGGCAATTGCTCATTCGGCTTTATGTCGCCTTGCTCAATAAAAGATTTGAATTTTTCGTATATTTGTTTGTATTTAGGAGAGTGATCATTGAAGGTAAAAATTGTATTTTTCATTTTTATCACCCTGACATGTTAATTTTCTTATTACTGTACCTTTTTAAATGTCAGTTTAAATTATATCATACTTTGTAGATATTTAGTTTATATCAAAAAATAGGATGGAGGAGAGTTTCCGTGTATATCCCGGAGCATTTTGCGATAACAGAAACAACTGTTGCCTACAAGGTGATACAGGAGAACAGTTTTGCAACATTGTTCTCCGTTCACAAAGGAAAGCCTTTCGCTACACATTTACCTTTGCTGTTAAATAAGGAGAAAACGTATTTGTATGGTCATTTTGCTCGTTCCAATACACAATGGAAAGATATTCAAAATCAATCGGTTTTAGCCGTTTTCCACGGCCCACATTGTTATATTTCTCCCTCTTGGTATGAAACGAATCAAGCAGTGCCAACGTGGAATTATGTGACCGTTCATGTGTACGGAGAGGTTGAGTTAATCGAGGATGAACACGAGTTAATGAGCTCTTTAAATGATATGGTATTGGAGTATGAAGCCCCTGATAACTCTTACAGATTGCAGGATGTAGATGTTGAACTTCTTCGCGGTATGACGAAAGGAATTCAAGGATTCAAAATAAAAATCGATAAGATGGAAGGGAAAGCAAAGTTAAGTCAAAACCATTCTTTACATAGACAAGAGCTCATTATAAAACAATTGGAACAAATCCCTTTTCCAAACGAGCAACAAATCGCCTCTTTGATGAAAGCGAACTTGAAAAATAAAATGTAGCTTTATTTTCATCGATGAAGAGGAGTCCAATCACTAAAAAAGGAGTTGCATATGATGGAGCCTTCGACTATTTGGCTATTTTTCATTGCTACGGCTGCATTGTTAATCATGCCTGGACCAGCTGTGTTCTATATTATGGCAAGAAGTATAGACCAAGGGAAGAAAGCGGGTCTCGTATCGGTTCTTGGTGTTTCTCTTGGTGGTGCTGTTCATGTTTTAGCAGGAGCAATTGGAGTGTCTGCGATCCTTATGACATCAGCAACAGCTTTTACTATCGTTAAATATTTGGGTGCTATTTATCTTATCTATCTAGGGTGTAAGACTTTATTTTCCACATCTAATGGAAATCATTCAAAAAGTCCAAAAACGAACCATAAAAAATTATTGAAGATTTTTTACGAATCAGCGCTCGTAGAAGTGATGAATCCTAAGACAGCACTCTTTTTTCTAGCTTTCTTTCCGCAATTCATAGCACCTTCTGCTGGCTCGGTCACAGTACAATTTTTGCTTTTAGGAACGATATTTATTATCCTAGCTTTTATTAACGATAGTTTATATGCCATTCTTGCAGCAAGTATTCGAAAGTGGATAGTAGGTAGGAAAGGAAACTCGAAGTTAATGAACCGGATAACTGGTTATTTATATATTGTCCTAGGGGTATTCTACGCCTTTGCGAGCCCTTCTAAAACATAAGAGTGGTGTCCTCATGTTGTGATACAACGAATTACCATTTTACCAAGGCAATAAACAAAATGAAATGGAGAGATAGGTTATGGCTAGATTTATCATTGAAGATGATTTTTGGTCGTTATTCCCTCAGGCGAAAATAGGCACCGTTATTTGTCAAGGGATTGATAATTCGATAAGGGATGTTGAAAGGTATGAGAAGCTGTTGCGGGAGGCAGAGAAAGAAGCACATAAATTTCTCCGTCTGGAGGAATTCAGTCGTAATCCCGTCATAGCTGTTTGGCGAGAAGCTTTTCAGAAATTCAAGACAAAGAAAGGGGCAAGGTGTTCCATTGAAGCTTTATTAAAAAGAGTAAAAAATGGCAATCACATTAAAACAATAAACCCGCTTGTTGATATCTATAATTCCATTTCATTGCGTTATGGACTTCCTTGTGGTGGGGAAGATATCAACACTTTTGTAGGCGATATTCGGCTGACGCAGGCAAATGGCAACGAACCATTTATTCCATTGGGAAGTGATGAAAATGCTTCGCCATATGAAGGGGAGATTGTTTATAAAGATGATATCGGTGTAATATGTAGATGTTGGAATTGGCGTGAAGCTCAAAGGACGATGCTAACAGAAAATACGAAAAATGCATTCCTTTGTATTGAATTAATAGACGAAACAAGAAGCGATGAATTTCATAGGGCGCTTAAAGAATTGTCTGATTTAGTGGCACAGAATCTGGGTGGTATGGTGAGGATTGAAGTGTTAGATATTAATAATAAGGAAATTACAATCTTTGGTTAAGATCAAATTGCGTTGAAAAATGATGCCCTGTGAGTCGATATGGACAAAAATCCCCTTGTCATCGATGAATATACATCAAAGGCAAGAAGTCGAATTTTTAGCGGAAATAACTTAAATGAAAGGAGAAAGACATGGAAGTTTTTGCGAAATATTTAGCAGGTATCGACAACCCCGACCATCACAGCCGAAAGTTGAGTCCGTAAAATTGTGTAAAAAGGAAATGTAAAAAGAGCCACGTTGCTTTCCCTTTGATAGAATGAAAGTGAACCAAAAACCAAACAAAAAGGAGGAAAGCAACTATGGCTCAATACAATATTACAATAAGCGATGAAATCCTGCACGGGTTCCTGTCGCAAGATCAAGGACTGGCCAAACTGTTGGAACAGGTCTTGAATCAAATCCTTGAAGCCCAGTTAACGGATCAACTTGGCGCCGGCCGTTATGAGCGCACAGAGGAGCGAAAAGGCTATCGAAACGGGTCTTATCCCCGGCAATTGACGACTCGGGTGGGACGGTTGACCTTGCG
>NZ_BDDQ01000066.1 GCF_002003465.1 Caenibacillus caldisaponilyticus | reverse complement strand
AAATCCATTACGGAAGCCAGGTAGCACCAACCGTCTCTCAAAGTATGAATGTACGTAATATCCGTAACCCATTTCTCGTTGATGGTTGTCGTTGAGAAGTCCTGGTTCAGCAGGTTATCGTGTTCTTCCATCTTGCCCTTATTGGAATGGGGACGGTACTTTTTTCTGATAATGGAATAAATGCCTGCAGCCTTCATCAAACGCTGAACCCGTTTCAGGCTGACTTTGAGCCCTTCTTTTTCAAGCATATGGCGGATCTTCGGCGCTCCGTACCTCTGCTTGCTTTCCGTATGGATTTTTCGTATTCTGTCTGTCAACTCCCGGTTTTCCCGTTTTGTTTTTGACTCTTTTTTTTGTTTGGATTGATAGTAGGTACTTCTCGGCACGCCAAGGACCGTACACATGGTTTTAAGGTCATAATGGTGTTTGGCTCTTATCTCGTCAATCATGGATATAACAGTGGTTTGATCTACTTCTTTGCGAATATGGCCATAGCTTTTTTTAAGATTTCGTTTTCCTCTTTCAGCCGGTGCAATTCTTTTTGCAGGTTCAGAAATTCTTCTGGGGTAAAAGAGCTCCCGTCATCCAGCTTAACCGGTTTTTGTTTTCTGATCCATTTGTAGATTGTCGTTTCAGACAGGCCATATTCGCTGCAGATCTGTTTTACTGGTGTTCCAGTTTGATAAAGCTCAACCACCATTTCTTTAAATTCAGCATTATAACTTTTACGTTTTTCGCTTGTGTTACCCATATCAGGACACATCCCTTCGTTAATATTATATTTCACTAAAGGGTGTCCATGAAACTATACTAGCATCAATCTTAATAAAAGTAATATTGGAAGAAACTGGTGAAGATAAATGGACATTAATTTTTTTCTCAAAAACAAGAACTTAACAACATACTACAGCACCTTAATATTTACTGCCTTAGCAGATACAATGTTTTTACTCACTATTACGTGGATTGGAGCCAACATAGGGGGAAATTATTTATCCTTTGTTCTTGGCTGTTGGACTGTTCCACGTTTTGTTTTTTTAATTTTAGGGGGGATTTTGGTTGATCGTGTTAACGTCTTTAGTATTCTACGAAATCTCCTTATTGCAAAATCAATATTAATTTTCACCTACCTAATACTTAGCCTTTATTTCGGCAGTCTTTATTTACTACCAATCTTTACTATTTTGTCAAGTATTGTTGATTCTTTTCGTTCGCCTGCTGTTCCAACAATAATACCTAGTTTTGTATCAAAAGATGAACTGGCAAAAGCAAATAAATATAGATCTTTATTTATACAATCATTTTCTCTTATTGGGCCCGTAATTGGAGGGGGAATCATCTCCACAACTTCAACAAGCGTATCACTTTTGCTTGTAGGAATATTGTACCTACTAGGAAGCTTTTTATTTATATTTATTAAATACAAAAATAAGGAAAGAAAGTCTATATATCAAAAAGGGATGTTATCACAAATTAAATCCGGTTACGTGATCGTCCTTTCACAACCCGTGATCAAGATTTTCTTGCCAATTATTTTTTTATCTAATATGTTTATGGCTATGGCCAACGATGTCGCATTACCACTGTTCGTTAATAATAGCCTGAAAGGCAACGCTTTACAATTTGGCGTGTTTTCTTCTTGTTTTGTCGCAGGATTAATAGTGGGAACCCTATTTTCAGAAAAAGTTCTTAAAAAAATGCGTGAATACAGAACCAGCCTAATATTAGTTGTACTGAGTGATTTTTCTTTTCTATGGATAGCCGTTATAAATCATTCATATTTATCCCTGTTCTTCATATTCGTTTCGGGATTATTACTAGGACCGGTTGGACCGATCTATATAACAAAAATGCAGCAGCTTATCTCGGAAGAACACTATGGGAAAAGTATGGCACTCGTTCAATACATGTCAAAAATTAGCGGACCGATCGGAATAGCTTTAGGAGGAATTCTTATTTCGCTTGTTAGCCCCGGTCAGGTCATTCTTTATAGTTGTTTAGGATCTGTTATTATCGGAATAATAATTTATATTTATTCAAGATCGATAAAGGATGTTTCAAATAATAAACATGATTTTAATTCACAGGGCATTAATAACTTATGAAGGTATCCCGAAATTGAACTAATAAATATCTGGGTTTGATTATTAATTACTTAGTGACAAGATTTATTTTTGAAGGATGGATGTTGGGTCCAAAAAGTTCTGTCCGCCAATGAGTTTTGCCATCGGCTCTTTGCTAAAGCAACGCCGTCCCACCATCCATTCCTCATGCTGTTCTTGTAAAATGGCTCCTGCAAGACGAATGACCGCGTCACGGTTAGGGAATATACCAACCCCTTCGATTCGGCGGCGAATCTCCCGGTTCAGGCGTTCCAACGAGTTTGTCGAACAGATTTGTTTCCAATGCTCACAAGGAAACGCCATATAAGCTAAGACGTCTTCTTCGGCCTGTTTCAGTACCTCCATCGCTTTAGGAAACCGTTCTTTCAGTTGTCGTGCCACAAGGGACAGTTTTTGTGTCGCAGCGGCTTGCGTCGGTTGGGCAAAAATGGTGCGTACAATCGCAGCATCATTTGAGAAGACTTGGGCACTTGGCTTAAAATATTGCGCGTCCCTAACACGGCACCGTTGCCAAGCGGATCCCCCCCCCATACGGTCTCTATGGCTGCCCGAAGCCCTTCATGCGTGTCACGAATGGCCAGTTTAACGCCACGCAGTCCCCTGGCGGCCAAACTTCGCAAAAACGCCAGCCAAAACGCGCCATCCTCGCTCGTTTCCAAATCAAAACCCAGGACTTCCCGTTCACCGGTATTTTTGATGCCAATCGCGATCACAAACGCCATAGTCTGTACACGCCCACTTCTTTGCAGATCCGGGAAACCTCGCTTTTGCTGATCCCGTTGATGCCTAAGGATTCAACCAACTCATCGACTTTCCTCGTGCTGACGCCATGAACATAGGCTTCCTGGACCACGGAAAGAAACGCTTTTTCAGCCCGTCGCCGCGATTCAAGATGGCCGGGGAAATCACTGCCTTTTCGCAATTTGGGGATCTTAAGGCCGATCGTCCCGACCCGTGTGTCCCATTCCCTGTTCCGATATCCGTTTCGATCATTCTTGCGGTTTTCGCTGCGTTAAAAACGTTCAGCACCAATGTGATGACTCACCTCTGCATCCATCAACACTTCAGCCAGTACTTTCAGGCTTCCCGTAAGAAATCGACATCCCCCTCCATGCCCATTTTTCGAATCAATTCCAACAGGGTAAACTTATCTATGGAAGCCATCGAGTTGCATCTCCTACTAATGGTTTTGGATTGTCATTTTTAGTAGATTGCACTCGATGGCTTCTTTGTCAATAAAGGGATTTAGAATTTACACCACTACTTGAGACTTTAACCTCGTAGCATATAGAATTGATAGAGGCTTTTATCCAAGAAGTTAAGATCTCGAATCTTTCCGACGGGTTGATCATGTTAGATCTTAAGTGCAACCGCAAGGAAGTGGTACTATTAAGAAGATTTTGGCTATTGTATTGATTATCTTGTGATCCGGCTGTTGTACAGAAATGGATAAACATCCAGCAAATAGGGCAGGCGAAAACCAAGAAAGCGGAACGAATGAAATCACAATTAAAATCGTAAATGGGGAAAAGGGCAAACGCTATTTTATCGAAGTTTCTACAAACGGGAAACAAAAAGGAGATTCTGCCGGGTTTCCAAAGGTTAAATATGTTATTACAAACGAAGAACAAGAAGCAAAAGCAAAGATGAACCTCAATATGACTTACAATATTAGCGTTTCTGATTCTAAAGTGAAAAATATGGAAGAATTTATGGCAAAGAAAGGGAAAGGAGCCGAACTGACAGGCCCTATCTAAAAAAGGTTGAGTTTATCCCCAAAAAGAAAACAAATGCGTTGATCATCAATTTAGAAAAGGAATAATGGCAGCGGCAAAATGGTTTCGATTTTAAATAACTTAGAAAGCCAATCCCTATGCCCTCATCAAGCGAGGTATTTATTTCGTTGAAGATATTGAAGGGGCGGCGCCCTCGCATTCCGGATTTCTTGCCGGGCACAAACCCCTTAAATTCGTTGAAGGTGAAGCGATAAGATAAGCTGGGATGGCCGGAAGGGATCAAGTGTTGAACGCACGATCTTGTTTGAATCCTGAATGGCAAATTTCAATAACAAAATAAAAATCACCTTTCTAACGTAAAGGTGATTTTAGCGGGTTTTTCGGGCCGTAAGGAGTTCTCTCACGACCACTATGAAATTTTGGGTATGTAAATGCCTCAAAACGCTTGTTATATTAATATAATGGTCGGGATGACAGGATTCGAACCTGCGACCTCAACAACCCCATTGTTGCGCTCTACCAAGCTGAGCTACATCCCGGTGCCGTGCGACAATGGTTTTTTTCGGGACGGAGCCTTTTCAAAAGCTCCGTCCTTTACATTACTTGGTTTTATAAAAAATGTCAATAGGGATTTTTTATTTCCCGTGCAAAATCATGTGTTTTTCTTTTTCACTTTGCCGGTCCAGCGCCGGAATCCGCCTTTAAGGACGTACAGTTCCTGGCATCCGTATTTCCTGAGCAGGTTCGCCGCCCGAACGGCGCGCGCCCCGCTGTCGCAGTAGAGGTAGACGGGCTTATCCTTGCGCACTTCTTGCCGGCGGAATTTCAATTGCGTGAGGGGGATGTTGCGCGCCCCCAGGATGTGTCCGTTATCGTATTCGTTCGCTTCGCGGACATCGATGAGTTGCGCTTTCCGATACCCTTGAATGAATTCGTCTTGGGTCAAAAATTTTATGTATCGATTTTGGTACAGCCTGCGGCCGGCCAAAAAAGCGGCATACAGCGCAACGACGACGAGAACGAGGATCCAACCCATATTTTTCTCCGACTCCTTCGCAACACACTTTTCGTATGGTTTCGTTAAAAATCTTTCATTCATCGCAAATGAATCAGCCTGAGCGGGCCATAAAAAGCCGCGCACGCGATGCGGGCGCGCCTCTGCGGCGGATGCCCCGGCCTGGCACCGTTTTGCCCTGCGAATATGGAAAAAAGAAAAAAGCCGTCTTCGCGTTCAGCGATCGCGCTCGACCGTCCAACGCTATTATACCTGTTAAATGGAGGCGAGTTCAAATGGAACGGGAAGATGGACAGAACCAAAGAACGGAGAAAAAAGCAATCGGCAAAATTTTTTATCTGGACGGATTTATCCCCGTTTCACCGACGTTTCCTGCCGCTCCCGTCGATTTTTGGCTTTTTTTGTTTTTGACAATCCACCGTTTATCTGTTCGAATATACAATATGTAGTAATGTTTAAGGGGTTGTCAACACAATATATTGTGGTATGATAGAGACACCTGCAATCTGAAATTTATTCGACACGATGGCGAATAAACAAGGATTGAAAAAGCCGGACAAGGGGGATGGTTCATGAGCGTGCTGACTGATGAGAAATTATATATTGACAAGGAATCGCTCAACCGGGATATCGCCATGTTTCCACAAGTCTTTCCGATTACGGATGATATGAAAATCACGCGATCGGGCGTTTCCCGGCTTGTGATGCTCGACCGGTACGCCTTCAAGGATATCGAGAAAAAGACGATCAAACCGGGCGATTTCGTCGTATTGACGGTGAAATCCGATCCGAAATTTCCCGCGCGCGGCCTCGGATACATAAGGGAGATCCACTGGGAAACCAACGAGGCGACGGTGGAAGTCCTCGATGAATACCGCCACGTTTTGGAAGACGAAGCGGAGCGGGAAACCGGCCTCATCCGCCGGTCGCTGGACGTCATCGATAAGCCGTTGGAAGTCTACTATGAACAAATCGCCAAGCGGAACGCGCGCGGCCTGGCCGCCGTCGAGCCGACGGAAGAAAAACGGAAAGAATCATTTGAAAAATTTTATGAACAGCTGGTCTCAATGAACTTTGTGCCGGCGGGGCGCGTCTTGTACGGCGCCGGCGCGGACATCAACGTCACCTTTTTTAACTGCTACGTCATGCCGTATGTGAAAGATTCGCGCGAAGGCATCGCGGAACATCGGAAAAAGGTCATGGAGATCATGAGCCGGGGCGGCGGCGTCGGCACGAATGGTTCCACGCTGCGGCCGCGCAATACGCTGGCGCGCGGCGTCAACGGCAAATCGTCCGGGTCGGTCTCATGGCTCGATGACATCGCGAAGCTCACCCATCTGGTCGAGCAAGGCGGATCGCGGCGCGGCGCGCAAATGATCATGCTGGCCGACTGGCATCCGGACATCATCGAATTCATCATTTCAAAAATGCAAAATCCGCGGATTTTGCGGTACTTGATCGAAACGTCGGAAGATGAACAAATCCGCCAGCTGGCGAAAGAAAAGCTGAAATTTACGCCGCTCACCGAAACGGAACGGGCGATGTATGAAGGCATCCTTCGGTACAAAGCGATTCCGGGCCACGGCGGTTTTCCGGAAAAAGTCATCAAGGAAGCGGAGAGGAAGTTGCGCGACGGCGGCCACTACGAGGTCAACAACCCCGACTTTTTGACCGGCGCAAACATCTCTGTATGCATCACGTCCGATTTTATGAAAGCCGTCGAAAACGACGAGGAATATCCGCTTCGTTTCCCGGACGTTGAGCATTACAGCCCGGAAGAAATGAGGATTTACAACGAGGAATGGCATGAATGCGGCGATGTCCGCGAGTGGGAAGCCCGCGGATTCAGGGTCCGTACGTACCGGACGATCAGAGCCCGCGAGCTTTGGCGGCTGATCAACATCTGTGCGACGTACTCGGCCGAACCCGGGATTTTCTTCATCGACAACGCCAACGATAAAACGAACGCCAAGGCGTACGGGCAAAAAGTGGTCGCGACGAACCCGTGCGGCGAGCAGCCGCTGGCGCCTTACTCGGTTTGCAACCTCGCGGCCGTCAATCTTGCCCAAATGGCGGACAAGAAAAACAAACGCGTCGACTTTGAAAAATTGAAGAAAACGGTGGAAGTCGGCGTCCGCATGCAGGACAACGTCATCGACGCCACCCCGTATTTCCTTGAAGAAACGCGGAAGCAAGCGTTGGGCGAACGCCGCATCGGCCTCGGCGTCATGGGGCTCCACGATCTGCTGATTTATTGCGAAACCGAATACGGCTCGGAGGAAGGCAACAAGCTCGTTGATAAAATTTTTGAAACGATCGCGACGACGGCCTACCGCACGTCGATCGAACTCGCCAAGGAGAAAGGAAGCTTCCCGTTCCTCGTCGGAAAAACCGAGGAAGAGACGCGCAAACTCCGGGAAAACTTCATCAACACCGGATACGTCAAAACGCTTCCTGAGGACATCCGTCAGGACATTCTAAAATACGGGATCCGGAATTCGCATTTATTGACCGTCGCGCCGACGGGCAGCACGGGCACGATGGTCGGCGTCTCGACGGGACTGGAACCTTATTTCTCCTTCACTTACTACCGGAGCGGCCGTCTCGGCAAGTTCATCGAAGTGAAGGCCAATATCGTTCAAGAATATTTGGACGAGCATCCGGAAGCCGATCCGGATCATCTGCCGCATTGGTTTGTCACGGCCATGGATCTGTCGCCCGAAGCCCACGCCGACACCCAATGCGTCATCCAGCGCTGGGTGGACAGCTCCATCAGCAAAACGGTCAATGCCCCGAAAGGCTATACCGTTGAGCAGGTTCAAAAGGTGTACGAACGGCTTTACCGCGGCGGAGCCAAGGGAGGTACGGTCTACGTCGACGGCAGCCGCGATGCGCAAGTGTTGACGCTCAAAGCGGAAGAAAACAGCTTTGACGAAGAGATCGACATTCCCGATACCACGGCCTCTGCGGACAAAAAGGTCGTTTTGGTCGACACGATCAACGAGCTGGACAAAACCGACGTGACTTACGGTTCGGAAATCGGCGATACGTGCCCGATCTGCCGGAAGGGAACCGTCGAAGAAGTCGGCGGCTGCCATACGTGCACGAACTGCGGTGCACAACTCAAATGCGGCCTGTAAGGCTTGAGGATATTCGGATACGGGAAAGGAGAGGGCGATTCATCGCCCTTTTCCCCATTCCCTCTCCGATCCCCTGTTCCGAGACCGAGACATCGAGTGACGGATGGGGCGGCCATTGCATTGAATAAAAAAGCGGTCCCTGCGCCGCCGCTCATCATGTGTTTCGGGCCGTCGGGGAATCGTGTCGGACACATCCGCATAAAAAATGGGCGAACGTGTCGATTCATCCCCTTGTCAGGCAAAAAGAGTTAGTGTATGCTTTTTTTGCAAGGGCTTTATCGGTAGCGGTTCGTTTTTGATCTCAAATTGAGGACTTTAGGCTAGGGGGAATCACATGACGCCGACACCGAGCATGGAAGATTACATTGAGCGCATTTATTTGCTCATCGAAGATAAAGGCTATGCCCGGGTTTCGGATATTGCGGAGGCGTTGGACGTCCACCCCTCATCCGTGACGAAAATGGTGCAAAAGCTTGATAAGGATAAGTATCTCGTCTATGAAAAATATCGGGGATTCGGATTGACGCCAAAGGGCAAAAAGCTGGGCAAACGCTTGGTTTACCGCCACGAACTGCTCGAGAATTTTTTGAAAGTGATCGGCGTAAGCCAAGAAAACATATATAAGGACGTAGAGGGTATCGAACATCATTTGAGCTGGGATGCGATCGACCGCATCGGCGATCTCGTCCAATTCTTTGAAGAAAACCCCGCGTCTCAAGAACGGCTGAGAGACATCCAAAACCGCAACAGCGAAGGGCTTTAAAGCCCGGCGCTCGCGCGGTTTTGTTTTTTCTATGAAGACGGCGGCGCGGAAACCCGGTTTGCAGGAGGCAAAAGGCGAGCGCGGAATGGAAGGCGCTCCGGGGGCTGCCCTAGGAACGATGGCTTCCGCATGCACGCGGAACGGCAAAGGTCTATTTCCCGCCCATTCCCATTAAATATTTAGGGAGGGGGGATGGCCGTGTGGATTGACGGCGTGTTTTCCGGAGGAGGCGTCAAGGGCTACGCGTTTGTCGGAGCGTTGGAAGTCGTCGAACGGAAAGGCTTTCGCTTTCGGCGGGTCGCGGGGACGAGCGCCGGCGCCATCGTGGCCAGTCTGATCGCGTCGGGGTTTTCGAGCGAAGAAATCCGCCGGGAAATGGATGAGATGAGCCCGGCCCTTTTTATGGACGTCAAAAACCCCGCCTATCGTTTTCCGTTTATCAAATGGATCACGCTTTATTGGCGCATGGGATTGTACAAGGGCCATGCGTTTGAGCGCTGGATGCGGAAGACGCTGATGAAAAAAGGCGTGAAGGAATTTTCCGATCTGCCGACGGATGCGTTGAAGATCATCGCCAGCGATTTGTCGCGCGGAAAAATGATCGTCATTCCTGACGATCTCGGGCTGTACGGCATCGATCCGTCCCGCTTTTCCGTGGCAAAGGCGGTGCGCATGAGCTGCAGCCTGCCGTTTTTCTTCGAGCCGGTTCCGCTATACAATAAGCGCGGCGAAAAATGCTTGATCGTTGACGGCGGGGTGCTCAGCAACTTTCCGGTTTGGGTGTTCGGAGATGAACAAGGCCTGCCGCTCAGGCCTTTTCTCGGCTTTCAGCTCAGCGCGCGCATGGATTCCTATAAGGCTGAGCCGATCAAAAACGCCGTCGATTTGTTTCACGGGCTGTTCACGACGATGAAAGAAGCGCACGACGCCAAATACATATCAAAATACGCCGCGACCAATATCGTCTTTATCCCGGTGGAAAGCGTCAAGGCCACCGATTTCAAGTTGTCCAAAGCAGACCGCGAGCAGCTCGTCAAAGTCGGAAGAGAGCGGACGATCGATTTTTTGAAATCCTGGCATTATTGAAAGGCTTCCATGATGTGTGCTGAAACGAGGGGGTTACCATTCCAAACGCATCGGGCTGCAAAACGGATGGGCGGCAGACAAAAAAATAAACGGTTCGGTTCGCCGAGCCGTCTATTCCAAGAAGAACAGTTTTTTTCTCCGCTTTTTCTTGCCTTCGATCACCGTGAGATGGTGCGGGTTTCGGTGTTTCAAGCGTTCCACGGGCCGTTTTTTGGAACGGGTTTTGGATGGAATCACTTGGAGGTGTGAAGCTCGGACGCCATGCTCGCGGTAACGTTTTTTCGACTGCCTGACCGCCCGGCGGTAGCCGGCTTCATCGCTCCCCTGCTGCCCGGTGAACGCCTTGAAGAGAAAGACGATGAAGCCGATGACGAAGATCGCGATGATGAGCCTTTCCATCAAGGCGGCGGGGTGGGTCGCCAACAGCGTGGCCAGGCCTATCAAGCTGAGCAATCCGACCGCACAGAACAATGCTTTAGACCACGAGAACTTCACAACGCTTACCTCCTTGGGGCGGGTCCGATGATCATGGGAAAACCCGCTTTCAAACGATTTCGCGTTCACCGGGTGATCCGTAAAGAGTCTCGCGCTTTCTCATCTCATTAAAAGCGGAGATCGCCACTTCAATCTGTTCGCCGTCGGGTTCTTTGGTCGTCAATAATTGCAGCCATAGGCCGGGGTAGCCGAGCCAGCGCAGCACCGGGATGTTTCGCAAGCGATTCGTCCACTGCAAAACTTCGTATGCGATGCTCAGATCAACCGGTATCAGCAGGATGCGCGATAACACTCTGAGCCAAAACGGATGAACCGGCACAAAAAAGTATAATAAGATGCTGATGATCGCGGTAAAGAGGATGTAACTCGTTCCGCAGCGATAATGGAGCCGCGATTGCTTTTTGACGTTCTCAATCGTCAGATCCTCGCCGTTTTCGAAGGCATTGATCACCTTGTGTTCCGCTCCGTGGTACTGAAACACCCTTTTGATGGGCGGCGCGAGCGAGATGAAGTAAATATAAGCGAGCAACAGCGTGACTTTAAAAACGCCTTCCAACAAAATTTGCGCCGTATCGCCGGGCACGAACGGCGTCAACAATCCGGCAAGTGCGGCTGGAACGAATGTGAACACGAACTTCCCGAACAGAAAGGAAAGGACGGCGGCGAAAGCGATGCCGAAGATCCATCCCCATTTCTTCTCCTCTTCCGGCTTGGCTTCGGCGCCCGGGGCGGCGGGATCGGCATCGTATTTTTCCGAGCTGAAGTTTAAATGTTTCGTTCCGATGATGCTGGATTCGAGGATCGCCACGATGCCGCGAATGAACGGCACCTTTTTCAACCTATTCAGTATAGGTTTATGGGTTTTCACGACTTCATAGAATTCGATCGATCGATCTTTGCGTCGTATAGCGGTGACGGTCGTATACCGGCCGCCCATCATCACGCCTTCGATGACGGCTTGACCGCCGTACAGAGGCCTCTTGCCGGACATCCTGATCACCCACCCTCAATGATCTCTTTAGTCGTCCCTCTTATTTTACTAGATAAACCCGCAACTCTCTAGGGCTGGTGATCGATCTTTATTTTTTCCTTTCGTCAAAAAAATATACCGACATTTTTTGGGCATAATGACGGATGGAGGTGTTTCGCACATGGATGGTCCGCATGGGAGGGGAAAAAAAGAAAAGTCCGAGAGGAATACGACGTACGGCCGCATCGTGCTGATCGGCGTTTTCGGCGCCGTCATTTGGGGGCTCGTCGGCTACCTCTCCTATCTTTTAAACTTTACCAAATACGGCCCTGCGTTAATCTTGACGCCGCTCTTTGGCGCCAAGGGTTATTTTAAAAGCGACGCTGCCAACCAATTTAGCGGCATCCTCGCCCTCGCCGTCGCTTCCATTTTTGTCGGCATCGTTTACAAATGGACGCTCGGCCGCGTGAAAATCATCTGGGTCAGCATCGCGTTCGGCCTCATTCTTTGGGTGTTCGTCTTCTACATTTTGCAGCCGTTGGTGCCGGGATTGCTTCCGGTGTCCAAACTTGATAGGAACACGATTATCACCACCCTGTGCCTGTTTGTGCTCTATGGCCTGTTTGTCGGGTATTCCATCGCCTATGATATGACATCGAGCGAGTCCAGCCGAACGAACGGCCAATGAGCGTGATTTAGGGTACTCAAACCCGAATCGCTATGGTAGAATGTTCGGGGATACCATCTTGTCAACGGGTGAATGCGATGCATCGTTATCTCGTTATCAACGGCCCAAACCTAAACGCGTTAGGCAGGCGCGATCCGGCGATTTACGGACACCGGACGTTGGAAGATCTCGTCGCCATGATTCAAAAGGTTGCCGCGGAGCTTGGCTGTTCGGCGGAATGCCGGCAGTCCAACCATGAAGGGGAGATCATCGATTGGATTCAAGCGAGCGCCGCTGCTTTCGACGGCATCGTCCTCAATCCGGGCGCCTATTCGCACTACAGTTATGCCATCCGGGACGCGGTTGCGGATTGTCCGCTCCCCGTCATCGAAGTGCACCTTTCCAACATTCACGCCCGGGAAGCCTTTCGCAACCGCTCGGTGATCGCTCCCGTCGCGGTTGGCCAAATCGCCGGCCTAGGGTTTGAAGGCTACGGTCTTGCCCTTCGATATTTGGAATCATACCTGTCTAAAGCTTGACAACGGGTCGTTCGGGTTGCCGTTCGGCGCCCGAGACGCGGCGGTCTCATGCAAAGGACAGGCATGCGGAGGAGCTTCATGAATGAGCGCAGGCTGCAGCCGCGAGGCCGCCGATGGAAGCCCATGCCCGCGCGTCACCCGTCTTAGCTTTCGTTAAAACCATATAAACGAACGTGTGATCGGGACGTCGGATCACCGACGGTCGGATTGAAGGAGGCATTTATCAGGACATGATTTCAGTCAACGATTTTCGCACGGGGCTCACGATCGAAGTCGACGGAGAAATCTGGTCCGTCATCGAGTTCCAACACGTCAAACCGGGTAAAGGCGCCGCCTTTGTCCGTTCCAAACTGCGCAATTTGCGGACCGGCGCCATTCAAGAGAAGACGTTCCGCGCCGGCGAAAAAGTCAACCGCGCCCATATCGATAAGCGCAAGATGCAATATCTCTATGCGAACGGCAAACAACATACCTTTATGGATCTGGAAACGTATGAACAAATCGAACTCGATGAAAATCAAATCAAAGAACAGCTCAAATTCCTGAAAGAAAACATGGAAGTCTATATCCAATTGTATCAAGGCGAAACGATCGGCGTCGAACTTCCGAATACCGTGGAACTGGAAGTCATCGATACCGAGCCCGGCATCAAAGGCGATACGGCATCGGGCGGATCGAAGCCGGCGACGTTGGAGACCGGCTATGTCGTCAACGTGCCGTTCTTCGTCAACAAGGGCGATGTCCTCATCATCGACACGAGAAGCGGCGAGTACGTCTCGCGCGCTTGATCCTATCAAAGTGCGGGAAGGATCGGCCAATGGGCCGATCTTTTTTTGTTTGATCACAAACGTTCCGACAAACGGCGCTGTCGGCCGATGGCGCAACCCGGAGGCGCGCCGGGTTGCCCTAGGTTTGACAGCGTCTTTTTTCTTTTCCCGCCGTGAATGTCTGATTTCCGGTCGACATCCAAAGGCCTTTAGGGTGATCCCCGTCGGCATAATGGGTACAGGCCCGCATATATTGGTGTTAAGAGAACAGGTTGATGAAACGAAGGTGGTTTCATGCAGTCCGTATGGCGGATATTGCCGCCCGACATCGCCGGGCCGATCCGGCGATTGCCGAGCGATCGGCTCGCCGGGCTTGAAGAGATCCGCTTGCGCGTCGGCCGGCCGGTGGAATTGGCGCTGGGCGGAACGCCCGTCTTTTTGGACTCAAGTCCCGCGTTTGATTTGAGCCATGTTCGCTTCGTCATCGACCGGCTCGGCGAATTTTCCCTTTACACCCTGGAAGAGGAGCTCCGGCGCGGATTTGTGACGATTCAAGGAGGGCATCGCGTCGGATTGTCGGGAAAAGTCGTGACGGAGAGCGGTCGCGTCAAAATGATTCGCGACATCAGTTCTTTTAATATCCGCATCGCCCGTCAAAAAATCGGCGCCGCCCGGCCGCTCGTCTCCCGTTTATTTCAAAACGGGCGCTGGTTGAACACGCTGATCGTCGGCCCGCCGCAAACCGGGAAAACGACGCTGCTTCGCGATTTGGCCCGGATCATCAGCGCCGGCGAAGGCCCGCACGCGCCGCTTAAGGTCGGCATCGTCGATGAGCGGTCGGAAATTGCCGGTTGCGTGAAAGGCGTTCCGCAGAACGATTTCGGCGTCCGCGTCGACGTGCTCGACGCCTGTCCGAAAGCGGAAGGGATGATGATGATGATTCGCTCGATGAGCCCGGACGTCCTGGTCGTTGATGAAATCGGGCGCCCGGAGGATGCCGAAGCGCTCATCGAAGCGCTGAACGCCGGAGTGACGGTCCTGGCGAGCGCGCACGGTTTTTCCTATGAACAATTGCTGAAAAGACCTTCGCTACGGCCGCTCATCCGCCACCGTTTGTTTGAACGGTTTGTCCTTCTCTCCAGGCGCCAGGGCCCCGGCAGCGTCGATTCCATATTGGACGAATCGGGACGGGCGATCCAGCGCGCGATGGAAAGGGTCGGCCGGCTTTGAAATGGGTCGGCGCGCTGTTGATCATCTTCGCCTCCGCGGCGATCGGCCGCTTTTTTGCCATGGCGTATCGCGACCGGCCGAGGCAGCTGCGGCAGCTGAGAACGGCGCTGCAGTCGCTTGAGACCGAAATCACCTACGGTTTATCGCCGATCGGGGAAGCGGCCGAACGTTTGGCGGACCAGCTTCCGGAGCCGGGGAAAAGCTTGTTTGCCACCTTCGCCGACCGTTTGAATTCGGGGAATTATCATTTGCCGGCCGCTTGGAAAGCGGCGCTCGATGAGGTGTGGCCGCACACCGCCCTGAAAAACGCCGAGCGCGAAATCTTGCGCCAATTTGGTGAGACGTTGGGCCAGTCCGACCGCGAAAACCAACAAAAACAGATCCGGCTCGTCTTGTCGCATCTTGAGCGCGAAGAAAACGACGCGCGCGAAGACCAAGGCCGGTATGAAAAAATGTTGAACAGCCTCGGTTTGCTCGCCGGATTGTTGTTGGCGCTCATCTTGCTTTAAGCGGCGAACGAAACCGCGGCGCTGGGAGGTGCGATCATGTCGCTGGACGTCAATACGATTTTTCAAATTGCAGGAATCGGCATTATCGTCGCCATGATTCAAACCGTTCTGAAACAAATGGGGAAAGATGATTGGTCGCAGTGGGTGACGCTCATCGGTTTCGTCGTCATTCTGTATATGGTCGCCTCCCTGATCGGAAACCTCTTTGATAAGATCAAAGACGTTTTTCTCTTTAACGGATAGGGGGGATCGGCCATCGAAATCTTGCAAATCGTCGGCATCGGCTTGATCGCGACCTTTTTGACCCTCGTTTTAAAAGAACACCAGCCGGTGGTCGCCTTCTTGTTGGTCATCTTTGTCGGCGCGTCGATCTTTATTTTTTTGATCGGCAAGATCCAGCAGGTGATTGAAACGCTCGAGAAGATTGCGGCCAACGCCCACCTGAATATGGTCTATGTCGAGACGATTTTGAAAATCGTCGGCGTGGCTTACATCGCCGAGTTCGGCGTGCAAATCGCGCGCGATGCCGGGCAGGGAGCGCTTGCTTCCAAGCTGGAACTGGCGGGAAAAGTTCTCATTCTCGTCATGGCGATCCCCATCATCACCGCGATCATTCAAGCGGTGCTCGGGTTGATGCCGCGATGAAGCCCGTCGAAATCCGCGACGAAACGGTCGGGCGCCGGCGCAAGCGGTTCATCTTATGCCTTTTGGCCGCGTTTTTTTTTGCTTCCCACCTCGCTCGCGGCCGCCGAGACGCCCGTGGAAAAACGGGTGGACGAGCAGTTGTCGGGCCTCAACTTCGACGGCATCAGCGAATATTGGCAGAAGGTGGTCGACACCTATGGCGGTTTTTTGCCCGAGAGCCGAAATCTCTCTTTTAAAGATCTGTTGGCATCCCATCCCAACGGTTTGTTCGGGAAGTGGCTGAAGGGAATTGGCCTCTATCTTTTGCAGGAACTCGCGGTCAACGGAAAACTGCTCGGCACGTTGATCATCCTGACGATTTTTTCGATGCTCTTGCAGGCGATCCAAAACGCTTTTGAATACCAGACGGTTTCCAAGATCGCCTATTCCGTCATCTATCTTGTCCTTATCATCGTCGCGCTTAATACGTTTAAAGTGGCGATGGATTTAACGACAACGGCGATCCAGGACATGAATCATTTCTTGCTCGCGCTGATGCCGCTCATTTTGGCGCTGATGGCGACATCCGGCAGCGTGGCGTCCGTCGCTTTTTTTCACCCGCTCGTCGTTTTTCTCATCAATGTCAGCGGCTGGTTGGTTTCGAGCTTTGTTCTGCCGCTCATCTTCATGTCAACGCTGCTGCACATCGTGAGTTCGCTCACCGAACATTATAAGGTCACGCAGCTGGCCAACCTGTTGCGAAACGTCGCGCTCGGCACACTGGCCGTTTATTTCGCCGTTTTCTTGGGGGTCATGTCGGTTCAGGGCATGGCGACTTCCGTTTCCGACGGCGTCCTCGTGAAGACGGCCAAATTCATCACCGGCAATTTCGTTCCGGTCGTCGGCCGGATGTTCACGGACGCCGCGGATACCGTCATTGGGGCGTCCGCTCTCGTCAAAAACACGATCGGCATCGCCGGCTTATTGATCCTCGTTTTCCTCGTCGCTTTTCCAGCCGTCAAAGTCTTTGCGCTCACCGTCATTTACAATTTGGCGACGGCGCTGTTGCAGCCGCTCGGCGGCGGTCCGGTCATCCAATGTTTGTCGATCATGGCGAAAAACATGCTCTACATCTTCGCGGCGCTTGCCATCGTCTCCACCATGTTTTTTCTTGCGGTGACGATCATCATCGCATCGGGCAACATGTCGCTCATGATGCATTAGGAGGGTCCGACGTGACGGCCATTTATCAATGGGTCTCCCAAATCATCTTGTTGATCATGCTGGCGATCGTTCTCGATATGTTGCTTCCGAACGCCAGTTTTCAACGCTATGTGAAAATGGTCATCGGGCTCGTGCTCATCGTCGCCCTGCTCAGCCCGGTGATGGCGCTCTTCAAAATGCCGGCCGAAGCCCTCTTTCGCCACATCACGGCACCGAGCGGAGACGATCCTCTGAAATCTTCGCTTGAAACCAAGAAAAAAGAAATAGAAACGGAGACGCGCGCATATATTCATAACCAAATGGCTGTCCAATTAAAAAATTATGCCGAAGAGGAGTTGATGCGCCGTTTTCACTACACCATCGTGTCGATCGACGTGACGGTGGATGACGACCACCCCGAAGATCCTGTGAAGAAAGTCGCGGTTGTGCTCGGACAAGCGAAGTCCGATTCGGAAAAGACGTTTGAGGCGGTGCAACCCATAGAAGCTGTTCGCGTCAACGTATCAAAGGACTCCGATGCTTCCGAGGAACCGGGCGCTGCACAACGCATGGAGGATGTCCGGAATTTTTTGGCGAAGACGTGGGGTGTTCGGCCCGAACGCATTGCCGTCCGCAGCGAAGAAGGAGGCCGGGGCTAAGTGTCACCGCGGGACTTGTTGGACCGACTTATTAACGGGAATAAAACCGCAAAAAAATCCTCATCGCTGAAGACCTTGTTC
>NZ_BDDQ01000065.1 GCF_002003465.1 Caenibacillus caldisaponilyticus | reverse complement strand
TCCGTGATTTGGGTGATTTTTCGGGTGGACACCCCGTTTACGACCATTTCCATGAGGGCCAGTACCAGAGCTTGTTCGCTCCGTTGATAACGTTGAAAGAGTTCAGTGGAAAACTCCCCATCCCTTGTCCGCGGCACGCGCAAGGTCAACCGTCCCACCCGAGTCGTCAATTGCCGGGGATAAGACCCGTTTCGATAGCCTTTTCGCTCCTCTGTGCGCTCATAACGGCCGGCGCCAAGTTGATCCGTTAACTGGGCTTCAAGGATTTGATTCAAGACCTGTTCCAACAGTTTGGCCAGTCCTTGATCTTGCGACAAGAACCCGTGCAGGATTTCATCGCTTATTGTAATATTGTATTGAGCCATAGTTGCTTTCCTCCTTTTTGTTTTTTGTTTTGGTCAATGTCCATTCTATCAAAGGGAAAGCAACGTGGCTCTTTTTACATTTCCTTTTTACACAATTTTACGGACTCAACTTTAGGATATTCTTTAAGTGATAAGGATTTTCAAAATTTTTTGCTCAAAATATTACAAAGAAAGCGAACTTTAACTGAAGATTATGGTGCATGGGAGCAGTACGCACATTTAGCTCAGTGGCTGATTGAGCTCTTTAGTAGAATTTCATTAGGTAAATCCGAACTAAAAGACGAGTTTACTGACCTAGTAGATTATTCATTTAGGTCGATGAGTAAAGAAAAGATTTTAGGACAATCGTGGGAAGCTTTTTCTATTTGGTATAATCAGTTGTCAATGTTAACGCCGAGTTCAAAAAGAGTTATAAAAGAACTTATTGAAAATGGAAACTTTGATGAATATACTGGGACGCATTTACTATTAGAAAAACTATAAAGGTAATTTTTCTATTGCATTAAATTTCTAATAAAAATAATCTCATTATAAACTAATATTTATTCGTTTTAGAGGCATAAAGAAATAAAATGCACCTAAAAAAATTGGTGTCCCCATAAAGTCGGACAGGATATTTTATTAGAAGGCTTGAGTTCGGTATCTAATCGGACTCAAGCCTTTTGGTTTAGCCTTTATTCGTATGTGATTATAATATATCCCCTTTTTCTTTGGTATGAGAGCGTCTATGATTCGAGTTGAATTCTCCATTTCGGATCAAGGCAGTAGAAGTTATTTGACAGATTGTAATATGAAGTGCGACATCATAAATAAAAACAAATATCCATGATTTCTTCGTGTAATAATGAAGTTATCTCACAACATTTACAGGAGGAAGCAATCGTGGAATACTCACATCTTAGCACGTTTGAACCTGGAAAAAGGAAGCGCCGATACCCAAGAGAGACATGTGGCCGTTTTAACATGAGTATTCCATTAAACTATGGCCAAAGGAAGTAAGGAAACGTGAACAATTTGGTCATTGGGAAAGAGATACGGTTGTATCAAGCCGTGGGCAAAGTAAAGGCTGTATTGCAACCTTTGCTGAATGGAAGATCTGTTTTTATCTAGCCATCAAAATCCCAAATCGCACCGCACTTTCAATGAAACAAGTGGTGATACAAGTGATTACCACCCTTCCAAAAGAGGCATTCAAAACAACTTCTGTTGATAGAGGCAAAGAATTCGCATTACATAATGAAATCGAGACAAGTTTAAATGTTTCTGTTTATTTTGCCGATCCCTACTGCTCCTGGCAACGTGGTAATCAATGAAAACGCTAATGGTCTCTTAAGAGAATTCTTTCCTAAAGCGTTAGATCTCGCTATAGTAACAGAAGAAGAACTCATGGAAGACTTAATTTTAATGAATAAACGTCCTAGGAAATGCCTTGGATGGAAAACTGCATTTGAAGCGTTCATGGAAGAACTGTCACACTTGAATTAACAAATCTTCATTTTTAAATCGTCGCTGTTTCATAGAGAAACGTCCCATGAACCTTCATGTAGTTGAGACGTTTATTTTAGACTGTGTTGAGTAGCTTGTATAGGACTTTATAAATGCCGTTTCACTATGTTGTTCATATTGCATCGCCCAAGATCTAACGACACTATGATCTGTACCAATGGATAAACTGCACCTCAAATGTTAGACATAACTAACAGTTGGAGGTGCAGTTTTTTTATGACCAAATTCACTGTGAAGTATAAACTACCGGGGCTGTCATATTAGGAAGGGAAAGAAAGTTATCTGTGATCATGCTTTCCTTCGGGTGCTAAACAAATCGCATAAGCAATCCGTGATGCCGTCGTTTCCAATCTGCCCTCGTTTCTTGGAACGGGGTTTGTAAAATCTTACTTCCATACATTATTCGGAGCCGTTGGTAGGAAGTCCTGTTTGGCGATATGAGGTTTTAGAGTATGGATAGGGCATTCACTTCATCGTTGTATGACCACATCCATTCGAAAAAATCGAAAAAATCCTTGCGGGCCGGACCTATTAACCGATTGATTGGGCCGTGATATACTTTAATTAGTAATGATTATCATTATCAATTATCGAGTTTCTGAGCAATTCTGTTTAAAAGACCGCTGTATTCTGCAAACAGGATACCCAATGTTCCCGAAAAGCTTTTCAACGGAAGTTGAAAGGCTTGTTTGCCTTGGCACAATACAGAAACGAACAAGGACGGTGGGAGCAAATGCAACACGAGGAAACGATTAAGCAGGGAGTCGGTTTTTCGCTGGACGGCCTGCTTTTTCACCTTCGCGATATAGAGTTTGTCAAAAGAGATGAGAGTTGGCGGATCGAGCAGCGGCTCACCGGTTCTCATGTCCTTTTCGTCGCGACAAATGGTCGAGGCCGATTGACGCTGGACCAGCATGAATGCCGGTTGGGGGAGGGCGTGGTTTATGTGTGCGCTCCCGGAGAGACTTACGGAGCCGAACCGGAACATCCGGATGAGCTGACGATATTTCTTTTTAAATTCGATGTTTTTCGGGCAACGGAAGGGGAGCGCGTGCCAAGCGTGAAAGCGGCGCGTTTTCCGTTGAAAGGAGAAATCCATGTTTCTCCGGCCGATTCGCTCGCTTCCTTATGCGCAGAGGTATACCTTCAATGGCAGAGCGAAGACGGGCTGGAACGCTTCCGCAGCCAACTCGCTTTTCAGGAATTGCTTTATTACATCATGAAAAACCGCCGCCATCTGTCAGGGGAATCGCGAACGGGACTGGAGTCGGCAAAGGACTATATGGAACGCAATTTTAACGAGAATTTGACGATTGAGCAGTTGGCGCGCTTGGCGAACCTCAGCCCGAAGTATTTTGTCGATTTGTTTAAAAAAACGTACGGGATCAGCGCCATCGACTACTTGACCGAGCTGCGGATCAACAAGGCGAAGCAACTCATGGCGCAAGCGGATGCGAAGCTGCGGGACATCGCTCATCAGGTCGGCTACAACGATGAATTTTATTTCAGCCGCACATTCAAGAAGAAAGTAGGGGTCGCGCCATCCGTTTATATGAAACGGCGCCGCCGGAAAATCGCCGCCTACCGTTCTCCGATTATCGGACAATTGCTTGCTTTGAAGATCATTCCTTATGCCGCGCCGCTTCACCCGAAATGGACCGCCTATTACTACAAGAGGTACCGTGCGGATATTTCCGTCCATCTCAGCGCTTACCGGCAAAATCAACATTGGGCATCCAACATCGACACGCTTTTCCAAGCCCGTCCGGATGTCGTGATCAGCACGGATGAGCTGAATGCCGGAGAAAAGGAGAAGCTTGAGCAGGTGGCCCCCGTCTTTTATGTGCCGTGGAAAGATAAGAATTGGCGCGAGCAATTGCTGCTGACGGCCGAATTTTTAGGCGAAACAAGAGAAGCTGAGCATTGGCTTGAAAGATATGATCGGAAAGTGAAGGCGGCTAGAGAACGGTTAAAACGTATGGTTGGGGACGATTCGTTCTTGATCTTGCGGATTTCCAAACAAAATCTGTATATGCACTGCAATCGCAGCATGTCCGAAGTTTTTTACCGCGATCTGCAGATGGCGCCGGCGTATCGCGGAGAACGTTCGGTGTATGATCAAGAGATCACGATGGACCAGCTTGCCCAGATTGATGCGGACCGCCTGCTTCTTTTGATCCGGCAGGAAGAGGAAACCTTGGCGTTTTGGAAAACGTTGCAATATTCCATGCCGTGGCAGGAATTGAAGGCGGTCCGGAACCGTCGCGTGCATTTGATTTCTTCAGATCCATGGGTGGAATATTCGCCCTGTGCCCTTGACCGGATCATCGACGAGACGCTAAGGCTTTTGTCCGGAGATTGTCCAAAATAAATTCCGGATACCGTCCATGGTCAGCAAAAACAGCCTGCTTTATAATCGAAAACGATAATCATTATCAATCAGAAAACCGAGAGGAGGACTTAAAGACGGATGCTGAAAAGGCCATATCTTAAATTCAGTCTTATTGCTTTACTCATTCTAATATTGACCGCTTGCGGCGCGAAATCATCCTCAGCGCCCGATCATACGGCCGGAGGGGACTCGACGGCAAAGCAAGAGAAGAAAGCGGATGCCGATGAAACCCGAACCATCCATTATCTCGGAAAAGATTATAAGGTTCCTGCAAAAGTGAAACGCATTGTGATCGCCGGCAGCATGGAAACGATGGAAGACGCGCTCGTGCTGGGCGTCAAACCGCTCGGCGGCATCACGGTCGGCGGCAAGTTTCCGGACATGTTCAAGGAAATTACAGGGTCCACCGTATCCATTGGGGAAAAAGCGCAGCCGAATATCGAAAGCATCCTGAAATTGAAACCGGATGTCATCTTCGCCACGACGAAATTCCCGCCGGCTGTCATCAGCAAATTGGAGAAAGTCGCGCCGACCATTCCGGTTTCCCATATAGCGACTAATTGGGAAGCGAACCTGCGCCTTCTGGCGGAACTGACCGGCAAGCAAGATCTTGCCGAGAAAGTGCTCCAAGAGTATCAACGCGATGTTGCGGCGGCGAAAGCGAAGCTGGGCGAACGGCTAAAAGATAAAAAAGTCGTCGCGGTCCGCATCAGGAACGGCAACATCATGATTTATTCCAAAGATATCTTTTTCAACCCGACGCTTTACACGGATTTGGGCCTGAAGGCGCCGCAAGAGATCGAAAACGCCAAAGCGCAGGAAGTGATTTCTCTAGAAAAATTCAGTGAAATGAATCCGGATTACATCTTTGTGCAGTTCTCGGAGGACGAGAACAAGGATCAGCCTCACGCGCTCGAAAACTGGCAAAACGATCCGATTTGGAAAAGCATCCGTGCCGTCAAAAATGGCAAAGTGTTTGTAAATGTGGTTGATCCGCTCGCACAAGGCGGGACGGCGTGGAGCAAAATCCATTTCTTAAAAGCGGCTGTGGAAAAGCTGGGCGATGAATAAGACAAGGCGGTCGCTGGAAATGCGCTCAAAGAGGTTTTGGCCCGCATTCATCCTAGGGATTTCCCCTCTGGTGATGGCCTTCCTCATCGTGGCATCCATTCTCTTTGGTGCAAAAAATATCGATGCGGCGACGGTTTGGGAGGCGATTTTTCACTTCGATCCGGGCAACGTCAACCATCAAATCGTGCGGCATTCCCGGCTGCCAAGGGCGATCGGAGCGCTTCTCATCGGAGCGCTCCTGGCCATATCAGGGGCCATTATGCAAGGCATGACCGGAAACTATCTGGCCTCCCCTTCGATCATGGGGGTTGCGGACGGTTCGGTCTTCGCCATTACGCTTTGCATGATTTTGGCGCCGGACGCTTCTTCGCTGGCTATGATCCTGTATTCGCTTGTCGGCTCGTTGATCGCCGTCATCATCGTTTTTGGCTTCGCGACGCTGATGCCGAACGGCCTGTCTCCCGTGCGGATGGCGATTATCGGCACCGTCATCGGAACGTTTCTGAGCAGCGTTTCAGCCGCCATGGCTTCCTATTTTCAAGTTTCGCAAAACGTCAGCTTTTGGTACAATGCCCGGCTGCACCAGATGAATCCTGATTTGATCAAACTCGCGTTGCCTTTTGCGCTGGTCGGCATCGCGCTCGCGTTCTCCATTTCCAAATCGATCACGATTCTCTCGTTGGGCGAGCAAGTGGCCGTGAGCTTGGGACAGAGAACGACGCTGGTCAAGGCGACGGCGATCGCCAGCGTCGTTATTTTGACCGGCGTTTCCGTCGCTTTGGCCGGTCACATCGGCTTTGTGGGTCTGATCGTTCCCCATATCGCCCGGTTTTTGGTGGGTGTCGATTATCGGTGGCTGATACCTTGCGCCGGCGTCCTCGGAGCCATTTTTCTGGCTCTGTCCGATCTCCTCAGCCGGTTCTTGAATTATCCGTATGAAACGCCGATCGGGGTCGTCACTTCCCTGATCGGGGTGCCTTTCTTCCTCTATTTAATTTACAAGAGGGGAGGAGAGAAACGTGCCTAAAAATTCGGCGGCCCGCTATTGGACCGTGCTGTTCATCTGTTTCGGGATGGTGCTCGTTGCGGTTTATATCAGTCTGACGAACGGCGTCTTTGACATGACGGTCATAGACGTGCTGAAAACGTTGTTGCGCATCGATCCCGTTTCGGAGCACGATTTGGTCATTTTTGACTTCCGGCTGCCCCGCATTGTGGTTGCGGCGCTCGTCGGGTTCGGCCTCGGCGTCGCGGGTGCCGCGATACAAGGGATCAGCAGAAACGGGCTGGCGGATCCCGGCGTTTTGGGCATCAATGCGGGCGCGGGGGCGGCGATCGTCCTGTTTATGTTTTTCTTTGAAGGACAAATAACGGGAAGCGGATGGCTGTCTATCTTGGCGATGCCGTTGTTCGGATGGCTGGGCGGATTGGGGGCCGCCGTTCTGATTTACTTTTTTGCCTGGCGGAACGGGAGATTGGATCTCCAGCGTCTGATCTTGTCCGGGATTGCGGCGGGTTCCGGGTTCGGTGCCTTGTCTTTGTACTTATCTTTAAAGATGAATCCGCAAGACTTTGAGAGGGCGACGGTATGGCTCACGGGCAGCATTTGGACCGCCAATTGGCCATATATCGCTGCCATGCTGCCATGGCTTGTCCTTTTCGTTCCGGTGATCATCGGAAAATCCCGTATGCTGGATCTACTGCAATTGGGGGAAGACAGCGCAAAAAGCTTGGGCGCCTCCACGGAAAAAGAAAAAAATATCCTGCTCTTAAGCAGCATCGGCATCGTGAGCGCGTGCGTGTCCGTGGCCGGGAACATCGGCTTTGTCGGTTTGATCGCCCCGCACATTGCCAAACGGTTGGTGGGCATTCAACATGATCGGGCGCTTCCCGTAAGCGGTATCATCGGGATGCTGTTGGTCATCGTTTCCGATTTTATCGCCAAAACCGTCTTTTCCCCGGTCGAGCTGCCCGTCGGGGTGGTCGTCGCCATCATCGGCATCCCTTATTTTGTGTACTTAATGTTTAAAACGAGAGTGTAGGTGGAAAAAGGTGTTGTTCATAAAGGGAATGGAGGATGGAAATGGAACTTAGCCAATTGATGCGGGAACGCCGGTCGATTCATGTGTTCGAAGATCGTCCCATCTCCCCCGAACTCGTGATGGAATGGCTGGAGGCCGCCATTTGGGTGCCCAATCACCGCCTGACGCAACCGTGGCGCTTCATCCTCACTTATGGTGAAGGGCGCAGGAAGATCGCCGAGGCAGTGCGGAAAATCAAAGAGAACAGGGAAGCCGATCCAGACAAAAAGAAAGGCGTCGGGAAAAAGTTTTATAACAAGATCATGTCCATTCCGATGATTTTGACGGTTGTGATGAAGCAAGATCCCAACCTGGGTGTTCGGGAAGAAGATTATGCGTCGACCAGTTGCGTGATCCACAACTTGAGTTTGTTGGCTTGGGAAAGGGGGATCGGCATGGTATGGGAGACGTACGGATGGTTGCATGATCCCATCTTCCGGGAAACAATGGGAATCCTGCCCGGGGAAAAGGCGGTGGGCAATCTTCATATCGGCTATCCTGCCAAGATTCCGCCTGCGCAACCCAGAATTCCGGCGGTTCAGTTGACCACGGTCTTCGATCGGGCTTGATGATTGGGGCGAAGGAGGAACGAGATGGACGGCATAGTGGTGACGGAATCCTTTAGAGGAAGGGAGCTTTTCATTTATCTGCCTCCCTCTTACGAAACAAGCCGAGCGAACTTTCCGGTTGTTTATGTTCAGGATGGCGGAGACTTATTCGATCCCCGCCAAAACCATTCCTTAGCGCGGTTGGAGCGCATGTTCGCCCTCGGTGAACTGGGAGAGTTGTTGCTGATTGGCATTAAGCCGAAAAATCGGCTGGATGAATATACGCCGTGGCCTGCAAAAGCGCTATCCGACAAATTTGGCGATTTTGGCGGATTGGGCTTCCGCTATCTTTCGTTTCTTGTGGAGGACTTAAAACCTTATATAGATAGTGAATTCAAGACGGACAGCCGCCGGCAGCAAACGGGAATGATCGGAGCGTCGCTCGGAGGGCTGATTTCCATGTATGCCGCTTATTTGTACCCCGATGTCTTCGGAAAAATCGGTTCGATATCCGGATCGTTTTGGTACGAAGGGTTCATCGATTTTATGCAAGCGAAAACCGTAGCGACCGGATTGAAAATTTATATGGATGTGGGAAGGATCGAGGGAATCGGGAAGCGGACCATCCAGAAAGACATGGTTTCAAAAACGAAAGAAGCCTATACCATATTGAAGAATAACGGATTGACAAAAGAAACATTGCGGTTCGTCATAGAAGAAGGCGCCCCGCATGACCTCAAAATTTTTTCCAGACGGTTCCCTGAATCGGTGAAATGGTTGTATACAAACGAAACCGAGGGTTGACCAGTAGGTCTGCAAATGGGATGCGTCCACCCGCGATTATCGCGCACCAATAAAGATTGAGAGGGGGAATGAGCGGTGGCACGCCAAAAAATTGAACAGACCGCCATGGCGGTCAACGATGCCGCCGGCCGCGCGGTCACCCTCCCACGGACTGAACAGCGCTTGATGCATTCGCGCGCCGGAAACCGCGAATATCGAATCTTTGTGGCCCGGCCGGACGGCGAGCCGCCTCCCTCGGGCTTTCCGGTCATCTATTTGCTCGATGCCAATGCCGTGTTTGGGACGATGGTGGAGGCGGTGCGCGTCCAAGCCAGACGGCCGGAGAAGACGGGAGTCGTACCCGCCGTCATCGTCGGCATCGGTTATCCGGAGGAAACGCCGTTCGCTCCCGGCCGCTTTTATGATTTTACGCTGCCGGTCCCCGCTACCGAACTGCCAACCAGACCGGATGGCAGCGCATGGCCGGAAATCGGAGGGGCGGAAGCATTCTTAGCATTTATTGAAGAGGAATTGAAACCGGTGATCGAAGGCGAGTTCAAAATTGACAACAAGAGGCAAGCGCTCTTTGGTCATTCGCTTGGCGGGCTTTTTGCGCTGCATGTGCTTTTCACCAAACCGACGGCTTTCCGGACGTATATCGCGGGCAGTCCATCCATTCATTGGAACAAGCGGCGGCTTTTCGAAGCGGAGCGACAATTTGTGTCCCGTTTGGAACGGGAAGCGCTGAATGTGGAAATTTTGCTGGCGGTAGGAGAGCTGGAGAAGCATCATCAGAGCCGCATCAATGACAATACGAAGGCGCTTGCCGATCGTCTTTCCGCCCTCGCCGACCGCGGCGTCTACGTGGAGTTTAAAGAATTTGAAGGCGAAGGCCACGTATCGGTATTGCCGGCCTTGATCAGCCGCGCCGTGCGCTTCGCGACGAGAAGATGAAGGCTGGGCTGACCGCAAAAGGCTGATCACCGATGATGTGCCGCCTCACGTCCGTGCCTGAAGCGCATTTTTATGGCTTACAAAAATCCAAAGGCATATAAGGCAACCCCCACACGCCATATCGAGGGAGGGAGGGCCGACGTTTCAGAACCACCCGCATCATGCGCGGGTGGTTTCCTTATATCTTTAATTGGTGAAATGGACGGCATGATTGGTTAGAGGATAAAATACCAAATTTATATAATTGCGGTAGGGGTGGGAATAAAAAGAAAGGAATGAGAATGATGGCTGTTGCGGAACGGTTTGTCAATCTTGACGGCCAATGGGCCTACATCGGGCAACCTGAGCCTTCAAATGGTTATGGCGTCATTTTTTTAGGCGGGTCGACGGCCTTTGTGTCAAACAACAGCAGCGACTGGCATGAAGATGTAAATAAAAGGGCATTATTCAACGCTCTGTTGGCGGAAGGGTATACGCTCGGTTATTCCAATGCGCACGGGGCGAACTTCGGAAATGATAAAGCCCTCCAAGACATCAAACATCTCCATGAGTATATGGTTAAAGAAACGGGAATTCATGAGTCCGTTCATCTGTTTGCCATTAGCATGGGCGGCTTGCTCGCTTTAAGGTTGATGAAAAACGTTGATTTTGTTCGATCCGTCGCCTTTTCCCAGCCGCTTTTAAACGTCAAAGACCAAAGAAAATACGAAAATGATTACATAAAGAAGAATCATTTAGGCATGGATGACCCGATGGGGCACGCGATTGCTTCAGCGCATGAAAGGGATTATCGTACCGTAGATACATATATTGACGAAACGTTTGCTCTTGAAAACCTTGCGTTAGCCCCCGTTCCCTGCAAAATTTGGCACGGTACGGGAGACGAAAATGTTCCCGCGGAAATCAATGCCTTGCCGTTCGCGGCGTTACGGATGAAACACAAATTGCCAATCGCTTTGGAGATCGCTCAAGGAGTCGGGCACGATCCAAACGGCGCTTGTTATTCGGACCACCACGGCATTATTGCATTTTTCCGCCAAAACGAACAATAACAACCCTGTGTTGTTTGTTCGCACCGCAAAGCGCTTGCGTTGAAGTTGGGGAAAGACTGATTAAATCAAAATCTTCCATTTTACTCAATCGAGAATGCCGGAAAGGGTTATTTTCAGAGGTCAAATCTTGTACAATCGAAAAAAATAGATGTGGAGTGTTTTTCTATGAATCCTTTATTGCTTGAATTTCCGACGGAGTTTTATACCGAACGCTTGCTCATCCGGATGCCTAAACCCGGAGATGGGAAAGCGGTGTTTGCTGCCATCAAAGCATCGCTTGCCGAGCTCAAGCCGTGGCTGCCGTTTGCCCAGCAGGAGCCGTCGGAACAACAAGTTGAAATCAATATTAGAGAGGCTTACATAAAATTCTTGAATCGCGAGGATTTGCGTCTGCACGTCTTTCATAGGGATTCCGGCGCGTTTATCGCTTCATCGGGATTGCATCGGATCGATTGGCATGTTCCGAAGTTTGAAATCGGCTATTGGATTGACAGCCGTTACAGCGGAAAGGGATACATGACCGAAGCGGTCCAAGGCATTACCGATTTTGCGTTTAATGAATTGAAAGCGCGCCGGGTCGAAATCCGGTGCGATTCCAAAAACGTCAAAAGCCGCAAAATCCCCGAACGCTTAGGGTTTACATTGGAAGGCATTTTAAAGAATGACGCCGTTTCTGTGGATGGCACGGGGCTCAGAGACACTTGCATATACGCGAAGGTCAAATGATTCGGTTTTACCCGTGGCCTTTGGATATTTGGATGGCAATGGGACAATCGGTTCGGTCGGCTTCACGGGAAACAAAAGCCGATTGTCATTCAAGGCGTGTTGGTGCGACGCCGGATCATGCTTCTGTAAAGGGAAGGATATTTGGCTGAAAGAGATTGGAGGAATGAGATGAAACAAGAAGCGGGGAACAGAAGGCCTCTTTTTGATGGCCTTTGGCAATGGGATCGTTCGGCGCCGGTTCCTAAATGGCAAATGGTTTCAGCCGCTTTGGGAACGGCTTTGCCGCTTGTGTTTGGCGCGCTCGTCGGCCGAGCGGAAATCGGCTTCATCATTGCCCTCGGCAGTCTTTTTATTGTTCCGCCCGATGGTGATGTTCCTTTAAAGGCGGCCGTTACCTACTATGCGCGCGTCGTTTTCACGGGATTTGCGGCAACGAGTTTGGGCGCGTGGGTCGGGCCACATCATTCGTTAACGGCCAGTCTTATTTTGGTTGTGATGAACGGTTTGGTGGCTTTGGCGGGCGGCATCAATCGGACATTGGCCGCCAACAGCGTCCGATTTGCGATTTTCTTTATGATCGGCACGGGGATATCCCTGCCGACACAGGCCCATCCGCTTTGGATCGGTTTGTTTTCTTCTTTAGGCGCTGTTTGGGCGGCTTTGATCTCTTTATTTTTTCCCAATATGAAAAAGGAATCGTCGCACCGGTCGCTATCTGTCCATGATTCAAAGGCGGATTTTCATGCGCAAATGAAATACTGGCTGGTCAGATTGAAAACCTTCCGGGCGTGGTCCTATCCGATCCGTTTGGTTTTATGTTTGAGCCTCGCCCAGGGCATCCAATTGTTGTTAAAGTCTCCGCATGCCTATTGGATCAGCCTGACCATTGTGTTGGTGCTGCAAAGAAACGCGGCGAACGGGACTTCACGCATTTTTCAACGCGCTGCCGGTACGTTTTTCGGCGTTTTGCTCGGCGCCGCGGTATTGGCGTTTCCGGTTTCGATGCCGTGGCTGGTCCTCATCGTCGCGTGCATCGGCGGTGTCCGCCGTTATTTAAAAGTGCGAAATTATGCCGTTTATTCGATGGCCATGACGCCTTTGCTATTTATTTTGCTCAATCGCGGGAAGCAGATTTCTTTTGATCTGATGGTCGACCGGCTGATCTATACGTTGGTCGGTTGCATCATCGCCCTTGTTTTCGGTTATTGGCTGTGGACGGTGGGAGAAAAAAGACAGAAAACCGCCAAAAAATAAAATGAGGAAGGCCGAGGCGTTTCCTGGTTTTCACATTCAGCCGAACGGGGGCATACCCGTTTGGCCGACAGCAAGCGGCCGGAATGGCGCCGGAAAGCGCGGAGCCAGCTTTCCATTTGCAATGCGGAGCGCAAGTTTAATAGGGAATTTTCGGCACGGAGAAAAGAGCGGGCGTTGCAAAAGGATACCAAAATATTCCTAGTGATCGGGCGCGTTTCATCGGTTATCATTTGTTTCAATAGACTTTTAGATCCTCACAAAGAATGGGCGGAAGGGCCGGACGGCAATGCCAACGCTTCGTGCATCGGCGGCGGTGCACAACGCTCGATCGGGCGCCTTTGTCCGTTTTCATGGTCGATATCAGAGGAAAGCTTGTTGAATGGGCAAGCATTCTATCCGTAAAAAGTGAGTGGTACAGGGTCGGCAGTCAAACGATGAATCGGAAATAGGGTAAGCGCAGGCCTTTTAACAACGGTGAAACATGGCCGGCCTATCGCTGGCGACATCGGCATGTTTGCTGCCGCTGCTGAGGCAAAGATGGAGGAATATGTAAATTACTCCGCGCTATCGACACGCTCCAGATTTCTTAGTATAATAAATTATCGGATTGATAAGAAAATTGATATGAAAGGAATGTGAAAAAGTTGGCAGCGGCAGAAAAATTGAAGAGAGGGTTAAAAGCGCGGCACCTCACCATGATTTCCCTCGGCGGCGCGATCGGCACCGGCCTGTTTCTGGGAAGCGGAGCGACCGTGCATGATGCCGGGCCGGGCGGCGCGTTGGTTGCCTATCTCATCACCGGCATCATGGTTTATTTCATCATGACGAGCCTCGGCGAACTGGCTGCTTACATGCCTGTAAGCGGTTCCTTCAGCACGTATGCCACGCGGTTCATCGACCCGGCGCTCGGTTTTGCGCTCGGCTGGAATTATTGGTACAGCTGGGCGATTACGCTCGCCGCCGAACTGTCGGCCGCCGCCGTCATCATGAAATTTTGGTTTCCGCACGGGTCCCCATTTTTATGGAGCTTGCTGTTCTTGATTTTGCTCTTTTCGTTAAATTACTTGTCCGTCAGGGGATACGGCGAAGGGGAATATTGGTTTTCGTTCATTAAAGTGGCTACCGTCATCATTTTCATCGTTGTCGGTTTGCTCATGATCGTCGGCATCATCGGCGGTGAAGGGGTCGGATTTAAAAACTTCACGACGGGCGACGCGCCTTTTGTCGGCGGGGTGTCCACCGTGCTCAGCGTGTTTTTGATCGCCGGTTTTTCGTTTCAGGGGACGGAAATCGTCGGCGTCGCGGCCGGGGAAAGCGAAGATCCGAAAGTGAACATCCCGAAAGCGATCCGCACGATTTTTTGGAGGATCTTGCTTTTCTATATTCTGGCCATTGCCGTAATCGGTCTCATGATTCCTTATACAAATAAAAATCTGTTGAGTTCGGACGTCATGGTCAGCCCGTTCACCATCGTCTTTCAACGCGCCGGATTCGCGTTTGCGGCTTCCGTCATGAATGCCGTCATCTTGACGGCCGTCTTGTCCGCGGGCAACTCGAGCCTTTACGCCTCGACGCGGATGCTCTATGCGATGGCCGAAGACGGGCAGGCGCCGAAATTTTTCGCAAAGGTGAACAGACGCGGCGTCCCGATTTGGTCGCTCATTACGACGACGGTCATCGGCATGCTCGCCTTTCTCGCCTCCATATACGGGAGCGGAAAAATATACATTTGGTTGTTGAATGCTTCAGGGATTACGGGGTTCATCTTTTGGATCGGCATCGCCATCAGCCATTATCGGTTCCGCAAAGCGTACGTCGCTCAGGGGCGATCCCTTGAAGAGTTGCCGTACCGGGCGAAGTGGTATCCCTTCGGACCGATCTTTGCCTTCATCGTTTGCTTGATCGTCATTTTGGCCCAAGATTATCAGGCTTTCTTAAGCGGACATATCAATTGGATGGACGTCACCGCTGCCTATCTCGGCATCCCGCTGTTTTTAATTCTGTGGTTCGGTTACAAGTTTATTAAGAAGACCAAGGTCATCCCTTTGCAGGAGTGCCGGTTTGATCCCGTCGCTTCGTTGGATAAACCGGAAGCGCGCAACGGTTGAGCCGTGCGCCGTGACGTTGTTTGGTCCATGAAGAGGTGAGCATTATAAAACGCGCTATCTTCGCTAAAGATCGCGCGTTTCCCTGTTTTTATCGATATCGGGAGCGTTTTCCCGACGGCGGCCGTTCCGCCGCGGCTGGCGGTTTCGATACGAGTAATGATGTTTCCGGTCGCGGTAGGCCACCCAGCCTCCGATGAACGAGACGCCGGCGCCGAACATCACCAGGCCGGCCAGAAATTGCAGCCAAAGCCACGGAAAGGGCGAGTGGAGAATATCAAAAACCGTATCGCGCATGAGTTTTACGCCCGCAGCCGCGATCGCGCCGGGGATGACGAGCGAGAGCAATGCGATAACTCGCGACATAACGGCACTTCCTTTACGGTTGCGACCGTCGTTTGAAAGGTCGCCTGACCGATGCTCATTTTAATTCTTCTATCTGATCCTTAATTCTAACGAAGTTCATGGGGACTGTCCAATTGTGCCGAGTGGAAAAGTTGGTTAAAATAAGGATGAAAATCTTAGCTTTTGATATCCTGCAGCGTCGATATTCGCTTGAATGCGCGGCAGCGTCCGTTTCGTGACAGGGTTCACCACGGCAGGTGCATCTGCGCTGGGAGCGGAAGCGCGGTGAAACGTCATCGGAATGTGGGAAGCCTTTGGTGCGAGGGAAAAGTCCGTTTCGGCGGCCGGTCAACCGCCGGGGCACAGTTTGCGCTGGTTTTCTTTCCAAGTCAGGTGATGCGATTGAAATCGGTTCTGATCATCGGAGGCGGTGTCCACGGCTTGCAGTTGCTGAAGACGCTTGAGGCGGAAAAGTCGGTGCGCATCGTTTGCGTCGTCGATGAAAATCCGCGCGCGCCGGCTTTAAAATACGCCGCGAAAAAGGGAATCGCCACCGATACGTCATGGTTGCCTTATATTCGTCCGGCTTTGGACATCGCGGTGAACGCGGCGACGGACGCCATCGATGACGAGCTTATCCGCCGCATTCCCTCTTCAACGGCGGTCATTCCGTACAACATCGTCCGCGCGGTCGCCGCTTTGATGAACGACAAGGAGAAACTGATCCGCAAGCTCAAAGAACAATCTGAGCTGGAGCGGCTCATCCTCAATTTGACGCACGACGGCATGGTGGCCATCGATGCCCGCGGCATCGTGACGCTGTTCAATCCGAGCGCCGAAACCATCATGGGTTTGAAGCGCGCTGACGTCATCGGCCGACACGTACAAGACGTCATTCCGACCACCGAGCTTCCACGCCTGTTACATACCGGACAACCGGAGATCAATCGCCAGCAATCATTAAACAACGGGAAAACGATCATCACGACGCGGTTGCCGATTTTGGACGAACAAGGCCGGCCGCGCGGCGCGTTTGCCGTTTTCAAAGACATCACCGACGTCGAAAAGCTTGCGGACGAAATCACGGATTTGCGCGCCGTTCAGACGATGCTGAACGCGATCATTCAGTCGGCGGAAGAGGCGATTTCCGTCGTCGATGAAAACGGCAACGGCATCCTCATCAATCCGGCTTATACGCGATTGACGGGTCTGACGGAAAAAGAGGTCATCGGCAAGCCCGCGACGATCGACATTTCCGAAGGCGAAAGCATGCACATGAAAGTGCTCAAGACCGGCAAGCCGGTGCGGGGGGCGCGCATGAAAGTCGGACAAGCGAAACGCGATGTCGTCGTCAATGTCGCCCCGATCGTCGTCGACGGCGCGATCAAGGGGAGCGTCGCCATCATCCAAGATATGACCGAGATCACGGCTTTAACCGATGAGCTCCAGCGCGCGCCAATTGATCCGCTCCTTGGAGGCGAAATATACCTTCGACGATATCATCGCGGTCTCCGAAGCGATGCGATGGGCGATCGACCAGGCGAAGTCGGCCGCCGGCACGCCGATTACGGTCTTGCTCCGCGGAGAGTCGGGCACCGGGAAAGAGCTGTTCGCCCATGCGATTCACAACGCGAGCCCGCGACGTTATAAAAAATTCGTCAGGGTTAATTGCGCGGCGCTTTCCGAATCCCTTTTGGAAAGCGAACTGTTCGGATATGATGAAGGCGCCTTTTCCGGAGCGAAAAAGGGCGGCAAGCGCGGATTTTTTGAGGAAGCGCATGGCGGAAGTATTTTTTTGGATGAAATCGGCGAACTGTCCCCGCGGATGCAAGCGAAATTGCTCAGGGTTTTGCAAGAGAAGGAAATCGTCCGCGTCGGCGGGACGAAGCCCGTCCCGGTCGATGTCCGGGTCATCGCCGCGACGAACGTGAATCTGGAGAAGCGCATGGCGGAAGGCACGTTTCGCGAAGATCTCTATTATCGCCTCAATCGCCTGCCCATCTTCATTCCTCCTCTCAGGCAGCGCAAAGAAGATATTCCGCCTCTCGCCAAGCATTTGTTGAATAAAATCAACCGCGATTTCGGAAGGCATGTATGGGATATTGCCCCTGAAGCGGTCGATGGGCTGATCGCCTATGATTGGCCAGGCAACGTCAGGGAATTGGAAAATATATTGGAACGCGCCGTCATTCGCATGGCCGTCCATGAGACGCGCGTCGAAGCCCGTCATCTGCCGCCGCTCGACTTTAAAGCGGCACTTGAAAGCCCGCGGATGGCCCCGGGTGCTGAAAGGCCGCCGTCCCGGCTGGCCGATCTTGTCACCGCCTATGAAAGAGAAATTATACAGAAAGCGTTAAAGGATCATGATTATAACAAAACAAAAACCGCAAAAGCGCTCGGCCTGTCGGTCCGAAATCTATACTATAAATTGGATAAGCTCGGCATTGAACGTTCTGGCTTGCAATAACCTGCATATGCGCAAAATTTTTCATGCGTCCATATGGAAAATAAAGCGCTTACATTAAGGGTTCGCTTTGGAACGTTTTTTGCACTAGGAACCTTAGCGGTCGATTCTGCGGCCATGAGAACCAAAGGAGGTCTTTCTTATGGAAATCATGAAATACATGGAGAAATACGATTACGAACAACTCATCTTCTGCCAAGACAGGGAATCGGGGCTGAAGGCGTTCATTTGCATTCACGATACGACCCTTGGCCCGGCGCTTGGCGGTTTAAGAATGTGGACGTATGAATCGGAAGAAGCCGCGATTGAAGATGCGCTTCGCCTCGCCCGCGGCATGACGTATAAAAACGCCGTCGCCGGCCTGAATCTCGGCGGCGGGAAAACGGTCATCATGGGCGATCCCAAAAAGGACAAAAACGAGGCGATGTTCCGCGCGCTCGGCCGCTTCATCCAAGGCTTAAACGGCCGTTACATCACCGCCGAAGACGTGGGAACGACGGTTGAAGACATGGATATCATCCACGAAGAAACCGATTATGTCACCGGCATTTCCGCCGAATTCGGTTCGTCGGGCAACCCGTCCCCGGTAACCGCTTACGGCGTCTATAAAGGCATGAAAGCGGCCGCGAAGGTGGCGTTCGGTTCGGATTCCCTTGAAGGGAAAACCATCGCCGTTCAAGGCGTCGGCCACGTCGCTTACGCGCTCCTGGAACATCTGCATAAGGAAGGCGCCCGCTTGATCGTCACGGATATTAATGAAGAAGCCGTCAAACGAGCCGTGGAAGCCTTCGGCGCCAAGGCCGTCGATCCGAAAGACATCTATGGCGTGGATTGCGACATTTTCTCACCGTGCGCGCTCGGCGCGGTCATCAACGACGAAACGATTCCGCAGCTGAAAGCGAAAGTCGTCGCCGGCAGCGCCAACAATCAGTTGAAGGATGAACGCCACGGCGACATCCTCCACGAAAAAGGCATTATTTATGCGCCGGACTATGTCATCAACGCCGGCGGCGTCATCAATGTCGCGGACGAGCTGCTCGGCTACAACCGAGAGCGGGCGTTGAAAAAAGTCGAAGGCCTCTATGATCGCTTGTTGGAAATCTTCGAGATTTCCGCGCGCGAAGGCATCCCGACGTATAAAGCCGCCGACCGGCTTGCCGAAGAACGGATCGCCAAGATGAAAAACGCGCGCAGCACGTTCCTGAAGAACGAAAAAAGCTTGCTGAACAGACGATAAAGGCTGTGCGGGAAGGCGCCGTCGTTCGCGCTCGGATGCTCCTCCGTCCGGACGGCGGGCGTTTACCCGCACCGAATTCTTTTTTTATGTAACGCTTGGCGAAGGAGCGTGTCAAAATGGCGAAATCCTATGATCTCGTGATCCTCGGCGGGGGAACCGGCGGTTATGTGGCGGCGATCCGCGCCTCCCAACTCGGGTTGAAAACGGCGGTCGTCGAATGCGGCCCGCTGGGCGGGACTTGCCTGCACCGCGGCTGCATCCCGAGCAAGGCGCTGCTCAGAAGCGCCGAGGTGTACGCCACGGTGAAAGACGCCGAGAAGTATGGCGTCGTCACATCCGGGGTGACCGTCGATTTCGGGAAGGCGCAGGAAAGAAAAAATGCCATCGTCAACCAGCTGCACAATGGTGTAAAGTATTTGCTGAAGAAAGGGAAAATCGATGTCTACCACGGCTACGGCCGCCTGCTCGGCCCGTCGATTTTTTCGCCCCTTGCCGGCGCGGTCTCCGTTGAATATGAAAACGGACAAGAGAACGACATTTTGGTGCCGGAGCATCTGATCATCGCGACCGGTTCGCGGCCCCGCCTGCTTCCCGGCTTGGAGAGCGACGGCGTTCAGATCATCACCTCGGATGAAGCGGTCCATTTGACGGAATTGCCGGCGTCCATCCTCATCGTCGGCGGCGGCGTCATCGGCGTCGAATGGGCGTCCATGTTCAGCGACTTCGGCGTTTCCGTCACGGTGCTGGAATATGCCGACCGCCTCGTTCCCACAGAAGACCCGGATATCAGCGCGGCGTTGAAACAGCATCTGGAAAAACGCGGCGTTAAGGTCGTCACGTCGGCGAAAGTCTTGCCGGAGACGCTGAAAAAAGGTGAACAAGTGGCCGTTGAAGCGGAAATCAATGGCGAAAGGCAGGCCTTCTCGGCGGAAAAAATGCTCGTCTCGGTCGGCCGGGCGCCCAATACGGACGACATTGGGCTGGACAACACCGCCGTGAAAACGGAGCGCGGCTATATTGTCACCAATGCCCATTACCAAACGGCCGAATCGCATATTTACGCGATCGGCGACGTCATCGGCGGCCTGCAGCTCGCCCACGTCGCGATGCACGAAGGCATTAAAGCGGTGGAACACATCGCCGGCCTGGCGACCGAACCGCTCGATCCGACCATGGTGCCGCGCTGCATTTACACGCGTCCGGAAGCGGCATCGATCGGCCTGACCGAACAGGAAGCGAAGGAAAAAGGCTACGACGTGAAGGTCGGCAAATTTTCTTTTAAAGCGATCGGGAAAGCGCTCGTCTACGGGGAAGCGGACGGATTCGTCAAGATCGTCCAAGATAAACGCACGGATGACTGCCTCGGCGTGCACATGTTTGGTCCCCATGTCACCGACATGATTTCCGAAGCCGCGCTCGCCCGCTTGCTTGACGCGACGCCGCTTGAGATCGCCGAGACGATCCATCCGCATCCGACGCTCTCGGAAATCATGGGCGAGGCGGCGCTTGACGTTTACGGCCGGGCCATTCACGCTTAAAAGGCATTCCTGGTCCGCACGGCATCTTGCGCGAAAATGCGGACTGAGGATCAAAAACCAGCGTCGGCGAGCCGCATGAAAACGAGAAAAGGCGGCGGGTCGCCGCGAGGAGTTTCATATATTTTGAAGCCGTGAGGAGGGTTTAAAAGATGGGGAAAAACCGTCATGAGTCGCTTGGTTTGTCGGATGAGACGGTCGTTGAGATGTACGAAACGATGCTGCTTGCGCGCAAAATCGACGAGCGCATGTGGAAATTGAACCGCGCCGGAAAGATCCCGTTTGTCATCTCGTGTCAAGGGCAAGAGGCGGCGCAAGTCGGCGCGGCTTACGCGCTCGACCGTACGAAAGATGTCATCGCTCCGTATTATCGCGACATGGGCATGGTGCTCGCTTTCGGCATGACGGCGCGCGATTTGATGCTGTCGGCGTTTGCGAAAGCGGAAGATCCAAACTCCGGCGGCCGGCAAATGCCCGGCCACTTCAGCAGTAAAAAGCTGCGGATTTTAACGCAATCCTCTCCGGTGACCACGCAGGTCGCCCATGCGGTCGGCGTGGCGCTCGCCGCCAGGATGAAAGGCGAAAACATCGTTTCGCTCGCCACGTTCGGGGAAGGCTCATCCAACCAAGGCGATTTCCATGAATCCGCGAACTTTGCCGGCGTCCATAAATTGCCGGTCATCTTCATGTGTGAAAACAACCAATATGCGATTTCCGTACCGATCAAGAAACAGCTCGCCTGCGAACGCGTGTCCGACCGCGCCGTCGGTTACGGCATGTTCGGGGCGACCGTCGACGGCAACGATCCGCTCGCCGTCTATGAAGTCGTGAAAAAAGCGGTTGAACGCGCGCGCAACGGGGAAGGCCCGTCGCTCATCGAGACGATCTGCTACCGGCTGACGCCGCATTCGTCCGATGATGACGACATGACCTACCGGACGAAGGAAGAGGTGGAAGAGGCGAAGAAAAAAGACGGCCTTTACCTCTTCAGAAACTATTTGCTGGAAACCGGCGCGTTGACCGAGGAAAAAGATCAAGCGATCAACGAACGCGTGGACGCCATCGTCGACGAAGCGACGGACTATGCGGAACAAGCGCCGTATGCGGAGCCCGAATCGGCGTTGAAATATGTTTATGAGGAATAGGAGGGGAAACCCATGCCGGTTCTTTCATACATCGAAGCAGTCACCCAGGCGATCAAGGAAGAGATGGAGCGCGACGAAAACGTCTTTGTCATGGGAGAGGACGTCGGCGTCCGGGGCGGCGTGTTTCGGGCGACCGCCGGATTGATCGAACAGTTCGGCGAACAGCGCGTCATCGATACGCCGCTCACGGAATCGGCCATAGCCGGCGTGGCGATCGGCGCTGCCATGTACGGCATGCGCCCGATCGCCGAAATGCAGTTTGCCGATTTCATTCTGCCGGCGACGAACCAAATCATTTCCGAAGCCGCGAAAATCCGCTATCGGTCGAACAACGATTGGAGCGTTCCGCTGACGATTCGCGCCCCTTACGGCGGCGGTGTGCACGGCGCGCTTTACCACTCGCAGTCCGTCGAAGCGATTTTTGCGAATGTCCCCGGCTTAAAGATCGTCATGCCTTCGACGCCATACGACGTCAAGGGGCTTCTCAAAGCGGCGATCCGTTCGAACGACCCCGTCCTCTTTTTCGAGCATAAACGTGCTTATCGTTTGATCAAAGGGGAAGTTCCCGAAGACGATTACACCTTGCCGATCGGGAAGGCGGACGTGAAGCGCGAAGGCGACGACATCACCGTCATCACTTACGGCTTGTGCGTCCATTTTGCCTTGCAGGCCGCGGAAAAATTGGCTGAAGAGGGCATATCGGCCCACATCCTCGACCTGCGGACCGTCTATCCGCTCGATAAAGAGGCGATCATCGAGGCGGCCTCCAAAACGGGAAAAGTGCTGCTGGTCACCGAAGACAATAAAGAAGGCAGCGTTATCAGCGAAGTGGCGGCCGTCATTGCGGAACATTGTCTGTTCGACCTCGATGCCCCGATCAAGCGGCTCGCGGGGCCCGACGTGCCCGCCATGCCTTATGCGCCGACGATGGAAAAATTTTTCATGATCAATCCTGAAAAAATCGAACGGGCGATGCGCGAATTGGCGGAATTCTGAGGATGGGAGGGCAACAAATGGCCATTGAAAAAATCTTGATGCCCCAACTGGGGGAAAGCGTGACCGAAGGCACGATCGAACGATGGCTCGTCCAAGTCGGCGACGAAGTCAAAAAATACGATCCGATTGCCGAAGTCACGACCGATAAAGTCAATTCCGAAGTCCCCTCGTCTTTTACGGGCCGAATAAAAGAGCTCGTCGCCTCCGAAGGCGACACGCTTGCCGTCGGCGAGGTCATGTGCCTGATTGAAACAGTCGATCAGCCGGCCGCCGGCGTCGATGAACCGGCCGCTTCGGCCGGGGCGGATGCAGCCGCCAAAGACGCCGAAGCGAATGACGAAAAGCCGATGAAGCGGCGCTACTCGCCGGCGGTGCTCCGGCTCTCCCAGGAACATCACATCGATCTGGAGAAGGTGGAAGGCACCGGCAAGGGCGGGCGCATTACCCGAAAAGATCTGCTGAAGCTCATCGAGTCCGGTACGGCGCCGAAAAAAGCGGATGAGCCGGCCGCGTCCGAAACCGCTGCCGCACCGTCCGCTCCGAAATCCGCGCCGGTCACGCCTGCTGTCCATGAAGCTCGGGCGGCGAAAGAAGAGGCGCCCAAGCCGGCCGCGGTTCAAGCGGCACCAGGCGATGTGGAAATTCCGGTCACTCCCGTGCGCCGCGCCATCGCGGCCAACATGGTGCGGAGCAAACACGAAGCGCCGCACGCCTGGACGATGGTTGAAGTCGACGTCACGGATCTCGTCGCTTACCGGAATAAGATAAAAGAGGAATTTAAGCGGAAAGAAGGCTTCAGCCTGACGTTTTTGCCGTTTTTCATCAAAGCGACGGTCGAAGCGCTTCGCGAATTCCCGCGCATGAACAGCACGTGGGCGGGCGATAAAATCATCGAGAAAAAGGACATCAATATTTCGATCGCCGTCGCGACGGACGACGCGCTATACGTGCCCGTCATCAAACATGCCGATGAGCTGAGCATCAAAGGGCTGGCGAAGAGCGTCGCCGAGCTCGCCGCCAAAGTCCGGAGCGGGCGCCTCACCGCCGACGACGTCCAAGGCGGCACGTTTACCGTCAACAACACGGGGTCGTTCGGCTCGATCATGTCGCAGCCGATCATCAATTATCCGCAAGCGGCGATTTTGTCCGTGGAATCGATTGTCAAACGCCCGGTCGTCTTGGAGGGAGGAATGATCGCCGTCCGCGACATGGTCAATCTCTGCCTGTCGATCGATCACCGCGTTCTGGACGGTTTGATCGCCGGCCGCTTCCTCGCCCGCATCAAAGAGATTTTAGAGAATATGTCGGAGAAAAACACGTCGATCTATTAAAAAGGATCTCGCGGCCAGCGCCGGTCCGCCGGGCTGTGCCGCGAGTTTTATCAAGCGGCAGTTCATATTCGCAAGCGGCGGGATGCACCTTGATGAGCGGGCGAAGCCGCCATCTTCCACAGGCGAACCCTCCGGTGCGGCCAAAACGCCCTGGCGAATGTTGCATACCTTTTGCGGCAACTTCCGAAAAGCGGTAAAATAAGGGCGAATTCAGTTAATGGAGATGATGCGCGTGAGCATGGATTTTAACATTTTCATGAACGACATCGTCAACGCCGCCCGCCGGGAAATCACGGAAGCCGGCTACCGTGAGTTGCGCACGCCCGAGGAAGTCGATGAAGCGTTCAATAAAAAAGGCACGACCCTCGTCATGATCAATTCGACGTGCGGGTGCGCCGGCGGTGTTGCGCGTCCGGCGGCGGCCTATGCGGCCAATGTGTACAACAAGCCCGACCAGCTCGTGACGGTGTTTGCCGGCCAAGACAAAGAGGCGACCGAACGCGCCCGTGAATACTTTGTCGGCTATCCGCCGTCTTCCCCGTCTTTTGCCCTGTTAAAAGACGGCAAAATCGTCGCCATGGTTGAACGCCATGAAATCGAAGGCCGCGAGCCCCACGAAGTGGCGGCCCGGCTGGAAGAGCTCCTCGATGAACATTGCGCGAAAGCCTGACGGGCGAGCGGCAAACGGCTCCTGATCTTTGCATCAGGGGCCGTTTTTTGTTTGGGCGTCTTCCCTTGCGGAAAAGACCGCAACGATGATAGCGAAAGCATCTTCGGATTATGATGAGTCCGCTTTGATCGTGTGCGGTGCGTCGCATCATGCACGATGAAAGGTACAAGGCGATTCCCTAAGAGAGAATCACGTAGAAATGATATTCAATAGTTGTTGGAGATGCGGAGGCTGTATTTCAAAGCTTGCAAGGTTCATGACCGCTTCGACTTCAGAAAGCGGGGTGGTCCGCCCGAGGAGCAAATAACAACGCAATTGGAGCATGTTGCAGATGGCCCAATAAGAGATATCATTTAATCCGGCGGGCTGAAAGATCGCCACCTTGGTGCCCGGACGGCAAAAGACGAGGTTCGTCAGCGCCGCGCCCGTCGGCCCAATAATGGCATCCGCTTGGGAAAACAAGGAAATTTGATCTTGAAGCGTGTACGTTTCCGGCCGGACGATTTTAAAACCTGCCCTTTGCAAGAGAGGGAGCAAAAGCCTCTCGTTCGTGACGCGCCGATACGCGGCCCCCGATCGGCTGATATATATCCTCTGATAACCGCGAAAGGATTGCCGGCTTCGGCCTACATATGTTTTAAAGGTGTGGCGAAAGAAGCGGCACGCCCACGGCGACGTGTGTCCGACCGGTTGATCGTACGACGGGAGAATGAGGCGTTTGGCTTGAATGTGAAAATTCGGGGCAGTGGTCATGATTTTCTCGTTCGGTATCCCCATCATCGAAAGCGTGGCCTTTTGGAAAGCGTGGCTTTGATCGAGGATGAGATATCGGTCGATCGGAATGCGGCTGCGTTCGATGAGGTGAATACGAGCCAAAACGTCGAAAAACCAATGGTAATAGTTGCCGTTAAAGACGCTGGCGATGACGGCGATGGTTTCATCATAATAAATGGGCTCGGATAATGCGGGCTCCTTAAAAATCGGGTGACTTTTGATGTCCAGGTAATGATGCGGATCATGAGAGAACTCCGCAACGACGAGGTTATCCGGCGTGAGGATGGCCGCATAGGGTCCCCACACTCTCCCGTTCGGAAGGACACCGACAAACGCCGCGGGTGAAGAAAGCGACGCTTTAAAAGCGTTCCCCACTTCGCCGCCGATGACCGTCGGCTTAACGGTCGGTATGGTGCTGGCGTCATAGATTTTTTGATAATATTCGCCGATACGGTCGGCAACGTTTGCGGAAAGCCACTCGTATAAAGTGTTTATACACTGGACCGGGGTTTCCATGTCATCATCCTCTCTGTCTCAAACTCTGGGGCATTTTCCATGACGGGGTACGATACGGGCCATAAGCGGCGAAAGGACATTTTTGGGCGGTCCGCATTTTAGATCCCCCCGTTTACGCGTTTTGGCGCTCATCTTCCTCCTCTGATTGAACCTGATCGCTTGTCATACCGCCAAAAGCAGGGATGAACGGGGGAATGGGGGGCAATTTAATCAATGCGCCAATCGTTTTGATGTTTCCGATACCAGTTGATGGTTTCTTTTAAACCGAGGAGGAAATTTTTGGTTGGTTTCCAACCGAGCTGTGTTTGGATTTTCGTTGAGTCGATGGCATAACGCCGGTCGTGTCCCGGGCGATCCGCCACAAAGGTGATGAGCGATTCATCCTTGTTTAATAGTTTTAGGATCAGTTTGACGAGCTCGAGATTGGTCCATTCGTTGTTGGCGCCGATGTTGTAGATCTCCCCGTTTTCTCCCTTGCGCAATGCTAGGTCGATCGCCCGGCAATGGTCTTCAACATGCACCCAGTCTCTGGTGTGTTGTCCATCTCCGTAAATCGTCACCGGTTCGTCGGCCAACGCACGGCTGACTGCGAGCGGGATGAGTTTCTCCGGGTTTTGATGCGAACCGTAATTGTTCGTACTGCGCGTAATGATGACCGGCAGCCGGTACGTGCGCCAATAAGACAACGCGAGAAGATCGGCGCTCGCTTTGCTCGCTGCATAAGGGTTGTTAGGAGACAGCGGTGAGTTCTCCGCAAAAGAACCCGCCGGGCCGAGCGAACCGTACACTTCGTCGGTCGAGATTTGGATGAATCGCTTGACCCCATATCGCCTTGCGCTTTCCAGTAACACGTGCGTGCCGACGATGTTGGTTCGGATAAATGGGTGGGGCTCCTTTATGCTGCGGTCGACATGGGATTCGGCGGCGAAATGGACGACGGCATCGATCGGTTGACGGCCTTTTTCGCCCGATAAAATGGACGAGACGAGTGAGGCGTCAGCGATGTCGCCTTTAATGAACGTCCAGTTCGCTTTGCCGGTGATCGCTTTTAGATTGTTCATCGATCCGGCATAGGTCAGGCGATCGAGGACAACGCAATGATCGTCCGGATGATGGTTCACGATATAGCGGACAAAGTGGCTGCCGATAAATCCGGCGCCGCCGGTGATAAGGAGATGCAAACGGTCACCTGCTTTCTCAGATGTTCAAAGTCGCGTTTTGCAACAATTGGTTGGCTTTTTGATAGGAAGCAAATGTGCCGGTGTCCAACCACCAGCCTTTTAAATAATCATAGGTCATGAGATTTTGACTAATATACATGTTATTCACGTCGGATATTTCCCATTCGCCGCGCGGTGATGGGCGGATGCGTTTGATCATATCGAACACCGAATGGTCATACATGTAGATACCGGTAACAGCGTTGGGGCTTTTTGGATGTTTCGGTTTTTCTACAATGCGGATCACTTTATCGTTCCGGAGTTCGGCGACGCCGTAGCGCCCGGGATCCTCCACTTTATGGAGCAAAATTTTTGCGCCGCTTTTTTGCCGTTCATAGTTTTTAATATAGCCGGTCAATGAATCGGAAAACAGATTGTCACCCAACGCAACGACGATGCGTTCTTTTGAGTGAATGAACGGCTCGGACAGAGCGACGGCTTCAGCGATCCCGCCGGGGCGGTCTTGGACGAGATAACTGAGCGAAACCCCGAACGTTTTCCCGCTTCCGAGTAATTTGCCGATTTCCCCGATATGATCTTTTCCGGTCACGATGAAGATGTCCTTAATACCGGCCTCACGGAGTTTAACGAGCGGAAAAAAATCATCGGATATTTCCCCACTGGCAATAAATGTTTATTCGTGACATTAGTTAATGGATAAAGTCTTGAACCGGTTCCCCCGGCGAGCAGGATGCCTTTCATCACGGACTTTTCACCTTCCTTTTTCTTTTGTACATGGCTGTTGATCTCGAGGTATAAAAAGTCTTTTATAGATGGGAAGAAAAACTATAACCGGCCAATGGCAGGCTCTTTAACGAAGCCCGAGCGACCGTTGAAGACGATCCGCATGAGCGCGTGTCTCCCCGAACGCATTCGTACATAATCATACTATGAAGGAGGAGAGTGATAGGGAACAAGCTTACGGAAAAATGGTAGAAAGTCCATTCGGATCGGTCCTTTTGAATGCCCATACCGATGCGGCTGGGTCGGCATAGATTAAAATGAGGTGGAAGCCGATGAGAGTGGAATTCAAGGAGTTGGAGACCGTTTCCGATCCACGGGGGCATCTCGTTTCGATCGAAGTCGGCCGCAGCATCCCGTTTCCCGTCAGACGGGTTTATTATATTTATGGAAATAAAGATGGCAAACCGCGCGGCTACCATGCCCATAAAAGGGTGAAGCAGGCGCTGATCTGCCTGAACGGGCGGCTCAAAGTCGGGGTCGATGACGGAAAAACGCGGACGGTCTATGAACTGAAGAGCCCTCGCGAACTCTTGATCATTCCGGAGATGATATGGCGGGTGATGTACGGGTTCAGCCCGGACGCCATTCTTCTCGTTCTTGCGGATCAGCATTATGATGAGGCCGACTATATCCGCGACTATGAGACCTTCCTCCAAGCGGTTCGGGAAAAGACGCCGCCGGGAGGCGCGCCGCGATGACGTTTTACGCGCATCCGCAAGCGTTGGTGGAGACGCGGCATATCGGCGACGGGACGCGGATATGGGCGTATGCCCACATTCTTCCGGGGGCCAAGATCGGGAAAAACTGCAATATTTGCGATCATACGTTTATAGAAAACGACGTGACGATCGGCAATGAGGTCACGATCAAGCCTGGCGTTTTTTTATGGGATGGCATCGTTCTGAAAGATCGCGTCTTCGTCGGACCGAACGTTACGTTTACGAATGATCTTCGGCCGCGATCGAAGGTTTATCCCGATGCCTTTCTTCGCACCGTCGTTGATGAAGGAGCGTCCATCGGTGCGAACGCGACCATCGTTGGCGGCCGCCGGATCGGTCGGTACGCCTTGATCGGCGCCGGTGCGGTCGTGACAAGAGATGTGCCGGCCCATACCCTTTGGTACGGTAATCCCGCAACCTTTAAGGGATATGTTTGCGAATGCGGCACCCGCCTCGTAGGTGAAACTTGTCCGCAATGTCAGCTCATCTATAAAAATGTCGGCGATCAACTTCTGAGAGCGGGGGACGGAACATGAAAGTCCCGTTTTTGGATTTAAAAAAAATCAACGAACGCTTTCGCGAAGCCATCGATGCGGCGATGGATCGCGTTTTGGAGAGCGGCTGTTACGTGTTGGGCGATGAGGTGGAGAGCTTTGAGCGCGAATTCGCCGCTTACTGCGGCGTCGAACACTGCGTAGCGGTGGGGAACGGGTTGGACGCCTTAACGTTGATCATCAAGGCGTTCGGTTGGTCGGACGACGATGAAGTGTTGGTGCCGGGCAATACGTTTATCGCGACTTTTTTAGCGCTTTCCCATGAGCGTGTGCGTCCGGTTCCCATAGAGCCGCGTCCCGATACTTACACGATTGATCCCGAATGGATCGAAGCCAACATCACGAGCCGAACCAAAGCGATCCTCCCCGTTCATCTCTATGGGAGGCCGGCTGAGATGGACGCGATTCATGAGATCGCCGACCGCCACGGTTTAATCGTCATTGAGGACGCCGCCCAGGCGCACGGCGCGCTTTACAAGAGCAAAAGAACCGGAAATGTCGGGCACGCCGCGGCCTTCAGCTTTTATCCCGGCAAAAATTTGGGCGCTCTGGGCGACGGGGGGGCCGTGACGACGAATGATCCCGAATTGGCGAAGAAGATCAGAGCGCTGCGCCATTATGGGTCCCATAAAAAGTACCGCCACGATTATAAGGGGGTCAACAGCCGGCTCGATGCATTGCAGGCGGCGGTTTTAAGGGTGAAATTACCGCACCTCGACGAGGATAACAATCGGCGTCGAACGATCGCCGACATTTATCTCAAACAGATCAAAAATCCTTATATATCGTTGCCGAAACCGCCTGAATCCACCGATGTCCAACCGGTCTGGCATCTCTTTGCGGTTCGCACGCCTTATCGCGAGGCCCTGCAAACCTTCTTGCGGGAGAGAGGCATCGACACGCAGATTCACTATCCGATCGCGCCCCACCGGCAGCCAGCTTACCGCGAATGGCATTCGCTTTCGCTTCCGATCACAGAACGCTTGCACCAAGAGGTGTTAAGCCTTCCGATCTCACCGGTGATGACCGACGAGGAAGTCCAATACGTCACGGAGGCCGTAAACCGCTTTGATCCGCAAGCATTCTACTGAATCGGGGTGTTCGTGTGAAAGTTTTGTTTTTTGATTACAATGATTCCCTCATCCATCTGCTTCCCAACGGTTTTCGGGATGCAGGGCACGACGTCGTGTATTCGGGTTTGGTTGATAAACAAAAAATTATTAGTCTTATAAAAAATCATCGCCCCGATCTCGTCGTGACGCAAGGTTGGTCACAACACATTCAGCGTTGGTCCGGCGTCATCCGCACCTATGTAAAAAAATGGCGCATTCCTCATGCCTATTGGTCCGTGGAGGATCCGATTTTTACGAGCATCATGAAAAAAAACGTGACCGCCCTCAGCCCAAACATCGTCTTCACCATCAGCAAGGAAACCGTTCCGCTTTATGAGAAGCGCGGTTTTCCCGCGGCGCATCTGGATTTCGCCTATCAACCGGGGCTCGTCAGCACATCGCCGGGACAGGAAAAGAGATATGACGTCGCTGTCGTCGCGAACAGTTACGCCCATTTCCCGTCATGGTTCAGTTATCGTTTCGAAACGTTAAAAACGCTGATTACGCCGTTGCTTGAACAAGGCGTGCGCGTCGATTTTTGGGGAAAAGATTGGAAAAAAATGGACAAATTTTTAAATAAGGTCATCCCGCCAGAATGGCAGCACGGCGAGGTGGCCAATTATTTGGACGTGCTGAAAATTTACCAACAATCAAAGATCAACATCGGTTTGCAAAATACACCGATGCAGCTCACGATGCGCACGTTTGACATTTTGGGCAACGGAAATTTTTTGCTGACGTTGGATACGCCGGCGGTCCGGTCGCGATTGGTGCCGGGAAGGGATGTCGTCGTGACGAATTCTCCGGCGGAGACGGTTCGTTTGGTGAATTATTATTTAACCCATGACGTTGAAAGAGAAAAAATCGCTCAGAGCGGCCGGGAAGCGGTGAAGAATGAAACGTACCAACGGCGGGCGGAACAAATGATCGCCGTGATGAAGGCAAAAGGGCTTCTCCGCTCATGAAGTTTGCGGAATCGGTGGGATATTTGACTAGAAAATCAAACGCGGTTGGGGCAGTCAAAAGATATTCGGCAAAACATGGAGCCGGCCTAATTGCAGGGTGCTGGTCTATGGACCGAGGGCCTGTAAGCGGTCGAGGACCGCTTGTTCGGACGTATCGCCCTTCGGTTTGAAGTGCAACGGTTCGAGGCCATCTTTTTGGAGGTCAGTAGCTTTGCATCGCTTGCAACCATCCTTTGGGATGATCGGCTTTAGATGCCGCATCGATAAAATTGCGGTATACCCAATGCCAGTTCAGCAAACCGTCACCTTCTTGCGATAGAAAATGTTGGAAAGCACACAGTTATGAAAAAACCGGGATGAAAACGCACAGGAGCATGAACATCGGGGCGCTTTCATCCCGGCGGCCAGTCCTTTACCTTTTTGATCGTGCCTTGGAGGTGTGAATTCCCTGCGGCACGACGGTTTCTACTCAGAAGGGATCGCGTGATCGGTCGTCCGATCGCTTTAGAATAACGCGGCGATCCCCGATAAGACCGTCGTGAGGACAAGGCTGGCGAGCATGATGAACACGACGGCTCGAATCGTTTTTTTAGGCATGGGCGAGCCCTCCCATCGTCCGATTGTTGCTATTGTTAATCTTAATAAAGAACGGGCGGTCTGTCCAAGGACAATACTGTGAACGGCTAGGCAGGAAAAATGACGAGAGCCGGCGAATTTTATTTTATAAAAGTGAAAACGCTTTACTTACGGAGGGAAGAGCATGGCGCAATCCTCAACGGATTTTCAAAAGGCCTACGAAGAATGGCTCGAACGAACGAAGCGGCTGATGGAAAAGTTTCCGGAAAGGAAGGACGAATTTTCGACCGGTTCGGGCATTCCGATCGAGCGCCTGTATCTTCCGGCGACGTTGAACGACGAATATATGGAAAAGCTTGGCCTGCCCGGCGAATATCCGTACACCCGCGGCATTCGCCCGACGATGTACCGGGCGCGCTTCTGGACGATGAGGCAGTATGCCGGTTTCGGTTCCGCCGAAGAGACGAACCGGCGATTTCGCTATCTTCTCGATCAAGGGCAAACCGGCCTGTCCGTCGCCTTTGATTTGCCGACCCAAATCGGCTACGATTCCGACGATCCGATGGCGCGGGGGGAAGTCGGCAAAGTGGGCGTCGCCATCGATTCGTTGGCGGACATGGAGCAGCTGTTCGACGGCATCCCGCTGGATCGGGTGTCGACCTCCATGACGATCAATGCGCCGGCAGCGATTTTACTTGCCATGTACATCGCGGTGGCGGAAAAACAAGGGGTGCCCGCCGACCGCTTATCGGGCACCATTCAGAACGATATTTTAAAAGAATACATCGCGCGCGGCACCTATATCTTCCCGCCGAAGCCGTCCATGCGGCTCATCACCGACGTTTTTGCCTATTGCTCGCAATACGTGCCGAAATGGAACACGATCAGCATTTCCGGCTACCATATTCGGGAAGCCGGTTCGACGGCCGCGCAAGAAGTGGCATTCACGCTCGCCAACGGCATCGCTTACGTGGAGGCGGCGCTTGCAGCCGGTTTGGACGTCGACCGCTTCGCCCCGCGGCTCGCGTTCTTTTTCAATGCGCATCATCATTTCTTCGAGGAAATCGCCAAGTTCCGCGCCGCCCGCCGGATTTGGGCGAGGATCATGAAAGAGCGTTTCGCGGCCAAAAATCCGAAGAGCCTGGAGCTTCGCTTTCACACTCAGACGGGCGGATCGACGCTCACGGCCCAACAGCCGGAAAACAACGTCGTCCGCGTCACGCTGCAAGCCTTGTCGGCGGTCTTGGGCGGTACGCAGAGCCTGCACACGAATGCCTTGGATGAGGCGCTGTCTTTGCCGACGGAAGAGACGGCGCGTCTCGCCCTCCGCACGCAGCAAATCCTCGCGTACGAAAGCGGCGTCGCCGATACGGTCGATCCGCTCGGCGGGTCTTATTTCATTGAGGCGTTGACCGATCAAATGGAAGAAAAGGTGATCGCATATTTGAAAAAGATCGATGACATGGGCGGCTCCGTCCGGGCGATCGAACAAGGCTATATGCAAGAGGAAATCCATCGCGCCGCCTATGAAACGCAAAAGGCGATCGAAAAGGGCGAACACATTGTCGTCGGGGTCAACGCCTTCCGCGTCGAAGAAGAACGTGAACCCAAACGGCACCGCGTCGACCCGGGGCTCGCCGAAAAACAGATCGCAAGGCTGCAAGCGGTGCGGGCCGGGCGCGACGGGGAACGGGTCAGACAGACCCTTGCGGCGCTGAAGCGGGCCGCAGAGGGAAGCGGCAATCTAATGCCCCCCATTCTCGATTGCGTGAAAGCCTATTGCACGATCGGGGAAATTTGCGGCGTTCTTCGCGGCGTATTCGGTGAATACAACGGGGTATGAGAAGGGGAAAATCCGTGACATGGATCATTTGTTTGCCTTGAACGGGCGATCAAAACGGACAGGGGGAGAACCATGGAGAAAAAAATTCGCGTGCTCATCGCCAAACCCGGCCTGGACGGCCACGACCGCGGGGCGCTCGTCATCGCTCAAGCGCTCCGCGATTACGGCATGGAAGTCATTTATACCGGTCTCAGGCAAACCCCGGAGCAAATCGTGGCCGCCGCGATCCAGGAAGACGTCGATGCCATCGGTCTGTCGTGTCTTTCCGGTGCGCATAATGAATTGTTTCCCGCCGTGACCGAACTTTTGAAAACGCGCGGCGCCGACGACATCCTCGTCATCGGCGGCGGCATCATTCCCGCCGAAGATGTCCCGTTCTTAGAGTCAAAAGGCATTCGGAAAATTTTCACGCCCGGCACGCCGACGATCGAGATCGCCCGCTATATCGAGCGCGCCGTGTATGAACGGGACGGAATTCCATTGGAACAGCCCATTGAAGTGGAGGCGATCGATCACATCGGCATCGCCGTCCGCTCGATCGCCGACTGCCTCCCGTTTTATCAGGAGAAGCTCGGCTTTTCCCTTGAGCGGACGGAAACGGTGGAAGCGCAAAAAGTGAAGGTGGCTTTTCTTAAAGCCGGCAACTTCCATCTTGAACTGCTCGAGCCGATCGGGGACGACAGCCCGGTCGCCCGTTTTATTGCCCAGCGCGGCGAAGGGTTGCATCACGTCGCATTGGAAGTCCGGGACATCGACGGGCAACTCCGCCGGTTGGAGACGGCGGGCATTCCGTTGGTCGATCATCGGGCGCGCCCGGGAGCGGGGGCTTCGCGCATCGCATTTTTGCATCCGAAAGCGGCGCACGGAGTCCTGTACGAGCTGTGCGAAAAAAAGGCCGAGCATTAAGCGGCAAGCGGGCAAGGCATCGCGGAACGAGAGCGATCGCCGGGACCGTAGTCAACGGAAAACGTATGATCCCGAGCAAAGCCGTAATTGGATAACAACCGCGATCGCCGGCCGCAGCTGATGGAAAACGGGGTGCGCATTCAAGAGTAGGCACGTCGGTCTATCAGACTCCCTTGCCGCGTGCGGGTGCTCTGACGGAAGACGTTCGGCGACGCGCCCTTTCGGTTGCGCCCATGGATGGAAATCGATGCGGCAAGCGGATGCCGAGATCACGATATGGGGTGGGGAACACGTGGACATTTACGATAAAATCAATGAATTATACGATCGTCGCCGCAAAGTCGAACTCGGCGGGGGCGACGAAAAGATTGAAAAGCAGCATCAAAGAGGCAAGCTGACGGCGCGGGAACGCATCGACCTGCTCGTCGACCCCGGGAGTTTCGTCGAGCTGAATCCTTTTATCGAACATCGCGCCCAGCATCTCGGATTAAACGGCGACGCGCCCGGCGAAGGCGTCGTCACGGGTTTTGCCAACATTTCGGGGCGGCCGGTGTTTCTCTTTGCCCAAGATTTTACCGTCTTCGGCGGCGCTCTCGGAGAAATGCACGGGAAAAAAATAGCCGCCGTCATGGACATGGCCGCCAAAAAGGGTGTTCCGATCATCGGGCTGAACGATTCGGGGGGCGCCCGCATCCAAGAAGGCGTCGTCTCGCTAGACGGATACGGCCACGTCTTTTACCGCAACACCATTTATTCCGGCGTCATCCCGCAAATTTCCGTCATATTGGGGCCGTGCGCGGGCGGCGCCGTCTATTCGCCCGCACTGACGGATTTCGTCATCATGGTCGATCATACGAGCCAAATGTTTATCACGGGGCCGAAGGTCATTCAGACGGTGACGGGAGAAAAGATCAGCGCCGAGGATCTCGGCGGGTCGGAAGTGCACAATCGCCTCAGCGGCAACGCCCACTTTCGAGCGAAGAGCGAGGAGGAAGCGTTCGCCATCGTCCGCAAACTCCTCGGCTATTTGCCCGCCAATAATCGGGAGACGGCGCCGGTTGCGGAAGGCGACGGGACATCGGATTACCGGGAAAATCTCATCGATCTCGTCCCGTTTGATCCGACGCGTCCCTATGACGTGCGCCGGGTGATTGAAGAGATTGTCGACCGCGGCTCTTTTATGGAAGTGCACGCCGCCTTCGCCAAAAACGCGGTCGTCGGTTTTGCACGTATAAAAGGGACCGCGGTCGGCATCGTCGCCAACCAACCGAAGGCGATGGCGGGCGGCCTCGACATTGACGCTTCGGATAAAGTCGCCCGCTTTATCCGCTTCTGCGATGCGTTCAATCTGCCCCTCATCACGTTCGTCGACGTCACCGGGTTTTTTCCGGGCGTCAAACAGGAGCACGGCGGCATCATCCGGCACGGCGCAAAAATTATATATGCTTACGCGGAAGCGACCGTGCCAAAGCTGACCGTCATCCTGCGCAAAGCTTACGGCGGCGCGTACGTGGCCATGAACAGCAAATCGATCGGGGCCGATCTCGTGTTCGCCTGGCCGAACGCGGAAATCGCCGTCATGGGTCCGGAAGGGGCGGCGACGGTCATTTTTGCCAAAGAAATTCAGGAAAGCCCGGACCCTGTGCGGACGCGCGCGGAAAAAATCCAGGAATATCGGGAACGCTTCTCCAATCCTTATGTCGCCGCCGCCTACGGAATGGTCGACGACGTCATCGACCCGCGCGAAACGCGCATTAAATTGCTGCAAGGGTTGGACATGCTCCGTGGAAAGCGGGAAACGCGCCCGTGGAAAAAGCACGGGAACCTTCCGCTCTAAGCATGACGAATTCAACGCCAGCATGAAACGGGAGAGACCCGCGGCAAAACGTGTCCTTCATGGATGTTAGCCCGTCCGCGGCGAAAAGAGTCCGCATGAAGGAGGCTTCTGTTTTTCATCGCCGTGCGCCTTTATTCGTTGCAGCGCGTACCGTTCCTCCGCGTTTTTCGGGCGTTTTGGGAAAGCCGTCATTGGCGCGCCGGCTTTTAGCGGCGTATAATGAAACATGTACCCTAGCCGAATACATAGGAGTTGAATGATGGTGGTAAATCAAGACCGACTCGTCAAAGAATTCATGGAACTGGTGCAAATCGATTCGGAAACGGGGGAAGAAGGCGGCATCGCCGGCGTGTTGAAAGAAAAATTCGCGGCGCTCGGCGTGAAGGTCGAGGAAGACGACGCGAAAGCAAAAACCGGCCATGGGGCCAACAACTTGATCTGCACACTGGCAGGCACGGAAGACGTCGATCCGATTTATTTTACTTCCCACATGGACACGGTCGTTCCGGGGAAAGGCGTCAAGCCGTCGATCAAGGACGATAAAATCGTTTCGGACGGCACGACGATTTTGGGCGCGGACGACAAAGCGGGCCTGGCGGCGATGTTTGAAGCGATCCGCGTTATAAAAGAAAACGGCATCTCCCACGGCACGGTGCAATTCGTCATTACGGTCGGGGAAGAATCGGGCCTTGTCGGCGCCAAGGCGCTGGATGCGGCGAAAATCAAAGCGAAATTCGGCTACGCCCTTGACAGCGACGGCCCCGTCGGCGACATCATCACCGCCGCTCCGTCGCAAGCGAAACTGAAGGTGACCGTCCTCGGTAAAACCGCGCACGCCGGTGTCGCTCCTGAAAAAGGCGTCTCCGCGATCACGGTGGCGGCGAAGGCGATCGCGAAGATGCCGCTCGGCCGCATCGACGAAGAAACGACGGCGAACATCGGCCGGTTCAGCGGCGGGCAAAAGACGAACATCGTATGCGACCGCGTGGACATTTTGGCCGAAGCCCGTTCGCTCGTCAAGGAAAAACTCGACGCCCAAGTCGCGAAAATGAAGTCGGCATTTGAGGAAACCGCCAAGGCGATGGGCGGCGAAGCCATTGTCGACGTCGAGATGATGTATCCGAATTATCGATTTGAGGAAAACGACCGCGTCGTCGCCATCGCCAAGCGGGCGGCGCAAGCGATCGGTCGCACCCCGCGCGTTCTCCAAAGCGGCGGCGGTTCCGACGCCAACGTCATCAACGGCCTCGGCATCCCAACCGTCAATCTCGCCGTCGGCTACGAAGACATCCACACGACAAACGAAAAAATGCCGATTGCAGAACTCGTCAAGACGGTCGAATGGATCGTCGCGATCATCAAGGAAGTCGCGGCGGAAAAGCCATGACGGAATAAGGCGCCGCCTTTTGCCGGCAGCCGAACGGGCAAAGGCGATAAAAGCGGAAAACTTCGACGCGCCGGCCGGCAGAGCGCTGCGCCTCAAAGCTTTCCGCTCGCAGCCGATAGCGCCAGAAGCGAACGAATCAAACGCTCCCTCAGCGGAGCGTTTTTTTATATTGGTATTGGAAAATCCCCCTTTCATAACGTTATAATAACGTTAACCGAAAGTTTGTTTGGTCTGGATCGAACGGCGGGTGACGAAGATGAACGGACGAATCATCTTTCACATCGATATGAACAGCTTTTACGCTTCGGTGGAAGCCGTCCATCATCCGGAATGGCGCGGGAAACCGCTCGCGATTGCCGGCAAAGTCGAGGAGCGCCGCGGCATCGTCGTCACCGCGAGTTATGAAGCGCGGGCGAAAGGAGTCAAAGCGCCGATGCCCGTCTGGGAAGCGCGCCGCCGCTGCCCGGAATTGATCGTCAAAACTCCGGATTTTGAGCTCTACCGCGAAGCCTCGCGGCAGCTGTTCAGCCTTCTTAAAACGTATACGCCGCTCGTGGAAAAGGTGTCGATCGATGAAGGGTACATGGATGCGACCGAGCTGGCCCGCCGCGTGCACCCGCTTCGACTCGCCGAAGACATCCAGAAACGCCTTCTGGACGAACTCGAATTGCCGTCGAGCATCGGCATCGCACCGAACAAGTTTCTCGCCAAGATGGCGTCGGACATGAAAAAACCGCTGGGCATCACCGTTCTCCGAAAACGGGACGTGCCGAAAAAATTATGGCCGCTCCCGATCGCCGATATGCACGGCGTCGGCGCAAAGACCGCGGAAAAATTAACGGCGATCGGCATTCGCACGATCGGGGATTTGGCCGCAGCCGACAAAGCGCAAATCGCCGCATTGCTCGGCCAATACGGCGAGATGCTGCACGAACGGGCGAACGGTCGGGACGCACGGCCGGTCGATCCCGAGGCGGAGGCGGTTTTTAAAAGCATCAGCCAATCGACGACCTTGCCGGAAGATATCGTTTCCGAAGAAGAAGCCCGCCGCGTTTTTCAACGGCTCGCGGTGCGCCTTTCCGAACGGTTAAAGAAGAAACGTTCGGTCGCCTATCAGGCGGCGATTACGATTCGCTATGCGAATTGGCAGACGACGAGCCACGGAAAAACCGTCCATCAACCGCTGCAATCGCCGCAAGAGCTGGCGGCCATCGCGGTGCGCCTGTTTGCGGAACATTGGGACGGCCGCCCGATCCGCCTTCTCGGCATCTCCGTCCAGTCCCTTGAAGACGCCGCCCGGGCGACCAAACAATTGGATCTGTTCACGTATCAAACCGATGCGAAGGAAGAGCCGCTTCTGGAAGCCATTCAACGGCTCGAAGCCAAGTACGGCGCACCGGTCGTACAAAAGGGCGTCGCCCGCGGCCAAGCGGCATTCAAAAAAGCTCAGGCCGACGGAGCGCGCACGCCGCCACCTTCGCCTCGCCCCAAGCAAAGCCGCCATGAACACTCGGAGAGCGAAGCGGAGGAAAGGCCCGATTCGGAAAACGAATCGCACGCGTGAAACCATCGCCGCCTGACGTTTCGGCAAGGATGCGGAAAAACAGGGGGAAAGAAATGAAACGGATTTTAATTCTCGGTTCCGGCGGATCGGGCAAATCCACGCTGGCGAGCGCTTTGGGAGAAGCCTTGAATATCAGGGTCGTCCATTTGGACGCCGTTTATTGGAATCGCGGTTGGCAGCCGACGGAACGGGCGCGATTTATCGAGAAACTTCGGCCTTTGTTGGCGGCGGAAGAATGGATCATCGAAGGCAATTACAGCGGGACGCTTGACCTGCGGCTTGAGCGGGCGGATACCGTCGTTTTTCTCGATTTGCCGCGTTGGTTATGCTTGTACCGCGTAGTGAAGCGGCGCATCGCCTATCGGGGCCGATCGCGGCCGGATATGGCCGAAGGCTGCCGGGAAAAGCTTGATCCCGACTTTGTCAAATGGGTGTGGCGCTATCCGAAGGATAAACGGCCTGAAATGCTGAAAAAACTGCAAAAATGCCGGGGCGAAAAAACCGTCATCCACCTCAAATCCAGGCGGCAAGTGAAACGTTTTATGAAAACGGTCCGTCAAGCGCATCGGACGCACGGTTCGGCGTTGTGCTGAGCGTTTTCGGGTCCCCATTTTCCGCGGAAAGCGTCAGGCCTTTCGGGCTGAGGTGGGCGCCGCTCGTTCATCGGGATATAATAAAAAACATGCGGGATTGCAGATAAGGACAAGTCGTGCGCCATGAACCGCCGGAACGTTGTCAGTCACGGCCGGTCATGCGCAGGAAAGCGAGGGTTGCCGTTGGAACTGCTGTTTTTGGGAACGGGGGCCGGCGTGCCGGCCAAGCGCCGCAACGTGTCCGCCGCCGCGCTCATCATGCCGGAACGCGGCGGAGAAACGTGGCTATTCGATTGCGGCGAAGCCACTCAACACCAGATCTTACATACCCATGTCAAACTGGCCAAAATCACAAAGATTTTCATCACCCATTTGCACGGGGACCATATTTTCGGATTACCGGGTCTCCTCGGCACCCGGTCGTTTCAAGCGGACGGGGAGCGATTGGACATCTACGGTCCGCCGGGCATCCGCGCCTTCATCGAACAGACGTTGCATCTCTCCGGCACGCATTTGACGTATCCGTTATCCGTCACCGAAATCGACGAAGGCGTGATTCTCGAAGACGAGGCGCTTGTCGTCGAAGCGCGCCGGCTGGAGCACGTTCTGTTGAGCTTCGGATTTCGCGTGATGGAAAAAGATAAGCCCGGACCGCTGCTCGCGGAAAAAATTCAAAGCGAACTCGGCCTCCCGCCGGGTCCGATTTATAAACGGTTTAAGGAACAGGAAACCGTGACGCTCCCGGACGGCCGGACGGTCCGGAGCGCCGACTACATCGGCCCGCCGAAAAGAGGCAAGATCGTCGCGATGCTCGGCGATACGCGCCCGTGTTCGGGAGCGGCGGCGCTTGCCGCGGCGGCGACGGTGCTCGTGCATGAAGCGACGTTCACGGTCGATAAAGAAGCCTCGGCCAATCAATACGGACACTCGAGCGCGCGCCAGGCGGCGTCGACCGCTAAGGAAGCTGGCGTTCAAGCGTTGATTCTGACGCACATCAGCTCGCGCTACCGTGAATCGGAAGCGCTGCTCGCCGAGGCGCAAGCCGTTTTCCCCAATACGTATGTCGCGGAAGACCTTTGGTCGTACGTCATTTAAGACGGCGTTGCTTCAAAACAATCCATAAAAAAGCGGCCCGATCGGCGGTGGATTACCGCTTCGGGCCGCTTTTTGTAAACGGCGACAGGCTTCAATTGATTTACGCGAAAGCGCCGATGCGTTTACGCGTTCCAACCGCGTTGATATTGTACCGGACCTTCGATTTCCGTCCGCAATTCTTTGGCGGCGCGATACGGCCAGTACGGATCGCGCAGCAGTTCGCGGGCGAGGAAAATGAGGTCGGCGCGTCCGTTCTTCAAAATTTCTTCGGCTTGGGTGGCGTTTAAGATCAAGCCGACCGCGCCGGTCGCTATCTCGGCTTCGCGGCGGATTTTTTCGGCGTAAGGCACTTGATAGCCCGGATAAGCGTCGATTTTCGCCGGGACGACGGCGCCCGAACTGCAGTCGATCAAATCGACGCCTTGAGCTTTCATCTTTTTCGCGAAATAGACGTGATCATTCGGGGTATTGCCGCCTTCGGCGTAATCGTTCGCGGACACCCTGACGAAGAGCGGGCCTTCCCAGACCGTTTTCACCGCGTCGATCACTTCCGACAACAGGCGGTAGCGTCCGTCGCGGTCGCCGCCGTATTCGTCGCTCCGATGGTTCGCGAGCGGGGAAAGGAATTGGTTGATCAGGTAGCCGTGGGCGGCGTGGATTTCGATGACATCAAAGCCTGCTTCCTTCGCGCGCCGCGCCGCTTGCTTAAAGGCCTCGACGGTTTCCTTGATTTGATCGACGGTCATCGCTTCGGGCGTCTTCGATTTTTCATCGAACGGAATGGCCGATGGCGCGATGATCGGTCCGTCGATTACGGCTTTTCGCCCGGCGTGTGCGAGCTGGATGCCGATTTTGCTGCCGAATTCATGGCAGAGGTCGACGAGCTTTTTCAACCCTTCGATGTGGTCATCGCTCCAAATCCCCAAATCGTACGGGGAAATGCGCCCTTGCGGCGTGACCGCGGTCGCTTCAAGGATGATGAGGCCGACTTGGCCGACGGCGCGGCTCGAATAGTGGGTCAAATGCCAATCGGTGACCTTGCCGTCTTGCTTGAAGCAAGAATACATGCACATGGGAGACATGACGATCCGGTTTTTCAACGTGACGTTCTTGATGGTAAAGGGGGTAAAAAGGGCTTTCTCCATGCTCTCACGTCCTCTTCGTCTTGCTAATCGGTTTTTCTCACGTGTCGGCATTATAACACAGTCGCGGCGAATTCGGGATGAATTTGCTCATCGCTGCGACCGGCGCCAACGGCTTGTCGGACGTTTTGATCATCGGCGCGGGTAAATGAACGCTGCTTAAAACTTGATGCGTTTGAAAAAATCAAGGATCGCTTTTTCATAGGTTTCGGGTTCGTCGACGAAAGCCATCGTATGGTCGGAGCGGGCGAACGTCACCAGATCGATGTCCTTTTTGTCTTTATATGTATCGTAAATGGTTTGGCTGTCGGCATAAGGAATTTTGCTGTCCGCTTTGGAATGGATCAGCAGAATCGAGCCGTTGAATTTCGCGAGCGCTTCGATCGGGCGGAAACCGTCGGCATGGACGCCGGTGACGATCGGCACCCATACATTTAATATCAGCGGTGTAAACGGAAAGTTGGGCAATCCCGACCACTTCGACAAATTATCCTTCAGATAGGCGCCGAGATCTTCAAAGGGAGAATCGGCGATGACGGCCTTGACCGCGGGGTGCTCGCCCGCCACTGCCAGCGCGGTGGAGGCGCCCATCGACCAACCGATGAGACTGACCTCCGCCTTGGGATCCAGGCGCTCGACTTCATCCACGGCCGAAAGCAAATCTTTTTGTTCATCATAGCCGACCGTCGTCGTGTCGCCCTCGGATTGGCCGCTGTTTCGATAATCAAAGGCGAGAATGTTGTAGCCGCTGTCGTGCAGAAATTTGAAAAAGTCCAGTCCCGGCCGGCCGGCGGGTTTGCCGTCTTCCGGCCAAATCAGGCGGTTTTGCCGGTAACCGTGGCTCGTGATCACCCACTTGTGGATCGGTTTGTCGGCTTTGATCACCCAGCCTTTTAAGGCGATTCCGCCTTGCCGGCTTTTAAACGTGACGTTTTGAAAGCCGAGCCCGATTTGGCCGGGATCGAGCTTGACCGGTTTTTTGGCGGGATGGGATAATTCATAGGTGACGTAATAACTCAAGCCCAGCGCCGCGAGCAAACCTAAAAGGATGAGGGTGAGGATGGCGGCATAGGCCCATTTTTTCCAGGCGCGCCGCCTGATCACCGGATAGATCGGCGGTTGATGGATGGTCGGATTCATGGTTGGTCCCCCTTTAAAATGCGTTCAACATTGTTTTTTATCGTTTCTGTCGGTTGCGGGCAGCGGTCGCTACGACCGCTCCGTTTTGGCCGTTTGAATCTTTTGGCGGCGCTTTTATGTCCCGTGAACGCGGGAGGCGGCATGGGGTTGTCCGATCGCAAGGCAGGCGGTCGGCCGGATGGCGAAACGACGCGCCGCCCGAGGTGATGGCCGGACCCGCGAAGGCGAGGCTTGTCTGTCATCATTCTCTAAGCCCAAGCCGACTGCGTAAAGGACTTGCCCCCATGTCCCGCCCAAGCGCGCTTTGTTGTCGTGAAACATCGCTGCCGTGCCGCCGTTGGCCTCCGCGCGGGAGGCATCCGGGCGTTGCCATTCGACGACAGAGCGTTCATCCATCCCGTTTCTTGCGGATTTTTGCCGCCAGGGCGGGTTCATCCGTGATCAGGCCGTCCACGCCCCAGGCGATCAACGCTTCCATAAGGTGCGGTTGATTGACCGTGAAGGGGCGGATCAACAGCCCGTTTTCGTGCAAGGTTTGGACAAGCGTCGGGGTGAGGAGGCGAAAATAGGGATGGACGCCAGCTGCCCCGATGGCTTTGGCATATTGCGCCGGATTGGCGATCGGTTTGCTGTAAAGCGGTGCGGTTTGGGCTTCTTTGACCATTTTCTTGATTTTAATGAGACTGTCATGGTTGAAAGAGGAAAAGATCGTACGTTCCATCATGCCGTATCGTTCGATCAGCTCGATCGTCAGGCGCTCCATGCCGGCATAAGGAAACAGGTTGTTTTTGAATTCGATGACGAGATCCAGCCGGGTGGGGGCGATCCATTGCAAAACTTCTTCCAAAGTAGGGATTTCCGCCCGCCGGTATTTCCATCCCTTCCAGCTGCCCGCGCTCAGCTTTTTCAAGTTTTTGGCCGTATAATCTTTGACGAAGCCGTATCCGTCGGTCGTCCGATCCACCGTCTCATCGTGCATGATGATTGGGATCCGATCTTTGGTCAGTTGGACGTCGAGTTCAATGGCGTCCGCGCCATCCTTCGCCGCTTGGACGTAGGCGATCATCGTGTTTTCCGGCAGTTTGCCGCTTGCGCCGCGGTGCGCGATGATGTGTGTGGTCACCGCCGATCCCCCCATCTCACCATGAAAATTTCCTTTCGTTCATGAAAGGCGGAATTTAAAAGGAATATTCATGGAAAAAAGCGAATCCTTTATATCATATGGCGAGCGGGTGAAGACGGAACCAGCGGTTGCGCTTGGACCGTTGAACGGCTGGGGCGAAGAAACCGGAATAAACATCCTGTCACCAAAAAATTCATAAAAATTTTAGCATAATCGCCGTTTTTCGACCATCCGGATCTTTGACAACGGCGGTGAGAAACGTTCATGATGAAATCGTAAGACGGATCCGTGCGGTTTCCGCGGCAAAAGGCGGGGATCGATGAAGGCAAATTGAAACGGCGCATCGGCGCTCCCGATCATCGGGTTCCGGCCGGTCCCGATTCCGTGACCTTCATCTTTGTGCCTGGATGGCGAAAGGATGCCGTGAGCGATGGTGTGAGGCGGCCGGCGCTGGACGCCGAGGCGAAAGCGTTGAGCGTGGACGGCTGCAATGTCGGTTGGGCGACGGGTCTTTGCCTTTTTGCCTGAGGATGGTCCGGACGCCGCGGTGGAGCCAGTCCGCGCGAGTCATTGTTTTTCAAGGCGTTGCCATCCGTTTTTTTGGAAAGCCGGCGGCGGTGAACATTCCGATCGCCCTCGTTTGTTTTACAGGAGCAACGGACGGGCTATAGGATCATGCCGGCATAGGGGGAGTGCACATTGACAGCGATGAAAGTGGGCGACGGTATTTTTTCGGTGACGGTGCCGACGCCTTTTGCAGTCGGTCCGGTCAATATATATATCGTCGTGAAAGAGAACCGGATGATGTTGGTGGACGCCGGTGCGAACACGGATGAGGCATGGGAGGTGTTGCTGCGGGCGCTTCGCGATTTAAATAAGCGTCCGGAAGACGTCGACGTCATCGTTCTCACGCATCACCATCCCGATCACACCGGTTTGGTCGACCGTTTCCCGGAAGCGATCCCGGTCTGCGGCCACCCGCGGCTCGAACCGTGGTTGACGAAAGACCGTGCGTTTAAGGAACGCTACGATCGGTATTTTCGGGATTTGGCCGTGCGTTTAGGCATCCCGTCCGCCTTTCTCGACCGGATGCCGAAGCTTGATCATTACTTGCGATACGGCGGCCGGCGCGCGTTGACGCACAAGCTGGATGACGGCGATGCCGTTCCCGGTTTTGAAGAATGGAAGGTGTGTTATGCCCCTGGCCACGCGCAAAGCCACATCGCGCTGTTGCGCGACGACGGCGTTTTGATCGGCGGCGATGTCCTCCTTGAACACATTTCTTCCAACGCGATCGTCGAGCCGCCCTACAATGACTCGGAGCCGGCTCCGCACACGTTGCTGCAATACCGGAGCACCCTTAAAAAGTGTGGGGATTGGCCGATCCGCACCGTTTTGCCCGGGCACGGCCAAGCCTTTGCCTTTGATGGCCGCCTGATCGCACAAAAATTGAGCGAGCAAGAAGAACGGCGGAATCGCATTTATGAGTTGATCAAGAGCGGCAAAAGGACCGCGTTGGATATCAGCATCGCCTTGTTTCCGGACGCGTGGAAGAAGCAGCTTGATCTCGTTTTGTCGGAAGTCATCGGACATCTCGACTGGCTCAAAAGCGACGGCTTGATCACCGTGAACGAGGCGAACGGCGTTGAACTTTATGAACCCGCGGAGTAAAGTTTCAGCAAAGCGCGGCCGCTGACAGATGCTGCCGTCAAGCCCCGTTTGGATCATCGGACGGGCGAAGCGCATCTTGAGGCTTTCTTGACGTTCGGGGCGCCGTTTTAGACGAGAACGCGGCGGCCGAGCGGGAAGCGGCAGTTGTGAATTCCTCGTCCATGCGGCATGGGAGATGGAAAGATTGGATCGTCGCTTTTCACAGCTGTGAAGTTTTGCCGAAGAAAAGCGGCGGAATCGCCGAAAGATGCCTGGTTTTGCGGTTCATGATCAGCGTGAGGAGGAAAGGGGGGAATTGCGGATGGCGCAAGAGCGTTTAAAGGGAAAAAAGGTCATCATTACCGGCGCTTCGAGCGGCATCGGCCGCCATTTGGTGCGGGAAGTGGCGAAACGCGGCGCCGACGTCATCATCATCGCCCGCTCGACCGACAAGCTGAAACGTTTGAAAGCGGAGATCGAGATGCAGTACGATGTCCGCGTCGAGCCGTTTACGGTGGACATGGGCGATTTGTCGCAGGTCAAAGCGGCGTTTGAGACGATCAACATGCAGTGGCCGACGATCGACGTCCTGATCAACAACGCGGGATTCGGCGTTTTTGATTATTTTGAAGCCTCCGATCTCGACGTTATGCGGCGCATGTTTGCCGTCAATGTGCTCGGCCTGATGGCCGCGACCCGGATGATTTTGCCGAAGATGCTTCAGCAAGGCGAAGGCCATATCATCAATGTCGCATCGATCGCCGGAAAACTCGCGACGCCGAAAGCCTCGGTCTATTCGGCGACGAAGAGCGCGGTGCTCGGATTCACAAACGGTTTGCGGATGGAACTGAGAGGGAAAGGCATCAAAGTGACCGCCGTCAACCCCGGGCCGGTCAAAACGAATTTTTTCCGCACCGCCGACCCGGACGGGCGCTATGCCGCCAACGTTGCACGGTGGATGGTCACCCCCGAAGCCGTCGCCCGCAAAATCGCCCAGGCGATCGGAACGAACAGGCGGGAGATCAACATCCCTCTGACGTTGAGTGCGGGTGCCCGCCTATATCAAGTTTTTCCGGCGCTTGTCGAAAAAGTCGCCGGGCGGTTTCTAGATAAAAAATAGCGGCCGGAACACCCGACCACTGTAGATATTTCAGGGCGCGGGCGGCGTCGCAAAGATCACGGCCGTTTGTCTTCAAACGCCAATGATTTGACGTTCGGATGAGGATGCCAAATGGAAAAAGGCGTGGTCGGCTGACCCGTTTCAAAAATGGCCGGGGCCAAGCGCTTTATTGGAAGGCTTGGCCCCGGCGTTTTCTTTTGGCCGCCATGAAGGGACCGCCATCGGTTGCCGAGGTTTTTGAACGCCATCCGCTAGTGACGGGAAGCCGATGTTGACGGGATCCTTTAAAAATCCGGCCGCATCCAAAATGCGTTCACGTCATGCCTGCGGTTTGTACGAAGATGAATCGCGGTGCGTAACGGCTCATCGCCATTGCTTTTACGGGGCACTGAGGGCGAGCAAACCGGAAGCGAATGCCGTCCGGCTGGATTCAACGAAAGGGGAGGAGAATTCAACGAAAGCCGAGGATGATTCAACAAAAGTCGGGACAAATTCAATGCCGATGGGAATTTTTCAACGAAACTCGGGGGGAATTCAATAAAACTAAATTTTGAAAATATATCCGGATGTTGCTTCGGCTTTCCGTTGCAATCTTCCATTCCAACCGCCTTCTTTGAATGGAAAATGGATTCCTTTTTAAACGCTCGGAGTGGTCGCGGGGCATAATGCCCCGTCTTTTTATGGGAAAATTTAGTTGCTTTACCTGTCGTTTTTCATGGATACAAGAACATATATTCGCATAAAATAGAAACAAGAATATATGTTCGGGTGGTGATGAGCGATGATCCAAGCGACAAAATTGCCGCGCCGCAACATCATTTGCATCGACATGAAAAGCTTTTTTGCCAGCGTCGAAGCGGTCGATCGCGGTCTCGATCCGCTCACATGCCATCTGATCGTCGTCAGTGATACCGAACGACAGGGCAGCGTCATCCTTGCCGCTTCTCCAAAAATGAAAGAGGATTACGGCATCCGTACCGGCAATCGGTTGTTCGAGGTGCCGAAGAATCCGAAAATACGCATCGTCAACGCCCGCATGTCGCGCTATCTTGAGCGATCGCTGGCGATCACGAAGCTTTTGAACGAATTCGTGCCGATCGAATGCATCCATCCGTACAGCATCGACGAAAGTTTTGTTATGCTCGACGGCACGGAGCGGCTGTGGGGGCCGGCCGAACGTGCGGCCGAAAAAATCCAATCCGAAATCGCCAAGCGGTTTGGTTTGCCTGCGGCGATCGGCATCGGGCCGAACATGCTGCTTGCGAAACTCGCCTTGGACCTAGAAGCAAAGAAGAAGGGCATCGCGCGGTGGGATTACGCCGATGTTCCGGAAAAATTGTGGCCGGTCGAGCCGCTCAGCAGAATGTGGGGCATCGGCAGCCGGTTGGAACGCACGCTCAATCGCATGGGGATTATGTCGGTCGGCCAGCTCGCTCATTATGATCGAAAAATCCTTGAAAAACGGTTCGGCGTGATGGGCACGCAATTGTATTATCACGCCTGGGGCATCGATTTATCGGAAATCGGCGCGCTGAATTTGGAAAGGCAGATGAGCTATGGAAAAGGACAGGTGTTGCTGCGCGATTACAACAACCCCAAAGACATTCAACATGTGATTCTTGAAATGTGCGAAGAAGTCGCGCGCCGCGCCCGCCAGGACGGCAAAGTCGGGCGAACCGTCAGCCTCGGCGTCGGCTACAGCAAAGCGGAAGGCGGCGGAGGCTTTCACCGCTCCAAAACGATGGAGCGGCCGACCAACATCACAATGGACATTTATCGCGCCTGCCTCGATCTTTTTCATAAGTTTTACGGCGGCCAGACGGTGCGCAGGCTCTCGGTGACGCTCTCCAACGTCTCCGATGATGACGGTTATCAGCTGGACCTCTTTGACCCTGGGTATGAAAAACGCCGCCGCCTCGGCTATGTGATGGACCAAATTCGCGAAAAATACGGCTCGACCGCGTTGCTGCGCGCCGTCTCCTATACGAAAGCGGGCACCGCGTTGGAGCGCAGCAAGCTGCTCGGCGGCCACCGGGCGTAACCAACGGGCACGGACACCTCTCTAATGGATCCCGAGCACGCGGCTCGGGGTCCATTGCTTATCCAAACCACTTCCTTTTGGCTGTTTATTCAGAAAAAAGGATTTAATTCAATGAACGCGAAAATAAAATAAAGAAATAAATTTTTTCATAAAAGGTTTCAAAGACTAAAATAAAAGATTCAATCAAGGAGTTAAGATGTCGTAACCTTTTAATCTTTGAAGGCAGCCAATGAAATGATAGCTGATGCTGGAGGTTTTCCTATGTCCATTCTACGTAACCGTCATTTCACTATTTTATCCTTCGGTTTGCTTGTCTCAGTGGTCGGTAACAATTTTTTCAAGATCGCTCTGCCTTGGTATGTGTACTCGACGACCGGGTCAAAATTGGACTTGGCCCTAACCGGAATATTTCAAACACTGCCGGGTATTTTAGGCTTGTTTGTAGGGGTTTTTGTTGATCGCTGGCGCAAGCGGGAAACAATGATTTGGACGAACATCATACGAGGTCTCATTTGCGTGTTGCTTTATGTGGTTGTTTTCCTGCATCCTCCACTCATCATCCTGCTTATCCTGGTGATGTTATTAGAAATTGTCGGCACCTTCTATATTCCCGCGGAAAATGCTTTTTTGCCATTCATTCTGCCAACAGAGGAACTCACTTCGGCCATGGGACTGATACAATCTATTGCAGCATTAGCGAGGTTATTCGGTATTTTACTCGGCGGTGTATTAATAAGCTTAGTTGGAGCGCAACTCTTATTTTTGCTTGATGCTATGACGTTTGGAGTTGCCTTGATCAGCCTCTTATTTGTACGGGTCAATGAAACGGTTCCTCCCCTCACAAAAAAGGCTTCTTTTGCACGCGAGTGGTTGGATGGGGTGCGCGCCGTGATCAGTTTCAAAGTGCTGCTGCGAATCGTGTTCGTGACAACTTTAACCGGCTGTGTTCTTGCCCCTTTGGACATCGTCATGACGGCATGGGTCAAGGGTCCGCTTCATGGCACAGGACCGATGCTTGGGATGATTAATGCCTCTCTTATCGTCGGTATTATGGTCGGCGGTCTGTTGCTCGGACACATTAATAAACGAATGCCCCTCAAGACGATTTTAACTTTGAGCCTAGTGGTTGCCGGTGTCAGCATGAGCGTGATTGGACTGATCGCTAATATGTACTGGGCCATGGCTTTTGGGGTGATTGTTGGATTTTCGATGGGGATCTTTAACGGGTCTATCTTCGCAATGGCTTTGCATGTTATTCCTGAACAAATGCGCGGACGCATGTTTTCCATCATCAATTCCATCTCTGTACTGGCTGTACCGCTCGGCATGGCGTTGTATGGATGGATGATGGTTTATGTGCCATTGGAATGGATATATGTCTTAATGGGGGTACCGACCTTGCTCAGCGGTCTCAGTTTTTTGCTGCCGTTAAAGGACAAAATTACAGACCTAGATAAAAGCCATGGAAATGGAGGAAAAGAAACAGTAGGTACGGGGAGCTGATCGACATATCTATTAGGCGCACCTTGTTAAAACGATCTATAAAATCTATGGACCGTTCAAGGCGTCGTATAAGGGGGCTGCTATGTTTCGGCCATTTAAGATCGCCCTATGCTCAAATAGATCCTTGGATATAAATATTTATCGACATTTAGAAGCTTTTCATTAGTTATGCAAACTTTTGAGAAGCTTCTTTTTTTGGGATTGAGTGACATGAAGGCAGACGTTTCGAGTTGTTTCATCCTTATGACCTTGATAGTTTCTGGCTTACACCAGCTTCGGCAAGAAGGCATGTATGCGTATGCCGCAGTGAATGCCGTGTGAATGACTCATTTATTCCAGCCATCTTCAACAGGTTTTCATCCGTATCTGAAGAAGAAGTTAAAACTCAAAGTCAACGAGGAGAAAAGTGCGGTCGCCCGCCCTTGGAAACGAATGAAATACATTTTTGAAGTCGGGGATAGCATGAGAGAAAAATTGAGATGATGTGCAAAAAAAGCCTTCATCATTAGCCATGAGCCGTTGCTTTTAACGTTTTTAAACTTTTTATATACAAAAATGTATAATAATTATAACAATAAGGAGAGGATTTCTTTGAAAAAGCCTTTATTCGTTCTGGCGGTCGTTTTTGTTCTTTTGGGGTGTTCCCATAAAGAAAACAACACTGCAAGCGCCAGCAAAAGTTCCGGTCATGGTACGCAATTGACGGTTGAACGATTGGATAAGAATTCCTTATCATTAGAAGACAAAATTCATGGATTGATGCGGCAGAAGGGTTATCCCAATTCTGAAGACATCATCGATTATGAAATAAAGGGCAATTATATATTCGTTTTGACCTATAATATACGAAAAGGATTTGATATAACAGTGCTGGAGGACCGTCCAAATGACTTAAAATGGGTGAACACCTATGATACCGATGAGGAGACGCTCATTGGCGTAAAAAAAGACGGACCTTTCATGATGGCCATTCACCCGGAGGATCAAGATGTAAAGGATGTCAAAGCTTTCGGGCAGCCAACCAAATTGATTAAAGTGACCAAGAATTATAATGAAGATTATAAAGAAGAAATAAAATGCTGGATCTATGTTTCCGGCAACATCGGGAAACCTCCTCAAGACTATAACCCGGAAAAAGATATAAAGTATATCAAGTGAATTCATGAAGGAGGAGCTTTTTGAGCAAGGTCTCCGTTTTTTGTGGTTAATGGCGACGGAGGGCGGGCAATCCATGCGGATGGATTTGACGCGGGATCGGCCTCCATTTTTACATCGGCTTTCAGACCTTTAAATTATGTTATAATAAACCTACCTAACGTTAGGTTGTACTTGCACGAAGGAGGCGGACGATGTGTCAACCGTGTCCGAAATCAAAAAAATTGCGCTCGCCCTGTTTTCGAAAAAGGGTTATGACGGCACATCCTTGGCGGAGATCGCCGCCGGTGTCGGAATCAAGAAACCGTCCTTGTACGCCCATTTTAACGGAAAAGAAGACTTGTTTTTGACGGTGTTTCGCGAAACGTTGGACCGATACGTTCAGATGATCCGACAGACATTGCAGCAAATCCGCGACGCTTCCGTCGAAGTCAAACTGCGCGAAATTCTGTACAGCCATTGCCGCTATTACATGACCCACTCGGAGGATAGCGCATTGCTCAAACGGGCGATGCTTTTTCCTCCAAACGATTTGGCTTCCGCCCTTCAGGACGAATTCCTCGCTTCCGAAGAGGCGCTGACCGCGCTCATCGCCGATTTGTTCCGCGACGGCATCGCCAGCGGCGTCATCCGCGGGGAAGCCGTCGAAGATTTGATGGCTTCTTATTACTGCTTGATAGACGGCTTGTTCGTGCAAATGTTTTATTACAAAAAAGAAGACTTTGAAAGCAAAATGCAAAGCGCGTGGAAAATCTTTTGGAAAGGGATTGCGGTTCGGAGGTGACCGGGAATGGATGTTTTGGTCCAATATAAATGGTGGATTCTCGCCGCGCTTGAGGTGCTCGCCTGGTCGTCCACCTTTTTTATGCTGTTTGCCCGCTACGGGCTGAAATCGGATGTTTGGTTTAAAATCGGCGTGTTTCTCACGGTGATGACCGGCGTCCTTCCGCAAGTGACGATCGGGGTGATCAATTTTATCGCCACGCGGAAAATCGACTTATTTACGCTCGTCATCGTCCTGCTGATTATATACGGTGCGACGATCGGCAAAAAAGACGTCAAGCGGCTGGACGCTTGGGCGCAGAAAAAATTCGACGGTTTCAAAGGAAAGGCCTCGTAAGCGGCTTGGCAGAACCCGAGGAGGACGCCAGAGCTTGCCAATATGGCGGCGTTTTCTAAGAGGGGGCGGGCAAAGCGGTTTCGGGACTTGCACCCCGTCCCCCGCTTTTTACGGTTGCCATTGGCTGTGAGGAGGTGTACGGACACCTTCTTCCGGTGCGGCGGCGGGAAAAACGGTTGGCGCGGATCACCTGGCAAAATTCCGCGGTCTCCGGTCGGTCCTTACGCTTCCGCCATGGGGGCGAGGGCGACGATGGCGTCCGCGGCGATCACGTGTTTATCCCCGGAATGGTCGCGCACCGTGACGCTTCTAGAAACGGGATCCGTTTTTTCAATCATTCCGATCACGGTTCGGCGTTCGCCGTCGCGGATGAACGCGACGGATACGGGACGCCGCCGCGCCAGCGCTTCCTTCAAGCGGGCGTCCAACGCTTCGGCCATTTGCCCGTCCCATGCCGGTTTTTTCGCGTTGGGCCGTTTTTCCCCGTCGCGCCATTCCCTCAGCGCCTTGACGTGTTCGGGCAACATGAGCGATGCCCACTTGATCGATCCGCGATCAAAGATCATAGCGGCTCACCTTCTTGAATGCGAATATACGTTCTTATTTTATGCCTGCGGTTCGTTTTGATGCAAGGGCCGCTGATTAGGGAGCTATTGGAACCATTGGCGGCAATTGGCTATTTATTTTTTTTTAAATATTTTGTGTTATAATGGTGCATCATTCCTCAAAGTTTATTAAATCTGTTGAATCCGTATGGCAAGGGGGGAAGCGAAAATATCAAATCAAAAGAAATGATTCAATCGGTGTCCCAACGTCGGCCGGCAAAGACTTCAACCGCCTTCATGTTTCTGCTCCATCCATCCGGACTTCGGCATCCTTTCAAATTCCTCTTCTTAGAAAAACACCCGTGCGGCATACAAATATTTTCCTTCTATCGGTTCAACCGGTTGTGATTATGGTCAAACACAGAAGAGAGAGGTTATGCGTGTTGATGCGGAAAGGAATTATTTTGATGTTGTCTGCACTCTTGTTGACCGGTTGTCACTTCGACAAATTGGATGCGGGCGCGTCCCGTCAATCCGGCAAAGAAAAAATCGGGCAAACGCCTAATGTGGAAGCAACCCGCGACGCTTTTCTGGAACGATTTGATCAGCCCGATTTTTTGGCCAAAGCTTTTAAAGCGTCCTACGATCGGAAAAGCCATGCCTTGACGCTTGTGCTGAAATACGAAATCAGCCGGCCGTTGTATCAATTTTTAAAAGACCGCGCCTATTATTTTTCTTTCACCTATCCCGAAAAAGTGAAGCGCATCATGGGCGCCGAGGCGACGGCGCTCATCGCGGGGGAAAAGGTCGGCGGCCATCGGCTGACCTATACGGTCACCGTCCGCGAGCCGGTCAAACGGCCGTTGAGCCCGAGTGAAGCGAATATCTTGAATTCTGAAAACAAGGATTACGATTTAAACATCGCCGACTCCGAAAAGAATGTCTTTCATATCTTTAAGGACGTGGCGACGTACGTTCAATTCGACAAGGATACCTCTCCAAGCGTCGACGTGAGCGATCATGAGAAAGAAAAAAGGACAAAATAGGGATCATCCGCGGTCGGGGTGGAGGCGAAGGACGGTCAGTGCATCGATGGCGCGGCATCTGAGGTGCCGCGCTGCATGAAATCGGACGGGGTGATGGAAACTATCGGTGGAGGTGATGTCATGCCACGCGGTAAAGAAAACGACCGGAAAAAAACGAACGGAGTGAACGCGAACCGGCGCCAAGAGGAGAGGGCGCCCGGTTACGGAGACAAAAAAGTCGAAGGGCCGGACAGGCCGTCGACTTAAAAAAGCGAACCCTTGCGGAAATAGAGAGGCACGGGGCCATGGCCCCGTGCCCCGTTTATGTACGCCCGGCATGGGTGCGGTGCTATAGGGTGAAAGTCCTGAACGGGGGCTGGCGAGCGCCTACCGTTAGCTGAAGGCAAGGGTGTCCGCCGTGAGGCGGAATCTGAAGGAAGCCGGAGGCAAACACTCGACCTGAGGGACACGAACCCAATTTGAGGCTGTCACAGTCGGATGAGTCTGCATAACAAGATGAAGTCCTAAGCCGCCAAGGGCTGTGGCGGTATATTGGGCAGGTACATGAGTGGAAAGTCCGCACTCTTATCCGGGGAGGCCTGTACGATACGCCTTCTAAGGATGGCAACCAAA
>NZ_BDDQ01000064.1 GCF_002003465.1 Caenibacillus caldisaponilyticus | reverse complement strand
CCCCGGTTTTTGTGAATGACTCCGTTTTCATCCTCCTCAAGGACTCGTTTTTTGAGGCGATAAACCTGACGAAGACTTAGCGATAACAATTCGGCAGCTTGTTTTCCCGTGATATACCCTTCGATCCATTGACGAATGACTTTGTAACGCTTCAATTCTTTTTTGCTCAATGGAATTCGCTCCTGTCTCATACTGACATTTTCACTGAAGCGTTACAATATGACAATATCACAGACGAACAACAATCAAAGGGCACCGGCTTGAAATCCTTTTTCCCGCCCTATATAATATATCTTTGTGGGTGGAATTCTGTCCCCTCTGCTCCTTTGGGAGCCGCACAGTCCGCAGAGAGGATGCGATTTTGATCGGCCTCATTCTGTAAGCAGGACTTTTGCCGGAATCCCGTTCGGTTTTCCAAACGGCGGCGACGTCTTTGGAAGGCGGCGGAGTTCCGAACCGAAAAACGGGAGGTGAATGGTGTTGCGCAAGTACGAAATCATGTACATCCTGCGCCCGGATCTCGACGAAGAAGCGGAAAAAGCGGCGAAAGAAAACCTCGCGAAAATTTTGACCGATAACGGCGCCGTGATCAATGAAGTCGAAGAAATGGGCAAGCGTCGCCTGGCTTATGAAATCAAAGGTCATCGCAACGGTATCTACGTCGTCCTTTACGTGACGGCCGATGCGAAAGCGATCAACGAATTCGACCGCTTGGCGAAGATTAACGATAACGTGTTGCGGTTCATGACGATTCGGGATGAGCGTAAGTAACGCCAAAAATCCGGGGAGAGGTTCTGATGATCAATCGTGTGATTTTGGTCGGCCGGTTAACGCGGGACCCTGAACTTCGGTATACGCCGAGCGGCGTGGCGGTGGCGAATTTCACCATTGCCGTCAACCGTCCGTTTACAAACCAGGAAGGGGAACGCGAGGCAGACTTCATCCAGGTGGTCGTTTGGAGGCGGCAAGCCGAAAACACGGCGAATTTTGTGCGCAAAGGCAGCTTGGTCGGCGTGGACGGACGTCTTCAAACGCGCAGCTATGAAAATAACGAAGGCCGTCGTGTGTACGTCACGGAAGTGGTCGCCGACAGTGTCCAATTCCTAGAGCCTAAAGGTGCGAGAGGCAATGCCGCGATGATGAACGACAACTTTATGCAACCGCCCCAACCACCGATTGGTAAGACGAATCAGGACTACGGCAACCCCTTTGATGACGATCCGTTTGCAGGCGACGGGAAACCCATCGACATTTCGGACGATGATTTGCCGTTCTAATTTTGCGAAAAAGGAGGGTGAAAAGCGCATGGCACGTCGCGGACGAGGCAAACGCCGCAAAGTTTGCTATTTCACGGTCAATAACATCACTTACATTGACTATAAAGACGTCGATTTGCTGAAACGGTTCATTTCCGAACGCGGTAAAATTTTACCGCGACGGGTGACGGGAACGAGCGCTAAATATCAACGCCAATTGACGCGGGCTATCAAACGCGCTCGTCAAATGGCCCTTTTGCCGTACACCAACGACTGATCAATTGAGCCGTTATTAATATTTAAGAAGCCCGGATCTCACGCCGACGCGCGTCAGATCCGGGCTTCTTGTTTTGATTGAGCAGAGCCGTCGGTGCATGCGGTGCGGCTCGATGTCGGTTTGGCTTTTTGACGAACCATCTAATGAGGGGGCGCCGGAAAAGCATCACCGAGAGGCGGTGCCGTGGACGGGAATGGTTTCGCACCGGTCGCCTTTTTTGGGTTCAGGGCATGGGCTTCGCGTCTTTTATTCGAGGAGGCGCACCGCTTGCGCATGCAAATCGGTGATCACGTTTTCTAAATCCAGCAAGAAAAAGTCACGGCCGTCGACACTATGGACGGGCGTCAAGTAACGGCTTTCCGGGTCGGATGGGGCGTCGGTCATTGGCTTCTGTCCACCCGTGTTCTCATCCTCGCGACGCTTGGTCAAGGTGACGATGCGGTCGGCACGGATGGCCGCCGGGGTGCCGTTCCAATCGGTCAGAATAAAGCGGATCTCTTCGAGGTCCGCCCCTTCGCCGGTTTGGGCCGGTGACGTTTCGCCGGATGTCAATAGCACCGCGGCGTTGATCAAAGGGTAGATGCGGTCGCGGACCCGAATCACCCCTTCCACGGCGCGGGGCGACAACGGCAAAGGTTTAATTTCCGTTGGTTTAACGATTTCCACGATATATCGGACGGGAAGCGCGAGGACTTTTTCATGGGCCTCAAAAACGATGACGTCTTGTTCCTTTTTGTTTTCGACAGCAAAGGCCGAATCGTTCATCATGATGGAAACACTCCAAAATTAAGATTCAAAAGGCAGTCCTATACATTTGTATCGGCAGGCGACGCTTTAAAATTAACAGTTAACGACCGTCATCTTCATACCAAGGATTCAAGTGAATGAGAACCTCTTCGACCTGTTTGTCTTTTTCTTTGATGGTATCGCGGATTTTGCGCGTGATGTCGTGGCCTTCTTGGATCGTCAGTTCCCCCGGCACGCTGAGGCGGACGTCGATCAAAATGTAGTTGCCGTGCTCGCGCGCCCTGAGCTGATCGATGCGTTTGACCTCGGGAAAACTGAGGATGATGTTGCGGTATTCCTCGCTTTTTTCCATCGAAACGTTGCTTTCCATAAGGACATTGAACGCTTGAACGCCCATTTCCCAAGCCACTTTTAAAATCAGCAAGGAGACGATTAACCCCCCCACCGGATCGCCGTAGATGGCGTAAGGGATGGACAGCTGATCGCCGAGCCAGCCGATGCCGATGCCGGCGACCGCGGCGAGACTCGCCCAGATGTCCGCTAAATGGTCGTAGGCCGTCGCGATCAAACCTTTGCTGTTCAGCGCTTTTCCGACTTTCATCGTATAATAATACAAAATCGTCTTCCACACGAGTGAAACGAAGGCGGCCGAGAATGCCAAAATATTGGTTTTAAATTCCGGATTTAGGAGCGCAGCGATCGCTTCATAAATGAGATACAGTCCGGCGATAAAGAGAATGATCGAGATGATGCCTGAAGCGATGTCCTCTGCTTTGCCGTGGCCGTAGGGGTGGTCTTCGTCGGCGGGCTGATTGGCCACTTTCATCGAACTGAGCGTGACGACAGAGGCGATGACGTCTCCGCCGTTGTGCACGCCGTCCGCAAGCAACGCCGTGCTATGGAACAGGGTACCGAAGACGATTTTGATGACGGTGAGGATGAAATTGCTGATCAGGCTGATCCAAGCCGCCAGCCAACCCCCCGACAGATGATTTGCTTTCACACCTTTCACCCCACTAATCAATGTTGCATGCGGGAAACAAATAAAAACGACCCTTTGCGCTCAGGGCCGTTGCACGTTATGTTTATCCATAATTATCCATTTTCCTAATATCATGGTGCCCCATTCTTTCTTGAAAGGTTTTTAAACCCGCAAAATGAACGACAGAAGCTTGCCTGCTTCACGCCAAGTTCGAACAAACGAAGAAGCGGCCGAAATGGCCAAGCCGTCGGCGCTTCGATAAAAACGGTGAACGACAAACGTCACCGTCACGGTAACTTCATTATAAGGAAAATGGCGGCAAACCGCAAACCGCCAACCGGATGTTTCGGGAACCGGATCCTGAATATTTCCGACACTGCTTTTTCCCATTTTCCGCCATTTTATGGCCGTTTCATACGAACAACGGATGCCGGTGTGGCGGGCGACGGACGGGCGCCGGGATGCCGCGGAGCGGTGAATGGCGGCATGGCCATATTCAATTATTTATTATTATGCAGAAAAGGTCGTGGCGGCTATCCGGCAGCGCGTGATGCGCCCGGCGGATTTGCCGAAAAGGGACAAACCGCCTAAAATAAAAAAAGAATGTGATCCTCCAGCGACTTGAGGTGTTCTTAGAGAATGAAATCATCCCGTGTCATTGTAGACGGCGCGCTCACCGCGACCCTTTTTATTATTCTCTTATGGGCATGCTTTTATTTGCCCTTGGTTATGGTGGTCGGTGTATATGTGTTGCCGCTCCCGTTTATATATGTGACGTCCAAACACGGCATTAGCGCCGGTGTTGTGTCGGCGGCAGTTTCTTTTGTTTTAGCGTGGTGGTTTACGAATATCGCCTTTGCGATGATCGCCCTGTTATTTATTGCGATCGGTTGTGCGATGGGTTATACCCTTCGCTTTCAAAAATCGGCCTTTGCGGTGTTGGCGGCAGGGAGCTTGGTGGCTGTGACCGGATTGGTTGCATGTTACGGTTTCATGGTCACCGTGTTGAAGATCAATCCGGTTACAATGTTCACCGATCAACTTTTGGCGAGTTTGGACAAGGCCGCCAAAATAGATCCGTACGTGACCAAGAGTGAGTTGAACGTTTATCGCGACCAGTTCAAGCAATTGTCGACAACTTTAATCCCGACGGTCCTCACCGTGATCGGTGTGTGGCTGGCTCTCGTCTCCGAATGGGTGGCGACGCCCATATTGCGGCGAATGGGCGCCCCGTATCCGAAATGGCTCCCCCTTCGCGAGTGGCGGTTTCCCCGCAGCCTGATATGGTATTACCTCGTGGTTATGACCATCCTCCTTTTCAGCGGAAGCGAGCCGACGCACGCGCTGATGACGGTATGTCTGAACGTTTATGAAATCTTGGAAATAGCGATGGCCGTACAGGGGATTGCGTTTATTTTTTTCTACTGCCATATGAAAGGGATCGGGAAGGCAGTGCCGATTGTTGTAACCGTGATCGGCGTCTTCTTTCCGTTTACACTTTATCTCATACGGATATTAGGTATAATTGATTTAGGATTTGACCTCCGATCGCGCATGCGAAATCATAAAGGATAACTTTAGGAGTTGACGGTATGTCAAAGGAATCGGGTGACCGCTCGCGCCGCCACCCGCTCTATCTTGCGGCGTTGATCGGGTTTTTGTTTATCGCGTTGACCGCCGTCATCCAATGGTATTTAGCCGTCATCGGATGCGTGGCATACCTGCTTGCCGCCTTTTTATTGGTCAGCGCTTTCAGGCGATATCAAAAGGGCGTGGAAGACTATATTTCCACGCTGTCTTCGCGTTTAAAAAAAGTCGGCGAAGAAGCCTTGATGGAAATGCCGGTCGGCATTGTTTTATATAATCAAGACCGGATCATCGAGTGGGCCAATCGCTATATGCATGAATTGGCGGGTACAGGCACGCTGATCAAGGAGCCGTTGGACGTCATTTCCGAATCCGTTGTGTCGCTGATTGAAGGGGACGCCGCTGAGGAGATCGTATTGATTCGTGATCGGCGGTTTCGAGTGATACCGAGGCGCGAAGAACGCCTGCTCTATTTTTTTGACGTCACCGAGATGACCGAAGCCAAGACCCGTTACGAAAATGAAAAAACGGTTCTGGGCATTATTTGTTTGGATAACTACGATGAAATCACCCAAGGCATGGATGATCAAATCAAGAGCCGTCTGAATAACGAATTGACCAATCTGCTGAAAGATTGGTGTACGGCACACGGCATTTATTTGAAGAGGTTTTCCTCCGAAAATTTTATAGCGGTTTTTAATCAGCGGATTTTGCGCGAATTGGAAAAAACCCGTTTCGACATACTCGATCGCGTTCGCGAAGGCAAAAAGGAAATGGCCGTGCCCATGACGGTCAGCATCGGCATCGGCGCCGGCGTGACCGATCTTATGGAGCTCGGCATGATGGCGCAATCGGCGTTGGACCTCGCCCTGAGCCGGGGCGGCGATCAAGTGGCCATCAAATTGCCTTCGGGAAAAGTCAAATTTTATGGCGGTAAAACCAACCCGGTGGAAAAAAGAACCCGGGTTCGGGCGCGCGTCATTTCGCACGCGCTCTCCGAACTGATCAATGAGAGCGACCAGGTATTGGTCATGGGGCACAAGCAACCCGACATGGATGCGATCGGCGCCGCGATCGGCATCATGAAGATCGCCGAGGCGTGCGGGACACCGGCCGCGGTGGTGATCGAGCATGAACGTTACGGTCCCGGGGTCATCCGCCTCATGAACCGAATTAAAGAAGATGAAAATCTATGGCATCGTTTTATAACGGCCGACGAGGCGATCGAACGGGTGACACACGAAACGCTCGTCGTCGTTGTCGACACCCATAAACCGTCCATGGTCGTGGAGCCGCGGCTTCTCGCGAGATCCGACCGCATTGTCGTGATCGACCATCACCGGCGCGGCGAAGATTTTATCGAGAATCCAGTCCTCATCTATATGGAACCTTATGCGTCCTCGACCGCCGAGCTGGTCACGGAACTGCTGGAATATCAGCGAAAGCAGCCCGCTTTAAGCGCGTTGGAAGCGACGGCTCTGCTCGCGGGGATTACCGTGGACACCAAGAATTTCACCTTGCGCACCGGTTCGAGAACGTTTGACGCCGCATCGTATTTGCGCGCCCATGGCGCCGATACGATTTTGGTGCAAAAATTGCTCAGGGATGATTTGGAACATTATTATCAACGGACGCGTTTGATTCAAAACGTTGAGATTTATCGGGACCACATCGCTTTGGCCGTCGGGGAAGAAGGCGATGTCAATGAGCAGGTCATCATCGCCCAGGCAGCGGACGCCCTTTTATCCATCGACGGGATTGAAGCGTCGTTCGTCATCTCCTTGCGGCCCGACGGATTGGTAGGCATCAGCGCCCGGTCCCTCGGCGAGATCAACGTCCAACTGATCATGGAAAGTTTGGGCGGCGGCGGTCATTTGACGAATGCCGCCACTCAACTGGATACCTCGATTGAAGAAGCCGTTCAACGTTTGAAGGCGGCCATCGAGGAATACTTCGAAGGGGGAGAATCGGAGTGAAAGTCATTTTTTTGCAAGACGTCAAAGGCAAAGGCAAAGCCGGAGAAGTGAAAGACGTTTCGGAAGGCTATGCCCGCAACTTTTTGATTCCGCGGAAAATGGCCGTTGAGGCCAACGACGCCAATCTGAAACAACTGGAAATGAAGAAAAAGAGCGAAGCGAAGCGGGCGCAAAAGGAATTTGAAGAGGCCCAAGCTCTAAAAGCGCAAATCGAAAAAACGGAAATCACCCTTTCCGCGAAATCAGGCGAAGGCGGCCGCCTGTTCGGCTCCATCACCTCAAAGCAAATCGCCGAGGAATTGAAGAAGAAAGGATTCAACATCGATAAACGCAAAATTGACCTGAACGAGCCGATTCGGACGCTCGGCTACACGGATGTGCCCTTGAAACTGCACCCGAAAGTGACGGCCGTTTTAAAAGTGCACGTTAAAGAAGCGTAAGCGGCCGATTCATTGTGGTTAAATCCGCGGGTATGGGTTTTTGAGCCCCCGAAAGAGCTTTATCGCGGCATATGCTGAAAAGCTGGTTTGGGCGGCGAATGGACGGGCTGTGGTGGATACGGGTGCATTTGTCATGCATGAAAAGAGAAACCGGCTGTTCGTCGCGTCGGCCGCCGGACTTGTTCAAGTAAACGAGCCAGGCCGCAAACGGTATATGGCCTTCAGGAACGGCCCGCGGCCGCCGTTGGCAAGTTTGTTGAGGGTTGGAACATGGATCGTTTTTTACACCCGTTCACCCGGTGATCAGGCTAGGTCTTTTTTAGATGAAGAGGAGAATGAAGCGATGAGCGATTTATTTGCGGATCGCACCCCTCCGCACAACATAGAAGCTGAACAGGCCGTCCTCGGGGCGATATTTCTTGAGCCCTCGGCGCTTACGATCGCGTCGGAGCACCTCGTGCCCGAGGATTTTTACCGCACCGCCCATCAACGCATCTTTTCGGCCATGCTTGACCTGTCGGAGCGCGGCGAACCCGTCGACGTGGTGACGGTTACCTCCGAATTGCACGACCGCAAATGGCTGGAAGAAGTCGGCGGTTTGGATTATTTGAGCGAGCTCGCCAACTCGACGCCGACCGCAGCGAACATTGAATTTTACAGCGGCATCGTCGCGGAAAAATCGTTGCTTCGCCGCTTGATCCGGGCGGCGACGAAGATCGTTTCGGACGGCTACACGCGTGAAGACGATATCGACGACATTTTGAACGACGCGGAAAAAACGATACTGGATGTCGCGCAAAGGAAGCGGACGACCGACTTTCGCTCCATCAAGGACATTTTGGTCGAAGCTTATGATAACATCGAAACGCTTCATAACCGAAAAGGCGAGGTCACCGGCATACCGACAGGCTTTATCGAACTTGACCGTATGACCGCCGGTTTTCAAAACAACGATCTTATCATTGTGGCGGCGCGACCGTCCGTCGGTAAGACGGCCTTTGCCCTTAATATCGCGCAAAATGTGGCCACAAAGACCGATCACAACGTCGCCATCTTCAGCTTGGAAATGGGTGCGATGCAGCTGGTGATGCGGATGTTGTGCGCCGAAGGAAACATCGATGCCCAGAAGCTTCGGACCGGAAAATTGAACGATGAGGATTGGAAAAAGCTAGCGATGGCGATGGGAAGTCTCTCAAACGCCGGCATCTACATCGACGACACGCCCGCCATTCGCGTCAGCGAAATCCGCGCCAAATGCCGGCGGTTGAAACAGGAAAAAGGGCTCGGTCTCGTCCTGATCGATTATTTGCAGCTCATCCAAGGCTCCTCCTCGCGGCGCAACGAAAACCGGCAGCAAGAAGTGTCCGAGATTTCCCGGTCGCTCAAGGCGCTTGCCCGCGAACTGAACGTCCCGATCATCGCGCTGTCGCAGCTTTCGCGGAGCGTCGAGTCGCGCCAAGACAAGCGGCCGATGATGTCGGACATCCGGGAGTCGGGCAGCATCGAGCAAGACGCCGATATCGTCGCCTTTCTGTATCGCGATGATTATTATGACAAGGAATCCGAGAAGAAAAACATCATTGAAATCATCATCGCCAAGCAGCGCAACGGCCCGGTCGGCACAGTGGAACTCGCCTTCATCAAGGAATATAACAAATTCGTCAATTTGGAGCGCGTGCACAAAGAGAACGAAATGCCGGCGCGCACCGGGTAATCCATCGGCTGCGCATGGAGCGTGAAACGGCTAAAAAAGCGCGGATGGCGCCATAATATATAAAAAGCAGACAAAAAATAGGAATGATGAGAGCGCAAACGGCATGCGGAGGAAAACGAAAAAGGCGCAAGATCCGGAGCGGACCGGTTCAAACGGTCGAGGTCGATCCGCGGGATGCGGCCAAGCATGCCGACGAGCGGCGGACGCAAAGGGAACCTCTTTTCGGCGTCCGCTGCTTTTTATTTTTGATGACAAACGAACAAAGACTTTTAGCTATAAAATATTGTTCGTTTTTATGTTTGACGCCGCCGGTTTGTTCCGTTAAACTGAATATGTATTTTTCGGTTTACGAATATTATCGGTTTGCCCGATAAAATTTAACGCGCAGGAGGATGCACGTATGCCATCGGTCGTCGTCGTCGGCGCCCAATGGGGCGACGAAGGAAAGGGGAAGATCACCGATTATTTGTCGGAAAAATCGGAGGTGATCTCTCGCTACCAGGGCGGTGACAATGCCGGACACACCATCGCCTTCAACGGGAAAACGTATAAGCTTCACCTCATTCCGTCGGGGATTTTTTACAAAGATAAAATCTGTGTGATCGGAAACGGCATGGTCGTCAATCCGAAATCACTCGTGCGTGAATTGAACTATCTTCATGAGAACGGCATAGCGACGGATAACCTCCGCATCAGCAACCGCGCCCACGTCATTTTGCCGTACCATATCATCCTCGATCGCGTCGAAGAAGAGCGCAAGGGGTCAGGAAAAATCGGCACGACTCAAAAAGGCATCGGTCCCGCCTACATGGACAAGGCCGCCCGGATCGGCATCCGCATCGCGGACTTGCTGGAGCCCGATACCTTTAAAGAAAAACTCGAACGAAATCTGAAAGAAAAAAATGCGCTGCTTGAAAAAGTCTACGGTGTGCCGGGCTTCAAGCTAGACGACATTTTTGAAGAATATCGGCAGTATGCTGAAATCATCGAGCCGTACGTCGCGGATACCTCGGTCGTATTAAACGACGCCCTGGATGAAGGCAAACGCGTCCTTTTTGAAGGAGCTCAAGGAGTTATGCTCGACATCGACCAAGGGACGTATCCGTTTGTGACGTCGTCCAATCCTGTGGCCGGCGGGGTCACGATCGGCGCCGGGGTCGGACCGACCAAGATCAATCATGTCGTCGGGGTGGCGAAAGCGTACACGACGAGAGTCGGCGACGGGCCGTTCCCGACGGAATTAAACAATGCGATTGGCGATCAAATTCGTGAAATCGGACGCGAATACGGCACGACCACCGGCCGCCCGCGCCGGGTCGGCTGGTTTGACAGCGTCGTTGTCCGCCATGCCAAAAGGGTGAGCGGCATCACCGATTTGACGTTGAATTGCCTCGATGTGTTGACCGGGCTGGATACCGTCAAAATTTGTGTGGCTTATAAATATAAAGGCATGACGATCGAAGATTATCCCGCCAGCCTGAAAATCCTTAACGAATGCGAGCCGATTTACGAGGAACTGCCAGGGTGGCAGGAAGACATCACGGGCGTCCGCGGTTTGGACGATCTGCCCGCCAACGCCCGCCATTATCTTGAACGCATTTCCCAGTTGACCGGCATCCCGATCTCGATTTTTTCCGTCGGCCCTGATCGCAGCCAAACCCATCTCATCCGTCCGGTGTTTGCATAAGTTTTATGGCGGCCTGATCCGATGGGCTCAGGCCGCCTCCCATTCCTTGCATTTCATCTGTTAAAGTGGTATGGTTATACATGTAGCGACGAGCGAAGCTTCCGCCGAGATGGCTGCGAGTTGTCCCGACGCATCCGGCCTCGGAGCGTAGCTCGTAGAGGAAGGGACAGTGGCCATTTAAACTGCATACCTTTTTTCATCGTCGCGGGGTGGAGCAACGAGCGAAGCTTCCGCCGAGACGCTGCGAGTTGTCCCGACGCATCTGACTTCGGAGCGTAGCTCGTAGAGGAAGGGACAGTGGCATTTAAGTTGCATACTTTTTTATCATCGCGGGGTGGAGCAGTGGCAGCTCGTCGGGCTCATAACCCGAAGGCCGCGGGTTCGAATCCCGCCCCCGCAACCAAATAAGCCATTTCAAAAAGCGTACGACACGTATGCTTTTTTATTTTATGTACGCCCGGCATGGGTGCGGTGCTATAGGGTGAAAGTCCTGAACGGGGGCTGGCGAGCGCCTAACGTTAGCTGAAGGCAAGGGTGTCCGCCGCGAGGCGGAATCTGAAGGAAGCCGGAGGCAAACACTCGACCTGAGGGACACGAACCCAATTTGAGGCTGTCACAGTCGGATGAGTCTGCATAACAAGATGAAGTCCTAAGCCGCCAAGGGCTGTGGCGGTATATTGGGCAGGTACATGAGTGGAAAGTCCGCACTCTTATCCGGGGAGGCCTGTACGATACGCCTTCTAAGGATGGCAACCAAAATCGAGAGGTTTTGCTGAA
>NZ_BDDQ01000063.1 GCF_002003465.1 Caenibacillus caldisaponilyticus | reverse complement strand
CGAAGTGTGATTTACACGACCAATGCCATCGAACGAACGATCAAGGAGATTCGGAAACGTCTAAAGCCGATGAACAGTTTGAGCAGTTTAGAAGCCGCTGAAAAAGTCGTATATTTGACCGTTCAAGATTTTAACGAGAAATGGGCAGAACGAAAGTTGCGAGGATTTGCCGAAGCGCAGGAAGCCCTCGAGCGAATGTTTGAAGAACGTTATCATTAACCAAATAATGTAAATAGATGAGATGAGGGGATTCTCCCTTTCCACACAAGAGACTGAATATTCAGTCTCTTGTGTGAAGGAAACCGGTTCCCTATCCATTCCAAATCCATTTCAGAGATACCCTATCTATCTTACATTACACAAAATTCTTGACGGTACCAACAAAACAGAGGACTACTCTATCGATTAGTTGATCTTGTGGAGCAGCTTTGCGGCTGGCGCGTAAAGAAGGATCCCCGCGATCACGATCAACATGGCCGATATTCTTCAGACGGTGCCGGTTTCCCGGCGATGCCGATTTCCAGACGGTGCCGGGCTCCCGACGGGAAAGCCTGAAACGGTCAGAGGAAGCGTTGCAGGGGGCAGGGATTGGCCGACAAATTGGCGCCCAATGTTGGGCAACTGGGGAAAACCGCATGAATCGAACCCGGACTGCACCACCGCATTGCTTTTCGTCATGCGCGCTGCTTCACCCTTGGTTATGTAACCCGTCCGGCATTTGGGACGGCCGACGAAAGCTCACCTTCCTAAAGGCAAGAGAGCGGCGCTATTCCCCTTGAATGCCCAAAAGCGGAGACAGTTGAAGACGGGCGAACGTGATCCATTAACGGTAAAGAAAGGCCCGCACGCATTATATCTGGCGGATGGCGTTGATGAAGACGAACGAGCCCAGAACCACGATGAGCACGGCCGAAAGGTAAGCCGTCCCTCGGAGTACGCCAGGCGAATCGGTCCGGGAGATCGCCGCACCCATCTTGCTGACGACATACCCCAAAAGGGCCATGGTCAGCGCGCCGCCGATCGAGAAGGCCACAACGAGCTGAATGCCCGCGAGGAAGTGATGGGATCCGACCGCGGCCAATAGGATGGTCATGGCGCTCGGACAAGGAAGAATGCCCGTTGTCAAACCGATGGTTAAAAACTGCTTCAGCGTAGCGGGAGGGTGATCCCCGTGGACATGGAAACGGTGGCGATGAGCGGTCTCTTGAATATCCCCGCCGGTCCACTTTCTGACCGTGACGATTCTGGGAGCGGACAAACGGACAATCCGGGAAATGCCGATATAGATGATCAAAAGGCCGGAGAGGCCTCCCATCCATTGTATCAGCCGATCGGGGGCCAAGGATTGGACCGACCACGCGGCTAAAGAAGCGAGGACAAGGATGGATAGCGCGTGCGCGGCGGAAGAGATGAGGCCGAGCAAAACCGCCTGCAAAGCCTTGGCCCGTATGCTGATGATGTAGGCGGATAAAACGCTTTTCCCGTGCCCGGGTTCCATCGCGTGAAGCGCGCCGAGCCCCATGGCGGCTAGAATAGATAGACTCTCTGTCACCGGGCAGCCCCTCTTTCAAGAAGTTGTCCATTTGAATATATGCGCCAGCGCCGTGGATTTTCATAAAAATTTCATAAGGAAGTTTTTGCGCCGCTCGATCCGGTCATCGGGAGGGCTTTTTTCTTATCAAAAGAAATAGAATAGGGAAACATAGGCGGAAGCTTCGGCAGATGGGTAGAGGGCTTCCATGCCGACAAGCGGTGACATCACCTTGGCCTCGGCGTGCGTACAGCGGGCGCGTTTCGCGTGCCATCCCCTATTCGCCTGTAGTCCGCAAATTTCTTTTACGATCGTATGCAAAAGCAAATCTTCCTCGCATTCTCAAAAAACGCTTGACAAATTAAATCGTAACCGTTACGATTTAATGAGCTCCAATCGTAATCATTACGATTTAATAGCAAACAAACCTTTGGAGGGTTGATCGTTTGAAAACCAGTCTTTTTAAACAACGCTTTGCGGGGTTCTTAATCCTCGTCATCGGTTTGGCGGTTTTGGCCGGATGCGGGCATTCCTCGACTTCGTCGAACAAGAGCGATGCCTCTATCCATGTCGTGGCCGCGGAGGATTTTTACGGCGAAGTCGCTCAAGCCGTTGGCGGCGGCCGCGTGCACGTTACGTCGATCATCGATCGGCCGAATGTGGAACCGCACGAATTTGAGCCGACGCCTAAGGATGCCTCAACCGTCCATAACGCGGACGTCATTTTATACAATGGGCTGGGCTATGACGATTGGATGGCCCGGCTGGTCTCTTCATCTTCGCGGGCCAAGGATAAGAAAGTTATTGTTGTGGGCGATTTAATGGGTAAAAAAAACGGGGAAAATGAGCACCTCTGGTATGCACCGGAAACCATGCCGGCCGTTGCCCGGGCATTGGCCGATCGCTTCGCCCATCTCGATCCGGCGCACGCCGAGTATTATCATCGGAAGGCCAAGGAGTACATAGCGTCGCTCGAACCGCTTCAGGATATGATTAAACGGTTGAAGCAGGATGCGCCGACGGCGGTCGCCGCCACCGAACCCGTTTTTGATTATATGCTGGCTGCCTTGAACTATAAGGCCGACAGCGAAGCGTTCGCCAAGGCGATGGAAGAGGGGACCGATCCGTCACCCGGCGCGCTCGCGCACATGCAAAACGATCTCAAACATCGCAAAGTGGCCTTCTTCGTCCAGAACGTGCAAGTCGAAAACACGACGATCGGCCGGTTGGCGAAGCTGGCCAAAGCCCATCGCGTTCCGATTGTCAAAGTGTCGGAAACGTTGCCGGCGGGAAAAGATTACAAAACATGGATGATCGACCAGCTCAAGCAAATTGAAAAAGTATCCGGCGATCAATAATGTGAAGAAGGGAAACGGTGCCCATGATCCGAGATTTTGTCATCGATAATCTGGAGGTCCATGTCGGCGGGCAGAAATTGTTCGATCATCTTTCATTTACGGTGGTTCCCGGCGAAATGCTGGGGATCATCGGCCCAAACGGGGCGGGCAAGTCCACCTTGCTGAAGGCCATCTTGGGTTTGATCACGCCGCAAAGCGGAACGATTACCGTTCATGGCGATCACGGAAAAGCGGTCTTCGGCTACGTCCCGCAAGTGCGGGCCATTGATGAGGAAATGCCGATCCAGACAAAAGATTTTGTGTCTCTCGGCCTGCCGTTGAAGCTCCGCCCATGGCTCACGAGAAGCGAGCGCGAAAAGTTGAGAAAGGTCATGGCGCTCACCCGGATCAGCCATTTGGCGAAAAAGCCGATCGGCAAGCTATCGGGCGGCGAAAGGCAGCGCGCTTTTCTCGCACAAGCGCTTGTCAGGGAGCCGGATGTCTTACTGCTCGACGAATCGACGGCCAATCTCGATCCCGGCGCCCAAGAGCAAATGATGGCGCTCGTCCATGATCTTAATAAGAAGAAAAACACAACGGTGCTTTTCGTCAGCCATGATTTGACGCTCGTCTCCAAATACGCCCACCGCGTGCTCTATTTGTCTCGCCAACGCAGCGCCATCGGGCAAACCGCCGACATGCTGAACGGAAACGTTTTAGCGAATTTGTATGCGCAGGACGCTTCTTCTTTGAAACAAGACCGGTCATCGACGTCGGCCGTTTAATGGGGCGATGTCTTCTGCCAGATCCTATTGCGACGGGGGTTTACCATGTTCGACTATGATTTTATGCGGCATGCTTTTATCGCGGGCACGATTGTCGCCTTGATGTGCGGAGCCATCGGCGTCTTCGTCATGGCCCGAGGGCTCTCCTTTATTACGCATTCCTTCGCCCACATCGGTTTTTCGGGCGCCTCCCTGTCCGTTTTTATGGGTTGGGATCCGCTGATCGGCATGCTCTTGTTTACCACGGGAAGCGCCGTAGCCATCGGCCAGATGGGCGTCAAATGGTTCCGGAGGGAAGCTTCGATCAGCGTGGTCCTCAGCGTTTTTTTGGGGCTGGGCATTCTTTTCCTTTCTTTATCCAGCCAAACGGCCGCTTTTACGACGACTCTGTTATTTGGCAGCGTGGTCGGCATCGCTATGAAAGACGTATGGGCGCTCAGCATTTTGACGGCGGTCATTTTGTGCTTGCTGGCGCTGGGTTACAGGCCATTGAAATTTGACACGTTCGATCCCGTTGGAGCTAAGGCCGCCGGTTTGCCGGTCCGCTATATTTCGATGGGCTTTCTCGTGATTTTATCGATCGCGGTCGCCGAAACGGTCCAAATCGTCGGCGCCTTGCTCGTCTTCGCTTTAATGACCATTCCTGCCTCCGCGGCAAGACACTTCACGCAATCCGTCTTTCGAATGATGGTCGTTTCTTCTTGCCTGGCGGTGTTGGGGGTATGGATCGGGTTGACGTTAAGCTATCTGACCAATGCCCCGGTCAGTTTTTATATCACCGCGTTTGAGGCCGTCATTTATTTCCTCTCTTTGGGCTGGTACCGCTACAGAGAACGTGCGCTCGGGACCGCGGAAGCTCGGGAAGCCGGGTGACCGCTCGTTCTGACGTGCGCGGGCGCCGCTTTTCCATAGAAAAAACGGTCGGAGCGGGAAGCAAAGACGAGATTTAGCGGCCGTCTGGGCGTTGGACGAAAAGGACAACTAAAAAAGTTCTCGATTTTGGCGAGTGACCCCGGTCTTCTCCGGCAATCCGCCTCGCGTGTCGGTGGGCCGGGATAAACATATTTAAAGTGCGAGGCGCTTGCGGACAACGGGGGGGGGCATGACACCCACCCGGATCCGCCGCGATTCGAAACCGCGTTCAAAGGCATCGGAGGCCATGGCGGAATCGTCGCGAAACACATCATCGATAGCGGGGTGTTGCTATCGTGCACGACCCTCTCAAGCCCATTGCCGTTCAATTGGGCCCGATTCAGGTGCATTGGTATGCGATCATCATCGTCTTTGCCATTTTGGTCGGCTATGGTTTGGCGAGTTTGGAATGCCGGCGGCAGCGCATCGATCAGGACGTTTTGGACCGTTTTTTATTCATCGTCGTGCCCGTTGCCATCCTTTGCGCCCGAATGTATTACGTCGTTTTTCATTGGAAAGATTACGCCGGCCATCCGGCCGACATCCTAGCGATATGGAAGGGCGGGCTGGCCATTCACGGAGCGCTGATCGGCTCGCTCATCGTCACCATCATCTTTACGCGGACCATGCGCCTCTCCTTTTGGCGCTGGGCGGATTTGCTCGCTCCCAGTTTAATATTGGGCCAAGCGATTGGGCGCTGGGGGAATTTCATGAACCAGGAAGCGCATGGCGGCCCCGTTACCCGGGCGTTTCTTGAACATCTTCAACTGCCGGATTTCATCATTAACCACATGTATATCCAGGGGCAATATTATGCTCCGACCTTTTTATATGAGTCGGTTTGGGATTTTCTCGGTTTTGTGCTTTTGCTGCTCCTAAAGCGGCCGCCCCTCAAAAGCGGCGAGCGGTTTTTAGGGTATTTGATTTGGTATTCGAGCGGAAGATATGTGATCGAAGGCACGCGCACCGATAGCCTCATGTTGACTTTCTCGATAAAGATGGCACAAGTCGTTTCCGTTGTCGCCATTGCGGCCGGTTTATTGATCCTTATTTACAGGCGATTGAAGCCCGAGGAGAAGTCGGAGAAACTTTAGAAATCAGTAGGATTTACATATCGTTTGGGTCTGGCGGAGTAGATTTTCATAAAAGAGGATGGAGCATCAAACGACAGGATCGGCCGGTCAGAAAAAGCGATCCCTCCGTATATGACGGTCCGACTCGCGTGGGCGGGAGCCGAGTTGCGACGCCGCTCGCGGTCGGGCATTCAAAAATAAAAGCCTGTGGCGCCGGCGTTTGAACATCGTCGCGGCAGCCGGAAAACCTGTTTCTCCGCTGTAGGAGTAAAATAATTGTGGGAGCAAGAATAGGAATAAAAGTTAATATATGTAAATTAACCTTGGCGGATGTGTTGGCTTTTAATCCAACATCATCTGCCAAGGCCACCAAGCAATAGCGCGATAGGGGGAATGCAGAAAAAACAAGAAATGAGGGCCTCTTTTTTGTACAATGAGTTTGTCCAAAAAAACCGTACAAAGGAGGCCCTCACATGGGACATTATAACCCGAAATACCCGACTTTAGAAGAGCTTGAACGCCATGTCTTTCAGGTGTTACAGGAGATGTTTGGCAAGGTTTTGACGATGGTTTTGGAACAGATGGATGCCGAAATCGCCGAAGCGCGGGATAAACGCCGCTTTCGCTTGAAAGATCGGCGCGACGTTCACATCGATACGATGTTCGGTCCGTTGACCATCAAACGCAATTATTATCAAGACCG
>NZ_BDDQ01000062.1 GCF_002003465.1 Caenibacillus caldisaponilyticus | reverse complement strand
TCACTACACCATCGTGTCGATCGACGTGACGGTGGAYGACCACCCCGAAGATCCTGTGAAGAAAGTCGCGGTTGTGCTCGGACAAGCGAAGTCCGATTCGGAAAAGACGTTTGAGGCGGTGCAACCCATAGAAGCTGTTCGCGTCAACGTATCAAAGGACTCCGATGCTTCCGAGGAACCGGGCGCTGCACAACGCATGGAGGATGTCCGGAATTTTTTGGCGAAGACGTGGGGTGTTCGGCCCGAACGCATTGCCGTCCGCAGCGAAGAAGGAGGCCGGGGCTAAGTGTCACCGCGGGACTTGTTGGACCGACTTATTAACGGGAATAAAACCGCAAAAAAATCCTCATCGCTGAAGACCTTGTTCATCTTGCTCATCCTGGGGATCGGCCTCATGGTGCTCAGCCATATCTTTGGAGCGAAAACGCATGATTCGCCGGCATCATCGGCGCGGTCGGCGAAACCGGCGTCGGTGTCCGAAGATGTCGCCGCGTTCAAGTCTCATGAGAAAAAAACCTTTGACAGCATGCAAGAATACGCCGTCTATTATGAGGAAAGCTTGAAAGAAATCCTCGGGAAAATCATGGGCGTTTCCGACGTGGATGTGATGATCACTTTGGAGACGGACGCGCAAAATGTTTATGAAAAGGACGCCAAAACCGATCAGAGCCGTACGTCCGAAGAGGATCATAGCGGAGGGACGCGCGATCAGAGCGAAACCAGTCGCGACGAAAAAACCGTCATCGTGGACGCAAACAATAAAGGACCGATCATCGTGACGCGAAAAAGCCCGATCATTCGCGGGGTGGTGATCGTCGCGGACGGCGTGCAAAACCCGACGGTCAAGTCGTGGGTCATCGACGCCGCCAGTTCGGTGTTGGATATCCCATCTTATAGAGTGGTTGTTGTGCCGGGAAAACAGAAGGAGGGTTCATGATGGTTTTGAAAAAACAGACCGTATGGTTGTTGACGATGTTGAGCTTGATCGTCGTTCTATCCGTCTATTACGTGACGTCGCCCGGTGGGGCGCCTGCCGATCAAGCCGGCCTGCTGACGAACAATAAAGACGAAAAATCGTCGGCGAAAAAAGAGAACGGCCTGACCTCGACCGTGGCGCCGGAAGATCGCTTCGCCGAATACCGCCTCCAGCGCGACGAATCCCGTCATGATCTTGAAAAGAAACTGCAAGCCGAAATGACGGATAAAGGCAGCGACGCTCAAGCGGTGAGCAAGGCTTACGACCAAATTCAGGCGATCAACGCCCTTGCAAACAAAGAAAAAATATTGGAAGACATGATCATGTCGAAAGGCTATGAAGACGCCGTCGTCGCCGCGAGCGAGACGAGCTCGGACGTCAACGTCTACGTGAAAGCCGACAGCCTATCGAATAAGCAAGTCAACGAAATCATCGCCATGGTATATAAAGAGCTCGGCACGGATAACGTCCGCGTCACTTATGAAAAGTCAAAGGGATAAAATCGTCAAAGCGATGACTGTTGTGGTTGGGCAACGGTCTTTTTTCTTGCCCGAAACCCATGGTTTTCCGGCCCCGATCGCTCCGCTGGCAAACGCGGGGCCGGTTTTCCTTGCCGTTAAACCTTTTCCGCTCAAACGTTTATGATCTATAATGATGAGTGAATACATGATATTGGATCTTATGTTATACTTGTAGCAAATGCCTATCGATCTGTATTTAAGAAAAAGGAGTGCAGAAGTTGTTGAAGATACAAGAGATTAGAGAACTGATCAAATTGATCGACGGCTCGTCGATCGATGAATTTGAATATGAATTCGACGGCTCAAAGATCGTCATGAAAAAGAACGCCGGCGCGACGGCGGTCGTCGCGCAGCCTGCTGCGGCGCCCGCGCCGAGCCCTGCTCCGGCGCCCGCGCCCGCTTCCGCCCAACCGCTGCCGGCGAGCGACGCGGGCGGCGAGAAAAGCGAAGCCGCGCCGGCTGAGGATGAAAAATTACATAAGATCGTCTCGCCGATGGTCGGCACATTCTACAGGGCGCCGAGCCCCGATGCCGAACCGTTCGTGAAAGTCGGCTCAAAAGTGGACAAGGATACCGTCGTCTGCATCGTTGAGGCGATGAAGCTCTTCAACGAAATCGAAGCCGATGTCAAAGGCGAGATCGTCGAGGTGCTCGCCGAAAACGGCCAATTGGTCGAATACGGACAACCGCTTTTCTTAGTCAAGACCGAATAGGGGATGCAGTATGATCAAAAAATTGTTAGTTGCCAACCGCGGTGAAATCGCCGTTCGTATCATCCGAGCCTGCAAAGAATTGGGCATCGAAACGGTCGCGATCTATTCCGAAGCCGACCGCGACGCGCTTCACGTCCAAATGGCCGATGAAGCTTATTGCATCGGCCCGACGGCTTCATCGGAGAGCTACCTCAACATGTCGAGCATCATGAGCGTCGCCACCTTGACCGGCGTCGACGCGATCCATCCCGGGTACGGCTTTCTTGCCGAAAACGCCGACTTTGCCGAATTGTGCGGGGAATGCCACATCACCTTTGTCGGCCCGAGCCCCGAGGCGATCAGTAAAATGGGGATTAAGGACGTCGCCAAAAGCACGATGAAAGCGGCCGGCGTTCCGGTCGTTCCGGGCTCCGACGGGGTCGTGGAATCCGTTGAAGAGGCGATTCAGGTCGCCGAATCGATCGGCTATCCCGTTATCATCAAAGCGACGGCCGGCGGCGGCGGGAAAGGCATTCGCGTGGCCCGCAATGAAGAAGAGTTGAGGAAGGGCATCGCGATTACGCAAAGGGAAGCGGCCACCGCTTTCGGCAATCCTGGCGTCTATTTGGAAAAATATATCGAGAATTTCCGCCACGTGGAAATTCAAGTGTTGGCCGACAACTACGGCAATACCATTCACCTCGGCGAACGGGACTGCTCGATCCAACGGCGTTTGCAAAAACTCGTGGAAGAATGCCCGTCTCCGGCCTTGACTCCGGAAAAACGCCGAGAGATGGGGGAAGCGGCCGTCAAAGCGGCCAAGGCCGTTCAATACACCGGGGCCGGCACGGTGGAGTTTATCTATGACTCCGAAGGCAACTTTTATTTCATGGAGATGAATACGCGCATCCAAGTGGAGCATCCTGTTACCGAATATGTGACCGGGATCGACTTGGTAAAGGAACAAATCCGCATCGCTTCCGGTGAAAAGCTGAGCCTGAAGCAGGAAGACGTCACCTTCGACGGCTGGGCGATCGAATGCCGCATCAACGCCGAAAACCCGTGGAAGAACTTTATGCCTTCCCCCGGAAAAGTGACGATGTACTTGCCGCCGGGAGGTCCGGGCGTGCGCGTCGATTCCGCCGTGTATCCCGGATACACCATCCCGCCGTATTATGATTCCATGGTGGCGAAGATCATCGTTCACGGAAAGACGCGCGAGGAAGCGATTGCGAAGATGAAACGCGCCCTCGGGGAGACGGTCATCGACGGCATTCACACGACGATCCCGTTCCATTTAAAACTTTTTGACCACCCCGTTTTTGTCAAAGGGGACTTCAATACGAAATTCCTTGAGCTGTACCCGATTACCGAGGAGGATTAGATCCTCAAGGAGGTGGCTGATTTGGAAGACAAGCAACATTTTGACGGCGTGGAACACGGCGAAATGTTTGAAATGGATGACGCCGGCGACCTCGGCACGGTCGAAATCTCGCCGGAAGTCATTGAAGTCATCGCCGGGCTGGCGGCTTCCGAGGTGAGCGGCGTGGCGTCCATGCACGGCGGTTTCGCCACTGGAGTCGCCGAGCGCATTGGCCGCAAAAATTACGGCAAAGGCGTAAAAGTGGATCTCAATGACGACGGGATTACGATCGATGTCCAATTGCACATGGCCTTCGGCGTTTCCATTCCGGAGGTCGGCCGCAATGTGCAAGAAAACATTGCGCAAGCGCTGCGAACGATGACCGGGCTTGAGGCCAACGCCATCAACGTGCACGTCGTCGGCATCGCGTTTGATAATGCCGAGCGGGAAGAGGCGGACGTTTACAGCTGAATCAAAGGGATCTCCTCCCTTTGATTTTTTTTCGATTTCGGGCGGACACGCCGAAAATCTAAAATCCGCACGATTTTCATCACGCGAATGAGCGGCCGAACCGTACGGTTTTGATACGGCCGCAGGCTGCGGACGGAAGGGGGAGGGAGACGCTATATGAATCGGAGACAAGCACGAGAAAAAGCGATACAAGCGTTGTTTCAAATGGACGTCGGCGCTGTCGGCGCTGAAGAGGCGCTCGCGAACGTAACGGAAGGCGGCCGGTCCGACGGTTTTTTGGAACAACTTGTCAAGACAACGGCCGAACATCTCGACCGCATCGACGAAACGATCAAAAAATATTTGATCAACTGGACTTTTGACCGCTTGGCCAATGTCGATAAAGCCATCCTGCGTCTCGCGGTCTGCGAACTTTTATATTTTGACGATATTCCCGTCAAAGTGACTCTAAACGAAGCCATCGAACTGGCCAAGACATTCGGCGATGACGATTCCCATCGCTTCACGAACGGCGTGCTCGCCAAAATCGCGGCGGCGGAAGGTTTGGCAAAATAGAGGAGGAACTCGCATGACGGCGGAAATCATCAGCGGAAAACAAACGGCAAAAGAATGGCGGGCCCGATTAAAAGTCGAAGCGGATGAACTGAAATCCAAAGGCGTGGTTCCCTGTTTGACGGTGATTATGGTCGGTGATGATCCCGCCTCACTTTCCTATATTAAAGGGAAAATCAAGGGATGTGCGGAAGTGGGGCTGCGCTCCGAATTAAAACGGTTTCCCGCTTCCATGCAGGAGGCGGAATTGCTGGAGGTTATCGAACAGTGTAACGCGGACGAGGAAATCGATGGCATCCTTGTGCAACTGCCGCTCCCTCCGCACATTTCGGAACAAAAAGTGATCGAGACGATTCGCCCCGACAAAGACGTCGACGGTTTTCATCCGATCAACATCGGGCGCATGGTCGCCGGCGAAGAAGCATTGATTTCGTGCACGCCGCAAGGCATCATCCAACTGCTGAAGGCAAAAGACATCGCGATCGAAGGCAAACACGCCGTCGTCGTCGGCCGCAGCAACATCGTTGGCAAACCCGTCGGCTTGCTTTTATTAAAAGAAAACGCGACGGTGACTTACTGCCATTCGAAGACGCCCGATCTTTCGACTTTCACGCGAACGGCGGATATCCTCATCGTCGCCGCCGGACGGGCGGGGCTCATCGGTGCCGATGACGTTAAAGAAGGCGCGGCCGTCATCGACGTCGGCGTCAACCGCACCGAAGACGGCCGTCTCGTCGGCGACGTCCGCTTCGAGGAAGTGAAGGAGAAGGCTGCCTACCTTACCCCCGTGCCGGGCGGCGTCGGCCCGATGACGATTACGATGCTGCTCGCCAACACCATCAAAGCCGCCAAAAAGCGGCGCGGTCTCCTCTAGAGGTGTGAACGCGCATCAAGCAATATCCTTTTAAGGACGGATGATCATGGAGGAACGACGTGCCATCAGCGTCACCGCGCTGACCCGTTACATCAAAAAGATGTTCGATGCCAACCGCCATCTGCAGGATCTTTGGTTGCGCGCGGAAATTTCCAATTTTAAAAAGCACAGCCGCGGGCACATGTACATGACGCTGAAGGACGCCAACGCCCGCATTGCGGCGGTGATGTTTGCCCAGGATAACCGCTGGCTCTCGTTCGAGCCGGAAGACGGCATGAAGGTGTACGTGCGCGGCGACGTCTCCGTGTATGAACCTTACGGGCAATATCAGTTTTACATAAAAGAAATGCTACAAGACGGCGTCGGCAATCTATATTTGGCCTTCGAAGCATTAAAGAAGAAGCTGGAAAAAGAAGGCTTGTTCGATCCCGCGAAGAAAAAACCACTCCCGGCGTTCCCGCGCAACATCGGCATCATCACGTCGCCGACCGGCGCGGCGATCCGCGATCTGTTCACGACCATTAAAAGGCGGTTTCCCGCCGCTCAGATTACGGTTTATCCGGTGCTCGTCCAAGGGGCCAATGCCGCCCCGTCCATCGCCCAGGCGATCCGGCGGGCGAATGAAGATCGCGTCGTCGATGTGCTCATTGTCGGCCGCGGGGGCGGATCCATTGAGGAATTGTGGGCGTTTAATGAAGAGATCGTTGCCCGCGAAATTTTTGCTTCGGAACTTCCCGTCATCTCCGCCGTCGGCCATGAAACCGATTTTACGATTGCCGATTTCGTCGCGGATTTGCGGGCGGCGACGCCGACGGCCGCCGGGGAGCTCGTCGTCCCGAATCGGAGCGATGTCGAAGCGCGTTTGAATGAACGAACCGCCCGTCTCGTCTCGGCGGTCAAACGGCGGATTGAAAAGGAAAAAGAGCGGCTTCGCCGTTTCGACGAATCTTATGCCTTCCGCCAGCCGCGCCAAATCCTGCGGCAGAAAGAGCAGGATTTGGACCGCGCCCTCGAGCGGCTGACGGCCGCGATGACGCGGCACGTCCGCGAGCGCAGGCAGCAAATCGACCATGCCGGCAGGTTGTTATCCAAGCACCACCCGCGCGAGCGGACGCTGCGCTTGCAAAAGGACCACGCGGCGTTGCATGAACGTCTGACCAGGGCGATGAGCGTGCAATTGGAGCGGCGGCGCGCCCGCATGCAGAGCGCCATCGGGCAATTGAACGCCCTCAGCCCGCTCGGCATCATGGAGCGGGGCTACGCCCTTCCGTATAAAAGCGGCGCGCTCGTCCATTCCGTAAAGACCGTCAGCGCCGGCGATCCGCTGGACGTCCGCGTGAAAGACGGTTGGTTATTTTGCCGGGTATTGGATGTGAAGGAAGGTGATAAAAATGACGGACAAGCCGGAAGAAACGATGCAACAACCGGATGATGAAACGTTCGAAGCGGCGATGAACGAGCTGGAACGGATCGTCAAGCGCCTGGAGGAAAACGATGTCCCGCTCGAAGAGGCCATCGAATTGTTTCAAAAAGGGGTCGCCCTTTCAAAGAAATGCCATCAGAAACTGCAGAAGGTCGAAGACCAAATGGATCGGATTCTCGGGGAAGACGGGACGCTCCGCCCGTTTCAATTGGAAAGGGAAGACGGCGCCTAATGGTCGACATCCATTCCTTTTTGACAGAATATAAAAAACGGGTGGACGAGCGCCTCGTCGCCTTTATCAGCGCGCTGGACATCACGGAAAAGCTGAAGGAATCCATGCTTTATTCCATTAAAGCGGGAGGCAAGCGCTTGCGGCCGATCTTGTTGATCGCGGTCACGGAGGCGTGCGGCGGCGCTTTCGATAAAGCGATGGCCCCCGGTTTGAGCCTTGAAATGCTTCATACGTATTCCCTCATTCATGACGATCTCCCGGCCATGGATGACGACGATTTGCGGCGCGGCCTGCCGACGAATCACAAGCGCTACGGGGAGGCCACCGCGATCCTCGCCGGCGACGCGTTGTTGACGCTCGCCTTTCAATGCCTCGCCGAAGCGCCCGGCCTGAACGACGAGCAAAAGATCGCTCTCGTCGGAAAACTGGCGCGCGCCGCCGGTCCGGAAGGCATGGTCGGCGGACAGATGGACGACATCGACGCGGAAGGAAAAACGTTGGATATTCGCGCTTTGGAGCACATTCACTTGCGCAAAACCGGCCGCCTGTTGGAGTATGCGGTGGAAGCCGGCGCGATCATCGCCGAGGCCGATGCGGACGTTCGCCGAAAGTTGGCGGCCTTTGCCCGACACCTCGGGATCGCTTTCCAGATCAAGGACGATCTGCTGGACATTGAAGGCGAAGAAGCGGTGATCGGCAAGCGGGTCGGAGGCGACGCGGAAAGGCACAAAAACACTTACCCCGGACTTTTAACCGTCGAAGGGGCCAAGCGGGAGCTTGAGCGCCATTACCAATCGGCTTTGGCGGCTTTGGAAGCGGCGAACGTTTCATCCGACGTGCTTGCCGCCCTCACCCGTTATATAATAATAAGAGAACGTTAACGCGTTTTCATGATACTTTTTGCCTTTTCGGTCTACACTATGATTAGTCACACTTGTCGATTAAGAATCGTCAAGGAGGATGAATATGGGCAAAAAGTTGCGCGGCCGGATTTACCGCATGAAAGAACAGGGCTTCGATACCACGGAGATCCATGAGGTCGTCGAAGCTGAAATGCGGCGTCCGACTACGGATCCGGAAGAGGTCGTTTGGGATGACGAGGCGTTTTTGGCGGATGCAGACGATGACCACGTCGACGCCTCGGGCTCGGCCTTTCGCTTCCGTGCGGACGGCGCTTCTCATCGCGTTAACGATCGCAACGGCAGAAGGTTTCAAAGCGGGTGAACGCTGTATCCGGCGTTCACCCGCTTCATGTGTCCGGCGGCGTTTATTTCCATTGAGCATCGCCCAATCCTATGGTATGATGGATTACAGAACGATAAGGTGGTGCAGTATTCTAGTCAGTCCTCCATTTCTGAAGGCGGGCCTAAAAATCCGCCAAAGGGCACATCGATGAAGTTCCTGGTTTCGGCTTGGGGCGCCCAGCCTTGGGTCGATTCTGGGAGTAAAGGGCGTAGGGCGATCCACAATGGCATGTGGGCGATGACCCTGCGCCCGCGGAGACCCTGATGTGCCGGCAAGCACACAGGGGAAAACCTGCCGCGGGGCCCGTCGGGGGTTCCCGGGCAGCGTAGCCTGCCTTGAGTGGGTCTTGAGGGGATTACGGTTGATGGGCGGCTGTCCGCCGGCCAACGGGCGGCCGTCCGGGCCGTATGAAATCAAGCCTGCAAAAGAGGCTAGGAAATGGCAGCGACTGTCGAGGAAAACTCCTAGACTGTTCGAAAAGACATTTGAAGAGGATTATAGTGCGGACTAAGTGGCGATCCAGTTCAACGACCGGCGACGGCGTTGGCAAGGCTTTAAATGGAAACGGCCCGAACGGCGACGTTTGGGTAGCCTTGCGGGAAAACCTACTGGACCTTAAGCCGCAACGTTTACTCTTCAAATGACCACCTTATCTCTCAATACATACCATTACAGGGGACAAGATCATTACATGAAAAGTCCTATTCGGAAGTCGCTAAAATGGAGTGTCAGCATCGCACTAGTCACCCTCCTCTTAGCGGCTCTTTTTTCGATCACGTCGAATGCCCTTCTCGGCGGGCTGAGCTGGGCGTTCGGCATGCTGATCGTCCTTATCATCGTCATTATAGGCATTATATTTGATATAATAGGAGTGGCTTCGACGGCGACCGATGAGAAGCCTTTTCATGCCATGGCCTCGAAAAAGGTGAAAGGGGCGCGGCAAGCCATTTACATCGTGCGCCATGCCGACCGCGTCTCGAATTTTTGCAACGATGTCATCGGCGACATTTCGGGCATCGTCAGCGGCACGGCGGCGGCGGTCGTCGTCATGGAACTGGCTCTGCGGCTCGGGCACGAAGAAGGCACAACGCTCCACACGGCGATTTCGGTATTATTTACGAGCGTCATCGCGGCGTTGACGGTCGGAGGCAAAGCGCTGGGCAAAACGCTGGCCATTCGTTACGCGACGGAAATCGTTTTCCGCGTCGGCCGTTTAATTCTTTTTTTTGAGGAAAGACTGCATATCAAAATCATCGATGCGAACAAAAAACGACTGCCCGCCGAAATGAATCATCCATAAGGTGAGTGATCATGAGTGGATTTGGCCTCAATCAAAAATCCTGAATTCCTGAAAACGATGTCCATTGATGAGATGAAAGCGCTCGCTTCTGACATCCGCCGCTTTTTGATCGAAAAATTGTCGGTGACGGGCGGCCACTTGGCACCGAACCTCGGCGTCGTCGAATTGACGCTCGTTTTGCACCGGCTGTTTGACAGCCCGAAGGATAAATTGATCTGGGACGTCGGTCATCAATCGTATGTCCATAAAATCTTGACCGGCCGGGCCGGGCAATTCGACCGGCTCCGCCAATACAAAGGGCTTAGCGGGTTTCCAAAGCGGAGCGAGAGCGAACACGATGTCTGGGAAACGGGCCACAGTTCCACATCGCTTTCCGCGGCCATGGGCATGGCCATCGCCCGCGATTTGAAAGGCGAAGACGGCGACATCGTCGCCATCATCGGCGACGGCGCCTTGACCGGAGGCATGGCCTTGGAAGCGCTGAACCATATCGGCCATGAAAAGAAAGACCTGATCATCATATTGAACGACAACAAAATGTCCATCGCGCCGAACGTCGGGGCCTTGCACAACATGCTCGGCCGATTGCGCACGGCGGGCAAATATCAGCGCGTCAAAGAAGACATTGAATACCTTATGAAAAAGATTCCGGCATTCGGCGGCCGAATTGCGGCGACGGCGGAACGGCTGAAAGACGCCTTTAAATATTTGCTCGTCTCCGGCATCTTTTTCGAAGAATTGGGCATCAAATATCTCGGACCGGTCGACGGCCACAATTTCGAAGATTTGATTGCGCATGTGAACTATGCGAAAAAGACGAAAGGGCCGGTGCTCGTCCACGTTTTGACGCAAAAAGGCAAAGGCTACCGGCCGGCGGAAGCGACGACGTCGGAACGTGGCACGGCCCGGGACCGTATAAAATCGAATCCGGCGCGTTTATCAAACCCGTCGATGCCCCGCCTTCTTACAGCAAAGTCGTCGGCGACACGCTGACGAAGCTGGCCGAAAAAGATGAACGCATCGTCGTCATCACGCCGGCGATGGTCGTCGGCTCCAAGCTGGAAGGTTTCCAAAAAGCCTTTCCCGACCGCCTGTTTGATGTCGGCATCGCCGAACAACACGCCGTGACCATGGCGGCGGGCCTGGCGACGCAAGGCATGAAGCCGGTCGTTTCCATCTATTCGACGTTTTTGCAAAGGGCTTATGACCAAGTCGTCCACGACGTGGCCCGGCAAAATCTCAATGTCGTCTTTGCGGTCGATCGCGCGGGGCTCGTCGGGGCGGACGGCGAAACGCACCAGGGCGTCTTTGATGTCGGCTTCCTGCGGGGGTTGCCGAACATGACCATCATGATGGGCAAGGACGAAAACGAACTTCGCCACATGGTGTACACCGCGCTGAAATATGATGACGGCCCGATCGCCGTCCGGTTGCGCGCGCGCAACGGGCTCGGCGTCAAGATGGACGACGAGTTGAAGGAAATACCGATCGGCACGTGGGAAGTGCTTCGCGAAGGGGACGACATCGCGATTCTGTCCTTTGGCCCGCTCCTTCAGGCGGCGCTTGATGCGGCGAACAAATTGCGCAGCGAAGGCATCTCGGCGAAAGTCATCAACGCCCGTTTTATCAAACCGATGGACGAAGACATGCTGTTGGATCTCGGCGACCGGGGCATGCCGATCCTCACCGCGGAGGAAAGTGCATTAAAAGGCGGCTTCGGCAGCGGCGTCTTGGAATTTTTCCAAGAGCGGGGCTATTATGATTTGCGCATCGCGTGCATGGGCATTCCCGACCGGTTTATCGAGCACGGCAGCGTCAAGGAATTGCTGAAAGAAATCGGTTTGACGGCCGACAACATCGCGCTCAACGCCCGCAAACTCCTGGTCGCACAAACCCATAAAAAGGCGTATCACGCATGAAAGAGCGCGTCGACGTTCTGCTCGTGAAAAAAGGGCTGTTTGAAACGCGCGAAAAGGCGCGGCGCGCGGTGATGGCCGGGCTCGTTTACCAAGGGGAAGAGCGCATCGACAAGCCGGGCACCAAGCTGCCCGAGGACGCTCCGCTGCGGGTGAAAGGCAATCCGCTTCCCTATGTCGGGCGCGGCGGGCTGAAATTGGAAAAGGCGTTAAAGGTTTTTCCGTTTTCTGTCCACGATAAAATCATGCTCGACGTCGGCGCTTCGACCGGCGGGTTCACCGATTGCGCCTTGCAAAACGGGGCGCGGCTCGTCTACGCGCTGGATGTCGGCTATAACCAATTGGCGTGGTCGCTCCGAAACGACGAGCGCGTCGTCGTCATGGAACGGACCAACTTCCGCTATTCCAAGCCGGAGGATTTTGTGCACGGTTTGCCCGAAGCGGCGACCGTGGACGTCTCCTTCATCTCGTTGAAGCTCATTTTGCCGGTATTAAAACAGGTGCTCGTCCCGGAGGGCGAAGCCGTCGTCTTGATTAAGCCGCAGTTCGAAGCGGGGCGCGAAGACGTCGGAAAAAACGGCATCGTCCGAGAGGCCAAAATCCACGTCAAGGTTTTGAAGGAAATTCTCGCGTTTGCCGTGGAAACGGGTTTTGATGTCCTCGCGCTCGATTTTTCGCCGATTACGGGCGGCGACGGCAACATTGAATTTTTGGCGTTGCTGAAAGCGCGGCCGGCATCCGACCAAGCGGAATGCCGGTTGCCGGCAGGCGCCGTGGAAAAAACGGTGGAACGGGCGCATGCCGCATTGATAGAGTCTTGAATCAAGAAGAGCCCGTGGGGTTCTTCTTTTTTTAAGGTGATTGCAGAATATATGTTCCCCATTTATAATGAAACGCGGAGACGTCCGGACAGCGCAGCGCGCGGCCGTCGGAATGGCGGTTGACGCGGCGCGCGATTTCGGTGAACAATGGAGATAACCTTGACGGCTTGCGGGATTGAGAGGTGAATGAAAGGGATGCTCGTCGAACTAAGGGTCGAAAATTTTGCCATCATCGACAAACTGAACCTGTCTTTCGAGGACGGCCTCACGGTGTTTACCGGCGAGACCGGCGCGGGGAAATCGATCATCATCGATGCCATCTCGTTGCTCGTCGGCGGGCGCGCCTCTTCCGACTACGTGCGGCACGGCGCCGATAAAGCGGAAATCGAAGCGCTCTTTGACATTGCGGACAACGACGCTTGCCGCCGGGAATTGGAGGCGATCGGCATCGAAAGCAAAGACGGCTTGCTCGTGTTGCGCCGGCAAATTTCCAAAAACGGAAAAAGCGTGTGCCGGGCGAACGGCCGCTTGATCACGCTCGGCAATTTGCGGGACATCGGGCGCCATCTCATTGACATTCACGGGCAGCACGAACACCAAGAACTTATGCAACCCGAGAAGCACATCCGCATGCTTGACCGGTTTGGCGACGAAGAAATGGAGAAGGCGAAGGAAGCCTACCGTAAAATTTACGGCGATGTCTTGGAAATCTCCCGCCATCTCGAACGTTTAAACGCCAATGAAGAAGAGATCGCCCGGCGCCTCGATATTTTGCAGTATCAAATTAAAGAAATCGAAAGCGCCTCTCTCCAGCCGGGCGAAGAAGACCGGCTGCTTGAAGAGCGGACGCAGCTCGTCAATTTCGAAAAAATTTTCGAAGCGTTGAGCCGGGCGTATGAGGCTTTGAACGGCGAACAAAAAGGATTGGACTGGCTTCGTGCGGCCGGTGCCGAATTGGAAACGGTGCGGGCGCTGGACGGAGAAATCGAAGAAATGGCGGCGGCCATTGACGACTGTTTTTACATCATCGAAGAGCAGGCGCACCGCTTGCGGGATCGCTTGGAATTCATGGAATTCGACGCGGACCGCTTGAACGCGGTGGAAGCCCGGCTGGACGAGATTGCCCGGCTTAAGCGCAAATACGGCAAGACGCTGGACGACGTGCTGGCCTACTATGATTCCGCCCGCAAGGAATATGAGGAATTGACGCATCGCGGGGAAACCGCCGATGATCTGGCCGCCGAATACGAGAAGCGTTTCCAAGCGCTCATTGAAGCATCCGACCGTCTGACCGCGCTGCGCAAAAAAATCGCCAAACGCATGGCGGAAGCGGTCAACCGCGAACTCGCCGATTTATATATGGAAAAAGCGCGCTTTGACATCGGTATCGAAACGGCCGCGGCGGACGATTTGGCGGCATTTAACCGTGACGGCCGCGACCGCGTGGAGTTTTTCATTTCCACCAATGTGGGCGAGCCGTTCAAACCGCTGGCCCGCGTCGCATCCGGCGGCGAAATGAGCCGCATTATGCTCGCCATCAAATCGCATTTTAAAGCCTTTACCGGGGTGACGTCGATCATCTTTGACGAAGTCGACACCGGCGTCGGCGGCCGCGTGGCCCAAGCGATGGCCGAAAAAATATACCAACTGTCCAAGTCGTCGCAAGTCTTTTGCATCACGCATTTGCCGCAAGTCGCGGCGATGGCCGATCATCATCTCTACATTTCCAAAGTGGAAAAGGATCGGCGGACCGTCACCCATGTTCAAGTCCTGAATGACGACGAAAAAGTCGCGGAGATCGCCCGCATGATTTCCGGCGTGGAAATGACCGAGCTCACGAAACAACACGCAAAGGAGCTCATTCAGCTGGCCGAGGAAATAAAAAGATGACTTGCTCCTGCTATCCACCCTTGGATAGCATTTTCTTTGTGCATAGTTATAATTTTGCCCCCGAGCGGCAAACTTATAAATGCACACGCAAAAGGTGTGGGTTAGGAGCAAGGAGAGTGAATCATGAAAAAGTCGGAGCTCATAAGACGTACGATTGGTTTGTTTCTCCTTGGCTTCTTAATAAGCCTGGGATTTCTCCAACCGGTTCGCGAAATCTTTGACTTCCCGCGGCAATGGACCCTTTTTAAAAACGAACCATCCGAGCTTTCATCCCGAATGCCGAGCTTCATGAAAATCGCCCCCATCGATCCTCACGCTTTGGAAGTATCTGGTGATGCCCAACACGTCCAATTGACGGGAAAAAAAACCGGATCGTCGAAAATGATGGTATCCATCGGCAACATGCCGGTTAAAGAGGTGGCGGTCGATGTGTTGCCCGTCATCCGTTTAGTTCCCGGCGGTGAATCGATTGGGGTCAAATTGAATTCCATCGGCGTTTTGGTCGTCGGCTACCATTTGGTCGCCGGTCAAAACGGGGAGAGATCGCCCGGTGAAGACGCCGGAATCAAAGTCGGCGATATCATTACGTCCATTAACGGACAAAAAGTCGAGGACATGTCAGACGTCAAGGCGTTGGTCAATGACGCCGGAGCGGACGGCCAGCCGCTGCACGTTTCGATCGTCCGCAACGATCAGACGTTGCGAAAGACGCTCAAGCCCGTGAAGGACAAAAAAGACAATAAATACCGCATCGGCCTTTATATTCGTGATTCGGCAGCCGGCATCGGCACGATGACGTTTTATGACCCGAAATCCCGCAAATACGGAGCATTAGGGCACGTCATCTCCGATGTGGATACGAAACAGCCGATCCAGGTGCACGACGGCGAGATCGTCCGTTCCTCAGTCACCGCGATCGATAAAGGATCGAACGGCCACCCCGGCGAAAAAATTGCGACGTTTCCCGCCGATGAACGGCCGATCGGTTCCGTGAAGAAGAACACGCCGTTCGGCATTTTCGGTTCTTTAAACCGCAATATCCGAAATGATATTGCCGACCGCGCGCTCCCGATCGCCTTGTCCAATGAAGTCAAAGAAGGCCCGGCAAAAATTTTAACGGTTTTAAATGGAAACCGTGTCGAAGCCTTTGATATTAAAATCATGAGCTCCGTTCCGCAAAAATATCCAGCGACGAAAGGATTGGTCATCAAGATCACCGATCCCAGGCTGTTGAGGGCGACCGGCGGCATCGTTCAAGGAATGAGCGGCAGCCCGATCATCCAAGATGGCAAGCTCATCGGCGCGGTCACCCACGTTTTTGTCAATGACCCGACGAGCGGGTATGGCGTACACATCGAATGGATGTTAAAAGAAGCGGGCATCGATATTTATCAACACCATCGCGAGAAAAAAGCGAGTTAAAGGAAAGAAGCGCTATCGCTTCTTTCTTTTTTCAATGCAACGGATGGGTAATCGACGTTCTTGTGCCGTCCGCCATGTTCAAAATGCAACGTTCGCGGCCACGTATGAACATCATTTTCGGTGGCCGGGAATATCTTTCAACAAAAAATCCGAATGTCGGCCAGGCGGTTGTCGAAATATACATAAGAGAGAGCGTTTGTGTCGATTCGCCTGGCGCCTCTTGTCGCCGGTTGACGGGCAGGATCAGCGAGATTTTGTCGAATCGAGCCTGATGACCGGAATTTTTGAAGGAAATTTGCGAATACGCATGAAAAACAAAAAAAACGCATAAAAGGTCTAATGGAGAGAGGGATTTTTATCTTGTTGTCGAACAATAATTAATGGAAATGAAACCATTAAAGGGGAGGAAAACGGCAATTGGAGAAAATCAAAGTCTGCCTGACTGATGACAATCAGGAACTCATCAAATTGATCGAAGAATACATTGAACAAACCGACGACATCGAAGTCGTCGCAACGGCGCACAACGGTCGGGATTGCTTGACCGTCATCAAAGAGACGAATCCCGATGTCCTCGTTCTCGATATCATCATGCCGCATCTGGACGGCTTGGGCGTTTTGGAACAAATCCGGCAAAATCAGGAATATCCAAACCCCAACGTCATCATGTTGACCGCTTTCGGCCAGGAAGATGTGACGAAGAAGGCCGTGGAACTGGGGGTTTCCTATTTTATCCTCAAACCGTTTGACATGGAAAGCTTGGTCAACAACATCCGGCAGGTGTACGGCAAGAAAACGCCCGCGTATAACGTCGCGCGCAGCGGTCCGTCGAGCGTGGCGACCGCGAAAAAGGTGAAAAATCTAGACGCCAGCATCACGAGCATCATCCATGAGATCGGCGTGCCCGCCCACATCAAAGGCTATTTGTATTTGCGCGAAGCGATCGCGATGGTCTATAACGACATCGAACTGCTCGGCTCGATCACCAAAGTGCTTTATCCGGATATCGCGAAGAAATATAAAACGACCTCGAGCCGCGTGGAACGGGCGATCCGCCATGCCATCGAAGTCGCTTGGAGCCGCGGCAACATCGAGTCCATCTCCAATCTCTTCGGCTACACGGTCAGCATGTCCAAAGCCAAACCAACGAATTCCGAATTTATTGCTATGGTCGCCGACAAATTGAGAATTGAAAATAAGGCCGGGTGATGATTGTTAAGCCCTTCTTACATAAGGTATTAGGGCTTTACCAATCGGAATAATGAAGTGAATTTCTTTTAAAAGTCAATGAATATTGATTTTTAGAGCGATCTTTTGGGCTGACCTAAGGTCATCGGTGACTTTTGCGTCAGCCCTTCATTTTATAAATAAAGAAATTACTTATGATGAAACGTTTATGCGCATAAAGATCGTATGAAAATAGTCAATTGAAGCCCTGGTTAAATGACGTAAAAGGAAGCAAAAAAATGGCACTTAGCAAAAAGGAATTTAATTGTTGCTTAGTCAATTTGGATACAGAAACAAATTCATTACCTGCTGTTGCAGGATACAGGAATATATCTGAATATAGACATTGATCTTTATTGTATCATCAAAATAGCCACCTTGTAATGAATGATGCGTTTTAATACGTATTCAATGGGAAGATATATTAATTTATTCCCATGAACAGATGATGTATAAAAGTTTGTGTAAAGCATTTTACTAGACCAAAAGAAAAAAGGTAGGGTATTCTCTGATTGGACGAAAAACATTCCAGAGAAAGGAGTACCCTACCTATGTCTAAAAGAAGTATACCGAATGTCGACTGGGCAAATCAACTGGAAAGTGTTATTCGTCAATTTGTGAAAGAAAAATTAGAGCTGATTATGCGGGAAGAAATGAAAAATTTCCTCGAAATCGAACAGGCTGGAACACCGAATATGAGAAACGGCTACTATCAGCGAAATCTAGATACGCAATATGGCCGGATTGAGGGTCTTTTGGTTCCAAGAGACCGAAACGGGGAATTTCAAACACAGTTGTTTGCCCCTTACCAACGGCACACGGGCTGGCTGGAGGAAGCAATCATTAGGATGTATCAAAGTGGCATGAGTACACGGGAAATTGGCAAGTTTATC
>NZ_BDDQ01000061.1 GCF_002003465.1 Caenibacillus caldisaponilyticus | reverse complement strand
GACCTGTTCCAACAGTTTGGCCAGTCCTTGATCTTGCGACAAGAACCCGTGCAGGATTTCATCGCTTATTGTAATATTGTATTGAGCCATAGTTGCTTTCCTCCTTTTTGTTTTTTGTTTTGGTCAATGTCCATTCTATCAAAGGGAAAGCAACGTGGCTCTTTTTACATTTCCTTTTTACACAATTTTACGGACTCAACTTACTATGGAGGGGATATTTTTATGGGCAAAATCAGAAAAACTTACAGTAAAGAATATAAATTAGACGTTGTGAAGAAATATTTGTATGAGGGATGGACTAAGCGTGAAATCATGGATCAATTTCGCATCTCTTCTTCCATGTTACATAGATGGGTAACTCACTATAAAAACGAAGGAATTCAAGGATTAGAAGAGAAAAGGGGCAGGACAAAAAGTTTACGTAAAGGTAGACCAAGAAAAAATCCTTTGACAACTGAACAAGAACTGGAACGTTTACGTGTGGAGAATGAATATTTAAAAAAGCTATTAGCGTTAAGAAAGGGGGAGAGAAAGTAAGAGACAAATATCAGGTAATAGAAGAGCTATCTAAGAAATATACCATTCGTCTACTCTGTGAGGTATCCGGCGTTTCAAGGAGTGGATTCTACAAGTGGAGAAAGAGAAAATTCATGAAGACGAAAAAACAAATAGAGAATGAGCAGATCAAAGAAAAGATTCAGGAGTGTTACCAAGCTGTCCATGGCATTTACGGCTATCCTCGAGTCACAGCTTGGCTTAGAAAAAAATACAACCTAACCATCAACCACAAAAGAGTCTATCGATTAATGAAAGAACTAGGGATTCAAGCGAAAATTCGGAGAAAGCGAAAATATTTTGGAAAGAAAGAGGCATACGTGGTATCGGATAACCATTTGAATCGAGAATTTCAAGCCAAAAGACCAAATGAGAAGTGGGTGACGGATATTACGTATCTTCAAAGCAATGGCATCCGATTATATTTATCCGCCATTAAAGACTTATATAACAACGAGATTGTCGCTTATCAAATCAGTCATCGAAATGATGTTAGGCTCGTCATCGATACCGTGAAGTTAGCGATAAAACGAAAAAAAGATGTGTCTGGAATCCTTCTCCATAGTGACCAAGGATTTCAGTACACATCCAGACAATATCACGCACTACTTAAACAATACAATATAAGGGCTAGTATGTCTAGAAAAGGGAATTGTTTAGATAATGCTTGTATGGAAAACTTTTTTAGCCATTTAAAGACAGAATGTATCTATATGCATCAATTTAAAACAGCTGAAGAAATGAAGCAAGCCGTTATACAATATATAGAATTCTACAACAATGAACGGATCCAAACGAAATTAAACAGCTGTAGTCCTAGAGAATATCTGACTACAGCTGCTTAATAAGATCCTTTTTATTTACTGTCTACTTGACAGGGGTAAGTTCAATCACATTGCTTCTATTAAGAAAAAAAACGCCCGGAATGGGCGTTTTTTTTTTTCGGTTTATGAATGGTAATATTCGACGACCGCCTTGGCGATCGCGTTCGCGACCTTGGTTTTGACCGAGGCGCTTCGGATTTTGTTCAGATCCGTTCGATTGGAAAGAAAACCGATCTCCAACAATACGGCGGGCACGGTATTTTTTCTCGTTACGTAAAGATGGTCGCTGATGACGCCGCGATTTTTACTGCCGAAGGCGCTGGCGACTTCTTTTTGAACGAGTTGGGCCAACGCTTTGCTTTGTTTCGGATATTTGTTCACTCCGGGATAGTCGGTACTGTTGCGGTCGTTATAGTGGGTTTCCGTTCCCCTTACGTTTTTGTTGGACGACCAGTTGTTATGTAAAGAGATGAAGAGGTTGGCATGGCTTTTTTTCGCGACATCGACCCGGCATTGCAATTCGAGCACTCTGTTCGTTCCCGAATAGCAAGCCCGATCCGTAGAGCGCGTCATGACTACTTTCGCGCCCTCTTTTTCCAAGGCGGATTTGGCAGCGAGGGTGTAGCTCAAATTGTAGATTTTTTCAAAGCTCCCATCCAAGGCAACAGCGCCGGGATCCCGTCCGCCATGGCCCGGATCGAGAACGATCACTTTGCCTTTCAACTTATTGCCCGCCTTGGTTGCGCTTTTGCCGGAAGCAGTCGTCTGAGCCGGTGTCGCGGGTTTTGACGGTTTAGCGGGTTTCGCCGGTTTAGCAGCGGGATTGGCTGCGCCGCCGGTGATGATGTAATCATCACAAACCCATCCGGACAAAGAACCGCTCGCTATTCGATACCATCCGTTTTTATGCTCTTTCAGAACCACCTTCTGGTGATTGTTTAAATGCCCGACGACGGCGTACTTTGTCGAAGGCCCTTTGCGAACGTTCAAACGGCCGCTTTTGAGTTTGACGTAACCGTAAGTCGTCGTTTTGGAGCGGGCGGATTCGGATGGGCGAATGATCAATTTCTGGCCGGCATAGATCCGGTCCGATTTAAGATGATTTATACTTTTCAATTGCGACACGGAGATGCGGTATTTCTTTCCAATGGCATAAAGCGAATCGCCTTTTTTGACGACATAGATGGTCGCCGGCGTGCTTGATTTTGCCAATCCATAGGCCGGAACGAACCACGCTACCATAACGGATAAAATGATGCCTACGCTTAATTTCCGCATCAAAGGGCCTCCTTTCTTTGTTGCTTTTAACAATTAAACTATAAAACTTGTGACATGAGTTGTAAATATTGGATTAATTTGTCGAATCATGAAAGAAGATTAAATAAATGATAGTTAAAATTAAATGGAAGATGGTTAAAATCCTTAAACCTTATGTGGCATTGAACTTGATGAAGGAGGCGCTAAAGAGAAAATACGAGCCGGCGGTTGTTGAGAAGGCGATGTCTGCGCACTTTCAGAATGGTAGAAAAAGAGGAAGAAGGGAGGAGTGAGTAGGCCATTTCGGCGGTCGTAAGCGGAAACCATGGATCTTAGGCATTCGGCCGCCGCCTTTGAGATGACGAGGCTTCAGGCTCAGATTTCGGACAACGATGCAACAAAAAAGGTCTCCTTTTTAAGAAGAGCCCGTCACGGTCGAAATGGCCGAAAAGTTCCCCGGGATAACGAAGACGACGAGATAACTTCAATGGGGACCAAAACAACGATAAGAATCGTGAACAGGCCAAAGGCGTTTTCTGAACGCAGGTTGGGCGTAAAGCGCAGGTGCCCTATAAAAAGGTGAAAGAACGCCGCGAAACCGTGTGAGCGTTTCCGCCGCCACGGGTTTCACCTGCGGTCATAAGAGCAAGCGGCGCGGTCCATGGCCCAACACTTTTTCGGTTATACCTGCAAACGGTGTCTCAGGCTTTCCATTGCCATTTAAAAGATTTAAAATGGTATCGGTTGATGGTCCGCAAATGAGCCATCGTGCGGAAAATACAGGGCACAGGTTGTTTACGGGCCTTTGCCAGTGAACATGAAGAGGTGCATTAGCGTGCTATATATCGATAACGAAGGCATCCATGATCCGAGAATCAATTTGGCCATCGAAGAGTACATTTTAAGGGAACTGGATCCGGACGAAACCCATTTGCTCTTTTATATTAACGATCCGTCCATCATCATCGGAAAAAATCAAAATACGATCGAGGAAATCAATACGGATTACGTGGAAGAACATCAGATCTACGTCGTACGCCGGCTGTCCGGGGGCGGAGCCGTGTATCATGACCGGGGCAATTTATGCTTCAGCTTTATCACGAAGGATGATGGAAACAGCTTTCATAATTATAAAAAATTTACGGACCCGATTGTTCGCGCCTTGCATGAAATGGGGGTACCGGCCGAACTTTCCGGGCGCAACGACATCCTTGTCGATGGCAAAAAGATCAGCGGGAACGCCCAATTTTCAACGCGGGGACGGATGTTCAGCCACGGGACGCTTCTCTTCGACACGGACATTGAAGCGGTCACCAAAGCGCTGAAAGTCAATAAAGAAAAGATCGAATCAAAAGGAATAAAATCCGTCCGCCAACGCGTCGCCAACATTTCGGATTACTTAAAGGAAAAGATGGACATCGAAACCTTTAAACAGAGGATCCTCCATTCCATTTTTGCGGGCGGTCCCATCCGGCAATATCGCTTGACGGAAGACGATTGGCAGAAGATCAAAGAGATCTCCGAAAAACGCTACGCCAATTGGGAATGGAACTACGGCCGTTCGCCGGCGTTTAATGTTCGGCAAACCAAGCGGTTTCCCGTCGGTTCGATCGATGTTCGCCTGCAAGTGGAAAAGGGCATCATTGAGTCGTGCAAGATATACGGGGACTTTTTCGGTGTCGGCGATGTGCGGGACATCGAAAAGCGGATGGAAGGCGTTAAATATGCCAAGGATGACATCCGCCTTGCCTTGCGCGATGTCGATATCGCCCATTACTTTGGCTCCATAGCCAAGGAAGATTTCATCGATCTCGTTTATTAGATCGCGCCCATCCGCCGGGCCGGCCGTCCACGGCGACGCATTCGTGCCCACGGTGCCCAGATTGATACGAAAGCTTTTCCGCGGCCGCAGGCCATTGCCATAAAAGCCGTGGGTGCTGACGGAAGCTTTAAGGGCCTTGCGCTTGAACGCCAGACAAAGATTCGCTAGAATTCCATAATAGATTAAAGATCACGAAGCCCTCGGGACATTGCTTCCTGGGGGCTGTTTGCGTTGCGCCCGGTGCAGATCCTCCAGTGAAGGCCGACGCTTTCTTCAAGCCCCCATTTCCGTACGAAGGTGGGGAAAGCGAATGCTGTTCTAGGCAAGAAGTGAAAGGGCCTGCAAGTTTTTCGAACAGGTATGACCAAATGTCCTCCCACGTCTTATGTGATCGATGTCCATTCGGTATTTACAGTTATCCATCCAAGTAGTATGATAGTGACGTTCAATCCAAATAACCGATTCCTAAATCGCTGAATTCAAGCTTTTGAAGCGGGGGAACCAACGCGGCGAAGGCCGCACGGGGTGAATCCTAAATTTAGGTAGGGTGACTCGTCACACCCGAACCCGTCAGCTAACCTCGTAAGCGTTTGAAGAGAGGAGAGTGTTGTCTATGGAACCGCGAGGTCAGGCATCTCTCGGTTTTTTTTGTTAATTTTTGCGAAACCTAAATTTGATCTTTGCTGATTTCTGTTTGCCCCATCCTTTAAATTTTCAAACTGAAATAGCTGTATGAAGGTGTTGTTAAATGTTGACGAAACTGAAACGCTTTTTAATCGGCAGACCGCTGAAAACCAATGAATTGCAGGAACAAAAGCTGAATAAAATCAAGGCGCTGGCCGTTTTGTCTTCCGATGCGTTGTCATCGGTCGCCTACGGTCCCGAACAAATTCTCATCGTTTTGGCGACCGTCGGATACATGGCCTTTTGGTATTCCTTGCCGATCGCCCTTGGGATTTTAATCTTGCTCGTGGCGTTGATTTTATCCTACCGCCAAATCATCTACGCTTATCCCAACGGGGGTGGCGCTTATCGGGTCGCAAGAGAAAATTTGGGAACCAATTACGGACTGATCGCCGGCGGTTCCCTGCTGATCGACTACATCTTGACCGTTGCGGTGAGCGTTTCCGCGGGAACCGATGCCCTGACGTCGGCTTTCCCCGGCTTGCATCCGTACAATGTGGCCATTGCCGTCGCATTGGTCATCGTCATTACCATATTGAATTTGCGGGGCTTGTCGGAATCCGCGACCGTTCTCGCTTATCCGGTCTATTTGTTCATCCTCGCGCTCGGCTTGGTCATTGTCTGCGGTCTCTATGATATATTGACCGGCCATGCGACCCACGGTCATGTGGCGGCCGTCGGCACGCCGGTCGCCGGCATCAGTCTGTTCATATTGTTAAAAGCTTTTTCATCGGGCTGTTCGGCGCTGACGGGGGTTGAAGCGATTTCCAATGCGGTGCCGAACTTTAAAGATCCCGCTCCCCGTAACGCGGGAAAAACGTTGGCGATCATGGGCTGCATTCTCGGCGCTTTGTTTCTCGGCATCATCTATTTGTCCTATTGGTACGGGATTGTTCCTAAAGCGGATGAGACGGTGTTGTCGCAGCTGGCTTCCCACATATTTGGGCGAAATGGCATCTATTATTTCATTCAAGCGACAACGATGATGATTCTTGTTTTGGCCGCCAATACGGGATTTTCAGCTTTTCCGTTGCTCGCCAACAACATGGCGGATGACAAATATATGCCCCGGCCGTTTACGGTGCGCGGCGACCGTCTCGGTTATTCCAACGGGATCTTGACGCTTGGTTTCGCTTCCATTTTGTTGATTTTGATTTTTCACGGGAACACGGAAAATCTGATTCCGCTTTATGCGGTCGGCGTTTTTATTCCTTTTACGTTGTCGCAGGTCGGCATGATCGCCAAATGGCTCAGACAACGTCCCAAAGGTTGGGCGGTCAAGTTGGTGATCAACCTGACGGGCGCGCTCATCTGCTTCTTTGTCCTTATGACGTTCTTTGTCACGAAGCTCGATAAAGTGTGGATGGCCATCCTGTTTATTCCGGGCATGCTATTCATATTTAGAGCGATCCATAAGCACTATCTCAATGTCGCCGATCAGCTGAGGATTCCTTTGGACAGTGAAATGCCCGTGATCACCAACCACATCGTTGTCGTCCCGGTGGCCGGCATCACCCGCGTGGTGGAACGCTCGATCGCCTATGCGAAATCGTTATCCGAAAACGTCGTCGCGGTGTACATCGGCTTCAGCAATGAGAGCATCAAGGAAATGGAGAAAAAATGGGAGGCTTGGGATTGCGGCGTGCGTTTGGTGACGATTCACTCGCAATACCGGAGCATCATCCACCCGCTCAGCAAATTCATCGATACGATCAAATATAAATTTAATGACGAACATACGATGATCACCGTCGTCGTGCCGCAGTTCATCCCGAAGCGTTGGTGGGAAATGGTGTTGCACAATCAGACGGCGCTGCTCATTCGCGCTTATTTCATGCGCACCAAAAACGTCGTCATTTCGACTTACCCGTATACGTTTAAAAAATAAAGGCGTTCACGGGAAGGGGATTTTCGCGCTTACCCCGAACTGAACAACTTCAGGATTTATACGGTGAAATCCAACGGTGTGCCGAACGGAGACCGTTGGATCGGGTAAAAATGAAATCAGCCTCCGAATCGTTATGGAGGCTGATTTTTTATGTCATCAGGAACTAAAAAGGGGCTGAGCGGCGGCCCGCATTTTGCTGGAACGCGTCCTAAGAAGAGGCTGTGAAGCGCCGCGCGGGACACAACAAAAGGCCGTCTGTCGCCTCGCTATTTTCATGCACCCGTGTCCAAGAGGAGGTGACGGAACGGCCGCTCATCAGGATTCGGACTGTTCGACGTGCGGGGCATCGCCGGAAGCGGCGGGATGGTCCATCTTCCGGACGGCCACTTCTTTGATTTGGTGGCCTTCGATGTCGATCACTTCAAATTCGTAAGGATAGTAAGGGATGACGGTCCCTTTATCGGCATCGATTTTATGGGACAGAATCCAGCCGCCGATCGTGTCGATTTTGGAATCGTCCAAGTCAAGGCCGAATAAATCGTTGACTTCGGACAACAGCAGTTTACCGTCGATGATCGTCGTTTCCGCATCGACGTTTTGCACGGTCGGTTTTTCTTCAAGGTCGTACTCGTCCCGGATGTCGCCGACGATTTCTTCGACGATGTCTTCCACGGTGATGATGCCGGCGGTTCCGCCGTATTCGTCGACGACGAGCGCCATGTGGCTCCGGTTGATTTGCATTTGCCTCAGCAAGGTCGTGACCGGCGTCGTTTCCATGACATTCGTGATCGGGCGGATGTACTCGTCCAAAGACCGCTGTTGATCATTGATGATGTCGTGGAACATGTCTTTGATGTTGACATAGCCGATGATATGGTCTTTGTCGCCTTTGGCCACCGGATATCGCGTGTATTTTTCTTCCTTGATGATTTGGATGTTTTCGGCGAGCGGACGGTCCGCGTACAGGCAGATGATCTCCGTGCGCGGGATCATGATTTCCCTTGATAGGCGGTCGTCAAATTCGAAGACGTTGTTGACGTATTCCATCTCGATCTGGTTGATTTCTCCGCTTTTATAACTTTCGGCCAACATCAAGCGCAATTCTTCTTCGGAGTGGCCGTGTTCCGATTCCGAAACGGGACGGATGCCGAACAATCTCGCCACGCCGTTGGCGGAACCGTTTAAGATCCAGATGAAGGGATAGGCGATGCGGCTGAATAGGATGAGCGGGCGGGCGGAAAACAGAACGATGTGTTCCGCCTTCTGAATGGCAAACGTTTTCGGCGCCAATTCGCCGAAGATGACATGCATCATCGTGACGACGAGAAAGCCGAAAAAGCCGGATAAGGCCATGGACAAAGCGCCGGAAAAACGAAACGATCCGAACAATTTTTCAATGAGATGGCCGACCGCCGGTTCCCCAAGCCAACCGATGCCGAGAGACGCCATGGTGATGCCGAGCTGGCAAGCGGAGAGGTAACCGTCGAGGTTGTCCAAGATCATCCGTGCGGCTTGTGCTTTTTTATTGCCGGCTTGCGCCAACTGATCAATGCGAATTCGTCGAACTTTAACGATGGAAAATTCGGCAGCCACAAAAAACGCGGAAATCAGAATAAGTAGGACAACGATGAGTAGATTGATGGTCTCCAAACTCATCCTCACCGGCAGCGGTGAGGATGTCACCTCCTTATGTATATCGTTTCTTGCGGATCGGGGATTTATTCTGAGGCCCTTCGGAATGATGATGAACCGTGACCGCTTATATCTAGTATTATAAAATAAAAAAAGATCAAACGGGTATTGAGGAACGCGGCGGTCTGCTCCGGACCGTTTCTACGAACTTATACGATCGTACAGGGCGCAAGGTTTCCATGGTTGGTTGTCCGCCGTATAACCGTTATCCGGCAGCTGAACAACTCATCTTGCCCTTCATTTCCCGGGCAAGCGCAGGAAACGACAAAACCTAACAGGCTTAGGAGAGGCATTCGTTTCTTTTGTGGGATCGCAGCGCGGGTGATGGCGGAGCTTGGCGCGGCGCGTCGGGAAACCGCGATTTTTGGATAGAGGTTCGAGAGGGAAAGAAGGCCGTATCGCAAGTCGCCGGAATCCCGTTCCATTTAATGAGAGTACGGATCACTCGCAGGGGAAAGACCGAAATCAGCGCCTCATACGGTGTGCCTAAACAAGGAACGCCGTCACACCGATGCTATAAAAATTTTATCCTTTTGTCGGTTCAAAGATTGATAAAAAGAAGGAAGTGAAACGGGACGGGCGATTGATCTGAGCATGATCACATTTAAGATGAACCGGCCGCCCCCATATTGGGGGCACTGATAGGATTTTCAAAATTTCCACCCGCCGGGCCCTGTGCAATTCTGTAAACAGGGCTCAGCGGGTGAGTGTGGGGCAAACGGTTTGATCGGGCCGGGCGCGCATGCGGCTTTTAACCGATGAGGTCACCGGCCGCTTTGACTTTGATGCGGGTCGCATTCCCCGGCAGATAGGCGAGCGGAACGTCCTCCACATCGACGATTTGGCAGGTGTCCGGCCGGGCCCCCGCCTGAATAGCATTGGCGATCGCTTGCCGTTTGGCGTCTTCCAAGGCGGCGCTTCTCGGCGTCTTTTCCAGCGAATAGACGCGTTCGATCTCGCCGCTCACTTGGGCGATGGCGGCGCCGATGGCATTGGCCACGTTGTAATGCGCCGGCCGGACGACGCGTGAAGCGCCTTTTAAGTCGTCGGGCAAAAGCAGGCTGCCGCCGCCGGTCAGGATGACCGGCACGAAGGCGTCGTTCACTTTCATGCGGTCGATCGCGGTTTCAATGGTTTCCACAGCTGTTTGATAAATGGTTTCCAATAACGCGCGGTCCAAATGTTTGACGCGTGCGGGATCGCCGATCGACGCGCGTCCTAGAGCGACCGCGACATCGGTGAACGTCAGCGTGTCGCCGCCAAAGACGAGCGCCTTTTCCGTCAGGCGATAACCGACGCTGTCCGGGCCAAGGGCAAAGCGCCCGTCCGTTTCGATGTGGACGACCGTGCCGCCGCCGATTCCGACGGAAACAAGGTCGGGCATGCGAAAATTGGTGCGCACACCGCCGATTTCCACGGAAACCGCGGATTCCCTCGGGAAACCTTTGGCGATCACGCCGATATCCGTCGTCGTCCCGCCGACGTCGACGACGACGGCGTCTTCCAACTCGGTTAAATAAGAGGCGCCGCGCAAACTGTTCGTCGGTCCGCACGCGATCATAAAGATCGGGTATTGGATGGCGTAGTCCGCCGACATGAGCGTGCCGTCGTTTTGCCCGAAAAAGGCCCGTGCGGAAACGCCTTCCTTCCGCAACGCCGCTTCAAATCCTTGAACCGTCTGTTTGGCCACGCCGATTAAGGCGGCGTTCAAGATCGTGGCGTTTTCTCTCTCCAACAGGCCGATGCTGCCGATGTGGTGCGACAGTGAGACGGGAAAGTCTTCCCCGAAAACGTCTTTAAAGACGGCTGCCGCCCGTTCTTCATGGTGACGGGAAACGGGCGAGAAGACCGAAGTGATCGCCGCGGCATCGATCTTTCCTTTGAGCGATTCGGCAAAGCGATAGATGCTTTCGGTATCCAATGGGGCGATTTCCCGGCCGTCGAATTCATGACCGCCTTTTGCGATCAGCACGTGACTGGAGAACATCGCTTTCAAATCGTCGGGCATCCCGGTCAACGGCTCGACGGCGAGCGTGGCCGGAGCGCCGATGCGGACGATCGCGATGCGGTTCAAGCGTTTGCGCTCGACGATGGCGTTCGTGCAATGCGTCGTGCCGAGCATGGCGTATTGGATACGCGCTCGGTCGATTGACGCCGATTTGAGGACGGCGTTCAGCGCCCTTTCGATGCCGGTCGTCACGTCTTCGGTGGTCGCAGTTTTCACTTCGGCAACCACATGATCGTTTTCATCCAGGATGACGGCGTCCGTATGGGTGCCGCCGACGTCAATGCCGATTCGATAATCAGCCAATGTTTCCATCTCCTTGCTTGTCATGGTGCATGTTTTTGTATTCCGCCATCCGTTCCTCAACGGGGCGGTAATCGATGTCGTAGCCGAAATACTTCGGTCCGGCCACTTCGATGCCTTTGGCCGTGCGCCATTTCGGGTGAGCGGGGAAGGCGAGGATATCGACCCGCATGCCATACTTCAAGCGGTCGCTCGTCATCGGCGTTCCCGTGTCGTTATCAAGGACGACGATCAAGTCGGGGGTGGACGCCAGGACGTGCGAACCGTCTTGCACGAGCAAATATTCATTTTGGAAATACAGCCTGACGTCTTTCGCCTCGCCGGGCGCCAATGCCGCAAAACGAGCTTCGCCTTTCGTAAAGCCGCCGTCCAGCCTGCGGGTGACGTCGACGATTTTGCCGGAGAAAAGCAGGTGGCCGTTTAATTTTTTTAATAAAGCCGGGACGGGCGAGCGGCTTTTACTTTGCGCCGCAAGAATGGTGCGGCCGACGTCTTCGGCGAGCGACAAGGTATAAGGAATGGCGCTCCGTTTCACTTGTTCGGCGGTTAAGGCGTAATCGCTCATGGCCGCCGAAGCGCCCATCTGAATCGTCAAACTCCGCGCCAGCCGTTCGGACCAAACGGCGTCGACGGGATTGAACAACACCGTATTTCCTTTTTCATCGGCCATGGTGACCGGTTCGGGCGCGAGTCCGTCCAGGTAAAACGTGACCATCTGCGCCTCGGGAAACGCGCGGCCCATGGCATCGGCGTCGACGACCGGCAAGCCTTTTTCCGCGGCGACGGCGAAAGGAATCAGCGAATTGACGCCGCCGATCTCAATCGGCATGACGGCAGCCGCTCGTTTGCCCGTGTAGGTTTCCATCATTTCAAGAATTTTGACCATTTCGCGACCGGACGGGATTTTTTCCAATAACACCGTCGGGGCGCCGATCATGGAAATCGGAACGACGAGATCGTCGGGCGACAGTTCTTCAGGCGCCACCAACGGCACCGGACCGTATTTATCAATGGCTTGCAACGCCATCAGCTTGCCGATGTACGGGTCGCCGCCCCCGCCTGTTCCGAGCAGCGTGGCGCCGACGGCGATATTTTCTATTGCTTGTTGATCGATGTTTTTCATGCTGTCACACCTTTCTTTTTTTCGGCGGACGGGGGATCGTCGCCCTCCGCGCCGTTCGGCATGCCTGTTTTTGTTTCGTCAAGCCTGCCGGATTCCATAAAAATTAGGGAAAATGACATGATCCGCCGGACAAGATTCAGGGTTCATTTACACCGGCCGTTGCCCATAACCGGCTGCGGCGATCATTCCGTTATTTTGGCAGCGGACGTTGGTACAACGCGTCGGCGGGCGAAAAGGCCGGTACCGATTTGGATAACGGCAGCGACCAGAAAACCGTCCAACGCCGGGACCGTCGTTAAGGTGAACCAGCCGAAGCCGCCGGGGGCAGGGGTCGTCGCAAACGCGACGGCGGAGGCGACGATCCAGCTCGCCACCGATCGGAAGACGAGTTTATGAGTTTTGGATTCATTAAAATTGAAGCGCGCCGCATCGACGAAGAAATATTCACCGACGTAAACGCCGCCGAGCGGTGAAATCAATGTGGTGATGATCGACAAAAAGGCAATGAAATGATCAAAAATGCCAAGATAAGCCAACAGAGTGGCAATCAGCCCGGCGATGCAAGCGATCCATTTCTTTGCCGCCTTCGTAAAGACGACCGAGAATCCGAGACTGGAAGAATAAAGATTGGTCGTGTTCGTCGTCCATTGGGCCAGGGTGAGGACGATGATCGCCGGGATGCCCAGCCCGAGTCCGATAAAGATCTCCGTCAAATTGCTTTTATCGGTCAGTTTGGAAAGAAGGATGGCCACGACGAGCATAAAGCTGTTGCCGATGAGAAATCCGACAAATGCGGCCAGAATCGCCTCGCCTTTGGTCCGAGCCCACCGCGAAATGTCCGGGGAAATGACGGCGCCGACAACGAAAATGCCGATGACGAGAGACACCGCCGTACCGAACGGAAGAGGATGGATCGGCCGCCCGTGGACAGCATCCCAGCCGTTGCGGCCAATCGCCAACGCGATCGCCACGAAGATGAGGACGACTAGGAGCGGTACCGCAACGACGCTCAATTTTTCAATGGCCCGGTAACCGTAAATCGCGGTCGTCATCATCAGCAAGCCGCCGATGACCGCCAAAAATTGCACATTCCAGTTCAATCCCAATACGGTGTGCGTCACCTCATGGGCGTTTTCCGCAAAAAATCCCGTTTGAACCCCGAACCAGCCCAACAGGGACACGCCGATGATCAATGAAATGAGCTTCGCTCCGTATTCACCGAAGAGCTGCCGGGTCAAAAGGGCGGTGGACAGTCCGGTAGCCGCACCGACGTAAGCGCACGCGGAACTCATGACGGCCAAGATGAACGAACCGATGAAAACGGCGGCGAGCGCACGGCCGAAACGAAGTCCGTTGCCGATTTCAACCCCCAATAGAACGGAAGAGAGATCGATGCCGATCGCGATCCAGACGGCGCTTAACCGGTACCACGCTTGTCTTTCTTCCTGGGGGACAGGTTGTCTTTCGTAATCTAAGCTCTTCATTTCTTCCACTCGGCTCCACTCCTCTGATTGGAATTCGTCAGTCCGCTCCAAAAAACGGACCAGATCATATGCAGACGGCGATGAAATTCTTCTTTTGGATAATAAAACATTTCCAGAAAGACCCCGTCCATTAAGCATAAGAAGGCCGCGCGCAGCGTTTCCGTGTCTCTCTGTGCGATCGCTCCTTCCTTCATCAAACGTTGAAAGAGATCGGTCAGCAAACCGGAAAGGAACGTCTCATGCTGATGAAACAGCTCATCCATTTTGGCCTTCAAATGTTGGGGCGGCACGAGATAAGCCTGTTTAAAAAAGCGGGTCATTTCGACTTCTTGCTCATGGAATTCGACCAGCCCCTTTATAACCGAAAATAATTGTTCTTCCGCGGACAAGCCTTCCGCCGCTTTGGCCTTTTTTTTCACAAACGCGTAATGTGACTTTAAGACGTGGCGGAAAGCTTCAAGATACAAATGGTCCTTGTTTTTGTAGAAGGCGTAGATGGAGGGGGTCTTGATGCCACACGATGCGGCGATGGCCGATAAAGGCGTGCCGTTGTATCCTCCGTCGCCGAAGTGTTTATAGGCCGCCATGAGCAAGGCGTCTTTGGTCGACAATTCCGCATTCACCCCCTTTTCAAAACCTAACTAATATTAGTTTGGACACATTTTAGTCCAATGTGATAGAAGTTTCAATATGTATCGAAAAATTTATATCTAAATTTTTTTGAAAGCGTATACAAAAATAAAAAAGCATCTGGGTGATGTAATAAAAAAGACCGTTCCAGCGAACGGCCGTCAATCGAAGAGATCTTCAAACATGTCCAGAACGGATCTTTTCTTCTTCCGCTTGTGAGGATGGGCATGATGTCCGTGCTCCCATCGTTCACGATGATCGTCATAATCGCTTTCATACCATTGATGAAACGGCTCGCGAATTTCCCTCACGCCCTCGAGGATTTTCTCCAATTCCCCGCGATCGAGCCACACGCCTTTGCAGCTCGGGCAAATGTCGATCATGACGCCGTCTCTTTCCACTTCCCGCATTCGGACTTGATCACAAACCGGACAGAACAAGCAGATCCTCCTTATCCTTCTATTGGTAAGTCCTATTTATTATAACATGCGGATCCGTCGGTGTTTAAAGGGCAGTGGGCGGCCTCATATGGGACATAAGAATCCTTGGTGCTCTCCGCGGATGGTGCGCCGAAAAAGGAGAAACCGGAACGACGCCCCCTCTGCATCAGCCGAACACCGCCGCCGTGGGGAACGCGATGAGGAAAGGCACTGAAAACGGATCGCGGCGGATGGGATCCATGAAAGAATAGGGCGTTTCGGGCATAGGCGCGTATCTGTCCCGCTTATGCGGGACCGCGTCTTATGATTCCGTCTTTCGCGAGCGATCGTTTTGGTCGGGACGCCCTTCAAGCATGACGTCAATCGTGCCCTCGTTATAAACGTCCTTCAGTTGTTCTTGGGTTACCGCCAATCCCGAAGAGGCATTGCCGGCCTCCTCATCGATCGGATCCAGCCATTGGGTGACGGGTTTGGGTTTGTTCGGACGATCGGTCACGGTGATTCCCCCTTTGTGATGGACGCTGTCATCGTTTGATATAAAACGGTCTCCAAAGCGGGAAAGGCCCGCTTGATCGGCTTGAGCCATCCTTTGACATCGCAAAGGCGGGTCCCCAAACCCTCCAGCAACGCCTGACAAACGGACAAGCTTCAGGCCAGGAGCTGCGCCTTTCCCGCCATCACGGTGAACAGCGCCGGTATGGTTATGGGCATGGCGCCCGCTTTTATTGTTCCCCCGCTTTTTCGCCTTTCATGTACCTTTGCGGTGAGTCGCCGCGTGGAAAGTCAAACCGCTTCCGGAGAAAAACAAGAGGAGCCGATCGAAAAGCGGCGCCGTTCAGAACGCGGTTCCGGTTAAATAGAAGAGGCCGCCATTAATGATGGAAACATGGATGCGCGGCTTGTATTGCTCCATCAAGGCGTCCCGTTCCTTTTCGAAAGCGTCGCGATAGGCGTCTCCCTCCATGTCTTCGTAAAAGCGCTCCAACAGCTCCAGATCATTTCGCAACCTCTCTCGCGCTTCCAGGGCCCAGGCGTCGTCCTGGCGGTGGATGAACGCTTCGATGACGGCAAAAAGCCGGTTGACCGCGCTCAGCGGTTTGATCATCGGCGCCAGCGTATAGCAATAGTCGGGGATCTTCGGGGAGAGGGGCAGCGCTTCGACCGTTTCCTGAAAGGCTTTGACGATGGTGCCGTTGAAGAGATTGATGCCGAGGGACATCAATTCGTCCCTTTTTAAATCGCATTGAAAGCTGATTTTGAAATTCAAGCCGAGCCACGGATAAAGCGGAAGGTTGCCGCCGTTCGAGCGGGCGTTTTCATAGAGTCGGACGTAGCGGCCCAATTCTTTAGATAACGAAAAAATGTGGTGAAGGCGGGGGGAACCGAAATGAATGAAATCCCCCTCTTCACCCGCCGGATCGGTTTTGAACGCGAGCGTTTGCGTCTCCGGCCGCGCTCCGATTTTTTCGACATAATGCCAATAAAACGGCCGGTTCATGAGTTTCTTGTCCATTTCAATCGTCAGTTTCACTTTTATGAAGCGGGGGCGCAAATCCAAGATGTCGCACCCCGATGCGCGGAAAAAGTCTTCCAAATAACTATGAATCGCTTCCTGTTTCATCGAGCTTGAGCGCCTCCTTTTCCGCGAGTATGACGCTGGCGAGGTTGTCCATTTTGATGCGGATTTCACCGTCGGAATCGGAGCTTTCGAAAATGTCGGCGATTTCGCGGTCAATCTGTTTAATATCGAGACGGGTCAAAATTTCTTCCAGCTCGCCGATCACGTTCTCGAACAAACGGATCTTGTCGTAGAGCATGCGGAGAATGTGCTCCTCGATCGTGTTTTTCGTCCAGAAATTATAAATGTGGACGTCGTGTTTCTGCCCGAGGCGGTGGATCCGCCCGATCCTTTGTTCAATCCGCATCGGATTCCATGGCAAGTCGTAGTTGATGATGTGGTGGCAAAATTGCAGGTTGATGCCTTCTCCCCCCGCCTCCGTCGCGATCAGCACCTGGGCGTTTTTTTTCGAAGAGCGTGCGCATCCAATCCTTTTTGCTGCGTTTAAAGCCGCCGCGAAACGGCACGCTGGTGATGCCGTGTTGTTTTAAAAACCATTGAAGGTACAGTTGGGTGGCCCGGTATTCGGTAAATATGATCACCTTGTCGTTCGCCCGGCGGATGATTTCCAACGCTTTTTCCGCTTTGGAATTCGTTTTGACCGCCTGGATTTTTTCGATAATCGAGGTGAGCAGGTCGCGAAGCCGGGGCGCCGTGTGGCGGTCCAGCATGCGCTTGATCGTGACGTACAGGGCTTCCCGGCTCGAACACGCTTCCCGCTGCAGCGTGAGCAGCGAAAACCCTTCCACGAATTCGGCATTTTTCAAGGTTGAAAGCGCTTCGTACATCGCCCGTTCTTCAGCGGTGAGCGAGATTTCGATCGACTGAACGTGGCGTTTCGGCCAGTTTAAGCCGGTGTCGGCCCGCCGGTTGCGCACCATCACTTTGTTGATGAGGCGTCTCAGTTTTTCCTCGTTTTTCACCCGATTTTTTCCGGAACGATAATCCTTGAAAAAAGATTCGGCGTCGCCGAGATAGCCCGGTTTGAGAAGGGTGACGAGATAATAGAGCTCGTCAAGGCGGTTTTGGATGGGCGTCGCCGTTAAGAGCAGGCAAAATTTTTTCTTTATTTGGCGGGCGAACTGATAGTTCTTCGTCTTGTGGTTTTTGAGTTTGTGAGCTTCATCGATCACGACGAGATCATAGTCTTGGCGGAGAACGATATCGGCATGCGGCGCTCGTTTGGCCGTATCGATCGATGAAATGACGACGTCGCACGCCTCCCACACGTACGCTTTTTTTTGGGGAACGGCCGGTATGTAAAATTTTTCGTTAAGCTCTTTCGTCCATTGGAGGACGAGGGAGGCCGGGACGAGCACCAATATTTTTTTCGCCAGGCCCCGGATCAGGTACTCCTTCATGATCAGCCCGGCTTCAATCGTTTTTCCGAGACCGACCTCGTCGGCGAGGATGGCTTTCCCGTGCATGTCTTCGATCACCGTGCGCGCCGCTTCCAATTGGTGGGGCAAGACGTCTAGGTCCGGAAGGTGGTTCGGCGCGACGAGGCCGGAGAACGCCGGTACGGCCAATTGTTTCTCCGCTTCGTAAGCGAGTTTATACATTTCCCAATTCGCCCACGGCCCGTCTTGGTTTATTCGTTTGTCCAACGCCTCACACCATGATCGGTCGAAGTGGATCTCCGGCTGCATGTTTTCACCCTCCGTTCGTCATCGTCGTGGCCGGAATCGGACCGGGCAACCGGCGGCGGGGCCCGATCCGTTCTTGCTTTCGGACGTGCGGAAATGATAGGATAATATCAGTTAGTATGACTCATTTTGCGTTTCTTTATTTTTCAATCGATCAAAATCGAGGCATCGCGAATGAAGGCAAGGGGAGAGACCCGTCGGCCCGGCGGTTCATACGGGCGAGACGGGCGCCGAAGGAGCAAGCGGATCGCGCGAATCTCTCAGGCAAAAAGACTCTTGCCGGACGCCCCTCTGGAGAGTGCTCGCATGAGCCACCGACGAGGCCCGTTCCTTGATGTCGGCCGCCTCCCCCGTTATTTTTTCCCGGGAAGCGCCGATCAATGAGCGGTTCAAACTTTCCGGTCGAAGGACAGAGGCACACAATTCGATTTGTGTCCCTTTGTCTTTTTTGTATGGCAAAAAGGCCTTGAAGCAAAAGGAGGATGGACGGTGGGCGATTTGAAGCGGACGCCCCTGTACGACATTTATAAAAAGATGGGGGCCAAAACGATTGACTTCGGCGGTTGGGAACTCCCCGTTCAGTTTTCGGGCATTAAAGAGGAACATCAGGCGGTGAGGGAACGCGCCGGGCTTTTCGACGTATCGCACATGGGCGAAATCGAAGTGGCCGGTGCCGGGGCGGAAGCGTTTTTGCAAACCCTTCTGACCAACGATGTGTCCAAGTTAAAGCCGGGCGACGCCCAATACACGGCCATGTGCTATGAAGACGGCGGCACGGTTGACGACCTCATCGTATATAAAAAGGACGCCGACCGGTTTTTGCTCGTTGTGAACGCGGCAAATACGGATAAAGATTTTGAATGGATCCGGTCGCACGCGCCCGCGGCGGTGGCCGTCAAGAATGCATCGAACGATTACGCCCAGCTTGCCCTGCAAGGTCCGAAGGCGGAAGCGATTTTGCAAAAATTGACCGAAGAAAGGCTCGAAGATATCGGATTCTTCAAATTTAAGGAACCGGTTGCCGTCGCTGGAGTGCCGGCGCTCGTGTCGCGGACCGGCTACACCGGGGAAGACGGATTTGAAATCTATCTGCCGTGGGCGGAAGCGCCGAAGGTGTGGGAAGCGCTGCTTGCAGCCGGGAAGGACGACGGACTTCTGCCGTGCGGCCTCGGCGCCCGCGACACGTTGCGGTTCGAGGCGAAGCTGCCGTTGTACGGCCAGGAACTCGGTCCGGACATCACCCCGCTGGAAGCGGGCATCGGTTTCGCCGTCAAGCTTGACAAAGCGGCCGACTTCATCGGCAAAGAAGCGCTGGCCGCCCAAAAAGCGAACGGCATCCCGCGGAAGCTGGTCGGATTGGAAATGATCGATAAAGGCATTCCCCGCGCGCATTATGAGGTCTACAAGGACGGCGTCAAAATCGGGGTCGTCACGACCGGCACGCAATCGCCGACGCTCAAGAAAAATCTCGGTCTCGCATTGGTCGAGCGCACGGCGGCGGCGATCGGCACCGAAGTCGAGGTCGACATCCGCGGCAAGCGAAAAAAAGCGATCGTCGTCAAGACGCCGTTTTACAAGCGGTCATAGAAAGGGAGGTCCGACATGTCCAAATATAAATATTTACCCGTCACCGAAGAAGATCGCGAGGCGATGTTAAAAACGATCGGCGTCCAATCGGTGGACGATTTGTTCGCCGACGTCCCGGCCGCCGTTCGCTTCAACGGCGAGCTCGGCGTCGAAAAGGCGCTGTCCGAGACCGAGCTTTATCGCTTCATGAGGGGCCTCGCCGCGAAGAATACCGATACCAAAAGCGCCGTCTCGTTCCTCGGAGCGGGCGTCTACGATCATTACATCCCGTCGGTCGTCGGCCACGTCTTGCTCCGCTCGGAGTTTTATACCGCTTATACGCCGTATCAGCCGGAAATCTCCCAGGGCGAGCTGCAGGCGATCTTTGAATTTCAAACGATGATCTGCGAGCTGACCGGCATGGAAGTGGCGAACTCGTCCATGTACGATGGCGCGACCGCGCTGGCCGAAGCGGCGTTGCTTGCGGCCGGGGTGACGCGGTTGAAAAAAATCGTCGTCTCCGAAGCGGTCCACCCGGAAGCCCGCGACGTTCTGAAAACGTATGCGAAAGGGCAGGGCTTGGAAATCGTCGTCGTGCCCGCCCGCAACGGGCGCACCGACATCGACCGCCTCGAAAGCGCAATCGACGACCAAACCGCCGGCGTCATCGTGCAATACCCGAATTTTTACGGGCAAATTGAACCGCTGAAAGAATTGGAACCGATCGTCCGCAAGGGCAAAAAATCTTTATTCATCGTGGCGGCGAACCCGCTGGCGCTCGGGCTGCTCAAGCCGCCCGGCCGCTTCGGCGCCGACATCGTCGTCGGGGACTGCCAACCGCTCGGCATTCCGGCCGGTTTCGGCGGGCCGCATTGCGGCTATTTCGCGACGACGAAAAAATACATGCGCAAAATTCCGGGAAGACTGGTCGGGCAAACCGTCGACGAAGACGGGCGCCGCGGCTTTGTCCTGACGCTTCAGGCGCGCGAACAACACATCCGCCGTGACAAGGCGACGTCCAACATTTGTTCGAACCAAGCGCTCAATGCGCTCGCCGCCGCGGTGGCGATGACGGCGCTCGGCAAGCGCGGGCTTCCGGAGATGGCCAGGCAAAACGTGCTGAAGGCGCGGTACGCCGCCCGCCGTTTGCGGGAAGCGGGCTTTGAACTCGTTTATGACGGGCCGTTTTTCAACGAATTTGTCGTCGACGTCAAACGGCCGGTGTCCGAACTGAACAAAGCGTTGCTGAAGAAAGGGTTTATCGGCGGCTTTGATCTGGAACGCATCGATCCGACCATGAAAGGGCGCATGCTCGTCGCCGTCACCGAACAAAGAACGCGGGAAGAAATCGAGGCTTTTGCCGAAGCGTTAGGAGGGCTCGCCAATGGGAACGAATGATCAACCGCTCGTCTTCGAAATTTCCAAGCCGGGGCGCGTCGCGTACAGCCTGCCGGAACTCGACGTGCCGGACTGCCCGACGGAAGAACTGTTGCCCGCCGAATACATTCGGGAAGAGCCGGCCGAGCTCCCCGAGGTTTCGGAACTCGAGCTCATCCGCCACTATACGGCGCTTTCCAGGCGCAACCACGGCGTCGATTCCGGGTTTTACCCGCTCGGCTCGTGCACGATGAAGTATAATCCGAAAATCAATGAAGACGTCGCCCGCCTCGACGGTTTCACGCACATCCATCCTTATCAAGACGAGGAAACCGTCCAAGGGGCGCTTGAATTGATGTACCGCCTGCAAAAGAACTTGGCGGAAATCACCGGGATGGACGAGGTCACGCTGCAGCCGGCCGCAGGCGCGCACGGGGAATGGACCGGGCTGATGATTATTCGCGCGTACCATGAAGCGAACGGCGACACGAAGCGGACGAAGGTCATCGTCCCCGACAGCGCCCACGGCACGAACCCGGCGTCGGCGACGGTCGCCGGGTTTGAGGCGGTCACCGTCCGGTCGAACGAAAAGGGCCTCGTCGATCTGGAAGACTTGAAGCGCGTCGTCGGAGACGACACCGCCGCTTTGATGCTCACCAACCCGAACACCCTGGGGCTGTTTGAAGAAGACATTTTGGAAATGGCAAAAATCGTCCACGACGCCGGCGGTAAACTTTATTACGACGGGGCGAACATGAACGCGATCATGGGCGTCACCCGTCCCGGCGACATGGGCTTTGACGTCGTGCATTTGAATTTGCATAAAACCTTTACGGGGCCGCACGGCGGAGGCGGGCCGGGCTCGGGACCGGTCGGCGTGAAAAAAGAGCTCGCGAAATTTTTGCCGAAACCGCGCGTCGTCAAAACGGAAGAAGGTTACCGGTTCGACTATGACATGCCGGACTCGATCGGGCGCGTGAAGCCTTTCTACGGCAACTTCGGCATCAACGTCCGCGCGTACACCTATATCCGGACGATGGGCCCCGAAGGGTTAAAACAAGTGTCGCGCGATGCGGTTTTAAACGCGAATTATCTGTTCCGGCGCCTCGCGCCTTACTACGACGTGCCCTTTGACCGCCATTGCAAGCACGAGTTCGTCATCTCCGGCCGGCGTCAGAAAAAACTCGGCGTCCGGACGCTCGACATTGCCAAACGCCTGCTCGATTTCGGTTTTCACCCGCCGACGATTTATTTCCCGCTCATCGTCGACGAAGCGTTGATGATCGAACCGACGGAAACCGAATCGAAAGAAACGCTGGACGCTTTCGCGGACGCCATGATCCAAATCGCCAAAGAAGCGGAAGAATCGCCGGAGATCGTTCAGGAGGCGCCGCACGCGACGCCCGTCAAACGGCTCGATGAAACGGAAGCGGCCCGCCATCCAATCTTGCGCTATGTAAAAGCGTAGGAAACATCACACCCCCTGTGCCCGTCGGCCATTCGGGCGCAGGGGGTCATTATATGTGTTGAGCCGGCAACACCGATCAATCCCCAAGGGTGAAGTGGAATGGTTCAAAAAATTGAAGGTCCTTTGCGGTTTGATAGAGAAAAAGGGGATTCAATACGCTAACGGGATTACTGTTAATGGTCAGTGCACTGGCTTGTTGAAGTCGATCCTGTAGAGTATGCTCCCTAATATTTCCATTTTTTTGTAAAAGACGGATTTGCCCAGCCATAGTTGTTTTCCGTTGTTGAATTCCCGGCCAATTCTTCTCCACAACGCCTCCCTTGAGAACCCATCCGGTCTTGGAAGCCGTTTGTTAATATTGATGATTGCGTAAAACGGAGATTTTTCGAGATTATTTCAGAAATCATTGATATTTTATTTGTAAATCAGATTATACTCTCCAAAATGGATGTTGAACGTTCATAGTATATCAATGGAATATTATGAATAATAGGTCAAAACTCAAAGAAATACGGCTTTATCCGAAACGAGGAAGACGCGTAATCTTTATGATCGTTATAGAGGGGAACCGTTTCCGCACAGATGTTTTGGCGAGGCTAAGCTTAATATCTTATTGTCCCGGACCCGTCAACCGAAGAAGGGTCTATATTCCCTTAATAATTTAGAGGTTTGCCATGAAAAATAAAATAAAAAGTTATATTAATACCATAACAAAAAATAAAGATCTGCGAAATTTATGGGTCGGTTTAACCATTTCTTATTTAGGGGATTCCTTGGTACCGTCAAGAATTTTGTGTAATGTAAGATAGATAGGGTATCTCTGAAATAGATTTGGAATAGAGGGGGGCTGGTTCCCCCCCCAGGGGACTGAATATTCAGTCTCTTGAGGGGGAAAGGGAGAATCCCCTCATCTCATCTATTTACATTATTTGGTTAATGATAACGTTCTTCAAACATTCGCTCGAGGGCTTCCTGCGCTTCGGCAAATCCTCGCAACTTTCGTTCTGCCCATTTCTCGTTAAAATCTTGAACGGTCAAATATACGACTTTTTCAGCGGCTTCTAAACTGCTCAAACTGTTCATCGGCTTTAGGCGTTTCCGAATCTCCTTGATCGTTCGTTCGATGGCATTGGTCGTGTAAATCACACTTCGAATACTGCTTGGATAGTCCATAAAGGTGAGAAG
>NZ_BDDQ01000060.1 GCF_002003465.1 Caenibacillus caldisaponilyticus | reverse complement strand
AAACGTACATCCTCGACGTCCCAAATTCCAGTCCAACCATTCCGGCCAAAACGCCGGTGGAAGTCCGAAAAACGCTGGATGGCAGACTGTTTGTCTGGTACAAAGGTAAGCCCTACCCCTTGATGGAAGCAACCCGGAACAAAGCGGCAAAAACTCCTGAAAAGAAAAAGGAGAGCTCAGAAAAGAAATCGTACAAGCCAGGACCTGATCATCCTTGGCGCAAATATAGGCCCACGAATTCAAAGGAACTGAAACCGGCTTGAATGAACTGAGGTCAAAGTAAATATATCAGTGACATATTCACTGACGCGTTAGTATGACATTTTCACTGACGCTTGACAGCTGGACGGATCACATCAGGCCGGTTTCCGGCGCCGATCATCCCATCTTTACTTTGTAAAATCCGGCTCTTCCTTAGTTAGGATTTATGAAAGCGCAAACAAAAAAATACCCGACGACGCGCGCCGGGTCAATGGAATATGGATGGAGTGGAGAGAAACCATTTGTCTTTATTATAATGGATTCCGCCATAAAAAACAATCACTTTTCTAAAAATTTATTTCTGCGTTAATGCGGCAAAAAGCTCGGAAAAACCGGGAAAGGAAACGGAAACGGCATCGGCGCCATGGACGAGGACGGGATCTTCACAGGCTTGCGAGGCCACCGCCAGCATCATGGCCAAGCGGTGATCGCCGTGGGCGTCGACCTCTCCGCCCGTCATCAGCCGATCGGGTTCGCCATCAATGATCATGCCGTCGGTCGTTTCTTCGATCCGGACGCCCAATTTCTTCAATTCGCCGACGACGGTTTTGATGCGGTTCGTCTCTTTCACCTTCAATTCGCCGGCATCGCGAATCACGGTACGGCCTTGTGCGCGCGCGGCGACGAGGGCGAACACCGGGATTTCGTCGATCATGCTCGGGACGATCTCGCCGGCGATTTCCGTCGCGGACAGCGGCGCATAACGGACATCCAGATCGGCGACCGGCTCGCCGCCGACTTCCCGTTTATTCCCCGTTCGGATGTCGGCGCCCATTCTCTTTAACGCCTCTATAAAACCCGCGCGCGTCGGATTGATGCAAACGTTCCTTATGACAAGGCGGCTTCCGGGGGTCAGCGCGGCCAAGGCGATGAAAAAGGCGGCGGAAGACGGGTCGCCGGGCACTTTGATGCGGGTGGCCGTCAAGCGCTGCGGACCGATCACGCGGTGATGGCGCCCATCGGTTTCCACCCGGCCGCCGAACGCTTGGATCATCCTTTCCGTATGATCGCGCGACGGTTCCGGTTCAACGACTTCGGTCACCCCCTCGGTCTGCAAGCCCGCCAGCAAAAGGGCCGACTTCACTTGCGCGCTGGCGACGGGGGATATATAACGGATCGGCTGCAGCCGGCTTCCGATCACGGTTAAAGGCGCGTATTTTCCCCCCGCACGTCCGTAAAACTTCGCCCCCATTTGGCTTAAAGGCCGGGCGACCCGGTCCATCGGACGGCTGTTCAGCGAGCGGTCGCCCGACAACACCGAATAAAAGGGGCGGGCGGCGACAAGCCCGGTCAAAAGGCGCATCGTCGTTCCGGAATTGCCAACGTCGAGGACATCGGCGGGCTCCTTCAGCGCTTCATAACCGCGGCCGTGCACCAAGACGCGGTCCCCTTCCCGCTCGATTTCAACCCCCAATTGCCTGAGACACGACAGCGTATGAAGGCAATCCTCCCCGGTGAGAAAGCCGTCGATCACCGTGACGCCTTCCGCCATCGCGCCGAAGATGGCCGCGCGGTGGGAAATCGACTTATCGCCTGGAACGGAAATCTCTCCTGTCACGGGTTTCCCGCTTCGTCGATACTCGCGGACGGACATACCAACACCTCAATTCCGATGATCTAGATCGCTCAATCATTAACATAGGTGGCATAACCTTTTTTCTTCAAAAGCGCATCGGCCCGGTCACGAGCTTCCGCCGACGGAAAAGAAAGGCGCAATACGCCCCAAACATCTTCCCGCCATTCGATGACTTGAATGTTGGTCAAGCTCACGTTTCCTTCGGCGATCGCGGCCGTCACGCGCGCGATTTCGCCAGGCCGGTCCGGAATGTCCAGATAAAGATCGTTCGCCGATGGAATCGTTCCCTTTTGTTTGACCGGAAACTGATCGCGAAACATCTTGGCCTCAAGGAAAAACCGTTTGATGCCTTCCACATCGCCTTCTCTCAATAACTCTTGGATCCGCTCCATCCGTTCGCCCCATGAAGAGAAACAATCGATCAGAACGTCGCGGTTATGGTAGACGATATCCTGCCAAAGCAAAGGATCGGACGACGCGATCCGGGTGATGTCCCGAAAACCGCCGGCCGCAAATCGCGAGATATTTAAACCGTGATCGGGAAAGTCCTTTAATTCGTGGACGAGGGCCGCCGCGATCAGATGGGGGAAATGGCTGAGCACGCCGACGATGCGGTCATGGATCTCTGCATCGATCGTCAGGAAACGGGCACGCGTTCCTTTCAACCATTCTTTCAGCCTTTCGATATCTTCCGGCCCGGCGTGGCGGTCGGGGGTCAGAAAATAAAAGGCGTTCTCAAACAAATCGGCGCGTGAAGCGGCGACGCCGCTTTTGTGAGAACCGGCCATCGGATGGCCACCGATGAAAACGTAACGGTCCCCTAGCACGGCGCGGGCCCTGGTAGTGATCAAACGCTTGGCGCTCCCTGTATCGGTGATGAGCACATCCTTTTTCAACTCGACGGCGGCTAAGCGTTCAATCGTCTCGATGACCGCGCCGACGGGTGCCGCCAACACGATGAAGTCCGCCTCACGCGCTACGCTCTCGACGCTGTCCGCGCAGCGATCGATGACGCCGAGCGACAGCGCGCGTTGACGGACTCCGGACCGGACGTCATAGCCGATGATCGCCGCATTTTCATGAGCCATTCGAATCGCGCGGGCGATCGAACCGCCGATCAAACCGAGCCCGATGATGAATGCCGTCCGCTTCCGTGCAGAATGTGATTTTTCCATAAGACTCCCTTTCCTACACTTGCGTGTGTTCCTTGAGGAATTGTTTAAGGCCTTCGATGACGCCCAGGTTTTGTTCGCGCGTGCCGATCGTGACGCGAACGGCGTTCGGCACGCCGAGGGCCGTGCCGGCGCGCACGATATATCCCCGTTTAAGCAAATAGCCAAAAACCGCGTCTCCCGAACATGAAAATTGAATTAAGATAAAATTGCCTTGCGAGCGATAATAAGAGAGACCCGCTTCATCACAAAATTGATAATACGTTTCCAGCCCTTCGCGGTTGCGGCGGATCGATTCGCTGACAAACGCCTGATCCTCCAGGGCGGCCAGCGCCGCCGCTTGCGCCACCGCCGAGACGTTGAACGGTTCGCGCGCGGCTTCCAGTGCGCGAATAACTGCCGGCTGGGCGATCGCGTAGCCGATTCTCAATGCGGCAAGCCCATAAACCTTGGAAAACGTCCGCGTAACGATCAAATTGGGATAACGATCCATCAGTGCGATCGTATCCGGAAAATCGTCGGCCGTGACGTATTCATAATAGGCTTCATCACAAACCACGAACGTGTTTTCCGGCACTTGTTCCAGAAAATCGATCAATTCCTTTTCCCGAATGTATTCGCCCGTCGGATTGTTCGGGTTGCAAAGCCATACGATCCCGGTATTTTCATCGATCGCCTCCAACATGCTGTCCAGATCGTGGCGTCCGTTTTTCAGGGGGATCTCCCTGACTTCAGCGCCGTCGATGATGGCATTGCGCTTATAATTCGGAAACGTCGGATGCGCCATGACGCTGTTCAAACCGGGCGACAGGACGGAACGGCTGAACAAATGCAAAAGTTCGTCCGTTCCGTTGCCGAAGATCAACCGTTCCGGATCGATGTCCAAGCGGTCGGCGAGCGCCGCCCGCAAGGCCGACGCACGGCCGTCGGGATAAAGGGCCAGCGTCTTGAGAACCTCCTGTATGGCAGGCCCGACTTTCGGCGAAGTCCCGAAAGGATTTTCATTGGAAGCCAGCTTGACCACCTGTGCCAAGCCGAGTTCCGCCTTCACTTCTTCGATCCGCTTGCCCGGCCGGTACGGGGTCAGCCGATAAAGCTGTGGTTTCATGATCGTTCCCCCTGTGATGCCCCTTCAAAAAATCGGGCGGTTAAAGCCTGGCGAATCTCCTCGACGGCTGCCCGGCGCGCGTCCCTCTCCCTTAACCGTTCGATGCGCGCTTCCATTTCTTTGACGATCGCGCTGCCTACGATAAAACCGTCGACCGTTCCTCTGAGCGCTTCGATTTGCCGCCGGGAGGAAATGCCGAAACCGACGGCAATCGGGACATGGCTCGCCGAGCGGACCTGCGCCAGAAAGCGGTGAACATCGGGATGGAAATGGTCGCGCTCACCGGTGACGCCTAAAGATGAAACGCAATATAGAAACCCTTCCGCTTCGCGACCGATCCCGGCGAGGCGTTTCATGCTGGTCGTCGGCGCGACGAGCGAAATGTATTTGACGCCCGCCTCACGGCACCGCCTGCGAAGCGATACGCTCTCTTCAAAAGGCAGGTCCGGAACGAGCAAGCCGTCGATGTCGCATGCCTCGGCTTTTCTGAAAAAGCGATCTTCAGTTAATTGTAACAAAGGATTGTAATAAGTAAAGATAATGACCGGGATGTCGAGCCCTTTTTCCCGCATGACGGGAACGAGGTGCATGGCTTTTTCGAGCGACATCCCACTTTCTAAAGCCCGGATGGATGCGCGCTGGATGACCGGCCCGTCCGCAAGGGGATCGGAATAGGGAACGCCGAGTTCGATGATGCTCGCCCCGAGATCTTGAAGCATGAGCGCCATTTCCACCGTCGTTTCGGCATCCGGGTCACCGGCGGTGATGAACGGGATAAAATGCAGACCCGGCTTCCGCAAGAACACTTGATCGATCCGATTCACCGCCCATCCCCCGCTTTCATATAACGGCGAATCGTTTCGATGTCTTTATCGCCGCGGCCGGACAGATTCACTACGATCGAGCGCCCGGGGCCGAGCGCTTTGGCTTTTTTAATGGCCAACGCCACGGCGTGGGCGCTCTCCAGGGCGGGTAAAATCCCCTCCAGCCGGCATAAAAGGCGGACGGCTTCCAGCGCTTCTTCATCAGTTACCGGCTCGTAAACGGCGCGGCCGGTTTCGGCGAGAAAGGCGTGCTCCGGGCCGATGCCGGGATAATCGAGCCCCGCCGATATCGAGTAGGGTTCCATGATTTGTCCATCGTTATCTTGCAACAAATAGGTAAGGGAACCGTGCAAGACGCCTTTTCGCCCTTTGGCCAATGTCGCCGCATGATCGGCCGTTTCGATGCCCTTTCCGGCCGCTTCGGCGCCATACAGCAAAACATCGTCTTCAAGAAAAGGATAAAAGAGGCCGATCGCGTTGCTTCCGCCGCCGACGCACGCGACGAGCGCATCGGGCAGGCGGCCGAACTGTTCCTTTACTTCATCGCCGATGATGCGCTGAAAATCGCGGACGATCATCGGGTACGGATGCGGGCCGACGGCGGAACCGATTAAATAAAACGTATCGTCCACATGCGCCACCCAATATCTAAGCGCCTCGTTGGTCGCGTCCTTTAAGGTTTTCGATCCGCTCGATACGCGCACGACTTCAGCGCCGAGCTGTTCCATGCGAAAGACATTCAATTGTTGTCTGTCCATATCTTTTTCACCCATGAACACTTTGCAGGACAAGCCGAGGTAAGCGGCGACCGTCGCTGCGGCGACCCCGTGCTGGCCCGCCCCTGTTTCGGCGACGATCTTCGTCTTCCCCATTCTTTTTGCGAGAAGCGCTTGGCCGATCGCATTGTTTATTTTATGCGCACCGGTGTGGTTAAGGTCTTCCCTTTTTAAGTAGATGTCCGCGCCTCCGACGTGTTCCGACAAGCGCGCGGCATAGGTGAGCGGCGTCGGCCTTCCCGCGTAATCGGCCAGCGTTTTTTTATATGTCCGCATGAAAGTCTCATCGGCTCGTGCCGACCGATAGGCCGCTTCCAATTCTTCCAGCGCATGCATCAAGGTTTCCGGTACGTAGCGCCCTCCGAATTGTCCATAACGCCCGTTTTGATCCGGCCAGACATCATGCATGGTGCCCCTCCACCTTTCTTTCCATCTCGCGCATGAGCGCTGCGACTTTTGCTCCATCCCGCTCGATCCCCGATGCGACGTCCACACCGTCCGGGCGATAAGCGAGCAAGCGTTCAATGTTCGCGTTCGTCACGCCCCCGGCGATCAAACACAGGGCGCCCTGGCGGTGCGCTTCCTCCACATATTGCGGAACGTATGTCCAATCGAACGCTGCGCCGGTTCCGCCCCACTGATCAACGGTCTTCCGGTCGATGATATACCCGTCTGCCGCTCCCTCATACGCCGCCATCCGCCGCCATTCGCCTTCGCCGTGATGGATCGCCTTCCAGACGGTTTTCCGGAACAGCGCTTTGACCTTTTTGGTAAAAGCCGGCGACTCATCCCCGTGAAGCTGGATGACCGACAGATCGACATATCGGAGGGTGGCGGCGATGTCCGACAAATCCGGACGGACGAAAACGCCGACGAGACGCTGTTTCGCGCCAGGCGGCACAAGACGGGTCCATGCTCCGACGTCGCTGGGGGCGACATAACGTTGACTGCCCCGATAGAAAACAAAGCCGATATAGTCCGCCCGGCTTGCGGCGGCGAGGCGGTAATCGTCATAGCTGCGATGGCCGCAAAATTTAAGCACCGGTTTCATCGATCCGCCTCCCCAAACAACCGGGCGGCCCCTTCTTCGGGCGTCGCTGCCGTTACGAGCGCTTCGCCGACGAGGATGGCATCGACGCGTCCTTCGACCGCTTTTACGTCATCTTTCGTTTTAAACCCCGACTCGCTGACGATCAAACTGCCCGGGGGAAACCGATCAAAAAGCGTCGTCGTCGCCGTCAAGGACGTCTCAAAGGTGGTGAGGTTTCGGTTGTTGACGCCGAGGATCGCCGGCTGAAAGACGGCCAGGACCGCTTCCAATTCACGGAGATTGTGAATTTCCACCAAGCATTCGAGGCCGACGGCTTCCGCCTCTAAATACAATTCATAAAGCCGGGCGGGCTCCATGGCTCGCGCGATCAACAAAATAGCGTCGGCGCCGATCCGCCGGCTTTCCTCGATCTGGCGGCGGTCGATGATGAAATCCTTTCGCAAGACGGGCAAATCCGTCGCGCGCTTCACCGCCGTCAAATCGGACGGATGCCCGTTGAAAAAGACGCGGTCGGTTAAAACCGAGACGGCATCGGCCCCCGCCCGCCGGTAGGCTTGGGCGGTGCGGACGGGATCGAGGCCGGCGTTCAAAACGCCCTTCGAAGGAGAAGACCTTTTCACCTCGGCGATCAATCCAACCGAACGCCTTCGGTTCAGGAGAGCGGTGCGGAGGGAACGCCGATCGGGCAACTCGATTTCCTCAGGCATGATAAAGGCGCTGAGCTCTTCCCTTTTGTTTTTTAAAATGGCCTCAAGCATGGCGGACCGCTCTCCTTTTGGAGCGCAGCCGTTGAAGCTGCCGCCGGCCGACGCCGGAAGAAAGAGCGGCGCGCGCGAGGCGGACGCCATCGGCAATCGTCGCCGCCCTTCCCGCCACGAACAGGGCGGCACCCGCGTTTAACAACACGATGTCGCGCGCCGCGGGGTTTGCCTGATTCGCCAAAACCGCTTCGATCACTTGCGCGCTTTCGCCGGCGTTTTCCACCTGCAAATCGGAGAGAGCCCCGCGGTTCAACCCCACCGCTTCCGGCTCAACATCAAGAGTGGTGATGTCGCCGTGCTCGACGAGAAAAGCACGGGACGGACCGGTGATGGACAGCTCATCCAGCCAGCCGGAACCGGTGACGACAAGCGAACGCTCCGTCCCGAGGTTTCTTAAAGTTTCGGCGACCTTCCGCGCGGACGCTTCTTCATAAACGCCCAACAATTGCCGTTTGGCCCGCGCCGGATTCACCAAAGGGCCGAGCAAATTGAATACGGTCCGGAACCCGAGATCCTTTCTCGGACCGCTCGCATGCTTCATCGACGCATGGTAAAGGGGCGCGTACAAAAAGCAAATGCCGACCTCTTTTAGATCCGAGATGGCCGTTTCTTTGCTCTCGGCCATTTCAAGACCGAGCTGTTCAATGACGTCCATGCTGCCGCTTTTGGAAGATACGGCGCGATTGCCGTGTTTGGCCACCTTGACCCCCATGCCGCTTATTAAAATGGCAACCGCCGTGGAAATGTTGAACGTGGAGACGCCGTCCCCACCCGTTCCGCACGTATCGAGAACGTCCCCGCCGTCGAAACCGTCCATGTGCGCTCTTAACGATTCGGCAAAACCGGTCAATTCCGCCACCGTTTCGCCGCGAAAGCGCAAGATGGACAATAAACTTGAGATTTGGTTCGGCTTGGCACGCCCGTTCATCACCTCGTCCATCAGCGAACGGGCCTCTTCCCGCGACAACGTTTCGCGGTTCAGCAGGCGTTTGAGCACATCTTGGAAATCCATCGTTTTCCCTCCTGTTTCCATGGAGAGAACGAGTGGGAGAAGGATTGGTAGAGAGGAAGAGAGGGGGTAATAAAAAACCGACGGCGGAAAAAGGCCGTCGGTGTTGCCGTTCATGATTGGGCACTCAACTCTCCTTTACTCCGCTCACTCATTCTCTGCTCAACTCTGGCTCAACTCATCGGCTTTGACGGACGCTTGGCGCCGCCAAAGCGGATTCGGTTGTTTTCATCGTAACCAAAAAGGCCGGCGCTGTCAACGAATTTTCAAAAGCTTACGGATCATCGGCTCCGGAACCGACTCCAACCGAGGACGACCAATGCCGTTCAGCAAGATAAAGACCAATTGATTGCCTTGCCTTTTTTTATCCTTGCGCATGGCTTCGAGCACATCGTCCCCGGACAAATCGACGGGAATCTCCGTCGGAAGCTTTAAACGCCGGAACCATTCGCGGATGCCGTCGACATCGAGGCGCAACCCGTAAAAGATTTCGCTCAACCGCATGGCGAAAATCATGCCGATCGCCACCGCTTCCCCGTGCCTCAGGCGATCGTAACCGGATGCCTTTTCCAGCGCATGGCCGAGCGTGTGCCCGAAATTCAAAAACGCGCGGACTCCGGCTTCCTTTTCATCTTCCTTCACAATCCGCGCCTTCACGGCGATGGCCCGGCCGAGCCACGGGCGAATCGCCGCGGCGTTCAAGGCGGCCGCATCCGGCACGGCTTTTTTCAGTTCTTTATAAAACGACGGAGAATCGATGAGGGCATGTTTGATCACCTCGGCAAAACCCGAGCGCCATTCCCTCTCCGGCAGCGTGTCAAGCGTCTCCGTATCGTAAATGACGGCGCACGGATGGTAAAACGCGCCGATCAAATTTTTTCCGCTTTCATGGTTGATCCCGACTTTACCGCCCACGCTGCTGTCGTGGGCGAGGAGCGTGGTCGGCATTTGGACGTAAGCCACCCCGCGGAGATAGGTGGCGGCGGCAAATCCGGCGAGATCGCCGACGACGCCGCCGCCGAGGGCGATGATGAACGCGCGGCGATCGAGGTTGAGCCGGACGAGTTCGTCGATCACCCTTTTGTACGTCGCCAACGACTTCGCGCCTTCCCCCGCCGACACGACAAACGTGTAAACGGGCGCCGCGCCGGCAAGCGCCGCGACGACATCCGGGAGGTAAAGCGGGCCGACGTTGTCGTCCGTCAAAATAAAAAAGCTGGAAGCTCCGGATGGGATGAGTTCGCCTAAACGATGGCGCAACCCCGAACCGACATGGACCGGATAGCGGGCGGTCGCCGTTTCGATCACGAGCGTATCCATCAAAACTTCAGCGCCCATTCCCGATGGTTTTCCACCGCCGTTTTGATTTCGTCCATCCGATCGCCTCCAAATTTTTCGAGGACGGCACATGCGATTTCCCAAGCGACGACGTTTTCGCAAACGACGCTCGCCGCCGGGACGGCGCAGTTATCGGTGCGTTCGATGCTTGCTTTAAACGGTTCTTTCGTTTCGATGTCGACGCTGTCCAACGGCTTGTAAAGCGTCGGGATCGGTTTCATCACGCCGCGGACGACGATCGGCATGCCAGTCGTCATGCCGCCTTCAAACCCGCCCAAGCGGTTCGTCTTACGCGCATAGCCCGCCTCTTTTGACCAGATGATTTCGTCGTGCACCCGGCTGCCGGGCAGATCGGCCATTTTAAACCCCATGCCGAATTCAACGCCTTTGAACGCATTGATGCTCATGACCGCCATCGCGATCTTGGCGTCCAGTTTTCGGTCGTAATGGACATGGCTGCCGAGGCCGACCGGGACGCCGATTATGATCGTCTCAACGATGCCGCCGAGGGAATCGCCTTCCGCTTTGGCGCGATCAATCGCCGCGATCATCCGGGCCTCCGCTTCTTTATCAAGGCAGCGGACGGGCGACGCTTCCGTGCGCTCGCGCAAAGCTTGGAGATTCCCGTCCCATTCCGTCTCGTCTTTCACGCCGCCGATGGCCACGACGCGCCCGGCGATTTCGATGCCGAGCTCGCTCAAAAGTTTTTTCGCGACGGCGCCGACCGCCACCCGGGCCGCCGTCTCCCGCGCGGACGATCGTTCAAGCACGTCGCGCATGTCGCGGTGGCCGTATTTAATCGCCCCGTTCAAATCGGCATGTCCGGGGCGCGGGCGCATCACGCGCCGTTTCACTTGCTCCGGGTGTTCCACGGGTTCCGGACCCATCACTTCCACCCAATTTTTCCAATCCTTGTTTTCGATGACGAGCGTCACCGGAGCGCCCGTCGTTTTTCCATGGCGGACGCCGCTTAAAATGCGGACGCGATCGTTTTCGATTTTCATCCGCCGCCCGCGGCCGTACCCCTTCTGGCGGCGCTCAAGCTCGCGGTCGATATCCTCGGCCGCGAGAGCAAGCCCGCTGGGCAATCCTTCAATGATGGCCGTCAGCTGCACGCCGTGCGATTCCCCGGCCGTTAAAAATCGCATAAAAATGACCTCCCGTCAGGCGGAATCCTCCGCAGCCGTTCTTTTCGCTTAAACCGTCGGCACGCGCTGTCCGGAGGATGACGAACGGGCGGGACGGTCCGGGACCGAAGCGTGTCCGTCGCCCGTCGTCACGGCTTTTCGATAAAAGAACGTCGCGATGGATTCCAATCCGTATTCTCCTGGATTAAAGATTTGTTCCGTGCTGCCGACGAACAGCACGCCGCCCGGCCGCAACGCGTTTGAGAATTTATGATAGAGCGCAGCCTTCGCTTCGTCCGTGAAATAGATTAAGACATTCCGGCACACGATGAGATCAAAGCCGCTTTCAAAGGGATCGGCAAGCAGATTGTGTTTTTTAAAGCGGATGGGCGCCCGATATTCCGGCTTGATGCGAAACCCGTCCGCTTCTTTGTAAAAATAGCGGCTTCGTTCCGCCTCCGTCAATTCTTTCAGCGACGTTTCCCCATATACGCCGCGCTCGGCGGCCGCCAGCACCTTTTCATCGAGATCGGTGGCCAGGATGTCATAGCCGCCCGCGGGCAAATGCCGCGACAAAACAATGGCGAGGGAGTATGCCTCCTCACCCGAAGAACATGCGGCGCTCCACACTTTAAACCGCCCTGAACGGCCCGACAAGAGCGCGGGCAAGATGTCGTCTTCCAAGACGTGCCACCGCTGGCGATTGCGAAAAAATTCGCTGACGTTGATCGTCATCCGATCCAGGCAAGCCTTCATAATCTCGGGATCGCTTTCCATCATTCGAAAAAACTCATCAAAGGTGGCCGCTTGATATTTATTTTTTAAACTCGTGAGCCGCCGTTTCATCTGTTCTTCTTTATACATAAACAGATCGATGCCGGTGCGTGCCAAAATGTTCCGCTTAAAGCGTTCATAATCATCCATGAAAACGCCGAACCTCCCAAGCCCTTAAACCGGCTCAAGATTTTCCGAACAACAGCGCTCCCTTGACCCGCCGCGCGGAGGCTCTTTTCCTCTGAGCGGCACGCCGATGAGGCCGAAGGGAAAAACTTTGTCATGTTGGCAAAAAACCAGCCGAATGGCTGGTTTTCCATCGGCCGGACGCGCAACGCCTCAAGCCGATCAGCAAATATTAAACCCAACGGTCAATCGTTTTTTCGTAGTCGACCAGCTCGGATTCGTCGAAAAAGAGACCGATTTCCCGAGCCGCGCTTTCGGGGGAGTCGGATCCATGTATGACGTTTTGGCTGACTTTGACGGCAAAGTCGCCGCGGATCGTACCGGGAGCGGCTTCCGCCGGATTCGTTTTCCCCATCATCGCCCGCGCCGTCGCGATGACGCCTTCGCCTTCCCACACCATCGCAAAGACCGGACCGGACGTGATAAAGTTGACAAGCTCGCCAAAAAACGGGCGTTCCTTATGTTCGGCGTAGTGTTTTTCCGCCAGTTCACGGGAAATTTGCATCAGCTTCGCCCCGACGAGTTTGAAGCCTTTCTTTTCGAAGCGTCCGACGATCTCCCCGATGAGATTGCGTTGGACGCCGTCCGGTTTGACCATCAAAAACGTTCTTTCCATCTGTGTATCCTCCTTTTTCGATGAACCGTGTGCCTATCGGTTGCCCGTGATGTCACCGGTACCGAGGATAGTCTATCAAATTTCGAGCGATCCTGACAATTCAATATCGACGGCGACCGATGTTGTCGGCGATCGTGCGGAACGAGTCGACCAACGCTTGGTCAGGCAACCCGTCCAAGGCCGCATAAGCCTTCTGCAAATAGCGGTCGCTCAGTTTTCGCGACCGTTCGATGGCGCCGGACTCATTGATCAACCGGATGGCGGCGTTCCAACCTTCACCGGTAGCCTGCGCGGTTTTAAGCCGATTTAACAATTCATCGCGAATCTTGACGTCTTGTAAGGCATATAAAGCGGGCAGCGTGACGTTGCCCTGCTTGATGTCGCTGGCGGCTGGTTTTCCCAATTGCTTCTCAGTGCCCGTAAAATCCAAGATGTCATCGACGATCTGATAACTCATCCCGATGTAATAGCCGAATCGGTAAAGATTGAGCGCGATCGCCTCATCGGCTCCGGCGGCCACCGCACCCAACCGGCAGCTGATCGCCATGAGCAAGGCGGTCTTTCTTTTAATGCGCAACAAGTACTGACGAAGGTTTTGGTTCCAATTGTACTGGTCTTGAATCTGAACGATCTCGCCGAGGCACATCTCGCGAAACGCTTGGGACAAAATGCGATGGACTTCGGCGCTTTCCACTTCGCCGATCACGTTGAGCGCTTTGGCAAAAATAAAATCGCCGGTGTACATGGCGATGCGGTTGTCCCAACGCGCCTTGACCGTTTGCTTGCCGCGCCGCAGCTCGGCATCGTCAATGACGTCGTCATGAATGAGGGACGCCATATGGATGAGCTCCAGCGTGACCGCCACTCTATTGATATCGGGATGTTCGCGCTTTCCAAATCGGGCGGAAAGCAAAACGAACAACGGTCTGAGCCGCTTGCCGCCCGCCTTTAAGAGTTGATAGGCCGCTTGGCGCAAGATCGCCTGATCGCTTGATAAGACGTCTTCCAATTGCTTCTCAATGATTTGCAGATCGCTTTTTAATTCTCTGTAAATCTCCGCTAAACTCATAAAAACGTCACCTTTAAATGGGCCGCGCCCGGAGATAGCCCATCAGACGGGGGACGTCGGCTTTTTGCCGCAGTGAATCGCGGCGATCCCGCCTGTGAGCGAAATGACTTTCACGTCGACAAAACCCGCTTCGCGAAACATTCCGGCAAGCGTTTTTTTATCCGGAAACGATCTCGTCGACTCGTACAACCAAACGTACTCTTTATAGCTGCCGGCAAAAATTTTCCCGAGCAGCGGCATCACATATCGAAAATACAAAAAAAAGAGTTGGGCATAACCCGGAATCGTCGGCTGCGACGTTTCGAGACAGGTCAGCGTGCCCCCGGGTTTGAGCACGCGGTGCATTTCCTTTAGGGCCGTCATATAATCCGGGAGATTGCGCAGCCCGAACCCGATGGACACGTGGTCGAACGCATGATCCGGATAGGGCATGGCCAACGCATCGCCGCAGTCCAATTGGACGTTGCGCAGCCTTTCCCGTTCAAGTTTTTGCCGGGCCACCGACAACATGTTGGCGCTGAAATCCAAACCGGTCACCGAACCCGACGGCCCGACCGCTTTCGCCAGCGCCAGCGTCCAGTCCCCCGTTCCGCAACAAACATCCAACACGGACTGTCCGGGCTTGACGTTCATGGCAGCGAGCGCTTTTTTTCGCCACGCTTTATGCCGATTAAAACTGATCAATGAGTTCATGAAATCATATTTTTCAAAAATGGTTTCAAAAACGCGATGCACTTTTTCTCGTTTGGCTTCACTCATGGTCAACCTTCTTCCACCAGCTTCTTCCGGGACGAGAGGCTGTTCTCCAACTTGACCAGCAGGTTGTCGACGAACCACTCTTTAATGGGGGTCATTTTTTTTAGGACGGACTTCACTTCCGACTCCAACTCTTTGATCCAGACGGCCGCCTTTTCCAAAAAGGGATCGCGTTTATCCGGCCGGTCGGAAAAGAGCGGTTCGAGGAACGGGGTCGTCTGTCCGTTCAGGATTGCTTCCCTTTCGCGCACCAGGCGTTTCCGGGTGAAATAGGGCGTGATCAGCGGGGACCAGCCGGTCAATCCGAGATGGTCCGACACATGAAGAAGCAGTCCGGTTTCGATGAATTTCAGATGATCAAGAAAGCGGCTCCACTGCCAATCGCCGCGAATCAGCACGGTCTTGTGTTCATTCAGTTGCCGAACGGCCTCGGCAATCCGGCGGATGAGGGCGAAATCGCCGATATCGGCCAGCATCGCGTAGTATTGCGAGCTGTAATAGTCGCCGGCGAGTACGGTGAGCTGGCGCGGGCGGTGCGTGGACGTCTCCGAAGGGCGTACCCCGACCGTGTCGTGCATGTCCATCGCCATTTGCATGATCATGATCGCCGCAACATAATCGGACAGATTCCCATGCCTGTTGCTGTGTTTGAACATCGATAAGAGCACCATGATTTTCTCTTCATCGACTTCGGGTTTTTGGACAAAACGGTCCAGATAGGGGTGACGGGTTTTGTCGTAAATCTTCATCTTTATATCGCGAATTTCATTGTTCAAGATCATGGCATGTCCCCCATGCGATTCAAAGATGTCGGACCCGTGCGGCAAGGTGCTCCGACGCGTTGCCCGCGCCCCGAAAAACCTTCGTCAATTATAACATAATCTCGAAGGCGCCAAAAAGGCAAAGAGGAGAAAATACGCGTTAAAACGGGTGCGCGCATCGCCATCGAGCGTTGAACGAAAGACCTCGGCAGGAACCGGCTTCCTACGCCGGGCCGGCGCGAGCGAAACCGATAGCGTTCAATACGGAAGGCGCCCGCCTTACTCGCCGGATGTGATTTGTCCATGTTTCGTTAAAATTAACGCTTTCCCGCGAATTTTCACGGCCGAAGTATGCTCGGTAAATTGGGCGATCATCACTTCGCCTTTATCGAGCTTTTCCGAATGGTGAAAACGCGTGTCGGCTCCGCGGGTCAAGCCGTTGACGTTCACGCCGTTTTCAAGCGCTTTAATGACAAAAAAATCACCGAATACATAAGCGTCTTCTTTCATAACATCCTCCAATGCTCCGTCATCCTTTGATCAACATCATCGCTTCAGATCGGGCCGACGGGTCTTTGGCAAAAACGCCTCTGACCGCGGAAGTCACCGTCTTCGCGCCGGGTTTCTTGATCCCGCGCATCGTCATGCATAAATGTTCCGCTTCAACGACGACGATGACGCCGTGAGGATCGAGGGTTTCCACGATGGCGTCCGCGATCGTCGTCGTAATTCGCTCTTGAAGCTGCGGGCGGCGGGCGACCGATTCAACCGCGCGGGCCAATTTGCTCAAGCCCGTGACCTTGCCGCCGCGGGGTATGTAACCGACATGGGCTTCGCCATAAAAAGGGACAAGATGGTGTTCGCACATGGAGTAAAAAGGTATATTTTTCACCAAAACAAGCTCTTCGTGATCTTCTCCGAAAATCGTGGAAAAATACTCTTTCGGATCTTGATCAAGGCCTTGAAAAATTTCTTCGTACATCCGCGCCACCCGCTTGGGCGTGTCGACGAGGCCTTCGCGCTGTGGATCTTCACCGATGGCTTCAAGCAACATGACGACCGCTTTTTCTATTTTCTCATGATCTACCTTCACGGTCGACCCTCCAATCTACACAAACACGCTCGATGTCAATGAAATTCTATCACACTCCCCATCAGTAAGCAAAAATTTCTGACCGTCCCGGCACGCGGCGCCACCGGGCCGAAAAGGAAAAAAAGAGCCACCCGACGGTGACTCTTTCTTTCGCCCTATGTATATTATTTGACAGCATCTTTAAGGGCCTTGCCGGGTTTAAAAGCCGGCACCTTGCTCGCAGGAATTTGGATTTCTTCCCCGGTTTGCGGGTTACGACCCTTACGAGCTGAACGTTCACGCACTTCAAAGTTTCCAAAGCCGATGAGTTGAACTTTGCCGCCTTCTTGGAGCGTTTTGGTGATCGCAGCGAAAACCGACTCGACGGCTTTCGTCGCGTCTTTTTTGGACAATTGAGTCGCTTCAACGACCGCATTGATGAGTTCCGCTTTATTCAAAGCCTTCACCTCCCTTTGAAAGGTTCAGCTCCGTCTGTTCGACAAAAGCCGATTCAAGGCTATCTTAAAGGATGACACAAAATATTTCAATGTCTTTTTCGCCAAAATATCTCAAATGTGATCGCGCTGCCCCGCTCTTCCATCCGCCTCTGAAACCGGAAAGGACCTTGAAGGGAGGCGAATCGGATGCCCGATGCCGCCGGTTTGGATCAAACCGAAGCCCTGATTTCGAGAAAAAGAAAAAGACCCTCTTTTCCAGAGAGTCGGCTTTTATAAGATAATGGCGATGAGTCCGCCGGAACCTTCGTTAATGATGCGCTCAAGCGTTTCTTTCAGTTTATAGCGGGCGTTTTCCGGCATGAGCGCCAGTTTTGCGGAAATGCCTTCGCGCACGATCGAGTTGAGCGAGCGTCCGAAGATGTCGGAATTCCAGATGGACAGCGGATCATCTTCAAAATCCTGCATGAGATAGCGGACGAGCTCCTCGCTTTGCTTTTCCGTGCCGATGATCGGTGCGAATTCGGACTGGACGTCGACCTTGATCATGTGAATCGATGGAGCGACGGCTTTGAGGCGAACGCCGAAGCGGGAACCCTGGCGGATGATTTCGGGTTCATCGAGGCTCATGTCGTTGATGGACGGAGCAGCGATGCCGTATCCGGTTTGCTTCACCATTCGCAAAGCATCGGCGACTTGGTCGTATTCGCGCTTGGCAAAGGCGAACTCTTGCATGAGCTGAAGCAAATGGTCCTTGCCGCGAATCTCCACGCCGACGACCTCTTTTAACACTTGGTCATACAAATCGTCCGGCGCATACAGATCAATTTCCGCAATGCCCTGGCCCATTTCCATACCGGCCAGTTCGGCGTTTTCGATAAACTCATACTCCCGGAAGTTGCCGACGACGCGATCGACGTCGCGCAGCCGTTTGATGTCTTTGACCGTGTTTTTGACGGCCTCTTCGTAACTCGAGCGCAGCCAATGGTCGTCGCGGAGCACCATGACCCAGCTCGGCAGATTGACGTTGACCTCAAGGACCGGAAATTCGTAGAGCGCCTCGCGCAAGATATTGTTGATGTCGTGCTCGGTCATATTTTCCACGCTTTGAACCAACACCGGGATGTCGTATTTTTCTTCCAGTTCCTTGCGCAGCGCTTGCGTGTCCGGGTGGAGCGGATGCGTCGAATTGACGATCATGATAAACGGCTTGCCGACTTCCTTCAATTCCTCAATGACGCGCTCTTCGGCTTCCACATAGTCATCCCGGGCGATTTCGCCGATGGATCCGTCGGTCGTGACGACGACGCCGATCGTGGAATGCTCCTGGATGACTTTTCGCGTGCCGATTTCCGCTGCTTCTTGAAAAGGTATCGGCTCATCGTACCAAGGGGTATGCACCATGCGCGGCCCGTTTTCATCCTCAAAGCCTTTGGCGCCTTGCACGGCATAACCGACGCAGTCCACGATCCGAATGTTGACTTCCAACGCTTCATCGACTTTGACCGCCACGGCATGGTTCGGAACGAATTTCGGTTCCGTCGTCATGATTTGTCGACCCGCCCCGCTCTGCGGCAATTCATCTTGCGCCCGAGCCCTCTCCGCTTCATTTTCGATATTCGGGAGCACGACGAGTTCCATGAATTTTTTTATAAAAGTCGATTTCCCCGTCCGCACGGCGCCGACGACGCCAAGATAGATGTCCCCGCCCGTGCGCTCCGCGATATCCTTAAAAATATCGACTCTTTCCAAACTGAACCCTCCCGATCAACATAATCATGAAAAGCCATGTCAGATACTATATAACTATGACTTTGTCCAACAATTATGTCATGTTGTTAAAACGTCCGGATTCGAACGCAAAAAACCTCTCCCAATAAAGATATTCGGGAGAGGGAAAATCATGATTGTTTTTAAGAGATGAGCCCCGCGAACCGTCATCGTCATTTGGCCATGAAGACGACTTCGCCTTTTTTCAGCGTGTACGGGAGGGAATCCACGGGAACGTACGGGCTGCGCTTGACGAGCAAGGCGCGCAAATCCGTGCCTTCCGGAGGGGTCTTGTCCAATTTTTTTACGGCATCATAGATGTCCGGCAAATAATTGATATAGACTTTGGAATTTTTATCTAGAACAAAGCCGAGCGGCCGGCCGCTGTACGGACTCCGGACGGTCGGCGGTTTTTTATAGCCGATTTGGCGGAAATTGATGGAAAACACCCCGTCGTCCACGATGGCTTTGATGGGCGAAAAACCGTGCTGCATCCGAAACAAGTTAATTTTCTCTTGAATTTCATCGACCTTGTTGGCAAGGGTGAGATCCAAAACCTTCACGGTCGGGTCGGTCTCCGCATTCACTAGGACATACAGGAAAATGCCTCCCTGTTCATAGGCGTTCTCCGGCGGATTGCCCATGTATTTGCCGACCAGCTTGTCAAAATCGATCGGATACTTTTCATAGATCGGCGTCTTCTCCGTACTGTTTTTGATCGGAAGCACGCCCGTGTCCTTCTTGAAGGCGTCGACCGCCCGTTGCACGGCGGACAGGTCGGATTCATAAGCGACATGGTTTTGCGCCCGTTCGCTGCCGGGATTCAAACACCCCGTCAAAGCGAAGAGCACCATCAGCAGAACTATGTACTTGACAGGACGCAACATGGCGGTCATCCTTTACCTCGCGGGCGGGTGCCGTACACCCGTCCATGGTGGGATCGCTTTCAAATTTCTTAAACACATCAACCCGGCCCCGACAGGACGACGAGAAGCATGAGGCCGGCGGCAAAGATCAGGCACGCATAGGCGAGCAGCGAAAACAAAAACCGGAAAAAGCCTTTCAATTTGGCGCGCGCCCACATGATGATCAGGGCCGCGGCGATCATCATGCCCATCGCGACAAACGAGAGCCACATCTTCGCAAGTCCGGGTGTCATCCGATAACCTCCAATCCTCCCAGTATTCTAACACGATTTGACCGCTGAATAAAGGCTTCGCCGGGCGGATTCAAGAAGCGCGAGCGGGCGACGGCAAAAATAAAAGGACCGAAAGAGACGAACGCCTCCTTTCGGCCGGTGACTAAAACCTTCCGTGCTTAACAGCCCTTTAAAACGTAAATAGATATCTATCTTCCCTATACCGTATGCCGCAGCTCGACGTCTTGCCGCTGGCGTTGGCCCAGATTTTTTATCTTTTATCAAACATCTTGGCCAAGGAAGAGAAATTCATGGGGACTTTATTGTTCAAAATGGCTTGGACAATTTTATCCTCTTTCTCCTTAGAAACGTTTACGTTGGCCAAACCCGCCACGCGGGCGACGATGTTTCTCACGGTCGCCTCATCTTGAAAATCCGCATTGGCGATCGATTGCGCGAGCTGAAAGATATCCTCTCTACTTACGTTGGTCACCTTTTCAATGTGATCGAAAAACGGGTGATTCGGATCCATGAAAGCCCTCCTTTTCCGAGCGTTCACGACATTATATGGCCGCTGGACTTTCATGGTGAGTCCGAAGTGAACCGCTTTTTAAAACGGGCGTCCTTGGATCTTGCGCCTGAGCATTTCCGCAATGTCTTTGTTTTCGTTCCGTTTGTTTCTGCCCATCAAATCATCGACCGCTTGCCGCGGATCTTTTCCCTCAAATAATACGCCGTAAAGCGCTTCGGTGATCGGCATTTCCACGCCGACTTTGCGCGCCAAGTGATAGGCGGCCTCCGTCGTCCGCACGCCTTCGACGACCATGCCCATCTTGTCCAACGTTTCCTCCAAGGAATGGCCTTTGCCGAGCATGTGGCCCGCCCGCCAATTGCGGCTGTGCACGCTGGTGCACGTGACGATCAAGTCGCCCATGCCGGCGAGTCCGGTAAACGTCAAGGGATGGGCGCCCATTTTAACGCCGAGCCGCGTGATTTCCGCCAAGCCTCTCGTAATCAAAGCCGCCTTGGCGTTGTCTCCGTATCCGAGCCCGTCGGAAATTCCGGCTCCGAGCGCGATGATGTTCTTCAACGCGCCGCCGAGCTCGACGCCGATCATGTCATCATTCGTGTACACCCTGAAGTTTTGGTTGATGAAGAGATCTTGTACAGCCCTGGCGGCTTCGGCGTTCCGCGACGACACGGCGACGGTCGTCGGCTTGCGCCGGCACACCTCTTCCGCATGGCTCGGCCCGGAAAGGACGCAAACCGCTTTGCGCAACGGCTCCGGGATTTCCTCTTCTATGATTTCCGAAATGCGCTTCGAAGTATGCG
>NZ_BDDQ01000059.1 GCF_002003465.1 Caenibacillus caldisaponilyticus | reverse complement strand
CCGATCTCTCGGGCGGTGAACCTTTGCCGGGCGCCGTTTCCGTTTGGGCGGGATGTTGGCTTGGCATCGGATTCGACGGACCGTAGAAGGGCTGACCCGGATTCCCTCCTGTTTGGCCAATAATTCGGAGAAATGGACATCATTGCAGTGCCGATATTTTTCACTTTGGCGGAGATTCAGGATTTTTTGCCGGATGTCTTCGGATAAGGCATGTGCAGGTTTTCGCCCCCGGTTTTTGTGAATGACTCCGTTTTCATCCTCCTCAAGGACTCGTTTTTTGAGGCGATAAACCTGACGAAGACTTAGCGATAACAATTCGGCAGCTTGTTTTCCCGTGATATACCCTTCGATCCATTGACGAATGACTTTGTAACGCTTCAATTCTTTTTTGCTCAATGGAATTCGCTCCTGTCTCATACTGACATTTTCACTGAAGCGTTACAATATGACAATATCACAGACGAACAACACCGATTCATCGAACGGTTGACAAACGAAAGGGAATCTATTATATTTTTTATTGTCGTTACTGCTGTGCGGGTGTAGTTTAGTGGTAAAACAAGAGCTTCCCAAGCTCTGGTCGTGGGTTCGATTCCCATCACCCGCTCCATTATTTTTTTCTCAATTGATTTGAGTCCTGCATCAATTGTTTCACCATGTTCAAGCCGTTCGTTGGATAGAGCACGTCCGAAAAGGCGCCATGAATGGACATCAGCGTACGCATCGGGCAAGACTTCGTAGAGGAGCTTGAGCACGATGCGGACGACGAGAAGCTGAATCCAGCGCTAATGACTGCCTTGAAACCACGTCCCAGTAGCTCAGCTGGATAGAGCACGTCCGAAAAGGCGCCATGAATGGACATCAGCGTACGCATCGGGCAAGGCCTCGTTGAGGAGCATGCGCACGATGCGGACGACGAGAAGCCGAATCCAGCGCCAATAACTGCCTTGAAATCACGTCCCAGTAGCTCAGCTGGATAGAGCAACGGCCTTCTAAGCCGTCGGTCAGGGGTTCGAATCCCTTCTGGGACGCCATTTCGTCTTCTTGCCGCCCCGATCCGTGCAAGGGAGGCTTAAGCGGCTGATATACAAGAACGCTTCCTTACGTTGGATAGACGCAAGGAAGCGTTTTACTTTTGCAGAAATTTGTGGCAGAATGGGGACCGGTGGCCGGTGTTTTTCTGCCCTCCTTTATTTTGTCCAAAAAGCCGCTCGCCGCGGCGCCCGATCTCAGGCGTTGGCAAAGCGCCGTCCATGTACGCGGCATGGCGCCGGTGGACGTCGAAATTTATCTTTCCTGCGGGTCTGGTGAAACCGCTCCGTCAACCGATACAATAACGGTGGAGGCCTTGTGTCTGTCGCCTTCATCCGCCGGATGTCTAACGTGAATGGGTGATTTGTGAATTGTCTTGTTGCAGAGAACCTGCTACACTTGAAGAAACATCTCGGATAGGGGCGTTGTGACGTGAAGCAAAGTTCGCCACGGGGCGGGGGCGCTAAAATCATACCGTTTCCGCATCTTCAAGAGCGGCTCTTGGAGAAAGCCGTCGACGCCCTAAAGCAAAAACAACACGTCCGTGCTTTGGAACTTTTTGAACAATTGGCCGATATCGACGAACAGAATCCCCAGGCGGCATACGGGCTCGCCGTATGTTACGTTGAACTGGGACGGTACACAGAAGCGGTCGAATTGACGAAAAAAATGATGGAGGAAGGCATCGGCGACTATTTCGACGTCCTGAAGTTGCACATAACGGTTTTAATCCAATTGAGACAATATCGAGAAGTCGTCGCCCTCGTTCGTGCCGTCCTCGAGGAAAGTGACGTGCCGACCGATTTGCGGCAACATCTTATGCAATTGGCCGCGTTTGCCGTAAGGCGCTTGGATGAAAAACATCGTGAGGACCAAAAAAAACCGGCGCAAGAAAGCGATGAAACCGAACTTTTTAAGGGTTCGCGCGAACAGCAATGGCGCGCTTTTTATCAAATGCGCAAGCGGGAGCTGGCGATCGTTGAGCGCTTATATCGGAAATATTTGCTTCATCCGCAAGGCGATCCCGTCTTGAAAAGCGTGATGCTCGCGGAACTGAAAGAACGCGGATTAAAGGGACGGGTTGAGGTAGAAAAATTCGGCACCCATTGCCAGGCGGATATGTCCGAACCGCTTTTTTACGAAACGTTTGGCGCCGATGTGCGCCGCCGACTGCAAGAAAACCTTGCTTCGGATAATCCAACGCTGTTTCATTTAGCCGCTGAATTGTGGGATCATTTCACCATTGCCGCTTTCCCCTTGCCGCTTGTGCCGGCTGTGGCCGAAATTTGGGCGGCGGCCAGTTTTGTGTTCGCGAGTCGGCTGAACGGCCGGGACGTCGAATCCGAAGAGATCACCGCGCGTTTCTCCATCGATGCGGAAGATATCGAAAAGCCCCTATCGATGATGACGCTGATCGAAAACGAATCGGAACCGGCTCCCCCGATTTAACGTTGAGCCTGCGGCGGACGCCACAGAACGGATCCGTCCGGCGCGCCGGAATCGCCGAATTGCAATTTTGTAAAGTTTATAGATATGTTATAATGAAGTGGTTGTCATGGTTTGAACGATGGATGCGGGAGATGCGTCCGGCCAAAACCGTGCGCCTATTTAAAAAGAATGAAGATCGTTGGTGGAGGTAAGAATACATGGATGTAAAAGCACAATGGGAAAAAAAAGAAGGCAACCAAGGCGTTTTAACCTTCGAAGTGGATGCCGCAAGTTTCGATAAGGCGCTCGATCAAGCCTTCAAAAAAGTCGTCAAACGCGTGAGCGTCCCGGGCTTCCGGAAAGGCAAAGTCCCGCGCAAAATTTTTGAACAACGTTTTGGCGTCGAATCGCTTTATCAAGACGCCGTTGATATTCTTCTGCCCGAAGCCTATTCGAAAGCCGTTGACGCGACGGGCATTGTGCCGGTTGATCAACCGCAAATCGACATTGAAAAAATCGAAAAAGGCAGCGACCTTGTTTTTACGGCGGAGGTCACCGTCAAACCTGAGGTTAAGCTCGGTCAATACAAAGGCCTGGAAATGGAAGAACAAGACACCGAAGTGAAGGACGAAGAAATCGAGGAACAGCTCAAACGCCTTCAAGAACGGTATGCCGAACTCGCGGTCAAAGAAGACGGCACCGTTGAAAAAGGCGACACCGTAGTCCTTGATTTTGAAGGCTTTGTGGACGGCAAGCCCTTTGATGGCGGCAAAGCCGAAAACTATTCTTTGGAGATCGGATCGAACGCCTTCATTCCGGGCTTTGAAGACCAACTCGTCGGCATGAAAGCCAATGAAGAAAAAGAAATCAACGTCACTTTCCCCGAAGACTATCACGCCGAGGAATTGAAGGGGAAAGACGCCGTTTTTAAAGTGAAGGTTCATGACATCAAAGTGAAGCAATTGCCTGAGCTTGACGATGAATTTGCCAAAGATGTCGATGATGACGTCGAAACGCTTGACCAATTAAAGGAAAAAATCAAAAATCAGTTGAAAGAACAAAAAGAAACCGCGGCGCTGAATGCCCAACGCGATCAAGTCGTCGAGAAAGCCGCCGAAAACGCAGAGATTGACGTCCCCGACGTCATGATCGAGCGCGAAATCGACCGCATGATTCGCGAGCTTGAACAACAAATGGCGGCTCAAGGGGTCACCATGAAAATGTATTACAACATCACCGGCACGGATGAACAAAGCTTGCGCGAGCAAATGAAAGAAAGCGCGGAAAAACGTGTCCGGGCGAGCTTGACCCTGGAAGCCATCGCGGATGCCGAAAACATTGAGGTTTCGGATGAAGAAGTGGAAAAAGACATCAAAGAAACCGCCGACAACTTCGGCCTCTCCGTCGAACAAGTCAAGCAAATGCTTGATATTCAAGGCGGCAGCGATGCGGTGAAAAATGATTTGCGCATCCGCAAAGCCATCGATTTCCTCGTGGAAAACGGCACCGTCGTTCCGAAAAAGGAAGAGGCGGAAAAAACGGCTGAGCAAGATCAAGAGGCGTCCGAAGCCGCCGAAGAATAAAGGCCTGAACAAAAACAGAGAACAAAACGGCCGTGCGCGTCTGTTTCCCGCCTGATTCTGCGCCAAGTTCATAATCGGGAGCGCTCTTCCGGTCCGCCGGAAGGGGCTCCCCTTTTCACCATCGCCCCTTTTTTCGCCGTTCAGAGCGTTGTTCATAGTGATCTCGGCTCATGATACATATCCTTATTCTTGAGGAGGCGCCTGCGGGATGGATTCCCACGACCGCTACATAAATTTTTCCGCCGCTCGCCGCTTTCGAGTATTTTGATTGAACTCGGAGGAGATAATCTGTATTCTATAAGAAAGAATCAAGGTGCGGGCAACTTCAAACTCGAGCGGGTTTAAACCGCCTGCATCATGGATATCCTTTAAACTCCGAATCCTCGCAATGGACGGCTGACAAGGCGGTCTTCCCGACGGAAAAACCGTCCGATTGCGGAAGCCCGTGATATCGCGGCATCGACGTTAAAAAATTTTAAACAGCCGCCATTTGCTTCTGCTGGCCATAAATGAAGAATGTCGCGCGTTTTTCTGCCCGTGTTCACAAGACAGAAATTAGGGGTGAAAAAATGTTTAAATTTAATGAGGAAAAAGGGCAATTGAAATGCTCGTTTTGCGGGAAAACCCAAGATCAAGTGCGCAAGTTGGTCGCCGGTCCTGGTGTATATATTTGCGACGAATGCATCGAGCTGTGCACGGAAATCGTTGAGGAAGAGCTCGGTGCTGAAGAAGAAGTCGAATTCAAGGACGTGCCGAAGCCGCAAGAGATATACGAAATCCTTGAAGATTACGTCATCGGCCAAGAGGCGGCGAAGAAAAGTTTGTCCGTCGCCGTGTATAACCATTACAAGAGGATCAATACGCGGCATAAAAACGATGACGTCGAACTGCAAAAATCGAATATTCTCTTGATCGGTCCGACGGGCAGCGGCAAAACTTTGCTCGCGCAAACGCTCGCCAAAATTTTGAACGTCCCGTTCGCGATCGCCGATGCGACCTCGCTCACGGAAGCGGGCTATGTCGGCGAAGACGTCGAAAACATTTTGTTGAAGCTCATTCAAGCGGCGGATTACGATGTGGAAAAAGCCGAAAAGGGCATTATATACATTGACGAAATCGATAAAATCGCCCGCAAATCGGAAAACCCGTCCATCACGCGCGATGTGTCCGGAGAAGGCGTCCAACAGGCGCTGTTGAAGATCTTGGAAGGCACGGTGGCGAGCGTACCGCCGCAAGGAGGGCGGAAGCATCCGCACCAAGAATTCATCCAAATCGACACGACCAACATCCTGTTTATCTGCGGCGGGGCGTTCGACGGCATTGAACAAATCATCAAGCGCCGCCTCGGGAAAAAGGTGATCGGATTCGGGGCCGACACGAAAACGAGAAACGAGTCGGACAAATATATTTTAAAGCAAGTGTTGCCCGAGGACCTGCTGAAGTTTGGGCTGATTCCCGAATTCATCGGCCGTTTGCCGGTCGTCGCCACCCTCGAAGAGCTGGATGAAGATGCGCTCGTGGACATCTTGATCAAGCCCAAAAACGCCTTGGTCAAGCAATACAAAAAACTGATGGAACTTGACGGCGTCGAACTCGAATTCACGGATGAAGCGCTCAGGGAGATCGCCAAACAAGCGATTGAAAGGAAAACCGGGGCCCGCGGGTTGCGTTCGATCATCGAAAGCATCATGCTGGATGTCATGTATGAACTGCCGTCCCGCAACGATGTGGAAAAATGCATCATCACCAAAGAGACGGTGGTGGACAAAATGTCGCCGACCCTCATCATGGACGACGGCACGGTGGTCAAAAACGGCATCAAACCGAAAGAGAGCGCCTAAGCCCGTCTATTGATCGCTCGCCCGCCAGAAAAAGGGCGGGCTTTTTTTCTGAAGGATGGCGGCGCCATTTTCGTGAACGGTCGCGCCGCGGAATGCGCTGCCTTTTGCGCGCACACCGCTTTTCGTCCGATCGGACGGCCGATGTGCATATTCTTTTGGCCGCCGGAATGTCCTTGAGACGTCCGTTTCTTTTGTTTAGTCCGCCTGCGCCCAGGGGATACTAACCCAAGAAGCAAACGCGGGAGGTCAAACAAATGAACTGGACGTCTCTGTTAATGTTTGTACAGCTTTTTTTCGGGATCATCATCGGCTTGTATTTCTGGAATTTGCTGCGCAGCCAACACTCCCAGAAAATTTCCATCGATAAAGAATCCAAAAAGGAGATGGAACAACTCCGGAAGTTGCGCAGCATCTCTTTGACGGAGCCGCTTGCGGAAAAAGTCCGCCCGAAATCGTTAGATGACATCGTCGGTCAAACGGACGGCATCCGAACGCTGCGGGCCGCGCTGTGCGGTCCCAATCCGCAGCACGTGTTGATTTACGGGCCTCCGGGCGTCGGAAAAACCGCGGCGGCCCGGTTGGTGTTGGAAGAAGCGAAAAAAAATCCCGAATCCCCATTCAAACCGTCAGCCGCTTTTATTGAATTGGATGCGACGTGTGCCCGTTTTGACGAGCGCGGCATTGCCGACCCGCTGATCGGCAGCGTTCACGATCCGATTTATCAAGGCGCCGGCGCAATGGGACAAGCGGGTATTCCCCAACCGAAGCAAGGGGCGGTCACCCATGCCCACGGCGGAATTTTGTTTATCGATGAAATAGGTGAGCTCCATCCGATTCAGATGAATAAGTTGTTAAAGGTATTGGAGGATCGGAAGGTTTTTTTGGAAAGCGCCTATTACAGCGAAGAAAACTCACAGATCCCGCCGCACATCCACGACATTTTTCAAAACGGGCTGCCCGCCGACTTCCGCCTTGTCGGAGCGACGACGCGCTCTCCGGAAGACATTCCGCCGGCGATCCGTTCCCGTTGCTTGGAAGTTTTTTTCAGCGAATTGAAAAACGCCGACATCGAGATCATCGCCAAGCGTGCGGCGGAGAAATTGCAGCTTTCCATAACGGATGAAGGGTTGAAAAAAATCGCCGAATACTCAAGGAACGGCCGTGAAGCGGTGAACATCATGCAGATTGCCGCCGGCCTCGCGATGTCCAACAAAACCGGGTATATCCGGATCGAAGACATCGAGTGGGTGATCTATTCCAGCCAATTGCAGCCGAAACCCGAGAAAAAAGTACACGGCGTGCCGGTCGTCGGTCTCGTCAATGGGCTGGCCGTGTTCGGGCCGAACCGGGGCGCGCTTCTGGAAGTCGAAGTGACGGCGACCAAGGGCCGGAAAGGGAACTTGACGCTCACCGGCATCGTCGAAGAAGAAACGATGGGGACGTCGGCGAAATCCATCCGCCGCAAAAGCCTCGTCAAAAGTTCGGTCGAAAACGTTCTCACCGTCTTAAATCAAATGGGCGTTCGGTGCTATCATTATCATATTCACGTCAATTTTCCCGGCGGGTTTCCCGTCGACGGACCGTCCGCGGGGATTGCGATTGCGACGGCGATTTACTCGGCGATCAAAAACGTTCCGGTCGACCCTTACCTCGCCATGACCGGCGAGTTGTCCATTCACGGTGCGGTGAAGCCGGTCGGAGGGGTGCTCGCCAAGATCGAAGCGGCGAAGCTCGCAGGAGCCAAGCGCGTGATCATCCCGGAAGAAAACCATCAGGCGCTGATCCAATCGGTCAAAGGGATCGAGATCATCCCGGTTCGCCGGTTGACCGATGTCTTTCAACTCGCCTTCGCGCCGGAAGCGGCGGATCTGCCTTCCGTGCCGGCGTTTTCGCCTTCTCAAGCGATCGAACAGATATAAGATAAGCGTTCGGCCCACTCCGGTCCCGTTGTTCGAAGCGGATGGCGGAGCGGGCGTTCCCTTTCCTCCGTTTATCGTCCGTGTTTTTCTCCGCTTTGAACGATGGATGAAACCATGAACGACGGTGGAAAAATCGGCGGCCAGGCGCCGAACGTCCCCGCTGGACGACTTAAAAAGGGGAATGATATGATTTTCTTGCAATCCATCCGCACTTGGAGGTGTTCCAGTGACTGATAGAGACAAAAAGCGAACCATCCCCGTTCTTCCGCTTCGCGGGCTGCTCATATATCCGACGGTTGTCCTTCACCTTGACGTCGGCCGGGAAAAATCCGTTGAGGCGCTCGAAGCCGTCATGGTGGGAGATCACAAAATCCTCCTTGTTGCGCAAAAAGAAGTGGCCGTGGAACAGCCGGAACCGGCTGATATTTATGAAATTGGAACGGTGTCCGCCATCAAGCAAATGCTGAAGCTTCCAAACGGGACGATCCGCATTTTGGTTGAAGGCGAAAGGCGCGCCCGCATCGACGCGTATACGAAGACGGATCGCTATTTTGAAGCCGAAGTGACCCTATTGGATGAAGAAATCGTCGACGACCTTGAAATGAAGGCGTTGATGCGCAGCGCCGTCGATCAATTCGCCGAATACATCAAGCTTTCAAAAAAGATTACGCCCGAAACCTTGGCGACGGTTCACGACATCGACGAGCCCGGCAGGCTTGCCGACGTCATCGCGAGCCACTTGCCCCTGTTGATAAAGGAAAAACAAAAACTGCTTGAAATCTTGGATGTGAAAGAACGGCTGCGGCAATTGATCCACATCTTGACGAACGAACAAGAAGTGCTCGGCCTGGAGAAAAAAATTGGCCAGCAGGTCAAAAAATCGATGGAGCGGTCGCAGAAGGAATATTACCTTCGCGAACAGATGAAGGCCATCCAAAGGGAGCTCGGCGAAAAAGAAACCAAGGAAAGCGAAATCGAATCGCTTCGGGAAAAAATCGAAAAATCGACCATGCCGGAACACGTCAAAGAAACGGCGCTGAAAGAACTGCACCGTTATGAAATATTGGCGCCGAGTTCGGCGGAAAGCGGCGTCATCCGCAATTATATCGATTGGTTACTGCAGTTGCCGTGGAAGGAAGAGACGACCGACAACCTTGACATCCGCCATGCGGAAAAAATTTTGAACGAAGAGCACTACGGGTTGGATAAAGTCAAGGAACGGGTGTTGGAGTATTTGTCGGTGCAAAAGCTTACCCGTTCGTTAAAAGGGCCGATTCTCTGTCTCGTCGGACCGCCCGGCGTCGGGAAAACATCCCTCGCCCGCTCGGTCGCCAAGGCGCTCAACCGCAATTTCGTCCGCATTTCATTGGGGGGCGTCCGCGATGAAGCGGAAATCCGCGGCCATCGCCGGACCTATGTCGGCGCGATGCCGGGGCGGATCATTCAAGGCATGAAAAAAGCGAAGACGATCAACCCCGTGTTTTTGCTTGACGAAATCGACAAAATGTCCAACGATTTCCGCGGCGATCCGGCGGCCGCCTTGCTTGAAGTGCTTGACCCCGAACAAAATTCGGCCTTCAGCGATCACTATATTGAAGAGCCGTACGATTTGAGCAAGGTCATGTTCATCACGACGGCCAACAATGCCGCCACGATTCCCGCCCCGCTGCTCGATCGCATGGAAATGTTGACGATTGCCGGTTATACGGAGGACGAAAAGCTCCACATCGCCAAGAAACATCTCATTCCGAGACAGCTGAAGGAACACGGCTTGAAAAAAAGCCAGTTGCGCGTCCAAGACGAAGCCATCCTCTACGTCATCCGCCGGTACACGCGCGAAGCGGGCGTTCGCAATCTCGAACGCCGCATCGCCTCGATCTGCCGCAAAGCGGCGAAGCGCATCGTCACCGGCGAGCAGAAGACGGTCACCGTCACCCCGAAAACGATCGAAAAGTTTCTCGGAAAGCCCGTTTTCCGCTACGGACAGGCCGAGACCGAAGACCAAGTCGGCGTCGCGACCGGGCTCGCGTACACGCCCTTCGGCGGGGACACGCTTTCCATCGAAGTGTCGATTTTGCCGGGAAAAGGAAAGCTGTTTCTCACCGGCAAGCTCGGGGACGTGATGAAGGAGTCGGCGCAGGCGGCGTTCAGCTATGTCCGCTCGCGCGCGGCCGAGCTCGGCATTCCCGAAGATTTTTATGAAAAAAATGATATCCATATCCATGTGCCCGAGGGCGCGACGCCCAAGGACGGGCCGTCGGCCGGCATCACCATCGCGACGGCGCTTGTCTCGGCATTGACGAACCGCCCCGTGAAGAAAGAAGTCGGCATGACCGGGGAAATCACCCTGCGCGGCCGGGTGCTTCCCATCGGCGGCTTGAAAGAAAAAACGCTGAGCGCGCACCGTGCGGGGTTGAAAACGATCATCATTCCGAAAGAGAATGATAGGGATTTAGAGGATATCCCCGAGAGCGTCCGGAACGACTTGACGTTCATTAAAGTTAGCCACTTGGATGAAGTGTTGAAATACGCCCTCAACGGTGAGGCGCGATGAAGATTCGCAGCGCCGAATTCATCATCAGCGCTGTCCATCCGGCGCAGTGGCCAAAGGACGGCCTGCCGGAGATCGCGCTTGCCGGACGCTCAAATGTCGGAAAATCGTCCTTGATCAACCGGATGTTGAATCGCAAAAACCTCGCCCGGACGTCGCAAAAGCCGGGAAAAACGCAGACATTAAACTTTTACCGCGTCAACGATGCCTTTTATTTCGTCGACGTGCCGGGCTACGGCTATGCGGCCGTTTCCAAGAAAGACCGGGCGGCGTGGGGAAAAGCGCTTGACGATTATTTCACGAACAACGAGCGGCTTCGCGCCGTGGTTCAGCTCGTCGATTTCCGCCACCCGCCGACGGCGAATGATGTCCAAATGTACGAGTTTCTCAAATACTATCAAATTCCCGCCATCCTTGTCGCGACCAAGAGCGACAAGGTGCCGCGCGGCCGCCAACAAAAACACGTCAAAATCATCAAAGAAACGCTGCGGATCGAAGCGGACGTTCCCATCGTAATTTTTTCTTCGCAAACCGGCGCCGGAAAAGATGAATTGTGGAACGAAATCGAGAAACGCTTGGGCCAATGAAGCCCAAGCGTTTTTTGTGCAGGCAGCGTCCGGTAAAAGCACCGTTTTCAGGGGTATGCTCCATACGGTTGTAGGCATAAGGTCAAGAACCCGTGGCGGAAGCGGCGGCAAGCGGCCCGGCCGGGGAGGGCGCCGCCCGCACATGGCGCCGGGGGCGTATCGGTCATCCTATTTTTTCTTGCCGATTATGAAATAAAACCCGATGGCGATCAAGGCGAGCGGCCACATGTTCCCTATGGCGTCGATGAGCCGATGCGTCACCGTTTGAAAGCTGGCATAAAAAAAGTTTAAAAGGGAAATGGCCGTGAAAAACAGGCCGAGAACAAGGCCGTCCTTCCGCTCTTTATAGTAACGAACGAGGAGAGCGAGACCGAAGATCAATGTGTAGACCGCCCAACCATCCGGCCACCACGGCCAAACGTCTTTGAAATGGAAATGGATGCCGAGGCCGATGAGAATCACCGCCGGGAAAAGGTTGACGTAATCCTTAGCGAGCATCGCGTGAATAAAAAGGGCGGCACCGATAATAATGAGGAGTGTCGGCCAATGGCGAAAGGTTTCCAAATAAGGAAGATGCCATTGATCCAATAAAAAATAGATGCCGAAACCGACAAGGATGATTCCGATAAAGGCGTTCTGTTGTTTCATTTCTGTCGATACCTCCGAACTCGGCGGACCGGCTCCGCGGGGAAAAGCTTTTTCCCTCATTTATCACAGCACATGATTTGGCAAACATCAAGGTTTTCTTTATTATTTTAGATGAAATCTCATTTGATGACCGGTTTTATTCTTTCATTTTTCTTGTTCTTGATGACGGTCCGGTCGTTCAGCTCGTTTCGACGACTGTTCACATTTTTCGGACGGCCGTTTCCGTTTTCGTGGTATACTGTAATGAGGAGCAACAGATCGGGGTGACCAAACGTGCACATTCTAGCGGTCGGGTTGAATCATAAAACGGCACCCGTGGAGATCCGAGAGCGCTTGGCCTTTCAAGAGGCGGAGCTCGACGAGGCGCTCATTCAGCTCAAAAACCAAAAAAGTGTTTTTGAAGCGGTGATCGTTTCCACGTGCAACCGCACCGAACTTTATGTCGTCAGCGATCAGCAGCATACCGGACGCTATTATGCGAAGGCTTTTTTATGCGATTGGTTCGGCGTCCGCAGGGACGACATCGACGGTTATCTCTTTGTCAAAGAGGACGAAGAGGCGGTGCGCCATCTCTTTCATGTCGCGTGCGGGCTCGATTCGCTCGTCATCGGCGAGACCCAAATTCTCGGACAAGTCCGCGACGCATTTATGAAGGCGCAGTCGGTCGGAGCGACGGGCACTTTTTTTAATGAACTTTTTAAAGAAGCGATCACCGTCGCCAAGCGCGCCCACGCCGAAACGATGATCGACGGCAATGCCGTGTCGGTGAGCTATGCCGCCGTCGAATTGGCTTTAAAAATTTTTGGGGATTTGAAAGACAAGCAGGTGTTGATTCTCGGCGCCGGAGAAATGGCCGAGCTCGCGGTCACCCATTTGCGGAGCCGCGGGGCCAAAAGCATCACGGTCGCCAATCGAACGTACGAAAAGGCGCAGGAACTCGCCGCTCGGTTTCAGGGCCAGGCCGCGCCCCTTACTGAGATCCATCAACATCTCAGCGAAGCCGACATCTTAATCGCTTCGACGGGGGCGAAAGACTTTGTCCTCACCGCGGCGGACATGAACCGCGTCAGCCGGGCGAGAAAGGGAAAACCGCTTTTCATTGTCGACATCGCCGTTCCTCGGGATGTCGAGCCGGCGGTCGGCGATCTTGAGGGCGTTTTCCTCTATGATATTGATGATCTCGAAGGCGTCGTCCGCGCCAACCTTGAAGAACGGAAACAAACCGCCGAAAAGATCGCCGTCATGATCGAAGAGCAAATCCGGGCGTTCAACCGCTGGGTCAGGGAACTCGGCGTCGTTCCCGTCATCGCCGCGCTCCGGCAAAAGGCTTTGGCCATCCAGGCGGACACGATGAAGAGCATCGAGCGCAAAATTCCGGATTTGACCGAACGCGAACGCAAGGTGCTCAACAAACATACGAAAAGCATCGTGAACCAGCTGCTTCGGGATCCGATCCAACGCGTGAAAGAGTACGCGGCCGAGCCCGGTGCCGAAGCGAAGCTGGCCGCTTTCATCGACATTTTCGGCTTGGGAGATGCGGTGCGCGAACAGGCTTCCCGTGAAAAAGCCGCGAGCGAATCCCGCCGCGTCGTCCGTCCGGACTTGGGCGAAGCCCCGTCCGGCTCGTAGAAGGGCGTATGCCAAATGCCGCGGTACGGATTATCGGACGGAACCGTCCTGTTATATGCCGCTTGTCTCTGCGGTTTTTTTGTCGATTATCTGGAGAACAACCGGAAGGCGCATCGCATCGCCTTCTGGTTGCTTGTTATGGTCTGGTTTTTCCAAGCGGCGCTCTTCTACGTCAAGATGAGGGAGACGGGCGAATTTCCGATTCTGACGCCGCTTGACGGCTTGTTTTTCCTCTCCTGGCTGATCGTCTCCCTCACCGTATTGTTGAGCCGGTTCTTTTACATGGATTTTTTTGTGTTTTTTGCCAATCTTGCCGGGTTTGCCGCGATGGCGATCTCGTTGTTCGGTCCGGACGATCGCGTGCCGGCCGTTCTTTCGCAACATTTGATGAACGATTTGTTGATCATACATATCATCATCGCCTTTGTCGCTTACGCCGCTTTTACCGCCTCGTTCATCGCGGCGATCATGTACGCGATGGAATACTCGATGTTGAAGAAGAAAAAATGGGGAAGCCGCCTCGTTCGCTTCGGAAGTTTGGCGAAGCTGGAACAAGCCGCTTTTCTCTTTAATCTCGCGGGCTTTCCTCTTTTGATGGTCAGCCTGATTCTCGGTGTCGTTCGGGCGGTGGCGGTCATTAAAGGCTTCAGCTGGCTGGATGCCAAGGTCGTCACCTCGTTCATCGTCCTCGTCGCTTACGCGTGGTATTTGTATCAAAGAATCGGAAGGGGCGTGCACGGCATTCCTCTCGTCTTTTGGAACGCGGTGAGCTTTCTGCTCGTTTTGATCAACGTATTTTTATCGGAAACGCTCACCGCCTTCCACCTTTGGTAAGCGTTCCGGCAACGCCGCCCTTGGGAGGCATGGCGGCTGCACCGCTTCATCGCTTAAAGGCGCCTTTTTATCACAAGGAGTGGGGATATCATGAAAACGTGGAAGGTCGGCTCGCGAAAAAGCCGGTTGGCGTTGACGCAAACGCATTGGGTTTTGGAGCAATTGAAAAAACGGCATCGCGATTTTTCATATGAATTGAAACATATCGTGACCAAAGGCGATCAAATCTTGGATGTCGCTTTGGCGAAGGTCGGCGGCAAAGGTCTGTTTGTCAAAGAAATCGAACAGGCGTTGCTCGACGGAGAGATTGATCTTGCGGTTCACAGCATGAAAGACATGCCGGCCCAACTGCCCGAGGGATTGGCGATCGTTTGCGTGCCGCGGCGCGAAGACCATCGGGACGTCCTCATATCCAGGGACGGAAAGGGTTTTTATGATTTGCCGCCTGGCGCGGTCGTCGGAACGAGCAGCCTGCGCCGCCGGGCGATGCTTCTCCATGCACGCCCGGATTTACACGTCGTCTCCTTGCGCGGCAACATCGACACGCGGTTGAAAAAACTCGAAGAAGGTCAATACGACGCGATCGTGCTCGCCGCCGCCGGCCTCAATCGCATGGGGTGGAGCGCGGAGAAAGTCACGGAGTATCTTCCCGTCGAGCGCTTCCTTCCCGCCGTTGGTCAAGGGGCGCTGGCGATCGAATGCCGGGCGGATGATGAGGAGCTGATTGCATGTCTTGCGGCGATTCACGACCCGGAGACGGCGAACGCGGTTGCGGCCGAGCGCGCTTTCCTCGCCGCGCTCGACGGCGACTGCCGGGTACCGATTGCCGCGTACGCCGAAAAAACAGAAGACGGTTACCGTTTGACCGGAATGGTCGCCGCCCCCGACGGACAGACGGTGATCAATGATTCGCTGACCGGCGCCGAGCCGGATGCGCTCGGCTGGACGCTCGCCGATCGCTTAAAAGCGCGCGGCGCTTCGGAGTTGCTCACCGCGGCCAAAGAGGCGTGGAGTGCTCATGAATGACGGGAAATCGCCGCTCGCGGGCAGGACCATTTTGTTGACGCGCGAACGAAACGCTTCCCGGCAGATGGCGGAACTCATCGCGGCGCGGGGCGGCGAAGCGCTCATCGCGCCGGTGATGAAGTTCGCCCCCGCTCCGCTCAGCGCCGCCGCCCTCAACTGCATCCGAGGGGTGAACGGTTTCGATTGGATCGTGCTGACAAGTGCCAATGGCGTCCGTTATTTTTTCGATGTCCTCAGCGCGCAACGGCTGGAAATCGTCGGGCCGAAGTTCGCCGTCGTCGGCCAAAAGACTGCGGAGGCGCTCGAGCGTCGCGGCATCAAGCCCGATCTCATCCCGGATGATTTTACGGCCGAAAAGCTCGCCGACCGCATGGCCGCACAGCAAGAAAAGGGCCAGGTGCTGCTCGCCCTCGGAACGCTGGCCAAAGACGATCTGGAACGGCGCCTGCGGGAGGCGGGCTATGAAGTCGCGCGCGTCGACGTCTACCAGACGGTGTTGAACGAGGCGGCGAAACCGATCGTACAAACCGTTGTGGCGGAGGCGGCCGTCGACGCCGTCGTCTTTGCGAGCCCGTCGGCCATCCGCTTTTTCATGAGCATGGCGGATGGCCTGGATCAACGGGCGTTTTGGCGGCGCGCCGCGGTCGCTTGCATCGGCCCCGTCACGGCGGACGCCGCCCGCGCCCACGGGCTGACGCCGAGCATCGTGCCGGCCACGTATACCGCGCACGCATTGATTCAAGGCGTGGAACAATATTTTTCAGGGCAGCGCGTGTAGCTTCCACATCGGGGAGCGATGCCGGCAACCGGTTGGGCCCGGCGCCGTTGGCGGGTGCCGCCGGCCCAAGCGCGTTTGTGATCAAGGCCTCGCGATGTTTTTTCGCCGATCGTTTGAGACCTTTAATATATTCCATACCGATTTTCAATGACAGACCTTGGGGGGAAAACGATGAACCAACTCGTGTTTGATCGCCATCGTCGCCTGCGCCAAAATGCGGCCATACGGAGAATGGTGAGGGAAACGACGCTTTCGGTCGATGATTTCATCTATCCGGTGTTTGCCGTCGAAGGCGAAAATATTAAAAACGAAATCCCGTCCATGCCCGGCATTTATCAATTTTCTTTGGATCGGCTGGACGAGGAGATCGATGAAGTCGTCGCGCTCGGCATTCCGGCCGTGATGGTCTTCGGCATTCCGGACCATAAGGATGCGGTGGGCTCCGGCGCCTACCACGATCACGGGATCGTTCAAAAAGCGATCCGGCAAATCAAAGCGCGGCATCCCGAATTGATCGTCATTGCCGATACGTGCCTTTGCGAATATACCGACCACGGCCACTGCGGCGTCATCGTTGACGGCGATGTCGAAAACGACCAAAGCCTTGAACTTTTGGCGAAAACCGCGGTTTCCCAAGCGGCCGCCGGCGCGGACATCATCGCGCCGTCCAATATGATGGACGGCTTTGTCGCCGCCATCCGGCGCGCTCTGGATGAAGCCGGATATATCCATGTCCCCATCATGTCTTATGCCGTGAAATATGCCTCAAGCTTTTACGGGCCGTTTCGCGACGCCGCCGACAGCGCGCCGCAATTCGGCGATCGCAAGACGTATCAAATGGATCCGGCGAACCGTTTGGAAGCGCTGCGCGAAGCGGCTTCGGACGTGGACGAAGGGGCCGATTTCCTCATGGTCAAACCCGGCCTCGCCTTCCTCGACATCCTTCGCGATTTGCGGGAGCGCTTCGATTTGCCGCTTGTGACGTACAACGTCAGCGGCGAATATGCGATGATCAAAGCGGCGGCCTTGAACGGCTGGCTCGATGAAAAGCAAACGGTGATGGAATCGCTCATCAGCATGAAGCGCGCCGGCGCCGACTTGATCATCACGTATTTTGCGAAAGACGCCGTCAAATGGCTGCGGGAGGGTTGAAAATGAGACCGATGGATCGTTCGATTCAGGCGTTTGAAAGAGCGAAGCGCGTCATGCCCGGCGGTGTGAACAGCCCGGTCCGCGCTTTCAGATCGGTGGACATGAATCCGGTTTTCATGGTGGAAGGAAAGGGGGCCAAGGTCACCGACATCGACGGCAACACTTATATTGACTATGTTTTGTCGTGGGGGCCGCTCATCCTCGGCCATGCCAATGATCAAGTCGTGGAAGCGCTGAAGGAAACCGCGGAAAAAGGGACGAGTTTTGGCGCTCCGCACCCCCTCGAGACGGCGCTCGCCGAACTGGTGGTCGAGCGCGTGCCGTCCGTGGAAGTCGTGCGCATGGTCAACTCCGGAACGGAAGCGACGATGAGCGCCATTCGCCTGGCACGCGGGTTCACCGGCCGCGACAAAATTTTGAAATTCGAAGGTTCTTATCACGGCCACGGCGATTCGCTGCTAATCAAAGCGGGTTCCGGCGTCGCGACCCTCGGCTTGCCCGACAGCCCGGGAGTGCCGGTCGGCCTGGCGCAAAACACGATCACCGTCCCGTATAACGACCTCGATGCCGTCCGGACGGCCTTCTCCCGCTACGGGGAAGACATCGCGGCGGTGATCGTCGAACCGGTCGCCGGCAACATGGGCGTCGTGCCGCCCGTCGAGGGCTTTCTGCAAGGATTGCGCGACATCACCGAACAATACGGCGCGCTTCTCATCTTTGATGAAGTCATGACCGGTTTCCGGGTCGACTATCACTCTGCCCAAGGATATTTTGGCGTCACGCCCGACCTCACCTGCCTCGGCAAAGTCATCGGCGGGGGGCTGCCGGTGGGCGCTTTCGGCGGGCGCCGCGACATCATGGAGCACATCGCGCCGAGCGGCCCGATCTACCAGGCCGGCACGCTGTCGGGCAACCCGCTCGCCATGGCGGCGGGCTATGCCACGCTCTCGCAATTGAAGCCCGAGCATTATGACGAGTTTCGCAAAAAAGCCGACCGCCTCGAACAAGGTTACAAGGAAGCGGCGGACAAATACGGCATTCCGCTGACGGTCAACCGGGCGGGCTCAATGATCGGCGTCTTTTTCACCGATCAAGACGTGATCAACTATGAAACGGCGAAAACCGCCAATCTCGAACATTTTAAAATCTATTTCCAAGCCATGTTGGAAAAAGGCGTGTCGCTGCCGCCGTCGCAGTTTGAAGGCATCTTTTTATCGACCGCCCACACGATGGAGGATATCGAGGCGACGATTGCCGCGGTGGATTACGCCTTTTCGCGGATCAAAGCGCGCTGAGAACGGGAAGTCTGTCTCCGCATTGGAGGCGGGCTTCTTTTTTTGAACGGGATCCGTCGGCCGCCGTTCGCATAATGCGCAACTTGCCGCATAAACATTTAATGATATTATGCGGAAAGGATGAGGAGCGTGTCCCGTCAAAGGAATCAACCCTTGCACTTTTCCATCAGCGAAACCGTCTGGCTAAGAAACGGAGAAGAAGCCGAAGAAATTTTGTCCATGGCGCTGGAACCGGACATCGCGATTGAAGAAAGCGCCGATTATGTAACCATTAAAGGCGCTTTGCGTCTCAGCGGGGAATATAAACCGGCCGAAGGCGCCGGGGACGAGGCGGAGTCCGCCCGCGTTTACGATTTCCGCCCGACGTATCGAACCGTCGACGAAATCACGGAAACCGATGTCGGTACGGCCTTGCTTGAACATCGTTTTCCGGTCGACATCACCATTCCGGCACATCGGATTGCCGACATCGAAGACATTTATGTCACCGTCGAATCGTTCGATTATAAACTGCCTGAAAAAGGATGTCTCCGCTTGGACGCGGACATTGCGATCACCGGTCTGATCGATGACCGCGAAGAAGAAAATGACTCGGAGATTTCCGGGCAAGCCGAGGGCAATGAAGCGTTCGAACCGGCGGATGTCGCCGCCTTTGATTCGTATCGCCTTCCCCAGGAAGCCGATTTGGAACCGATTTCTCCGCAAGTGGAATTTAAAGGCCGCCAAGACGCGGGCAGCCAAGCGGCGGACCGAGAAGCGGTGGAGACGAACGGCGCAACAAACGAGGGAGAAACGCCGGTCTTTAGTCGTCAAAAACAAAAAACCGGTTCGGAACTTTCCCGCGAGCCGGAAATCGATGCGCCGGAGTCCGCCGCGGCCGTTCGAGGCGCGGAATGGGAAACAGGCGGATCGGATGACGATGACGTGGTCCCGACGGATCCGGCCGGGCCGTTTCAAGGCGGGGGTTATATCGATGAGGATTGGGAAAGGGAAACGGAAGACGGTTCGCTCTCGCGGTTTGGGCGGGATGGTGACGACGAATTTCAAGCGAATCTCGAATCCGATTGGCCGCACCGATCGGAGTCACCTGAACGGACGGATGACGCGCCGACTTCCGGCGTTCGCTCCGAATACGGGGCAGAGCTCCGCGACGAAGACGATCCGGAACGGCCGCCCTCCGAGTCCCGCGGCGACGCTTTCGCCGAAGAGGATGCGGAGAGCGGCTATGAAGAGATCGAGGAAACCGCGGATTTCCAGGGCGCCAGCCCGCTTACCAAGCGTGAAGAAAACGCGTTGTATCTCACCAAAATGTTGACGGGAGAAGGAGAGCGGTTTGCCCGCGTGAAAATGTGTATCGTGCAGCGGGACGATTCCCTCGAATCGATTTCGGCGCGTTACAATGTCCCGATCTCGACCATTCTCCGCCGCAACGCGCTGGAGTCCGACGCGCTGAGCGCAGGGCAGGTGTTGTACATCCCGATATCAAATAAGAATAAATCGTCATGAATGCGGCCGTTTCCCGCTTACAGCCATCGCTTCAAAAAACCAATGTAGAGGCCGATCAGGACGATGAAGATGATGACGTCGAAGGTGGTCGGAAAAAAGATCACGCGTATCATTTGAAAAATGGCGAGAGGGAGCACGAAAATCTCTAAACCGTCCCGGATGCGCCGGATCCAAGGCGGCCATTGGTACCGATTCCATCGGTTGTACATCCAGCCCTCCCCCTTCCGTTTAATGTGAACGGCGGTGCATCTTGTCGTTACGGCGAAAAAGGACGCGCGTCAATCCGCCTCTCTATTCAATATATGCCCGCGAGCCATCGGCGTGACCCATGTCATTCCGCCGTAAAACGGGCGGCTGAGGTTGACGTCGGCACAGCCATCGCATAAAATAAAAACAAACTAATAAGCGTGCGCGCAGACGGGGAAGAGTACGCGCCGGACCCATCAGAGAGAGAAATCCGTTGGCTGGAAGATTTCTTTGGGAGAAAGCGCGGAAGGTCGCCCCTGAGCTGCTTCGCTGAACCGATCCCGCGGGGATCCACTAGGCGAAGCCGGCCGACGCCGTTAACGTCCGAGAGCGCATGCCATGCCGGCATGCGAAAAAAGGTGGTACCGCGGAGCGTTCTTCGTCCTTTTGAAGAAGGCTTTTTTTATTTTGTCGGATTTTTGCGCGCACCAAGTTCGGAGGGATAGTCATGACGGACATGCCAAAAAAGTACGATCCCGGTCAAACGGAAGCGAAATGGTACGATACGTGGAAGGAAAGGGGGTATTTTAAAGCCGGCGAAGACCCGTCTAAACCCCCCTACACGATCGTCATCCCGCCGCCGAACGTCACCGGCAAGCTGCATCTCGGCCACGCTTGGGATACGACCATGCAAGATTTGCTCATCCGTTTTAAGCGGATGCAAGGTTTCGATGCGCTCTATCTGCCGGGGATGGACCACGCCGGCATCGCCACCCAAGCCAAAATCGACGCCAAACTGCGCGAACAGGGCACCGATCGGCATCAGCTCGGACGCGAAAAATTTTTGGAAGTCGCCTGGGATTGGAAAGAGGAATACGCCGGACACATTCGCAAGCAATGGGCGAAACTCGGCTTATCGCTCGATTATTCGCGCGAACGCTTTACCCTCGACGAAGGGCTTTCCCGGGCCGTCCGCGAAGTGTTCGTCCGCCTTTACGAAAAAGGCTTGATTTACCGCGGCGAGTACATCATCAACTGGGATCCGGTCGCGAAGACGGCGCTTTCCGATATCGAAGTCATTTATAAAGAAGTTCAGGGTCACCTGTACCACATCCGTTATCCGCTCGCCGACGGCTCCGGACATATCGAAGTCGCCACGACGCGGCCCGAGACGATGCTCGGCGACACCGGCATTGCCGTTCACCCCGATGACGAACGCTATAAACATCTCATCGGCAAAACGGCGATCCTTCCCATCGTCGGGCGCGAGATTCCGATCGTCGCCGACGAATACGTCGACATGGATTATGGAACGGGGGCCGTGAAAATCACGCCCGCCCACGATCCGAACGATTTTGAAATGGGCAATCGCCACGGGCTTGCACGCATTCTCGTGATGGACGAAACGGGCAGGATGAACGAAAACGCCGGAAAATATCAAGGTCTCGACCGCTTCGACTGCCGGAAGCGGATCGTCGAGGATCTGAAAGCGGAAGGCGCGCTCGTCAAAATAGAAGACATCGTCCATTCGGTCGGCCACTCCGAGCGCTCCGGCGCGGTCATCGAACCCTATCTGTCGATTCAATGGTTCGTCAAGATGAAACCGCTCGCAGAAGCCGCGTTAAAGCTGCAAGATTCCAGCGACAAGGTTCGTTTCGTTCCGGAACGCTTTGAGAACACGTACCGCCATTGGATGGAAAACATCCGCGACTGGTGCATTTCGCGCCAGCTCTGGTGGGGCCACAGGATTCCGGCTTGGTACCATAAGGAAACGGGCGAGGTCTATGTCGGAGTAGAGGCGCCGGAGAATCCCGAACAATGGGAGCAAGACGAAGATGTTTTGGACACGTGGTTCAGCTCGGCGCTCTGGCCTTTCTCCACGCTTGGCTGGCCGGATGAGGACGCGCCGGATTTCAAGCGCTATTTCCCGACAAACGCGCTCGTCACCGGCTACGACATCATCTTTTTCTGGGTGGCCCGCATGATCTTCCAATCCGTCGAATTCACCGGGCGGAAACCGTTTGATGATGTCCTGTTGCACGGGCTCGTCCGGGACGCCGAAGGGCGGAAAATGAGCAAATCCCTCGGCAACGGCATCGATCCGATGGACGTCATCGACAAATACGGCGCCGATGCGCTTCGGTTTACGCTTGCCACCGGCACGACGCCGGGGCAAGACCTCCGCTTCCAATGGGAGAAGGTCGAGGCGAACTGGAATTTCGCCAACAAGATTTGGAACGCTTCGCGTTTTGTGATCATGAACCTCGGTGACTTTAAGTACGAAGACATCGATCTGTCGGGAGAAAAAGCGGTCGCCGACCGGTGGATTCTGTCGCGTCTCAACGCGGTGATCGAACAAGTCACCCGTCATTTCAATCAATATGATTTCGGCGAAGCCGGCCGCAAGCTGTACGCGTTCATCTGGGATGATTTTTGCGATTGGTACATTGAAATGGCGAAGCTTGCCCTTTACGGCGAAGATGAAGCGGCGAAGAAGCGGACGAAATCCATTCTCGTATACGTTTTGGATCGGACGCTCCGCCTCCTGCACCCGCTCATGCCGTTCATCACCGAAGAGATTTGGCAGCACTTGCCCCATGAAGGGGAAACCATTATGAAGAGCGCTTGGCCGGAAGTTCGGAGCGAATGGACGGATCCGAAGGCCGAGTCGGATATGGCGCTTCTGCAGAACGTCATCCGCGCCGTCCGCAATATTCGGGCGGAAAAAGATGTCGCGCCTTCCAAGCCGGTGGACCTCGTCATCAAACCGGCGGGAGAAGATGAACGGGCGACGTTGGAAACCCACCGGGCTTATCTTGAGCGGTTCTGCAACCCGAACTCGCTCATCATCGACCTGGCGGCCACCGCGCCGGACAAATCTGTCACGGCGGTCGTAACCGGCGCCGAACTGTATTTGCCGCTTTCCGGATTGATCGATATCGAAGAGGAAATCAAGCGGCTCCGTTCGGAACTTAAAAAATTGGACGCCGAAGTCGAACGCGTTCAGAAGAAATTGGCCAACGAAGGCTTTGTGAAAAAGGCCCCCGCGGCCGTTGTGGAAAAAGAGCGGGAAAAAGAACGGGATTATCTTGAAAAGCGGGAAAAAGTGCGCGAGCGCATCCGCGAATTGGAAGGCTGAAAAACGTCAAGTTCACGTTTCAATCAGGCGGCGGGTTCATCCCGTCGTCTTCAAGTTTGTCCAAGCAATCGGGCCATAGCGGCTTCGCACGACGGAATGAAGAGAAGAACGGGTGCCAAAATATCAAGCCCATGACAGATCGGAGGGTAGAGGATGCAACGATACGAAAACGCTGTCGAATGGTTGAAGAAATGGGACACGTTCAGCTTAAAACTCGGCATGGAACGCATGGCGTGGATGCTGGAAAAACTCGGCCATCCCGAGCGCCTGCTCCGATCCGTCCATATCGGAGGAACGAACGGCAAAGGGTCGACGCTCACCTTTCTTGAAAGCATTTTGCGGCAGGCGGGTTATTCCGTCGGCACGTTTACGTCTCCGTCTCTCGGCGCCTTTAACGAGCGGATCAAAAAAGACGGCAAGCCGGTGACGGATGAAGCCCTTTGTCGAGCGATCGAGATGGTCCGACCGCATGCGGAAGCGCTCGGGGCGACGGAACATGGGGAGCCGACCGAATTTGAAGTGATCACCGCCGTCGCCATCGTTTATTTTGCCAAGATTGACCCGTGCGATTTCGTGCTCTTTGAAGTCGGCCTTGGCGGGCTGCACGATTCCACCAACGTGCTCCTCCCGATGTTGACCATCATTACCAATGTCGGCTGGGACCACGTCGAACAGCTGGGTCCGACGCTCGCCGACATCGCCAGAGAGAAGGCCGGCATCATCAAGCCGGGCGTTCCGGTCATCACCGGCGCGGAAGGGGAAGCGGAAACGATCATTCAAACGACCGCAGCCGAGCGGCGAGCGAAGCTTTACCGGCTCGGGCATGAGTTCCAAATCGACGGCGTCGAGCGGACGGAAGACGGCGAAGTGTATGATTTTCGCTCGCCGTTCAGCCGATATGAGCGTTTGACCATACGGATGGCCGGCCGCCATCAAGTAATAAACGCCGCGCTGGCCGTCATGGCGGCGGATTATTTAAGAAACTTTTTCGCCGTTGATATTGAGGAGGAGGCGTTGCGCGACGGGCTGAAGCGGGCGTTTTGGCCGGGGCGTTTTGAAAAGATTTCGGAGCGGCCGCTCGTCATCCTCGACGGCGCGCATAATCCCGACGGCATGCGGGCTTTGGCCGACGAAGTGCGCCGGCGTTATCCCAATCGGCGCCTCCACCTGTTGTTTGCCGCCTTTAAGGACAAAGATTGCGCCGCCATGCTCGCGGAGCTGAACGACGTGGCCGATCGCGTCGTGTTGACGACCTTTGATCATCCGCGGGCGAGCCGGCCGAGCGCGCTCATGTCCGCCGTTCCCGAGGGGATGCGTGCCGAAGAAGCCGGCGATTGGCAAACGGCATATCACCGCATGCTCGAGGTCATGACCGATGAGGACATGTTGCTGATCACCGGTTCCCTCCACTTCGTCGGGACGGTACGCCAGGCGTTGGGGGTATCCGATCCGCCGCTGGCGCGCTCCTGAACGTCCGGGCGCGGTTGTGCGGTTTTCTGCAACATTGATCCTTTCGCCCTAATACGACAGAACTAGACAAACTGAAACGCCGGACGTGCCGGTTTGTCGAAATTCTTTTTTTAAAGTTTGTTCCGTCTATTATAATATCCGTATAAGTTTGATATGATAGAATCATATGATAGAATCAAAAGTATTAGTCTAAAAGTTGGATGATCCATTCAAAAACGGAGGGAGGGCCGCGATGGATAAACGCAAGAAGAGATGGATTTGGGCGGGCGGAGCGTCATCTGGCCGGCGACGATCGTGTTGTGCTATGCCGCCGCCCCGCCGCATTTAAGCGGAAACGCCTTTGATCTGGCGGCCATGGCCGTCTTAATGGTGTTGAGTTCGCTGTGCCATTTCCGGGTTAAAGGCACCACCATCGTCGTCCTGAGCGGCGTATCCATCGCGGTGTTCCTCATCTTTGGCCTTTTTGTGGAATTGATCTTGTTGCAGCTCGGCACGTTTGCCTACATGTTGTCCCGGCGGCTCGGAAAAGAGGACTGGTACCGGTTCCCTGTGAACATGACGATGTTCGCCTTGGTCTCGGTGGTTTCCGGTGTGACTTTTTATTTGCTCGGCGGAAAAACGGGCGTGCTGTCGGGGGGTGGCATCCCGCAGCTGATTCCGATTTTTGGCTATATCATCATGTCTTATATCAGCAATCATCTCTTTCTGTATTTTTTTTACCGGCTTTTTATCGGGGCCCAACGATTTATCGGGAAGGATGCGATATGGGAACTGGTGACGACTTTATTGGTCGCGCCGGTTGGCGTCGTCCTGTATCTGTTGTATTCGCAAATGGGCACCACGGCCATTTGTTTCATCGCCGTGCCGCTCATCACCCTGTCGGTCATCTTTCGCCTGATCAAAAACAGCTATGACATGAACAATTTGTTGCAAAAGACCAATGAAATCGGCCGGCAATTGACGGAAAAACTGGACGTGAACCATATCGTCAAGCTCTTTTTTGAACGCGTCGCGGCGATGATGGATGTCGATTACGCCCTCATCTTGAGCGGGGAGGACGGGCGGGATTTTCGCGTCGTCGACCGCTTCGTCAAAGAATCGGAAACGCTGGACCGCCGGACGGATGGCGCCGGTCCGGTGAAATGGCCGGGGGATCTCACGGGGCGCATCTTTCGCGCCGGGGTCCGCAAAGAATGGTGGCCGTCGTTGAACGGACTTTTGCCGGATTATGCGGAATCGGTGCTCGTCGTCCCGACCCGCCGCAACACCCGGGTGGTCGGCGCGGTCGTCATCGCCACAAAAACGCGGCGGGCATACGGCAAAGAACATTTGACGGTCCTGGAAATCCTTGCGAATTTTTTGATGGTCGCCGTCGGCAATGCGCAAGACTACGAAAGGACGAAATATGAAAGCGAACGCGATCCGCTGACGAACCTATATAATTATCGCTATTTCATGAAGTTGCTTACGGAAATGTTCGAAAAGAGCGTGGGATCGCCGTTTACCATCATCATGATCGATCTCGATCACTTCAAACAAATCAATGACCGATTCGGCCACGAAAACGGGAATCGCGTCCTCACCGGCGTGGCAGCCCGGCTCGTTGAAATCGTCGGAGACAAGGGGACGGTCGCGCGCTACGGGGGCGAGGAGTTCATCGTCTTGCTGCCGGATGCGGACGGCCAGGCGGCGTATCTTTTGGCCGAGACCATCCGCATCCGGTTATCGGATGAGCCGTTTTCGTTGTACGAGCTCGGTGACAAAGAGCGACAAGGGCGGCGGCTGGTCCGCGTCACCGCCAGCATCGGCCTGGCGACGGCCCCCGAACAAGGGGAGGATCCGCTGTCGTTGATCCGCAACGCCGACCGGGCGATGTATGCCGGCGCCAAATGTCAAGGCCGAAACCGCGTGGCGACGTACATCCATTGAAAAAGCGCGCCGCGCGCTTTTTTTATTTCAACATGAATGGTGCGGCTTACCGCGAAATATCCGGGGAATTGTCGGGAAAATATGCCGGTCTGCCGACAAATGTCTTGTCCTTTTTTTGTCCAACCGTGTTAAGCTTCGGGGAAGAGGATCGATCAGGAAAGGAGCGCTCGTCCTTGGCCGACCGAAACCGCTCGGATGAAGAGATCATCGTCACTTTTAACGGCAAGGACCACACCCTGGAGGAATGGACGAAAAAGCAGGCCGCGGTCCGAAAACAAGATAAGACCCCTTTGAATTGGCGCAAGGTTTTTGCGGATCAAGTTCCCGTGACCCGGCGTGATCAACGCGAGGCGGCCGCCGGGTTTTCCGCGAACCGGAATTTTAAAGGGAGACGGCCGGGATGGTTTTCGGCCCCACCTTTGATAAAATTTTTCGGCGTGCCGTTTGTCGCCGCCGTGATCGTCGGATTGGCCATCGGTTTTACGGTATTGATCATGCTTTCCTCGCACGATAAAAAGATTCGGAACCCATCCGTGGCCACAGCCGGTCAAGTCGCAGGTGAAACCCCTGGCAAGAAGGTTAAAGCGGATGCGCCCCAGCTCGATCTCACCGTGCACGCCGTGCAGGCCAACACGTTTTCAACGGCCGAGGGGGCAAATGAGCAAGCTCAAACGTTGAAAAATCTTGGCGTGCCGGCGGCCGTTGTCCGCGACGGCCAGCGTTATGATGTTTTCATCGCACTGGCCGGCAGTGAATCGGGACGGAAGAAGTTGGTCGCCAAATACGAATCCCTCAAACCGTTCGGCAAAACGTGGGCGGTTCGATTCCCAGCGGCCGGCTTATCGGAGGCGACGGCCCGTTATCTTGAAACGGGAAGGATCTTGCTCCTCGACCTGATCCGTCTGTCGGCGGATAAAGCGCTCGACCAAAAAGTCGATCAAAAGGCGCTTGCAGACGTTCAAACAACGCTCAACGGTTGGGCGGCTGCTGCGAACGTCAAAATGGCGGACAATCTGAAAGAAGATTTGACGTCTTTTAAAGGGGCGATTGAATCCGCCTACAGTCACATAGAAAATCGCGAAGATCAAGACGCCGGGCAACAATCGCTTTTGGACGCCGTCCGCCTCTATCAAACCATCGCCCTCGCTCTGGAGAAGTGAGGGCATTTTTTTGTTGCCCAAAACCCAAATAAGGGGATGTCCGTGCCGGCGCGCCAAGCGATTTTGCACCGCCTTCTATGTCTCCCCGTTTTTCTATGTCCTCCCTGACATAAATCGACCCCTTTTGACGAAAGCTTTTCATTAGGGGAGGCACGGCGGGCGTGTTTTGACAAAAAAGGGGATTGTTTGCTAAATTATTGATATCAGTCCAAACACCTCGCTTTGGCCTCTGTACAGGCCTGCCAGAGACTTCGCGAATGCCTCTCCTATCGGATTTCCATGAACCCTATTGAACGAAAAAAGGACCCGCATGCCATGGCGCTCGGCACCCATGGGACGGCTGAAGCGTGTCGTTAGGGCTGCTTGCTTCCTTGTCAGTCACGGAGACGATAAAAGGGGGTTTCGACGTGGGTGAAACCACGCTGTTCATCCGTGATGTGCCGAGAGAAGAAAGACCGCGGGAGCGGCTGCTCAAAGAAGGCCCGGCCCGGCTTTCGAACCAGGAGCTTCTCTCCATCATTTTGCGAACGGGGTCCAAGGAAGAGTCGGTGTTGGCGCTTGCGGGCAAGGTGCTTCACCGCTTTAACGGGTTGAAAATGTTGAAGCATGCGACCGTTGAGGAACTTAAAGAGGTCAAGGGCATCGGCGAAACCAAAGCCATACAATTAATGGCCGCGCTGGAATTGGGCAAGCGGCTCGTTTCGGAGCGGCCGGAGGATCGCTATGCCATTCGCTCGCCGCTTGACGGTGTGAAATATGTCATGGACGATATGCGGTTTTATACGCAAGAGCATTTCGTCTGTCTGTATTTGAATACGAAAAATCAGGTCATTCACCGGCAGACGATTTTTGTAGGGAGTTTGAACGCGTCCATCGTTCATCCCCGCGAGGTTTTTAAGGAAGCGATCAAAAGGTCGGCGGCTTCCGTCATCTGTTTTCACAACCACCCGAGCGGTGATCCGACGCCGAGCGAGGAAGATATTGCCGTCACCAAGCGGCTCGTGGAATGCGGTTATTTGCTCGGCATCGACGTGTTGGATCACATTATCATCGGGGATCGGGACTACATCAGTTTAAAAGAAAAAGGCATAGTTTGACACTATTTTTTTGGCGATTTTTGAGCTATAATTGGACTCATGAGTTTTTCGACACATGAAGGGAGTTTACATAGATGTTTGGCGGATTCTCCAGAGATATGGGCATCGATCTTGGAACAGCGAACACTTTGGTTTATGTGAAAGGAAAAGGCGTTGTCGTCCGCGAACCTTCCGTCGTCGCGAAGCGGACGGACACGGGAACGATTGAAGCGGTCGGCGATGCGGCGAAAAGCATGATCGGGCGGACGCCCGGCAACATCGTCGCCCAGCGGCCGATGAAAGACGGGGTCATCGCCGATTTCGAGACGACGGCGACCATGCTGAAATACTTCATCCAACAAGCGACGCGCGGCCGCTCGTTATTCTCGCGAAAACCCAATGTCATGGTAGGCGTTCCTTCCGGAATCACAGCAGTGGAAAAACGGGCGGTTGAGGATGCGACCAAAATGGCCGGCGCAAAAGAGGCCTACACGATTGAAGAACCGTTTGCGGCAGCCATCGGCGCGGATTTGCCGGTTTGGGAACCGACCGGCAGCATGGTAGTCGACATTGGAGGCGGAACGACGGAGGTCGCGATCATCTCCCTGGGCGGCATCGTGACGAGTCAGTCCGTCCGGGTGGCCGGCGATGAAATGGACGAGGACATCATTCAATACGTCAAGAAAAATTACAATCTCATGATCGGGGAGCGCACCGCCGAACAGCTCAAGCTGCAAATCGGTTCGGCAGGCAAACCCGATCAGACGGAAAGCATGGAGATACGCGGGCGGGATCTTTTGACGGGTCTGCCCAAGACGATCAACATTACGTCGGATGAAGTCGCCGAAGCGTTGAGCGATACGGTCAACCAAATCATCGAGGCGGTGAAGATCACGCTGGAAAAAACGCCGCCGGAACTCGCCGCCGACATCATGGATCGCGGCATCGTCCTGACGGGTGGCGGCGCGCTGTTGCGCAACCTTGACAGGGTCTTGAGCGAAGAGACGAAAATGCCGGTCATCATCGCGGACAATCCCCTGGATTGCGTTGCCATCGGGACGGGACGCGCGCTGGAAAGCCTGCCGATGTTCCGGTCGAAAAAAGGCATTACTTCAAGATCCTGATCCAAGTGATCGTAAGTAGGTGTCTTACATGCCGCCGTTCTTTTCAAATAAAAAATTAATCATCCTTTTAACGAGTTTGATCGTCCTCGTCGCGCTCA
>NZ_BDDQ01000058.1 GCF_002003465.1 Caenibacillus caldisaponilyticus | reverse complement strand
CACAGAATAATCTTCATCATCATACGAGGATGATAGGAAGGACGACCCGTATCACGCAGGAAGGCTTCAAACGCTTCATCAGGAATCTGTTCGATGAGGTGGTGAATATGAAAGGCGATGTCATTTTCTTTTAATTTAATTTCTAAATCTAGGGGCAAAACCACTTGATTCATGTTATAATATTGAAACATAAGGATACCTCCGATAAGTAAATTGGCTATATTTTAATTTTATCAGAAGGTATCCTTATTTGACTTCTGAAAACCAATAAAAAAGAGTGGTACCTTCACCAACATGTTTTGGTGGGTACCACTCTTTTCAATTTAGCCTACTGGGTTTTGTCCCAGCCTCTTTGTCGGTCCGGTTTAGAATGCGATGCAAAGCGGCGCAGGATAACTTGGCTTTATCCGTCAGCTTTTTTGGTATTGAACCGCGACAGGGAGAAGCGGGAGATGTCGTGATCCGTGCGGCCCGTGAGAGCCAGCTGGGCTAGAAGTTCGCCGAGGGCGCTTGCAAACTTGAAACCGTGGCCAGAAAATCCGCAGGCGATGACGATGTTTTCGTTCTCCGGATGGCGGTCGATGATGAAATGGCTGTCGGGCGAGTGCGTCATGAGACACGTCTTGCCGGCGATTAACGGGCCGTCGGCCTTCGGCATGTATGTTTGCAAAAACGCGCGCAGATCGGCTTCATCGCTGGCGAACGCCCCGAAGTCTTGGCGGTGCCGGTCGGGGTCGATCGGCTGGCCGCCGTCCATTCGGCCGAGCTTTAGGCCGCTCGCGTTCGCATTCGGGAAGCCGTAATACATCCGGTCGCCGCCGTCCACGTAAAAGGACGGGAAGGTGGGCGCATCGTAGAGGCCTGCGGGTGTCTCGAACCAACCGAACACTTTGCGCACGGGCCGGAGAGGCAGGTTCAACCCGCTTAACAATTTCCCCGCCCAGGCGCCGACGGTGACGATGACCTTCTCGCCCCGAAACGAACCGGCGGGCGTTTGGACGTCAACGAACCCGTCTTGCCAATCCAGGGAATGAACGGGGGCGTCCGGCAAAAATTCCGCGCCGTTTTTCAGAGCGAGTTCTTTGTAAGCCTGAATCGCGTTTTCGCTGTAGATAAAGCCGGTCGTCGGTTCATAACAGCCGATGAAATGGTCGGGTACGCGAATGCCCGGCCACTTCGCTGCAACTTCCCGGGCGGACAAGACTTCCAGCGGCAAGTCATACGCCTTTGCGGCGGCGATGGTTTCCTGTAAGAACGGGGAATCGTTCGGGCCGAGCCCGAGCACGCCCGTTCGTTCGAAGATTTTATAGCCGGTTTCTGTTTCGAGCGCTTCCCAAAGCGTTTGTGCGCGCTTGGCCAGGACGACGTAATCCTTGCCTTCGCCGTAGGCGTGGCGGATCATGCGGGAGGCGCCGCCGTGGCTGGCGCGGTCGTGCGGGGGATGAAAGGCGTCGATCAACAGCGTCTTCGCCCCTTGCTTCGCCAAAAAGGCGCCGGCCGCCATCCCCATGGAACCGGCACCGACAACGATGATCTCGTATTCTTTTGCTCTTGGCATGTTTTCCCTCTCCCACATCTCTGTTTAACGTGAAAATTTAATCGGAGCACAGTCTTACGGCAACCCGGCGCCCAGGGGATTTTATACGAGCCTCATACCGTGAATCGTCAGGTTAGCGGTAAAATATAGATTCGGGGCCGGGGCGCCGTTTGCGAAAAAGCGCTTGGAAGCCTCCAAGCGCTGAAGAACATCATGACGGGGCGGGCGCCCATCGGGTTGCGCCCGCCCATCGTTTATAATGGATTATTTCGTGATCTCATCGATCGGTCTGTTCACAGGAATGGCGGCGCCTTTATAATGTTTCTTGATGAAATCGGCGACTTCTTTGGTATGGTAGATGTCGACGATTTTCTTATACGTTTTGTTGTTTTTGTCTTTGGTTTTCGCCGCGATGATATTGATATAGTCCACGTTCGACGCGTCTTCGCGGAAGATCGGGTCGTTGGTCGGGTTCAATCCGGCGTTGATCGCCATGTCGCAGTTGATGATGGCAGCGGTCGCATCATCGAGGCTGCGCGGGGTTTGCGCGGCGTTAACCGTTGTAATCTTCAGATGTTTCGGGTTGGAAGCGATGCCGTCCAAACCGTTCGAGACGGTGAATCCGTCTTTCAATTTGATGAGGCCGGCTTTTTGCATCAAGAGCAGGGCGCGGCCCAAGTTGGTCGAGTCGTTTGGAATGACGATTTGATCGCCGTCTTTAATATCTTTGATGTCTTTCACTTTTTTCGAATAAATGCCCATCGGCCAAATGTTGGTCGTACCGATCGCGGCTAAATCCAAATGGTGTTTCTTTTTAAAGTCGTTGAAGTAAACGATCGTTTGGAAAGCGTTGAGGTCGATGTCGCCGTCCGCCAAAGCGAGGTTCGGTTGGACATAGTCATCGAACCGGACGATTTTGATGTTGATGCCTTCTTTAGCCGCTTTCTTTTTAATGAGATTCCAGATCGGCACTTCGGCGGACGTCGTGCCGACTTTCACCGTTTTTTTGCTGCCGGAGTCGGCGGAACCGCCGCCTTTGTCGGATCCGCAAGCCGCGGTGGCGATGAGAAGAACGAAGCTGAAGAGAAGAACGAGTGCTTTCTTCATGGTGTACCTCCTGTTTATTTTGTGATTTTGTTTATAAAAAACCGAAATCGGTTTTTTATCGAATGACGTTGAGGCGGCAAGCGATTCGCGGATAGCGGGCGCCCCGCTACCAGAAACTCGGCTTTATATTTGAGCAACGGGAACCGGAGGCCTGGGATGCCCGCTTCACGCAGTGGATCGCACGGTGTAAGTTGGACCCGCCTTGAGGCGGCCGCTGAGTTTTGGTGAGCGGCGCAGGTTTTATAACACGCTAAAGCCGGTGAACCCAACGCGGTATGCCTTCGTGGGCCGGCGTATCAGGCGGCATGGCGTTCGATCATCTTCTCCGCAGCTTTTTCGAGATGTAATTCCCGATGGTTTGGATGATTTGGACAAAAACGACCAACAGCACGACGGTGATGATCGACACTTGGGTTTGAAACTGCTGGTAACCGTAAGTGATCGCCAGGTCGCCGAGCCTCCGGCGCCGACGGCACCGGCCATCGCCGTTGCCCCGATCAAGCCGATGGTGGCAATCGTCAATGACATGATGATGGAGCCAAGCGCCTCCGGCAAGAGAAAGCGCCAGATGATTTGCCACGGGGTGGCGCCCATCGCCTGGGCGACTTCGATGACCCCTTTATCCACCTCGAGCAGGGAGTTTTCCACGAGCCGCCCGATGTACGGCGCTGTAAAAAGCACCAAGGGCACGATCGCTGCGGTCGTGCCGGTCGCCGTTCCGACGACCCAGCGGGTAAACGGGATAATGGCGACGACTAAAATGATGAATGGAATCGACCGGAAGATGTTGATGATTGTACTTAAAACGGTAAAGACAATTTTTTGTTCCAAAATGCCGCCTTCGCGGGTGACGACGAGGATCACGCCCAAAGGAATCCCGATGAGGATGGCGAAAACGAGCGAGACCCCCACCATGTATAATGTCTGCTCAATGGAGACCCATAATTCCGGCCAAAACCAGGACCAATCAAATGGCATCGTCCGCCACCTCCTTGATGATGACTTCTTGCGATTGCATATACTGAACCGCCTGTTCGATGGCTTCCCGGTCGCCGGTTACGTCGACGAGGAGATTGCCGAACGGGATGCCCTGCATTTCCGTGATCGTGCCGTGCAGGATGTTGAGATCGACCGGAAAGCGTTTTGCCGTATTGGAGAGCAGCGGCTCGTTCGTCGCCGCGCCTTTGAATATGATTCTGAACAGGCGGCGGTTGCTGTTTTCCGACCGGCTCCGTTGGATCCATTCCCGGACCGTCGGCGGCACGCTGTCGTTCAGCACGGTTCGCACGAAATTTCTGGCAATTTCGGTTTTCGGCTCTGTAAAGACGTTTAAAACCGTATCCTCTTCGACGATCACGCCGTCTTCCAACACGGCGACGCGGTCGCAGGCGTCGCGAATGACGTTCATTTCATGGGTGATCATCAAAATGGTGATCCCAAGCTCATCCCGGACTTTTTTGAGCAGGTTTAAAACCGAACGGGTCGTATCGGGATCCAGCGCCGACGTCGCTTCGTCGCACAAGAGGATGTGCGGATCGGTCGCGAGCGCCCGCGCGATGCCGACGCGCTGCTTTTGTCCCCCCGACAATTGTTCCGGGTATTGGTTCGCTTTGTCCTCGAGGCCGACGAACGAAAGCAGCTGGTTCACTTTTTTCTCGATTTCGTGTTTCGGCCGGCCTTCGATGATGAGCGGCATGGCGACGTTACCGAAGACCGTTTTGGAATGCAGCAAGTTAAAATGCTGAAAGATCATGCCGATTTTCTTGCGCTGTTTTCTCAGCTCTTTAGGGGAGAGGCTCAAAAGATCGACGCCGTCGACAATGACCTTTCCGGAGGTCGGCCGCTCCAACAGGTTCACGCAGCGGAGCAAGGTGCTCTTGCCGGCGCCGCTGAAGCCGATGACGCCGAAAATCTCGCCTTTTTTTACATGAAGATTGATGCCTTTGAGCGCTTCGACGCGCTTGGCTTTGCCTTTTCCGTACACTTTGCGGACGTCTTGAAAAACGATCACGCGCGGATGCCTCCTTTCCTCGGTTCAAGTGGACAACCCCTGTTTAGAGATAAAAAAGCCTCTTTCATCCGAAAGAGGCTTTGAAAAAACCTTATCTTTCAGAATGAAAGGAATCATTCTGCAGGACTTGGCACCTTTCCCGGTCAGGGAAGGTTGCCGGACGTCATTGGGCCTGGTCCCTCAGTCTCTCTTGATAAGATTTTGTTATTCAGTTGTGATATTAAAATCGTATTTTGATAACAATAAATATCATAATGATGGTTCATGAACGTGTCAATTGCCTGTTTTTCCGCATTTATTCATGATAGCGATTACATCCGCGCCATATCAAGAAAAAATTTTTTTAAACAAAATGGATCTGCCCATGCGATTCAACTAAATGAGGCAAACGGGAAGCGGCGGCGCTGATGCATGAAGGCAATCGGCCGGCTGTTTTTAAGCGGTTGGAACGCTCGGTTTATCTCGTTTTGGCCGGCTGGAGCATCCCCCGGCAAGGGCGGGCACAAAAAATAGCCCGCTGCTTCATCCGCGTTTTTAACGGCGAGTTACGGATGAATGTGCACGGGCGTACCGATGGAAACGATGCGCGCGAGTTCGAGCACGTCGTGGTTTTGCAGGCGAATGCAGCCGTGGGAGACGTCCTTGCCGATTGACGAGGGATCGTTCGTCCCGTGGATGCCGTAGTGGGGCCTGGACAATCCCATCCACAAGACGCCGAACGGCCCGCCGGGGTGGGGCACCTTGTTGACGATTTTATATGTGCCGCTCGGCGTCGGCGTCAGCATCTTTCCGACGCCGATCGGATAGCTTTTGATCATTCTCTGGCCGCGGTATACGCTCAATCGGTGAGCTTTCAGGGCGATATCGATTCGGACCGCCATATCGACCACATCCCGTCGTGCGTTTTTATCGTGCCATGCCGCCTAATCTTTTATATGAGGCGGTGTCCCGGCGGGTGCGCGTCCCGTCGCTAAAGACGGTTTTCAAAAGGGAACGCCCCATCATCTGGGGTTAGAAAACATTCGAGGGGACAGTGCCCGGCCATTAAAAAAGGCCGCCTTCCGGGAAGGAGGCGGCGTTTTGCCGGTTATTTGACGTTTGAGACGTATTTGGCCGATACGTACCCTTTTTTGGCGCCAAATTTTATTTCGTACCACGATCCGGTTTTGCGGTAAATGGAAACCCGTTGTTTCTTTTTCAACACCCCGATGATTTTCGCTTGGGTTGATGGGGCTGAGCGGACGTTGAGGCGCGTGGCGTTTACCGTTCCGGATTTCAGTTTCGGAGCGGGTTTCGGTTTGTTCAAAGTATAAGACGACAAAACGGAAGCGCGGTTCTTGCCTGGATCGACCGCGATGATGCCAAAGGTATAGCGCTCGTTGTTCACCTTGGCGACATCCCAAACGGCGGTTTGTTTTCCGGCCTTTTTGGAAGCGTTGTTTAACAGGTAGCGCAAGATTTTTCCGGATTTGTCTTTGACATAAACGGTCACGGCGGCATTCTCGCTGATGGTGAAGGATAACGTCACTTTATTGGCCTTGGCGTCCAACCGGGCGCCGACATCCCGGATAACGGGCGGTTTCGTGTCTTTTGCCGGCGGTTTCGCGCCGGGTCCCGTTCCGTTGCTCGGGTCCGGATCGTAGGCTTTCACCAAAGCGGTGCCTTCATAATAGAATTTGAGAATATCTTTATAGGATTTTCCGGCTTCAGCCATATTATGGGCGCCCCATTGGCTCATCCCGACGCCGTGGCCGTAGCCCGCGCCATGCACAACGAAGCGATCCGATGATGTCCGATCAATGGAGGTGACATAATAGCTCGGCATCACGCTGAGGCCGACCATCGCCCGGATCCGTGAAGCGGGGACGTTCTGGAATGCGAGTTTTTGCGGGATCAACTTCCCGTTTTTATCGCGCTGGTCTTTGATCAAAAATTCGACGGTGATGTCGCCCCGCGTCACCCGTTTGCCCGAAGTCTTTTGATATAAAGAGAAAACGGGGATGCCGGTGATTTTGATCTCTTTATCCTTGTAACCGTTGGACTTCATCCAGTTTTTGATATTGGCCGTCAGCTCGGCATCTGTTTCTTTCGTTCCGTTCCACCATAACTCCGGTTTCACCAAATCTTTTTTTGCGAGGTCGATTTGCCGTTTGTGGATCGTAAAACTCCACGTTTGTTTCGGGTCATAAGGATCAGGCTTGGCCGGCAAATAGGGGAGGGGAGCGGTGCCCCAGGCGTTGGTGTTGGATTCGGTCATGCCGCCGTTGCTGGCGGAAAAAACCGCGCTGATCAGCTGGCCGTTGTATTTTAAAACTTGACCGGCCGTGCTTTCCACGGCTTTTTTGGTGTTCGCATACTCGTTGTAACCGCCGTACACTTGATAGTTGATCGTATCGTCAATGGTTGTGCCGATGTAGCCCAATACATAAGTCCGGGCGGCGACGGCTTGCGCCTTGAGCGCTTCAAGCGGCCAATAGTTCGGCATTTCCGACGGGACGACGCCTTTCAGGTAATCTTCGATGTTGACGAGGTTGGTCGGGCGAACGACCGATCCGTTTTCGACGACAAAGTTAAAGCTGCCCGGATAAGGCCGGTTATTGATGGAAAGGACGCTGCCGTTCACATCGGGGGCCACCGACAGCGCTGCGGCGGTGCCCAATCGTTTGGAGCCGTCATATAAAGCGAGACGGCCGTTTTCCGCCTTGAGTTGATAGGGATGGTTCGGTTCTAGTTTGATATGGTTAAGGTCGGTGCTGTAACGGCCGGTCGCTTTTAACGTCACCGACTTCGGCGATCCCAAATAGTTTTTTAATTTGACCTGCACGACCGGTTCGGATGCCGCGTCGGCGGGAGGCAGCGGCCATAGACCGAGGACGAGCATCAAGGAGATTGCGAGAAGGACGATTTTTTTCAAGCCATTTCACCATGCCCCCGTAAAAGATTTTGAATTTATGTGATTTGATTTTAATGGATTTATAGATGGACAACAATAGCATGATAGAAAAATTTAGGCATCCCGGAGCGGATCCCGGATGGGCGCGCCGGGCCGAATCCTGGCGGAAAGGACAACGGGAAAGTGCGTATAAAGGCAGCGTTGTTCGTGAGCGCGCGGTGTCATTCATTGGAAGAACGCCGGTTTTGCCCGCCGTTTATTTTTGTTGGCGAATGGGAGTAAAATGATAGACAAGAGGCAGGGGCGGCATCGGACGCGCCCCGCCCGACAGGCACAAAATGTCAGGGCCTATTGGAAGGAACAAAGCCATCAAAAATCATGACGACCGAAAGGAAAATCAGCGTGACGCACAATCGATCGAAAACGCGAACGGAAAAAAATATCGAAGTGACCATCCAAGAACCGGCTCAGTTGCTTACTTTTCTCCGCACCCTTTTTCCAAAACGGGGCAGAAATGCCGTGAAGGCCATGCTTGCCCGCGGGCAGGTGACCGTCGACGACCGGGTCGTGACCCGGCACGATCATCCGCTTGAGCCGGGGCAGATCGTGCGGATCCTCCAAGGGAAGCCGAAGGGATTCATGAAGTTATACGGGCTCCGGATTCTTTATGAAGACGATGACCTCATCGTCGTCGACAAGGCGAGCGGGCTATTGACGATCGCTTCGGACAAAGAAAAAGAGCGGACCGCGTATCGGCAGCTGATGACGTACGTCCAGAAGGGCCATCCCGATCGGCGCATCTTTATCGTCCACCGCCTCGACCGCGATACGTCCGGAGTGTTGGTGTTTGCCAAAAAGGCCGACGTCAAGGAACGCCTGCAGAATGAGTGGAAGACGCTCGTCTTTGAGCGCCGGTATGTCGCCCTCGTTGAAGGGGAAGTGAAAAAACCTTCCGGAACGATTACGTCATGGTTGAAAGAGAGCAAAACCCATCTCATGTATTCCAGCAACCGGCCGGGCGACGGTAAAAAAGCGGTGACGCATTACAAGGTCATCCGCGCCAATCGTTCCTTTTCCCTTTTGGACGTGCGCCTCGAAACCGGACGGAAAAACCAAATCCGCGTCCACATGAAGGACATCGGACATCCGGTCGTCGGCGACAAAAAATACGGCGCGACGTCCAAGGCGATCGGGCGCCTCGGCCTGCACGCCCGCGTCCTGGCTTTTAAACATCCGACGACCGGCGAAACGCTCCGCTTTGAAACGCCCATTCCCGAAGCGTTTCTCTCTCCGTTTCAGTCGGAGGATTAAAAAGAAACCCGTCGAAACGAACGCGCGTGGTCTGAATGCCGCGCGCGTTCGCATTCTCCCGATGGAAAAAATATTCCGGCAGAGGCGCGGGGTGGCGAGCCGAAAAGGCAAGGCGCTGCGCATCCGCTTGCGGAAATGGATTAAGCTCTCCGGCATCAAGGATAGGGGCGAAGCGGGCTGTGCATTGTCCAATCATACGAAAAAAAGCCCGCCATGGGCGGGCATCCGAGGGATGGCGGGCCGTCGAAGTTGGCCGGCCCTTTTTTAATAGACGAGGAGTGAGGCGTTCATTCTTGTTTGGTTTTGAGCAGACCAGACACTTGTTCGCGGTCCGGGGGCGCCATGAATTCGGGGCCGACCGGGTCTTTGACATGGGTGGCGATGATGGCGTCGATGTCCTTTTTCGTTTGTTCATCCAATGTAAAATCGAAGAGATCATTCACGGGTTCGACTTGATCGGGACGGCGCGCGCCCCACAGCGCGATGCTGGCGCCCGGTTGGTCCAAGACCCAGCGGACGGCGAGCGCCAAAACGGATTTGCCGAACCGCTCCTTGGCCAGTTTTTCCAAAGCGGCCACGGCGTCCAAATATTGGCTGTAACGGGGTTCTTGGAATTTCGGATCCGTGTTGCGCAAGTCGTCGCCCGTGAATACGCGCTCTTTGCTCATTTTGCCGGTCAACAATCCGCGGCAAAGGCTGCCGTAAAGGAGCGTTGTGAGACCGTGCCGCTGGCAGTACGGCAAAATGTCTTTTTCAATGCCGCGTTCGAACAAGTTGTAGGGCGGTTGCACCGTATGCAGCGGCGCCGCGGATTTAAAGCGATCCATTTGTTCCGGGGAGAAATTGCTGACGCCGATCGCCCGGATTTTTCCTTCTTTGTACAGCTCATGCATCGCTTCGGCCGTTTCCTCGATCGGGGTTAAAGGATCCGGCCAATGCACTTGGTAGATGTCGATGTAATCGGTCTGGAGCCGCTTCAGGGAATCCTCGGCTTCTTTTTTTATTCTGGCTTTCGTGCCGTTGCGGAAGACGGTTTCACCGACCCAGTCAAGACCTGTTTTCGTGGCGATGACGATCTCATCGCGCCGGCCGTATTCTTTAAGAGCTTTGCCGACGATTTCTTCGGATCTTCCCTGGCCGTATGCCGGGGCCGTGTCGATGAGGTTGATCCCCTTATCCAACGCCGCATGAATGGTAAGGATCGACTGCCTTTCGTCGGTTCCGCCCCACATCCAACCGCCGATGGCCCATGTTCCGAGGCCGATGCGCGAGGCGGTGATATCCGTGCCTGTGATCTTCACAAATTCCAACTCCGCTCACTCCTTTATAGAGATGTTGCCGCATAAAAAGGAGACGGTCGCCGAAAGCCGTGGAACGGCTGATGCGGAAACCCGGCGTTCCGTTCTGCGCGTTTAATGGGAAAATTGCGATTTATTCCGTTTATTCATTATAGGGAATCGCGGTTCGATCTTTCAAATGATTGAACTTGAAGGGAACGAGGCACGCATTCCGTGTCGTTCATGCCGCGACGGTAAACAGGCGGATGCCGTGATTTTTCTTAAATTGTTTACCAATTGTTTACCGGTCCGCCGTTTCCCCACCATGATCGGCCCAGGCATCGATTCCGTCACGGGCGGACGCTTCCGGAATGGAGATGAACATTAATAGTCGGATCGATCGGACCGGTTTCGCCAAAAGAAAAAAAGCCGGGGCGGTTTCCGGCTTCGCTTATTTGGCTTCTCTCCAAGGTTTGAGGCGGAGATGCTCAGGATATCCGTATTCGCCGTGCTCGCTGATGTCCAATCCGTTCAGCTCTTCTTCGCGGGTGACGCGCAGCCCGATCGTTTTCTTTAAAATGTACAGAATGATGAACGAAACGACGGCGACGTAAATCGCTGCTCCGAGCACACCGATCAATTGGATCCCCAGTTGATGGAAGCCGCCGCCGTAAAACAATCCCGGCTTGCCGATGCCGTTTTGCTCGACCAAACGCGGCGAGGCGAAGAAGCCCGTGGACAGCGTGCCGAGGATGCCGGCGATGCCGTGAACGGAGAAGGCGTTGAGCGGATCGTCGACGCCTTTTTTCTCAAAATAGACGGACGTCCAAAAGGTGACGGCTCCGGCGATCAAACCGATGAGCACGGCGGCCCAGGCTTCGACGTAGGCGCACGAGGCGGTGATGGCGACGAGCGCGGCGAGAATGCCGTTGACCATGGCGGGAACGTCGGCGACGCCGGTGAACCATTTCGCGGCCAGCAAGGCCCCAAGCGCGCCGGCCGCCGCCGCCAGATTGGTTGTCATGGCGACGAACCCGAAAAATCCGTCCGCCGTCCCCATTGTGCTGCCGGCGTTGAAACCGAACCACCCAAACCAGAGAATGAATCCGCCGAGCACGGTGTAAACCTGGTTATGACCGGGAATCTTGTTGGGAGTCTTATTCTCATTGAATTTGCCGATTCTCGGCCCCAACAGCAACGTGGCGATCAGCGCTGCGATCGCTCCTTGCAAATGGACGACGGTGGAGCCGGCGAAGTCCTGCATGCCTAAAGACGCGAGCCAACCGCCGCCCCACACCCAATGGCCGATGACCGGATAGATCAAAACGGTGAAGAGAAACCCGAAGGTGATGTAGACGGAAAGTTTGGCGCGTTCGGCAAAACCGCCCCAGGCGATGGCCAGCGAAACGGCGGCGAAAGCCAATTGGAATAAAAATTTTAAAGACAAAGGGACGTGCGCCCAATCGAGCGAACGGAACGCGTCTGCGCTCTCCACGAACCAGCCCGAGGTGCCGAACATCCGGTTTCCTTCGCCAAAAGTAATCGCGAAGCCGAACGCCCAGAATGCGATCGTCGCAATGGCGAAGCTGAGCACTTGTTTGGCCGCGACGTGGCTGGCGTTTTTCATTCGCACCGAGCCCGATTCCAGCAAGGCAAAGCCGGCCTGCATCGAAATGACCAGAATCGCGGCCACCATCACCCAAAGCGCATCCATTTGGGAAGCTAAGTCCTTGACGTCCATTTTTATCCCCCTTAATGTAATAAAATATAACATTATATGTAATAATATAGTTTGTTTTCGGGGCGGATGCAATAATAAAAAATAAAAATTTTTCGGTTCCCCCGTCATTTTTGTTATTTTTTATTACATAAATCGGTGGGATGGATTTTCGTGTTAAAATAAATAAGGATCCTTTTAAGCAAGAAGCCGTCCGGCCAAAAGGGGCTCGTGCCGTCCGCTGGAAGATGCGGCGGGCAAAGCGGCGGCTGGAACAGCGACGATAAAAGAGAAAAAGGAGAGATCGGCCATGCGTCTCGGAACTGTTGGCACCAATTGGATCACGGCCAGTTTCATCGAAGCGGCACATTTAAGCGGGAAATTTACTTTACATAGCGTGTATTCCCGGTCCTTGGAGAAAGCGCGCGCCTTCGCCGATCGCTTCGGGGCGCCGAACGCGTACGATAACATTGAAGAAATGGCCAAGGCGCCGGACATTGATGTCGTCTACATCGCGTCCCCCAACGCCTTGCATTACGCGCACGCCAAATTGTTTTTGGAAAACGGCAAACACGTCATTTGTGAAAAGCCGATTTTTTCAAATATGAAGGAGTGGGAGGCCGCTTTTGCCAGCGCGGAGGCAAACGGCGTTTATTTGTTCGAAGCGATCCGGAACATCCACGCGCCGAATTTCAAGCGGTTGAAAGACCGGATCAAGGACATCGGGACCGTGCGCGGCGCCGTTTTTCATTTGATGCAATATTCCTCCCGTTATGATGCGTTCAAAAACGGCGAGGAGCCGAACGTGTTCACCCGCAAGTTCTCGGGTGGCGCGCTCGTCGATCTCGGCGTTTATCCCACTTATCTTGCCGTCGCTCTGTTCGGCGAACCGAAAAAGGTCTCGTACCATCCGATTTTGCTCAGGGGCGGCGTGGACGGCGGCGGCACGCTCGTTCTGGACTACGACGGGTTTGTGGTCACCGTTTTATGTTCGAAAATCGCCGATGCCGGGCTCGCGTGCGAAATTCATGGGGAAGACGGAACGATTGCGTTCGATAAAGTCGCGCCGATCTCGACGCTCACCTTAAAGGAAAGAAAGACCGGAAAAACGGAAGCTTTTCACGTCGAGCAACACGAGCAAGATATGGTGTACGAAGCGGAAGAATTTGCGCGCATCATTGAATCGGCGGATCAAAGCGGGTACGAAGCGCTGAAAGCGTTGAGCCGAACGGTGCTGACGATTACGGAAACCGCCCGCAAGCAAAACGGCATCCTCTTCCCGGCGGATGAGTAAGGCTTCCTTTTAGCGGGTGCGGCCGGGCGCGTTTTCAGCCGCGTCGGTTCGGCCGATGAGTGCCGAATCGTTGGCGGGTGGCCGCGTTCTCGAGATATCGGGCCGGCTGGGCCGCCGAACCGGTTTTGAACGATGCCTCGCAATGGTTTTAATTTCTCGGCTGTTCATCGCCAAAGTGGCGGTGAAGCAAACGATCCCCTGTTCGCCACGTTGCGGTTTAACGCGTTGAGGCATGTTCTGAAACGCAGAAAGGGGAAGGACACACGACAATGAATTCATGACAGCAGAGGTTGAAGAAGGTTGAACCGTCATCATCCGTTCCATGCGGCGCTCGCCGAAGCGGTAGCGAGGTTGGAAGAAGCCCGCATCGCCTATACGGTGATGGGCGCCGCCAGTCTCCGCGCGCAAGGCATCGACGTCTCCGCCGACTTGATAGAGATCGACGTTCAGTGGGATGTCTTTTTAAAAGCGCACGCGCTTTTTGAAGATTTCGAGGCGGGCGGCATCGAACGCGGCGGCCGCCGCGACGCCTTCCGTTTATCCATCCACGGGACGAACATGGAGATCGCCTGCGTTTATAACACGGTCGTGGCGACCGATCCCGACCGCATCCCTGTCGTGTTGGGCGGCCGGACGGTCTGGGTGAAAGCGCTGGACTATTATCTCCGGGTGTTGGAGAAAGGGGACCCTCTGCGCGCGGCGATCAAACGGCACCTTTCCCAACTGCAAAAGACGAACACGGAACTGACCGATGCCGCCTGGAACGACGGGGCTTATGACGCGTGGGTCCGCCGGTTCGGGCCGCCTGCGGAGTGGGCGGCCAAAATCCGCCGCGATCCGGACGGCCGCCTCCATTCCATCCGGGGGTATTTGGGCGATCTCGCGGGCAAAAGAGTCGTGAATCTCCTCGGTTCACACGGCACCAAGGCGATTGCCATGGGGTTGCTCGGCGCGGACGCCACGGTCATCGATCTGTCGCGGGAAAACGCGCGCTACGCCGAAGAGGTGGCCGAAGCGGCGGGCGCCCCTCTTCGTTATATCGTGTCGGATGTGCTGGATCTTCCGAAAGAAGAAATCGACGGATCGTATGATCTCGCCGTCATGGAGCTCGGCATTCTTCACTATTTTGTTGACTTGGAACGATTGGCCGAAGTCGTCGTCGGTTTGTTGAAAAGCGGCGGAAGATTGGTTTTGCAAGACTTTCATCCGGTGTCGACGAAGTTGATTACCTCCAAGGGAAAAAAGCATAAAGTGACCGGGAATTACTTTGATAAAACCCTGTTGCCCGTCGACGTCGCTTTCAGCAAGTACGCCCGCCGCGATGGCGATCCCCCGAAGGTCTATGAAAGAAGATGGACGCTCGGCGAGATCGTGACGGCTTTTGCCGAAGCGGGCTTGATCGTTCGCCGCTTGGACGAGGCGCCGAACATCAAGATCGACGACATCGGGATTCCGAAACAATTTACCCTCGTTGCCGAAAAAGCGTAAATCCGTCCATGGCCGAATTCGGCAAGTCCGAACGTGCGAAGTCTATAGGATTTGTGAAGATGGATGGGATGCGGCAGCTAGATGAGGCGGTGATGGTTTATGTTGCGCGGACGATTCGCCCCGACACCCTCGGGCGCCATGCACATCGGCAACGCCGGCACCGCGCTCCTCGCGTGGCTGGCGGTACGGAATGAAGGCGGCGCGTTTATTTTAAGGATGGAAGACCTCGACGGACCGCGCTCGAAGCCGCAATACGCGGCGGGCATTCTTGAGGATTTGCAATGGCTCGGGCTCGACTGGGACGAAGGGCCCGATGTCGGCGGCCCTTATGGCCCGTACAACCAGAGCGAACGGCGCGAGTGGTACGAGGACGCTTTTCGCCGTTTGGAACGGGCGGGTTGGCTCTATCCGTGCTTTTGCAGCCGAAAGGATTTGCTGCAGCTCGCGAGCGCCCCGCACGGCCGGGCATCGGAAGGCCCCGTCTATCCCGGTTTTTGCCGGGAGTTGAGCGAAGCGGAGCGGGCGGAAAAAGCGCGCGTCAAAACGCCGTCCTTCCGCTTCCGTTTGCCCGAGCGGACGATTGCTTTTCGCGATTTGATCATGGGCGAGCAATCGTTTCCGCCCGGCTTTGGCGGCGACTTCGTCGTCAAGCGCGCCGACGGCATCATGAGCTATCAATTGGCGGTCGTCGTCGACGATGGGGCGATGGGTGTCACGCAAGTTGTCCGGGGTTCCGATTTACTGGATTCGACGCCGCGCCAAATTTTGTTGTATGAAGCGCTCGGCCTGCCGATTCCGCAATTCGCCCATGTTCCGCTTTTATTTGGGCCCGACGGCAAGCGTTTGGCGAAGCGGCATGGATCGATGATCGGGCTTTCCAACTTGCGCAAGGCCGGGGTCAAGCCGGAGGCGGTGGTCGGCACGCTGGCCTATCTGTATGGATGACTCGACCGTCCCGAGCCCGTCCGCGCCCGCGAGCTCATCGGGAACGCCGATGTGTCCCGCGTGCCCGTCCACCCTATTACCGTAGAGGATTCGGTCATCCGCAATCTCTTGACGTCGTAACAAACCGATCGTCGCCATGTGCGCAGACGAAAAAGCGGGGTGTCTGTTTCCCTTACAAACCGGCGAAACGAGACGGACATCCCCGCGCCCCCTCTCTAAAGGGAGAGCGCAGACGCTCCCATGATCGGCCGCAAGCCCTTTTCATCCCATTTGCCTTGGACATCCCTGAATGTTGTTATATGATGGATTTGAAAGAGTTTGCCGAAAAAAGCAGCGGTCCGGAGCGTTTTGATCGTTTAGACAAGGCCGGTGAAGATGTTCGAAAGCCGGAAGACAGAGTGACGTGCGCCGATCGCATGACAACCGGCTTAAATTCTTGCGCAGGGTTTCGCATTTTCCAGACGATGAATCGGGTGGTTAAAAATGCAAGACTCGATTTTATTGTTTGACCAGGCGATCGCCAAACAAAAGCCGAACAGCATCCACCGCAACAGCCCTTGCCCGTTCTGCAGACCGGAGGAACTGGCGCGCATTTTGGAAGTGCGCGGTTCTATGATGCTAGTGGAAAACAAATATCCGGTTTTACAAGACGCCTATCAGACGGTCCTCATTGAAACGGACGAATGCCAGTCGGAGCTGTCCGAATATCCGCTGCCGCATCTCTACCAATTGATACGTTTCGGCGTCGAGAAATGGATGGAAATGGAAAACAACGCCGCCTTCCGCTCCGCGTTGTTTTTTAAAAACCACGGACCGCTGTCCGGCGGTTCGATCCGCCACCCCCACATGCAAATCATCGGGCTAAAAACGATCGATTATCGCGAGAATTTGCGGGATGAATATTTTGAAGGCGAAACGATCCATCGCGAAAACGGCGTGGCGTTTAATGTATCGACCCGGCCGATGATCGGCATGACGGAATTCAACGTCATTCTTGAAGATCTAGAGGCCATCGACCGGGCGGCGCGGCTGATTCAAATCGCCGCGCACTATACGCTTCACCATTATCATGGCGGCACATCGAGCTATAATCTGTTCTTCTACCGATGGTCGGAAAAGATCATCGCGAAAATCGTCCCGAGATTTGCGACGTCACCGCTTTATGTCGGATATAAACTACGCCAGGTTTCCAACCACGTTCCGCTGATCAAAACGGAGATCCAGAATCTCTACCTTAAAATGGAATAACGGCGCGCCTTAAATCAAGCCGGTGAAGGGGCCGGCGGCACCCCTCGTTCTTTTGCGGAAGCGCCGAAAGCGGGCGAACCGCCGGTTTCCCGCGCGCTGCCGGACGGGGCGTTTTTCGTCTCGTCCGGGTTTATTTTTGTATATGATATAGTTATTGAAAATCTTATAAAAAATCAGGTGACCCACTCATGCCGGAAACCTACAGAAGATCTTGGCTGCTCGTGCTGACGGTCGGGCTCGGCACGCTTCTTAACCCCTTGAACTCTTCGATGATCGCCGTGGCTTTGACGCGGCTCGAACAGGAATACCGGCTGACCTTCGCCGATGCCTCCTGGCTGATATCGGCGTTTTACTTGGCCAGCGCGTCGGCCCAGCCGGTGATGGGAAAATTAAGCGACATGTTTGGCGCAAAGCGGCTGTTTTTGATCGGGCTCGTCCTGGTCGCCGGGGCATCGGCGCTCGCACCGTTCGCCCCGAATTTTTGGACGCTCGTCGCGTTTCGGGCGCTGCAAGCGATCGGCAGTTCCACGCTGTTCCCGAGCGGCATGTCGATCGTGCGCGCGGCGATTACGGAAGGACAAGCGCGGGCGCTGTCCGTCCTCGCCGTTTTTTCTTCCGTTTCCGCCGCTTTCGGACCGTCGATCGGCGGTTTTCTCATTGAATATTGGGATTGGCAAGCGATCTTTCTGGTGAACTTGCCGTTTATTGTCGCGGCGTTTGCCTTGGCCGTTTTCATTCTCCCGGATACGGGAAAAGGAAAGATCGAGTTCGGACGCATCGACTTCGGGGGCATCGCCCTTTTTGTCGCCGCTATCATCGCTTTGCTTTTATTTTTGCTGTCGCTTGGAGAGGCGGTTCGCTGGGGAGCGGGGCTTGTCTTTGCGGTCGCGCTCGTTTGCTTCACGTTTTATGAGCGGAACCGCCGCGAGCCTTTTATTGATCTGGCCGCCTTAAAAAGCAACGTGAACGCGACGATGGTGTATTTGCACTTTATAGCCGTCAATGTCGTTTTCTACACGTTGTTTTTCGGCATGCCGACGTTCCTTCAGCAGGTGCGCGGCTACAGCGAACGGGAAACCGGTTTGCTCATGCTTTCGATCGCGGGCTACGGCGTGATCATCGCTCCGCTGGCCGGGCGCTGGATCGACCGCGCCGGCTCGAAACCGCCGCTCTTGGCCGGAGCCTTGACGGCGCTTGCCGGGACGTGGCTGTTGTTGACCATTCATGGAACCTCTGCGCCCGTTTGGTTAGTGGCCGTCATGTCAGTGCTTGGCATCAGCAACGGTTTTAACAACATTTCCATCCAAACCGCCTTGTATGAATTCGTTCGTCCGGAAGAAACGGGGACGGCGTCGGGGTTGTTCCAAACGTGCCGGTTTCTGGGGTCGATTTTGTCGTCGAGTCTGCTCGGCATTTTGTTTAACCGCCACTTGGACACCGCCCATCTGCACACGGCGGCGTTCGTCTGCATGCTGGTGAGCTTGCTCATCGTCCTGTTTTCGCTCCGCATGCCGTCCCGGAAAAAGCTGCATCGCCCTTTGTGATGGTTCGAATGAACCGAGTCCGAATTGTGGCAATCTTTTTTTGAAAAAGGATTCACACCTCCGTCTCAATTTTGATATAATGAAAGAGAGAGAAAATTCCCAAGAAAAAATGATTTTAAAAGGGCGGTGTTGGTGATGACGCTGGGACAAAGGCTGAAAAAGTTGCGCGAGGAACGCGGACTGACGGCTGACCAGTTGTCCGATGAGCTGAAGTTGTTGAAAACGGTCATTTGGGGATTTGAGATGGGCAAGAAGGAACCGACCGTGAGTCAATTGATGAAATATGCCGAATACTTCGGCGTTTCTATGGATTATCTCATGGGGCGCGAAGCGGTCGGGGTCCATGGGGAACGCATCGAAGAACGCCCGATCGAAGAGGAAATCAAAAGGGTTTCCGTCATGCTGGATGGGGAAGAAGTGACGGAGGAAGAAATCACGGAAGCGTTGGCCTATATCAAGGCCAAGCGGATGATGAAAGAAGCGCTGTACCGGTAGGGGACGGGACCCCATAAGCGAAGAGGCGTTTTAGATGCTGTGATTTTCCAACGGATGTTCGGGCAGCGGCGTGGCTGTCCGTTTTTCGTGCCGTCCGCAACGGTTGCGAGCGGTGAACGCCGGGCTTTGAAAGCCCCGCCGGTGTTCGGACCGCGTTTAAAAGATGGGGGCGAAGCCGGTGCCGCAGAAAGACCGTTTTTGTAACATGGTGCCCGGAACCGCAGGCGATGGGACGCCGCGTTTTCTATGTTTGAAAGTTGCGCGAATGCGAGGAGTCGGCTACGATAATTCTATAATTGAAGCAACCGGACGAAAAAGGAGCCTACGCCTTGGACTACGCAGCGTGTTTAAACTATATCGAGACGTTCCAAAAAAGGAAAGCGTCGCGCGAAAACGGGCGGCATTTGCAAGTCATGGAGGCCCTGTTGCAGCGCTTTGGCATCGATCACCGCGCGTTTGACATCGTGCAGATCACCGGGTCGTGCGGCAAGGGTTCGACGGCGGCCTTTGTCTCGTCCGTTTTACGAGAAGCGGGCATCGCCCACGGTTTGTTCACCGGACCGCATCTATCCAGGTATGAGGAACGCTTTGCCGTGGATGGAAAAATGATCTCTCCAGATGAGTTGGCGGCCATCGTGAGCGAGATTGCGGAGATCGCATCGGAAGCGGACATGCGGGATGCGGGCCATAAACACTTGATGACCTTGATCGCGTTTTTGTGGTTCAAGAAAAAAAGAGTGCGGCTGATCGTTTACGAAAACGGCGCCGGCGGGGCGAGCGATCCCTCCAACATTTTTGAACCGCTCGTCGCCTGCTTGACCGAAATCACGCTCGACCATACCAAATTGCTCGGGGACACCATCGAAGCGATCACCTCGGATAAAAGCGCGATCATCAAACCGGAGACGAAATGGGCCGTCTGCGGCATGCGCAATGAAAGCGCGCGCCGGTATTTGCAAACGCTCGAAGCCCGATCAAAAGCGCGTTTTCTTTTCATCGACCGCGATTATGCCATGGCGAGCGGTCCGGCCGGATTGACGTACACCGGAGGAAACATCGCGTTGCGGGGACTTCGGCTCGGGCTTAAAGGCAAGCATCAGCAGCAAAACGCGGCCAACGCCCTGAGGATCATCGAATGCCTGCGCGAGGCGGGTTTTGCCATTTGCGAACGGGATATGGTGCGGGGGCTGGCCCGCGTCGATTTTCCCGGCCGGATGGAGGAGCGGCAATGGGAGGGCGTTCCCGTCATTTTGGACGGCGCCCATAATCCGCTGGAATTAAAGGCGTTGAAAGAAAGTTTGCACGCCGCCGGTTTTCATCCGGCGGTCGTGCTGACGTCTTTTGTTTCCGGAAAAAATCCGGCGGACATGCTGGAAGCGCTCGCGCTTCCGGCTGCCCATTATGTCGTCGTTCCTTCACCGTTCGCCGCGCGCCGCGTCGCCAGAACGGAAGTGGAAGCGGCTTTTCGGACATGCGGCCTTTCATACACCTATCATGAGGAGCTGGAGGACGCTTGGACGGATGCCCTCCGCCGCATCAAATCGGGAGAAGGGCTTTTGGTGACGGGGTCTCTCTATTTGGTCGGCGCCGTGCGCGCACGCTTTTTCGCCGAACGTCGCGAGAAGGTGGCCAGCCGATGAGCGTGAAGACGAAAAAAGAAGCGGAAGATTTAATCTATCGCTCGTACTTAAGGGCAAGGGATTTTCTGCCGAAGGGCGACGATTCGGTGACGCGCGACATCGGCCTCACGCGCCGTTTGCTCGAGAGGATCGGCCGTCCGGATGAAGGCGGCCGATTCATATTGGTCACGGGCAGCAAGGGCAAGGGGTCGACGGCCCGGATGATCGCCGCGCTTCTCGCCGCGTGCGGCCACAAGGTCGGTTTGTTCACCTCACCCCATCTCTTGGACTTTACGGAGCGGATTCGCGTGAACGGCCGTCCGATTTCCGATGAGCGGTTCGTGGAAATCATGAGCGGCATCGAAAGCGCGGTCACCACAATCGAATCGGAACTGCCGTCCCACAAATATTTGGGGCCGATCGGCATTGCCCTCGCCGCCGCGTTGATCCATTTTAAAGCGGAAAACACGGACATCAACGTCATCGAATGCGGGCGCGGGGGCCGGTATGACGAGGCGAACGTGCTGGACAACCGCTGGGCCGTTCTCACGCCGATCATGGCCGAACATCTCGGCCCGCTCGGCAAAACGATCATGGACGTCGCGGCGCATAAAATCGGAATCGTCAAGGCGGCGACTGAAGCGGTCATCATTGGGAGGCAGCATGATGCCGAGGTGATGCGCTTTTTGCGCGGCCGATTGTCGGAAAAGAACGCCCGCGTCTTCGCGTTCGGCGAAGCGATGCAAGCCGTCGACGTTCGCATGGACCGCCGCGGCACCCATTTTAAAGTCTGGACGGACCAACGCCGCTACGGATCCCTTGATCTTGCCCTGCTCGGTTCGTTTCAGGCCGACAATGCCGCGGTGGCGATCAAGACGTGCGAGGCGGTGGAAGGACGGGCGCTGGAGGCGGCGACCGTTCGGCGCGTCATGAAAGACATTGAGTGGCCGGGGCGCTGCGAGCTCATCGGCGTTGATCCGGCGGTGCTGTTGGACGGAGCGATCCACCGCCGTTCCGCCGAATACGTCGAAGAAGTGATCCGCGCGATGGGCGTGAAGGACGTCGTGACCGTGGCCGGCGTTTCGCGGGACAAAGATTACGAAGGCGTCTATGCCGTCTGCGCCCGTTTCTCACGCACCCTCATCGTCACGGAACCGGAGCGTTCGCATAAAGCTTTTCCGCCGGATGCGTTGGCGGCCGCCGCAAGATGCGGCGCCTCCGCCGAGAGCGTCAAACCCTTGTATAAAGCGCTGGAACGGGCGCGCGCCCTCGCGCCGGAACTCATCTTGGTCGTCGGCACCCAAACGTTCATTGCGGAGGCGAGACGGCTTTTACGGTCGGTGGAAACGTCCGCGTTGTCGCCTGTGATCGGGCGAACGCCCTGAAGGCGAGGTTTTCCGTCAACATTGCTCCCATGCCGTGATATGATGAATAAAAAGGGTTTCATCGCCCGGGCGCTTCCGGCCCATGCGTTTTTACGAATCCGGCACGCGGGAAAAGCGGAATGGATGAACGTTCGTTGATTACTTTCTAGGAGGGCGAAAGCGATGGATATCTTTGCCTTGGTCGCCGAGGATAAAATCCGGACGGCCATAAAAAATGGGGAATTCGATCATTTGCCGGGAATGGGCCAACCGTTGCAGCTGGAAGACCTCTCTTCCGTGCCGGAGGATCTGAGAATGGCTTATAAAGTGTTGAAAAACGCCGGTTTCATCGACGATGATAAATCATTGGATAAAGAAATTCGGACTTTGCAAGATTTGCTCCGATGCTGTACCGATCCCGAAGAAAAACAAAGGTTGGAGCGGAAGCTGAACGAAAAGCGGCTGCGCTTCCAACGGCTGGCCGAAGACAAAAATTGGGAAAAATCCAAGGCGTTCCGCCGTTATGAGGCGAAAATCAACGATAAATTCGGGCCGTCAGACCGATGAGCGCGGAAATCCGGAAAAGGTTTCTTGGCGTCGGAGGGGATCCATGAATCATCAGCTTCGCTTCCTGTTTCTCACCGCTTTGGCGGTGTCGTGTCTCGTTTTTCTGACGCTTTCCGTCTGGTTTCTATTGAAAGCGCTTCATTATGATACGCCGGCCGCGGCCGCTTCGGGCTTTAAACGGCCGGCCTATCATTTCGTCCTCGTGCCTGAAGAAATGGATAACCCGTATTGGCGTCTGATTGAAAAGGGCGCGAAGGATGCCGCCAAAAAGTACAACGCCGCGGTGGAATATTCGGGCCCTGTTCAAAGGGATATGGCCGAGCACGTCAACGTGATCGAGGCGGCGATCGCGTCAAGGGTGGACGGCATCATTACGCAGGGGATCAATCGCCCGGTGATCACGCCGATCATCAACCAAGCCATCCAAAAAGGGATTCCCGTCGTGACCGTGGATACCGACGCCCCCGGCAGCCGCCGTCTGGCGTACGTCGGTACCGATAATTATGAAGCCGGACGGCTGGCGGGCGAAGCGCTGGTTCGCGTCACCGGCGGAAAGGCCAAAGTCGCCATCATCACCGGGAGCCTGGAGCCGGGCAATCAAACCGACCGGGTCGCCGGTTTTAAAGACGCGGTGAAATCGTATCCCGGCATTCAAATCGTCGACGTGGAGCCGTCAAATATTACCAAAATCCAAGCCGCTGAAAAGGCGTATGACGTTCTCATCAAACATCCCGACATCGATGCCTTTGTCGGAACGAGCGCGTTGGACGGGATGGGCATTACCGCGGTCATTCAAAGCTATAAGAAAAAAGGCGACATTCACGTCATCGCGTTCGATACGCTCCCGGAAACGCTGGAGCTCATCCAGAAAGGCTGGATCGATGCCACCATCGCTCAAGACCCGTACCAAATGGGCTACAAAAGCGTGGAAACGATGGTGGACATCCTGAATGGAAAGCGCATTCATAAAATCATACACACGCCTTGCCGCATCCTGACCGCCAAAGACTTGCAGTCGACCCCGATGGACGAAAACGGGAGGCGGATGCCTTGATCCGCTTTCGCACGAAACTCATGATCTTTTTCCTTCTATTGATCCTTGTCATGAACGGCGTCAGCTATCTTCTCTATCACGGCGGGCAGCGGTCCATCGATCAATACGACCGCCTTTTGCAGCGGTTCTATCTGCTCAACGAAATCTCCCATAAGGCGGAAACCGTCTATCAAACGTTGAACGCGTATTTGGTCGAGCGGACGCCGGAATATTACCGCCGTTATCTTGACGAGCGCCTTGAGCTGCGAAGGCTTCAAGAAGATCTTTCCGGTCAGATTGAAAACGAGAAAAACTATCTGACGGTCGAAAATTACCGAAACATGATTACGAGTTTCCTTGATGAGTGCGGCATCGTCTCGGATGCCTTTCAGAAGCAAAACATTGACGCGTATTCCGAGCATATGGCGGAAGCCGAAAGCATTCTTCATCTCATCCAGCAGACGACCTTGACCTTGACGAACGACGAACTCACCCAATACCACCAATTCTATGAAAACATGAACATGAAAAACAAGTACTTTCAATCCATGGGCATATCGGTGTTCGTGACGGTCACTCTCCTGAGCGTGCTCTTTGCCCTCTACATTTCGCGGGGCATCACCCGCCCGATCGCCCGTTTGAGCGCGGCGGCCCGGGAAATTTCCAAAGGGAAATTCGACGGCAAGCCGGTGGAAGTTTCGACGCGGGACGAGTTCAGGTTTCTGACCCATACCTTTAATGACATGAGGGAGAATATCCGCAATCTGATCGGAGAGATCCAAAAAAAATCCGAACTCGACCGGCTGCTGAAAGAGATGGAGCTAAAGAGCCTGCAAAACCAAATCCATCCCCACTTTTTGTTCAATGTTTTAAACACGATCACCAGGACCGCGTATTTGGAAGGGGCCGAAAAAACGTCCGAGCTCATCGAAGCCATCAGCGCTTTATTGCGCCACAATCTCAGCCGTTTGGACCGCCCGACGACGCTCGGCAAGGAAATGGAAATCATTGAAAAGTACTTTTTCCTGCAGAAAGCCCGCTTCGGCGACCGGGTCCGGTTTATCGCGGACGTCGATGAATCGTGCCTCGACTTGAAAATGCCGAATTTAACGCTGCAGCCGCTTGTTGAAAACGCGTTTATCCACGGCGTGGAATCGTATGAAAACGGCGGGGAGATTCGCTTGCGCATCAAGGACATGGATGAGGCCGTTTTGGTCGAAATCGCCGACAACGGCGTCGGCATGGACGCGGAAACGGTGCGGCGTTTGCTGCAATGGGACGATCACGAGACCGACCCGCGGGAGGCGCCGCCCTCTCCGAGCGGCCATTCGACCGGTCTGGGCTTTAAAAACGTTGTTCGGCGGCTTCAGCTTTTTTTCGACCGCACGGATATCGTCACGGTCGATTCCGCGCCTGGAAAGGGCACGACGGTTTCCTTGCGGCTGCCGAAAACGTCGCGCGCCGTTTAACTTAGCCCGCGCAGGGACAAGGAAAGGAGGCGGTTGTCATGTTGACGCTGCTGATCGCCGACGATGAAGCGATTGAAAGGCAGGCGTTGAAAAAGATGATCGCGGACGGGATCCAGGACGTGAAGGTGATCGGCGAAGCGGCGAACGGCCGCCAAGCGGTTCAACTCGCGCGTACGCTCTCTCCGGACATCATTATGATGGACATCAAGATGCCGGGCACCGACGGCATCGAAGCGGTCAAAACGATTCACGCCGAAAAACCGAAGACGAAATTCATCATGGTCTCGGCGTTCGACACGTTCGAATACGCCCGCCAAGTGATGAAAGTCGGCGTGAAGGAGTACTTGTTAAAGCCGAGCACAAAAGAAGAAATATTGGAAACGGTGCGCCGCGTCGCTGAAGAGATCAAACGGGAGAAGGCGAAAGACATCGAACGCGAACGCATGGAAGCCGCTTACCAGAAAGCGCTCGCCTTCATCCAATCCGAATGGGTCGCGGCCTTGCTGCTCGATCATATACAGGACGCCGAGGTCGATGACGTGGAGGCGCTGTTGAATCCGCACGGCCATTCCGCCTACGCGATCGTCTGCCAGTTCGACGAACAAGGGCAACAAGACGACAAAAAAGCGGCTTATCGATGGATCAAGCAATGGTTCGAAGAGGCGGGCCGCGGCTATGTCGGCCCGATGACCGGCGACCAAGTCCCGATATTCGCGCTCGCCTCCAACGATGGCGGAAAGCCAGGACTCTCGCCGCATGCCGAAGCCGTCCAGATGGTCGACGAGATGATGCGCCGTTACCGGAAAGCATTTTCCGTTCCTTTGAGGGTCGGGATCGGCACGCCGGTCGCATCGGCCGAGCGCTTTCACCGTTCTTATCAGGAGGCGCTGCGCGCGCTCCATTGGACGAAGGACGGAGGCCAATACTTATATTATCATCCGTCGCTTGAAAAACCTGTGACGGATGATGAATCGGACGAAAAGGAACGGAACATCATGGCAGCGGTAAAAAGCGGGGACGGCAACCGATTGGTGTCCGCCTTTCACGATTATTTCGGATATCTGGAGCGGGAAACCGGCGGGGATGTCCGCGTCGTCCGCGAGCGCCTGCGCGAGTTGTGGGTCATCATCGTCCGGTTCTTTCGGGAAATGGGGATCGATTTGCGCGTTCCGCCTCCCGCTTTTGAAGAGGCGGGGGATCTGAACCGCTTGAGAGAGGAAATCCTGGCGGCCCTCATGCGAGCGCTCAACGAGAGCGCCCGCTGGCAAAAAGAAGACGCGGGCGGTTTGCTGTTTCAGGCCAAGGAATATATCAAAGCTCGCTTTACGGCTCCGCTCACGCTGGAAGATGTTTCCCAGCACGTCGGGCTCAGCCCTTACTATTTCAGCAAACTTTTTAAAGAACACACCGGCATGACCTTCATTGAATACGTCACCAAACTGCGCATGGAACGGGCGATGGCCTTGATGGCCACCACCGATAGCACGCTGAAGGAAGTGTGTTTTGAAGTGGGTTACCGCGATCCCAACTATTTCAGCCGTGCGTTTAAAAAATGGACCGGCCAAACGCCGAGCGCGTACCGAAAAACGCAGCGGCGAAAAAGCCGTGGGGATGACATCTCCCGGTAAGACGCCGTTTTCCGCGGCACAAACCGCCGGACGGCTCTGCCCGGCCTGCCGCGACGCTCCGCATGACCTCAGGTTTTTTTCTTACCTTCAAACCACAGGGGCAAAAAAGTGAAGAAAAAGCACAAAAAAGTGAAGCATCCTCCAGCCACAATATTTTGAAAGCGCTTTATATTGAAAGTATAGCGCTTACATAACATTAAGGAGGGTCATGCATGTTCAAACGGCTTGGCATGTTCGCGATTGCCGTGCTCGTTTTGGCGGCGGTTTTAGCGGGATGCAGCAATTCAAAGTCAAGCGGCTCCGGCGGATCGTCCAGCGAAAAAGGCAAACTGGAAATTTTCAGCTGGTGGACGGCCGGCGGTGAAGCCGACGGATTAAAGGCGCTCATCGATGATTTCCATAAAAAGTATCCCGATATCAAGATTGAAAATGAAGCCGTGGCCGGGGGCGCCGGTTCCAATGCGAAAGCGGTGCTTGCGACCCGGATGCAAGGCGGCGATCCGCCTTCGACGTTCCAAGTCCACGGCGGCGCCGAATTGCTGACTTGGGTGAAGGCCGGAAAAATGGAGGCATTGGACAGCCTGTACAAAAAGAACGGCTGGGACGGCAAGTTCCCGAAAGACCTGATCGACATGGTCAGCTATAACGGCAAAATCTATGCGGTGCCGGTCGACATCCACCGCGGCAACGTGCTCTGGTACAACAAAAAGATCTTTGAAGACAATGGCCTTGAGCCGCCGAAAACCTTTGATGATTTCTTTAAAGTCGCGGATAAGTTAAAAGCGAAAGGCATTACCCCGCTTGCGATCGGCGACAAAGATGTCTGGGAGTCGACGATGGTGTTTGAAAACATCCTCCTGGCGAAACTCGGCCCCGACAAATACAGACAATTGTGGACGGGCGAAGTGCCGTTTGATGATCCGGCGGTAAAAGAAGCGGCGGATATCTTCAAGAAGATGCTGAACTATGTGAACGCCGATCACAGCTCGTTGGCTTGGCAAGACGCCACCCAGCTGGTGGCCGACGGCAAAGCGGCGATGAACATCATGGGCGACTGGGCGAAAGGCTACTTTACGAGCAAAGGCTTGAAATATGATCAAGACTACGGCGCGGTCGTGACGCCGGAGACCGACGGCATGTTCATGGTCATCACCGATACTTTCGGCTTGCCGAAAGGGGTCAGCAAACCGGATCAAGTCAAAAAATTCTTGACCGAACTCGGCTCCGTGGACGGCCAAGATGCCTTCAATCCGAAAAAAGGCTCGATTCCGGCGCGCACCGATACGGATGTTTCGAAATACGACGATTACAGCAAAAAAGCGATGGAAGACTTTAAGTCCAACAGCTTGACCCCGAGCCTGGCCCACGGTTCGGCAGCGCCGGAAAGCTTTCTCACGAAAGTGAACCAAGCGGTCAACATCTTCGTCACGCAAAAGAACGTGGCTAACTTTATCCAAGCATTGAAAGACGCCAGTTCACAATTGAAACAATGACAGCCGACGGGAAGAGGGAGGGAAACTTCCCTCTTTTCTGTGTCAAACATGCCTTGACGTCTTCGGTGGCTGTCGTGGATGCAGGGAGGGAAAGTCGTGCTTGAGCGAGAGGCGTTAGAAACCGCAGAAGTGACGCCGGCAATAAAAACCAAGAAAAGAAAACGCGCCGGTTTGAGCAAAGATCGCTGGCTGGCCTTTTTATTCTTGTTGCCTTCCATCATTTTGCTTGCGATTTTCGTCTACGGGTTTATCAGCTGGACGGCTTATGTGTCCGTCAGCCGTTGGCATTCGCTGCTGCCCGATTTCACTTTCGCCGGTTTGGCGAACTATCAAGCTTTGTTCCATAATTTCCGGTTCCAGGCGGATTTGAGAAATACGTTGTTTTTCTCGGTCTTTTTCATCGTTCTTGTCGTGCTGCTCGGCCAAATGTTGGCGATCTTCATCGACCAGCGTTTAAAGGCCGAATCGTTGTTTCGCAACATTTTTCTGTTTCCGATGGCCTTGTCTTTTGTCGTGACGGGGGTCGTTTGGCGCTGGATTTTAAACCCGGAAACGGGGGTTAACCTTCTGCTGAAAGATTTCGGTATTCACCCGAAGTGGTATACCGACACGTCGATCGTCCCGTCGTGGCATATCGGGCAAATCGATTTCGGATTGCCGGTGGCGCTCATCGCCGTCGTCATTGCCGCCGTCTGGCAAATGACGGGGTTTTCGTTGGCGATGTATTTGGCCGGTTTGCGCGCGATTCCTGAAGACGTCCGCGAGGCGGCGCGCATTGACGGGGCGAGCGAGTTTCAAATCTATCGGAAAATCATCTTGCCGCAGCTGAAGCCGATCACCTACAGCGTCGTGATCATCATGGCCCACATTTCCTTGAAAATCTTTGATTTGATCTATGCGATGACCGGACCCGGAGCCAACTACGTGACCGACATGCCGGGGGTTTTCATGTTCGAGACGACCTTCCGCGGCAATGACTATGCGCAAGGGGCGGCGATTGCGATCATCATGCTCATCATGGTCGCGGTCTTTATCATCCCTTACCTGATTTCGAGCCGGAAAGGGGAGTCGTGAATGGCAAAAGCGTTCGCGCGGCCGTTGATTTATCTCATCTTGGTGATTCTCGGCGTCCTCTTTCTCGTGCCCGTTTACGTCATGCTCGTGACGAGCCTGAAGCCGTTCGATGAAGTGTCGATCGCGACGATGTGGAAACCGCCCGCCCACATCGATTTCGCCGGCTATGCCGAAGCCTTTTCCAAACTGGCGCCGAACTTTATGAACACGATTTATCTCGTCGTCCCGGCGACGCTTTTGTCGGCGCTGCTCGGATCGCTGAATGGCTATGTGTTGTCCAAATGGAAGTTCAAAGGCTCCGATTGGGTGTTCACGGCGATTTTGTTCGGCATGTTCATCCCGTATCAGAGCATCTTGATTCCGCTGTTGCAATTCATCCGCAACATCGGGCTCTATAATTCGATTCCGGGCTTGATTCTCGTCCACGTCGTCTACGGGCTTCCGATTACGACGCTCATGTTTCGCAACTTTTACGCGAACATCCCCGATTCCCTCGTGGAGTCGGCGCAGATCGACGGCGCCGGGTTCGTCGGCATTTACCGGCACATCATCATGCCGCTGTCGATCACGGGCTTTGTCGTCGTGGCGATCTGGCAGTTTACGAACATTTGGAACGAGTTTCTTTTTGCGGTGACGATCACGTCCTCGGCGCAACAGCCGATCATGGTCGCTTTGCAAAACTTGGCCGGCAGCCAGGTCGTCGAATGGAACGTGCAAATGGCCGGCGCGCTCCTGGCGGCCTTGCCGACGCTCCTCGTCTATATCTTGTTGGGCAAATATTTCATCAGAGGATTGCTCGCGGGGTCGGTCAAAGGCTGACGGGACGCATCAGCATAAAGCGGAAAAACGGGTGCCGGGAAGCGGCACGAAAAAAAAAAGCCGGGGCTTGCCCTGGTCAAGACCCAAAAAAGTAGACACGTAAAAAACACCCTTGTTAAGCTGTTTTCTGACGCCTGTATTCAACAGGCGTCAATCTATTTAACTTCAATTGAATCCGCTCCTCATTGTAAAAGAAAATATAGTTGTGAATTAAGTTTTGTGCTTGGTTACAATGTTGTATATCATAGGGATAGAGAGCTTCTGTTTTTAAGTGGGAAAAGAAGCTTTCCATGGCGGCATTGTCCAAGCAGTTGCCTTTTCGAGACATGCTGGGACGAATGCCGAATTGATTCAGCAAGTGATGATATTCATAGGATGTGTACTGGAATCCTCGGTCACTATGAAGAATGGTTCCAGTAACATCCATTCTTTTTTCTACAGCTTTACGAACGGTATCCAGAACAAGTTGATTGTCATTACGAGTGCTCATGTTATATGCCACAATCTCATTGTTGAATAAATCCATAATAACAGAGAGATATAATGTTTGATTTCCAGCACGAATCCATGTTACATCTGTCACCCATTTTTGGTTGGGAGCATCAGCACGAAAGTGACGGTTTAGAAGGTTTTCTGCGATTCGCACTCCCATGGGAGTGCGAGATTGATTTTGACACAAGCGTTTTCGACGAATGACAGCTTGGATCCCAAGTTTCTGCATGATGCGGAGAACTTTCTTATGATTGACACGAAGTCCGTACAGACGTAGCAGTTCCGCTTGAA
>NZ_BDDQ01000057.1 GCF_002003465.1 Caenibacillus caldisaponilyticus | reverse complement strand
TAATGCCCTGCTTATTGTCTTCGATGTATTCATAGTCTTTAATGAAGCCTTCGCGCTTCAGGATTTCGGCGATTTCCCTTTTGACCCTAGAACCCGGCACTTCAAGCGATTCGTGGCGCACGTTGTTCGCATTTCTGATGCGAGTCAGCATATCTGCAATCGGGTCTGTCATAACCATTCCAATGACCTCCTTCCCTCAAACAGGGGTTTACCAGCTGGCTTTTTTCACACCCGGAATTTGGCCTTTATAAGCCAATTCGCGGAAACAAATACGGCAGAGTTGGAACTTGCGCAAAACGGCATGCGGGCGGCCGCACCGTTTGCAGCGCGTGTATTCGCGAACCTTAAATTTTTGCGGACGGTTCGCTTTGGCAATCATCGATTTTTTAGCCATGCTTACCCTCCTTTGGCTATTATTTTCTAAACGGCATTCCGAGCAAGGCCAACAGTTCCCGAGCTTCTTCGTCCGTTTTCGCCGTCGTCACGATGACGATATCCATGCCGCGGACTTTGACGACTTTGTCATAGTCGACTTCCGGGAAGATCAGTTGTTCGCGGATACCCAAGGTGTAGTTGCCGCGGCCGTCAAAGGCTTTCGGGGAAACGCCGCGGAAGTCGCGCACGCGCGGCAGGGCAATCGTGAACAATTTGTCGAGGAAATCGTACATGCGCTCTTTGCGCAACGTGACTTTCGCACCGATCGGCATGCCTGCGCGCAGTTTAAAACCGGCGATGGATTTTTTCGCGCGGGTAATGACCGGCTTTTGACCGGAAATGGCCGCGAGATCTTCAACGGCGGCGTCAAGGAGCTTCGGATTTTGGATCGCGTCACCGACGCCCATGTTGATGACGATCTTTTCAATCGCCGGGACTTCCATTTTGTTTTTGTATTGGAATTTCTCTATTAAAGCCGGAACGACTTCGTTCAAGTATTTTTCTCTCAGACGATTCAAACGGGTGACCTCCTTTCAAGCGGTAACCTTTATTTATCCAAAGGTTCTCCCGATTTTTTCGCAATGCGAATTTTTTTACCGTCCACCACTTTATAACCGACGCGGGTCGGTTCGTTCGTCTTCGGATCGAGGGGCATGACGTTGGAAACGTGAATCGGCGCTTCCTGTTCGATAATGCCGCCTTGCGGATTGGCTTGCGTCGGTTTGGAATGTTTTTTCACGATGTTGACGCCTTCGACCAAGACGCGTTGTTTTTTCGGATAAGCCGCAAGAATGACGCCTTGCTTGCCTTTGTCTTTGCCGGAGATGACTTGAACCTTGTCACCTTTTTTCACGTGCATGCGAGCCATCTTTGACGCACCTCCTTTGGTTACAAGCACGATTATAAAACTTCGGGAGCAAGCGAAACGATTTTCATAAATTGTTTATCGCGCAGCTCGCGAGCGACCGGTCCAAAGATCCGCGTGCCGCGCGGGCTTTTGTCTTCACGGATGATGACGGCCGCGTTTTCGTCAAAACGGATGTACGAACCGTCGGGACGGCGCACGCCGCGACGCGTACGAACGACAACCGCTTTGACGACGTCGCCTTTCTTAACAACGCCCCCAGGTGTTGCTTGTTTGACGGTGGCCACGATGATGTCGCCGATGTTGGCGGTTTTACGACCGGAACCGCCGAGCACTTTAATGGTCAAGATTTCACGGGCGCCGGAGTTGTCCGCAACTTTCAAACGCGTTTCTTGTTGAATCATTCAAAAGACCTCCCTTCGGATTGACGGATCGATGCATGCGTCAGACAATGACGGCTTCTTCAATGATTTCTACGAGACGGAAGCGTTTTTCTTTCGACAGCGGGCGCGTTTCCATGATGCGAACGATATCGCCGACTTTGGCTTTGTTTTCTTCATCATGGGCTTTGTATTTCTTGGAATATCTCACGCGTTTGCCGTATTTCGGGTCTTTTTTGTACGTTTCGACGAGCACGGTGATCGTCTTATCCATTTTGTCGGAGACGACTCGACCGACATAGGTTTTACGGGTGCCGCGTTCCTCAGCCATTCAAGGAACCTCCTTTCAATTAGCTGTTGTTAATTTTCAATTCCCGTTCGCGCAAAATGGTTTTGGCGCGCGCGATGTCTTTGCGCACTTGGCGGATGCGGGCCGGGTTTTCCAGTTGCCCGGTCGCCAATTGAAAACGCAAGTTAAAGAGCTCTTCTTTCAAAGCTTTAATTTTTTGTTCGACTTCGGCAGTGGTCATGTTGCGAATTTCACTTGCTTTCATTGACATCACCACCCACTTCTTCGCGTTTTACGAACTTCGTCTTCACCGGAAGCTTATGGGAGGCTAGACGAAGCGCTTCGCGAGCCACTTCTTCGGACACCCCGGCCACTTCAAACATGACTTTGCCGGGTTTGACAACGGCAACCCAGCCTTCGGGAGCACCTTTACCGGAACCCATCCGGACCTCAAGCGGCTTTTTCGTATATGGTTTTTGCGGGAAGATTTTGATCCATACTTTCCCGCCGCGTTTCATGTAACGGGTCATCGCGATACGGGCGGCTTCGATTTGACGGCTCGTGATCCAGGCAGCCGTCGTCGCTTGCAATCCGTATTGGCCGAATGCCACTTCAGTGCCGCCTTTTGCACGCCCGCGCATTCTTCCGCGATGTTGTCTGCGGTATTTCACGCGTTTTGGCATCAACATGATTAGTTGCCTCCTTCCTTCTTGTTCGCACCTTTTTTCGGAAGGACTTCACCGCGATAGATCCACACTTTTACGCCGATTTTCCCGTACGTCGTATCGGCTTCGGCGGTGCCGTAATCGATGTCGGCGCGCAGCGTGTGGAGCGGAACCGTCCCTTCGCTGTAATCCTCCGAACGGGCGATGTCCGCGCCGCCAAGACGGCCGGATACTTTGGTTTTAATTCCTTTCGCGCCGGCTCGCATCGCTCGGGTGATCGCTTGTTTTTGCGCGCGGCGCCAAGAAATGCGATTTTCCAATTGACGGGCGATGTTTTCGGCGACGAGTCGCGCGTCAAGGTCCGCTTGTTTGATTTCATAGATGTTGACGTGAACCTTTTTGCCGGTCAAAGCGGTCAGCGATTTGCGCAGCGCTTCAACTTCAGAGCCGCCTTTACCAATGACCATGCCCGGCTTCGCCGTTTTGATCGTGACGTTGATGCGGTTTGCGGCCCGTTCCAGTTCGATCGAAGACACCGCGGCATCTTTCAAACGCTTTTGGATGTATTCGCGGATTTTAAGATCTTCATGCAGATATTCGGCATAGTGTTTCTTATCGGCATACCATTTGGATTCCCAGTCGCGAATGATGCCGATTCGAAGGCCGATCGGGTTGACTTTTTGACCCACGCCTTATCCCTCCTTCTTATCTGAAACGATGATCGTGATATGGCTCGTACGTTTATTAATGCGATCAGCGCGTCCACGCGCACGCGGGCGGAAGCGTTTCAGCGTCATACCTTCGTCGACATAGGCTTTTTCGACGATCAACGAATCGGGATCCATTTCATAGTTGTGTTCCGCATTGGCGACAGCGGATTTCAGCACCTTTTCCACAATGGGCGACGCGGCCTTCGGCGTGTTCCGCAGGATGGCAAAGGCTTCGCCGACTTCTTTGCCGCGGATCAGGTCAACGACAAGGCGGGCTTTCCGAGGAGCAACGCGAACTTGTCGAGCAACTGCTTTGGCTTGCATGATTCAACCTCCTCTCGGGTAACAAACTTAACGACCGGTTTTTTTGTCGTCTTTGGAATGACCGCGATAGGTGCGGGTCGGTGCAAATTCTCCGAGCTTATGGCCGACCATGTCCTCCGTAATGTAGACCGGCACGTGTTTGCGACCGTCGTAAACCGCGATCGTATGTCCGACGAATTCCGGGAAAATTGTTGAGCGCCTCGACCACGTTTTAATCACTTTTTTTTCGTTCTTCTCGTTCAGCGCAACCACTTTTTTCATCAGGTGGTCATCGACAAACGGTCCTTTTTTCAGGCTGCGACCCATGGGTCAACCTCCTTCCGTTTCTGCGAATTTCGCGTCTCGAACCCGTTATTTTTTACGGCGACGTACGATGAATTTATCCGAAGGTTTATTGCGCTTGCGCGTTTTGTAACCAAGCGTCGGTTTGCCCCAAGGCGTGACCGGAGATTTCCGACCGATCGGCGCGCGGCCTTCACCACCGCCGTGCGGGTGATCGCTCGGGTTCATGACGGAACCGCGAACCGTGGGACGAATGCCTTTCCAACGGGCGCGACCCGCTTTACCGATTTTGACGAGTTCGTGTTCCAGGTTGCCGACTTGACCAACCGTGGCGCGGCATGTTTCGAGAATCATGCGCACTTCACCGGAGGCGAGTCGGACGAGCACGTATTTGCCTTCTTTACCGAGAACTTGCGCTTCAGCCCCCGCGCTGCGGACGAGTTGTCCCCCGTGGCCCGGTTTCAGCTCGATGTTATGAATGGTCGTGCCGACAGGGATGTTTTTGAGCGGGAGCGCGTTGCCGACTTTAATGTCCGCGTCGGGCCCGGACATGATTTCCATGCCGACTTCAAGGCCTTTCGGAGCAATGATGTAGCGTTTTTCACCATCCCGGTAATGGATGAGGGCAATGTTGGCCGAACGGTTGGGATCGTATTCGATGGTAGCAACGCGTCCGGGTATACCATCTTTATCGCGCTTGAAGTCGATGATGCGATATCTGCGTTTGTGTCCGCCGCCTTTATGGCGAACGGTCAATTTACCTTGATTGTTGCGACCCGCTTTTTTCGGCAGCGGCTCAAGCAAGGATTTTTCCGGTTTATCCGTCGTGATTTCGCTGAAATCCAACGACGTCATGTTGCGGCGGCCGTTGGACGTCGGTTTATACTTTTTGATCGCCATGACGATTTCCCTCCTTCGCTTCTAACACTTATACCCCTTCATAGAAATCCAAGTCTTTGCTGTCAGGCGTCAGCGTGACAATGGCTTTTTTGCGCTTGGGCGTATAACCGGTGAAACGGCCGAAGCGCTTCGGTTTTCCGTCGTAGTTCATCGTGTTGACTTTGGCGACCTTCACGCCGAAAATTTCTTCGACGGCGCGCTTGATTTCAGACTTATTCGCGCGGCGGTCGACGATGAACGTATATTTTTTTTGCTCCATTAATTCCGTCGATCGTTCGGTGATTACGGGGCGCTTAATGATATCGCGTGCGTCTTTCATTATCCAAGCACCTCCCCTAACTTATCGGCGGCGTCTTTCGTCAAGATCAACTTGTTATGGTTGACGACGTCGTACACGTTGACCTTGTCGGTGGTGACGAGCTTCACCGTCGGAATGTTCCGAGCGGAAAGAGCCACCGCTTCATTTTCACCGTCGATGACGACGAGCGCTTTATCGTCGTTTACGGACAGATTTTTCAACACTTCAACAAAAGCTTTCGTTTTCGGACGCTCCATGGTGAGTTGATCCAAAACGATCGTTTCGTTGTCGCGAACTTTCGCGGACAGCGCCGATTTGATCGCCAGGCGGCGAACTTTTTTCGGCAATTTATATTTGTAGCTGCGCGGAGTCGGTCCGAACACGACGCCACCGCCTACCCATTGCGGCGCACGGATGGAGCCTTGACGCGCACGGCCGGTACCTTTTTGGCGCCACGGTTTTCTGCCGCCGCCGCTGACCGCCGAACGGTTTTTCGTCGCATGCGTACCCTGACGGAGCGAGGCCAGATACATGACGACCGCTTCATGAACGACGTGTTCGTTCGGTTCGATGCCGAACACGGAATCTTTCAATTCAACTTCTCCGACTTCTTTTCCGGTTACATCAAACATCTTAACGGTTGGCATGGAAGCATCCCCCTTTCCTTATTTTGCTCCGGCTACTTTGACCGCACTTTTGATAGTCAGATAACTTTTCTTCGGTCCGGGCACATTGCCTTTGATCAAGAGCAGATTGCGTTCCGCATCCACTTTGACGATTTCGAGGTTTTGGATCGTCACGCGTTGGCCGCCCATGCGTCCCGGAAGTTTTTTGCCTTTAAAGACGCGCATCGGGTTGATCGAGCCCATGGAACCGGAAACGCGGTGATAGTGAGAACCGTGGCTCATCGGTCCACGCGACTGATTGTGCCGCTTGATGGAGCCTTGGAAACCTTTGCCTTTCGACGTGCCGGTGACGTCGACAATGTCCCCTTCTTTAAAAATATCAACTTTTACTTCTTGACCGACTTCATATTCGTCTAAGTTGACACCACGGATTTCCCTAATGAAGCGCTTAGGCGCCGTATTGGCTTTAGCGGCATGCCCGATTTCCGGTTTGTTGCTGCGCGATACGGGCTTATCTTCCAAACCGAGTTGAATCGCTTCATAGCCGTCGTTTTCAAGGGTTTTTTTCTGCAAAACGACGTTCGGCTGAACTTCGACAACCGTGACCGGAATCACGTCGCCCGATTCGCTGAAAATCTGGGTCATACCGATTTTTTTACCCAAGATTCCTTTGGTCATCCGTAACACCTCCTACATTCTTTTCATCCGATTACAGTTTAATTTCAATGTCGACACCCGACGGCAAGTCTAAACGCATCAGCGAGTCGACCGTTTGCGGCGTCGGATTGATGATGTCGATCAGTCGCTTATGAGTCCGCATTTCGAATTGTTCGCGGGAATCTTTATATTTGTGGACCGCTCTGAGAATGGTGATCACCGATTTTTCAGTGGGAAGCGGGATCGGTCCGGATACTTTAGCGCCTGAACGCTTGGCCGTTTCCACGATTTTTTCGGCGGATTGATCCAAAATCCGATGGTCATACGCTTTTAAACGAATGCGAATTTTTTGCTTTGCCATTACTTAGTCCCTCCTTTGCGCCCATTTTTAAAAAACAGACTGACTCCGCGAAAATTTCCGGACCACCCCGCCATGGCAAAGGGGCCGGGTGTGTCCGCAACCTTCCGCATCATCGCTAAAACCAACATTTCTTATTATATAAAATGCACGACCCGAGTGCAAGCTTTTTTCAAGGTCACGAACAGCTTTGCCAGGGACGTTTCATTATTATAAAAACCGGAAAACGGATTTTCAAGTCCGGTCGGGCGATCGCCGCCGCTTTTCATGTTGAACGCGACTGCGCAATAAAAAAGGCATTCCCCAAAGGGAATGCCCTCGATGCAGGACATTATTATTCGATAACCGACGAGACGACGCCGGCGCCGACCGTACGGCCGCCTTCGCGAATGGAGAATTTCGTTCCGTCTTCGATCGCGATCGGGGCGATCAGTTCGACGGTCATGGAGACGTTGTCGCCCGGCATGACCATTTCCGTGCCTTCCGGCAGGGTGATGGTGCCGGTAACGTCGGTCGTACGGAAATAGAATTGCGGACGATAACCGCTGAAGAACGGTTTATGACGGCCGCCTTCTTCTTTGGTCAGGACGTAAACTTCCGCATTGAATTTTTTGTGGGCTTTAACCGAACCCGGAGCGACAAGCACTTGGCCGCGTTCCACTTCGTTGCGGTCGACACCGCGCAGAAGGGCGCCGATGTTGTCGCCGGCTTCGGCATAGTCAAGGATTTTGCGGAACATTTCTACGCCGGTAACGGTCGTTTTCTTCGGTTCATCGGTGAGACCGAGAATTTCGACTTCGTCGCCGACTTTAACCGTACCGCGTTCAACGCGGCCCGTCGCCACCGTACCGCGGCCGGTGATCGAGAAGACGTCTTCGATCGGCATCATGAACGGTTTGTCGTTTTCACGAACCGGCGTCGGGATGTATTCGTCGACTTGGTTCATGAGTTCGAGAATCGCTTCTTCATATTTCGGATCGCCTTCAAGAGCTTTCAGAGCCGAACCTCTGACAACGGGCACTTCGTCGCCCGGGAAGTCGTATTCGCTCAGAAGATCGCGAACTTCCATTTCAACGAGTTCGAGCAATTCTTCGTCGTCAACCATGTCCACTTTGTTCAAGAAGACAACGATCGACGGAACGCCGACTTGGCGGGACAGAAGGATGTGTTCACGAGTTTGCGGCATCGGACCGTCCGCAGCGGACACGACCAGGATCGCGCCGTCCATTTGCGCCGCACCGGTGATCATGTTTTTCACGTAGTCAGCGTGGCCCGGGCAGTCGACGTGCGCATAGTGGCGTTTATCCGTTTCGTATTCAACGTGAGCGGTCGCGATGGTAATACCGCGTTCTTTTTCTTCCGGAGCGCCGTCGATTTGGTCATACGCACGGGCTTCGGCTTTACCTTGTTTCGCAAGAACATGCGTAATTGCGGCCGTCAAGGTCGTTTTACCATGGTCGACGTGACCGATAGTGCCGATGTTCACATGGGGCTTTGTACGGTCGAATTTTTCCTTAGCCATGGAAAATATTCCTCCTTCATTAGGTACAGTTTAAAATTTTTATTATGTGATCTAAGGCAGATCGGATTCCCGTCTCCCTTAGCTTACAATAAAGATTCATGTAATACAATACAAGCTATCCGGCGTGATCAGGATTTGCCGCCGGTGGCTTTTTTGATGATTTCATCGGCGATGTTCTTCGGCACTTCTTCATAATGGTCAAAGACCATCGTGTAAGTGCCGCGTCCTTGCGTCGCGGAACGCAGCGCCGTGGCGTAACCGAACATCTCTGCGAGCGGCACCATCGCTTTGACGACTTGGGCGCCGGCCCGGGTGTCCATGCCTTCGACGCGTCCGCGGCGGCTCGTGATGTCGCCCATGATATCGCCCATGTATTCTTCCGGAACGACGACTTCGACTTTCATGATCGGTTCCAAGAGCACCGGATCGCAAATTTCACGCGCTTTTTTCAGCGCCATGGAAGCGGCGATTTTGAAGGCCATTTCGCTCGAGTCGACTTCGTGGTAAGAACCGTCGAACAACGTCGCCCGGATGTCGACGAGCGGATAACCGGCGAGCAATCCGTTTTGCATCGCATCTCTCAAGCCGGCTTCGACCGCAGGAATGTATTCGCGAGGCACGACGCCGCCGACGATTTTGTCGACGAACTCAAAGCCTTTGCCTTCTTCAAGCGGTTCGAACTCGATCCAGACGTGACCGTATTGACCGCGACCGCCGGATTGGCGGATGAATTTGCCTTCCGCTTTGCCGGCCTTGCGGATCGTTTCGCGATAAGCGACTTGAGGCGCCCCGACGTTGGCCTCGACTTTAAATTCGCGGCGCATCCGGTCGACGATGATGTCGAGGTGCAACTCGCCCATGCCCTCGATGATCGTTTGGCCCGTTTCTTCATTGGTGTAGGTCTTGAAGGTCGGGTCTTCCTCAGAGAGCTTGGCCAGCGCGTTGGCCATTTTATCTTGGTCGGCTTTCGTCTTCGGTTCAATCGCGACGGAAATAACCGGATCGGGGAATTCCATGGACTCGAGGACGACTTGGTTGTTTTCGTCGCAGAGCGTATCCCCGGTCGTCGTATCCTTCAAGCCGACCGCCGCAGCAATATCCCCCGCATAGACCTTTTTGATCTCGGAACGGGTGTTGGCGTGCATTTGCAGAAGACGGCCAAGCCGTTCGCGTTTGCCCTTCGTCGAGTTCATCACATAAGATCCCGCGTCTGCCGTGCCCGAGTAAACGCGGAAATAGGTCAATTTACCGACGTAGGGGTCGGCCATGACTTTAAACGCCAGCGCGGCGAACGGTTCATTGTCATCAGCCTTACGCGTGATTTCTTCGCCGGTGTCGACTTTCGTCCCTTTGATTGCGGGGATGTCAACCGGCGACGGCAAATAGTCGAGAACGGCGTCAAGCAAGAGCTGAACGCCCTTGTTTTTAAAGGCCGAACCGCAGAGAACCGGGAAAAACTCAACATTACAGGTCGCTTTGCGGATGGCGGCTTTAAGTTCTTCCTTCGTGATCTCTTCGCCTTCGAGGTATTTCATCATCAGCTCTTCGTCGAATTCGGCGACCGCTTCGATCAGCTTATCATGATATTCTTGCGCCTGATCTTTGTAGTCGTCCGGAATTTCGCGAGCCTCGGTGCGGGTGCCGAGATCGTCTTCATAGTAATAGGCGACCATGTCGATGAGGTCGATAATCCCTTCGAATTGGTCTTCCGCACCGATCGGCAATTGCACCGGATGGGCGTTGGCCTGAAGGCGATCGTGCAAGGTTTTCACGGAGTAGAGGAAGTCCGCCCCGATTTTATCCATTTTGTTGACGAAAACGATGCGCGGAACGCCGTAGTTGGTCGCTTGCCGCCAAACGGTTTCCGTTTGCGGTTCAACGCCCGATTGCGCATCGAGAACGGTGATGGCCCCGTCCAGCACGCGCAGAGAACGTTCAACTTCGACGGTAAAGTCGACGTGGCCCGGCGTATCGATAATGTTGATGCGATGGCCTTTCCATTGGCACGTCGTCGCCGCCGACGTGATCGTAATCCCGCGCTCTTGTTCTTGTTCCATCCAGTCCATTTGCGAAGCCCCTTCATGGGTTTCGCCGATCTTATGAATCCGCCCGGAATAGAACAAGATCCGTTCGGTCGTCGTCGTCTTACCGGCATCGATGTGCGCCATGATGCCGATATTCCGCGTCTTCTCGAGCGGGAATTCTCTCGCCATGGGGTCTCTCTCCTTTCTATCCCAGAATGATTACCAACGATAGTGAGCAAACGCTTTGTTGGCTTCAGCCATCTTATGCGTATCTTCGCGTTTCTTCACCGCTCCGCCGGTATTGTTGGCGGCATCAATGATCTCGTTGGCCAGCTTTTCAACCATCGTTTTTTCGCTGCGAAGGCGCGCATAGTTCACGATCCAACGCAGACCGAGAGAAATGCGGCGTTCCGGTCGAACCTCAACGGGAACTTGATAGTTCGCCCCGCCGACGCGGCGCGCTCTGACCTCCAGAACGGGCATGACGTTCTTTAACGCCTGTTCAAAAACCTCCATCGGGTCTTTGTTGGTGCGTTCGCGAATGATGTCAAATGCATTGTATAAAATCGCTTGCGCTTTGCCTTTCTTACCGTCTTTCATGATGCGGTTGATCAAGCGGGTGACCAACTTGGAATTGTAAATCGGATCTGGTAATACGTCTCTTCTTTCCACTGGTCCTTTACGTGGCATAAGGTTCCCCTCCTTTCCGAATTTCAGTCAGGCCATTAAGATTTCGGGCGTTTCGCCCCGTATTTGGAACGGCCTTGTCTGCGGTTCTCGACGCCGGCTGTGTCAAGCGCCCCGCGAATGATGTGATAACGGACACCCGGCAAGTCTTTGACGCGTCCTCCGCGAATGAGAACGACGCTGTGTTCTTGCAGGTTGTGTCCGATACCCGGAATATACGCCGTCACCTCAATGCCGTTGGACAAGCGGACACGGGCGATTTTACGCAGCGCCGAGTTCGGTTTTTTCGGGGTTACCGTGCTCACCCGGGTGCAAACCCCGCGTTTTTTGCGGCGAGAATTGGTTCGTCAACGTTTTTTTTCAGGCTGTTGTAACCTTTGTTCAACGCCGGAGAATTCGATTTTCTCGTTTTCGATTGGCGGCCTTTCCGCACGAGTTGGTTAATTGTCGGCAAAATCTTGTCCTCCCTTCAAAAAACTCTAGATCCACAGATCCAGGCGAATCATAAATGAGCAAAAAAAGTATGTGCGGGCGCAACCCGTACACAGACTTATTTAATCAAGGCAACCGCCGCGGCTCCGACATCGATGCCACACGCCTTGCCGAGTTTTTTCATCGAATCCACCGTTGTGACCGGCACATCGTTTTCCTTGGCAAGATCAATGACTTTCTCCGTTATGTGGGCATCCGCATCGGCAGCTATGATGACCTCTTTGGCCCGGCCATCTTTCAACGCCTTGATGGATTGCTTGGTGCCGATGACGACACCGTTTTCAGCCTTTGCCACTTTTTCATAAGACATGCATACATCCTCCAAAGCAACAAGGTTCTCGGAGCACTAAGATATATTATCACCCGGCGCTTGGCGTTGTCAACCATTGTTCACGGGCGCGCCGCCGACTTGCGCGCGAACGCGCCCGCAAACAGTCAGGCTTTAAAAGGCCCATGGTCTTTTCTCACGTTAAACGCTCAGCTTTCTTGGTTCACCAATTCTTCCATCGATTCCGCATCGGACGACGCCTCTTCCGAAGGTTTGGTGATTTTGATCCGGCGGTAGCGGGGCATGCCCGTACCGGCGGGAACGAGTTTGCCGATGATGACATTTTCTTTCAAGCCGAGCAGGTCGTCGCGCTTGCCTTTGATCGCGGCGTCGGTCAAGACGCGTGTCGTCTCTTGGAAGGACGCCGCCGACAAGAACGATTCCGTTTCCAGCGACGCTTTGGTAATCCCGAGCAAGAGCGGACGGCCCGTCGCCGGTTTGCCGCCGCGCGCCAACACCTTTTTGTTCACTTCGCGGAACGTATTGATGTCGACGAGCGATCCGGGGAGCACATCGGTGTCGCCGGGATCGACAATCCGCATTTTCCGCATCATTTGGCGGACCATGACTTCGATATGTTTATCCCCGATTTCAACGCCTTGCATGCGGTAAACCTTCTGTACTTCGCGCAGCAGGTAGTTTTGCACGCCTTCCATGCCGACGACCGCGAGCAGTTCTTTCGGATCGATGGAACCTTCGTTGAGCACTTGGCCCGGTTCCACGACGTCTCCTTCCGAAACTTTCAGGCGGGCGCCGAGGTTGACGCTGTATTTGCGCGTTTCGATTTCGCCTTGGATCGTAATTTCCCGCTTATCTTTTTGTTCAACGATGCTCGTGACCGTGCCGTGGATTTCCGAGATCGTCGCCTGACCTTTCGGGTTGCGGGCTTCAAAGAGCTCTTGGATCCTCGGCAAACCTTGCGTGATGTCGTCGCCAGCGACGCCGCCGGTGTGGAACGTCCGCATGGTGAGCTGCGTACCGGGTTCACCGATCGATTGCGCAGCGATGATGCCGACCGCTTCGCCCACTTCAACTTCCGCGCCGGTGGCGAGGTCGCGGCCGTAACATTTCTTGCAGACGCCGTGCGGCGTGTCGCACATAAACACCGAACGGATCATGACTTCGGTGATGCCCGCATCCGTGATGGCTTTGGCTTGGTCTTCCGAAATCAGCTCGCCTTTTTTGACGATGATTTCGCCCGTTTCCGGATGGCGAACCGTTTCGTGAGCGGTACGGCCGACGAGCCGTTCATAAAGGCTTTCGACTTCTTCGTTGCCGTCCCGCAAGGCTCTGACTCTAAGCCCTCTGTCGGTGCCGCAGTCTTCTTCGCGGACAATGACGTCTTGGGCGACGTCGACGAGACGGCGGGTGAGATAACCCGAGTCGGCCGTTTTGAGCGCCGTGTCCGTCGAACCTTTGCGGGCGCCGTGTGTGGAAATGAAGTATTCCAGCACGGTCAGCCCTTCGCGGAAGCTCGAACGGATCGGCAGTTCGATGATCCGACCGGACGGGTTGGCCATCAAGCCGCGCATGCCGGCCAGCTGCGTAAAGTTCGAGGCGTTACCGCGCGCGCCGGAGTCGCTCATCATGAAAATCGGGTTCATTTTATCGAGCGAGCTCATGAGTTTTTCCTGGATGACGTCTTTGGCGTTGCTCCAGATGGAAATGACCCGCTCATACCGTTCTTCTTCCGTGATCAGGCCGCGGCGGAATTGTTTCATCACTTTGTTGACCTTGGCTTCCGCTTCGGCCAGAATCTCTTGTTTTTCCGGCAGGACGACGATGTCCGAGATGCCGATCGTGATGCCGGCCTTCGTCGAATATTGGAAGCCCAAGGCTTTCATGCGGTCAAGCATTTTGGACGTTTCGGTGATTTTGAACCGCTTGAAGACCTCGGAAATAATGTCGCCGAGAATGCCCTTTTTAAAGGGCGGCACGACTTCTCGGCTCGCGATTTCTTTCGGGATGTCCGTTCCCATCGGCACGAAATACTTATCCGGAGTCGCCGTCTCCAGATTGTATTTCGTCGGCTCGTTGATGTACGGGAAGGACTTGGGCAAAATGCTGTTGAAAATGAGCTTGCCGACCGTCGTGATGAGGTATTTTTCATTTTGTTCTTTCGTAAAGGTCGGGTTGCCGATCGACTTCGCCGGCAGCGCGATTCTCGTATGGAGATGGACGTAGCCGTTTTGATAGGCCATCAGCGCTTCGTTCGGATCTTTAAAGACCTTGCCTTCTCCGATCGCGCCTTCTCTTTCAAGCGTGAGATAATAGTTCCCGAGAACCATGTCTTGAGACGGGGTGACGACCGGAGTGCCGTCTCTCGGGTTCAAGATGTTTTGCGCGGCGAGCATCAGGATGCGCGCTTCGGCTTGAGCTTCCGCCGACAGCGGCACGTGAACCGCCATTTGGTCGCCGTCGAAATCGGCGTTGTACGCCGTACAGACGAGCGGGTGCAGCCGGATGGCGCGGCCTTCGACGAGCACGGGCTCAAAGGCCTGAATGCCGAGCCGGTGCAAAGTCGGCGCACGGTTGAGAAGCACCGGATGTTCTTTGATGACTTCTTCCAGCACATCCCACACTTCCGGATGCACTTTTTCAACTTTCCGCTTCGCGCTCTTGATGTTGTGGGCAATGCCTTTTTTGACGAGCTCTTTCATGACGAAAGGCTTGAAGAGCTCAAGCGCCATTTCTTTCGGCAAACCGCATTGGTACATTTGCAGGTTCGGGCCGACGACGATAACCGAACGGCCGGAATAGTCGACGCGTTTGCCGAGCAAGTTTTGACGGAAGCGGCCTTGCTTACCTTTCAGCATGTGGGACAGCGATTTTAAAGGCCGGTTGCCGGGGCCGGTGACGGGACGGCCGCGGCGACCGTTGTCGATCAAGGCGTCGACCGCTTCTTGAAGCATCCGCTTTTCGTTTTGGACAATGATGTTCGGCGCGCCGAGATCAAGCAGCCGTTTTAACCGGTTGTTGCGGTTGATGACGCGGCGATAAAGGTCGTTCAAATCGCTCGTCGCGAACCGCCCGCCGTCCAATTGCACCATCGGCCGCAATTCCGGAGGAATGACCGGCAGGACGTCCAGAACCATCCAAGACGGGTCGTTTTCGGAATTGCGGAAAGCCTCGATGACTTCAAGTCGTTTGATGGTGCGGGCCCGGCGTTGACCTTGGGCGTTTTTCAGTTCTTCTTTCAGGGCTTCCGCTTCTTTGTCCAGATCGATGTCTTGAAGCAATTTTTTAATGGCTTCCGCACCCATGCCGGCTTTAAAACTGTTGCCGTATTTTTCCCGATAGGTGCGGTATTCTTTTTCCGACAGCAATTGCTTTTTCTCAAGCGGGGTGTCTCCGGGATCGGTGACCACATAGGATGCGAAATAGATGACTTCCTCCAGCGCCCGCGGCGACATGTCGAGAAGCAAGCCCATGCGGCTCGGTATCCCTTTGAAATACCAGATGTGGGAAACGGGGGCAGCGAGCTCAATGTGCCCCATCCGTTCCCTTCTCACTTTGGCACGCGTGACCTCGACGCCGCAGCGATCGCAGACGACGCCTTTATAGCGGACGCGTTTATATTTTCCGCAATGGCATTCCCAGTCCTTGGTCGGACCGAAGATGCGTTCGCAAAACAGTCCGTCTTTTTCCGGCTTCAACGTCCGGTAGTTGATCGTTTCGGGTTTTTTCACTTCCCCGTGCGACCAAGACCGGATTTTATTCGGCGAGGCGAGACCGATCTTCATGTACTCGAATTTATTGACATCTAACAAGAGGGCAACCTCCCTAGATTCCAGTTTTAACCGATGTCCCGATCAGGCATTGACATTGAGCGCTTCGTTAGGCGATTCGTCCTCTTCATCTATCTCGCGAATGTCGATTTCTTTCTCGTCACTGGACAGCACTTTGACGTCCAATCCCAAGCTTTGCAATTCTTTGATCAATACCTTGAACGATTCGGGAACGCCCGGTTCGGGGACGTTTTCACCCTTGACGATGGCTTCATACGTTTTGACACGGCCGACGACGTCATCCGACTTGACCGTCAGGATTTCCTGCAAGGTGTAAGCGGCGCCGTAAGCTTCAAGCGCCCAAACTTCCATCTCACCGAAGCGTTGTCCGCCGAATTGCGCCTTACCGCCCAACGGCTGTTGGGTGACGAGTGAATATGGGCCGGTCGAGCGCGCGTGCAGTTTATCGTCGACCATGTGAGCGAGCTTGATCATGTACATGACGCCGACGGAAATGCGGTTATCGAACGGCTCGCCCGTGCGTCCGTCGTAAAGCACCGTTTTGCCGTCCCTTGGCAATCCCGCCTCATCCAGGGTTGCCCAAACGTCTTCTTCAGTCGCCCCGTCAAAGACCGGGGTAGCGACATGGATGCCCAATTCACGCGCGGCCATGCCCAAGTGCAGTTCCAGCACCTGACCGATGTTCATCCGGCTCGGCACCCCGAGCGGGTTCAACATGATGTCGATCGGCGTGCCGTCGGGCAAGAACGGCATATCTTCCTCCGGTAAAATGCGCGAAATAACGCCTTTGTTTCCGTGACGGCCAGCCATTTTGTCGCCTTCGTGGATCTTCCGCTTTTGGACGATATAAACGCGAACGAGTTGGTTGACGCCCGGAGGCAGCTCGTCGCCGTCTTCACGGTTGAAGATTTTTACGTCGTGGACGATGCCGCCGCCGCCGTGAGGGACGCGCAGCGAAGTATCGCGGACTTCGCGGGCTTTTTCGCCGAAAATCGCATGCAACAAGCGCTCTTCCGCCGTCAGCTCGGTCACGCCCTTCGGCGTCACTTTGCCGACGAGAATGTCGCCGTCCTTCACTTCGGCGCCGATTCGGACAATGCCCCGTTCGTCGAGGTTTTTCAGCGCGTCCTCACCGACGTTCGGAATGTCGCGCGTGATTTCTTCCGGTCCCAATTTGGTGTCGCGCGCTTCGGATTCGTATTCCTCGATGTGAATGGACGTGTACACATCTTCTTTGACAAGTCTTTCGCTCATGATGATGGCGTCTTCGTAGTTATAGCCATCCCACGTCATGAACGCGACGAGGACATTTCGGCCGAGGGCCAATTCGCCCTTGTCCATGGACGGACCGTCGGCAAGAATTTCGCCTTTTTCAACACGGTCGCCTTTTTTGACGATCGGGCGCTGATTATAGCACGTTCCTTGGTTGGAGCGTTCGAATTTCATCAGCTTGTAAGTGACGACATCGCCCTCAACCTCTTTGCCGTCCACTTCCTCGATCGTCCGGACTTTAATGATTTTGGAAGAAACATATTCGACCCGGCCCGGATACTTGGCGCGAATCGCCGCACCGGAATCTTTCGCGGACACGTATTCCATGCCGGTGCCGACCAGCGGAGCTTCGGGCTGCAACAGCGGCACCGCTTGGCGCTGCATGTTCGCGCCCATAAGGGCCCGGTTGGAGTCGTCGTTCTCAAGGAACGGGATGCAGGCCGTCGCCGCCGAGACGATTTGTTTGGGCGAAACGTCCATATAATCGACCCGGTCTTTGCTGACGACGATGTTTTCGCCGCGGAAGCGGGCGATGATTCGGTCTTCAAGGAAATTGCCTTCTTCATCGACCTTGACGTTCGCTTGCGCAACGACGTAGTTGTCTTCTTCGTCCGCCGTCAAATAATCGATTTGATCGGTCACCCGGCCGGTTTCAGGATCGACACGCCGGTACGGCGTTTCGATAAACCCGTATTTATTTACTTTCGCATAGGTTGATAATGAGTTGATCAGGCCGATGTTCGGCCCCTCGGGCGTTTCGATCGGACACATGCGTCCATAATGCGAGTAGTGAACGTCGCGCACTTCATAGCCGGCCCGTTCACGCGTCAGGCCGCCCGGACCGAGAGCCGACAACCGGCGTTTATGCGTCAGTTCCGCCAAAGGATTCGTCTGATCCATGAACTGCGACAGCTGCGAACTGCCGAAGAATTCCTTGATGGCCGCGATGACCGGGCGTATATTTATCAACGCTTGCGGGGTGATCGCATTCACGTCTTGGATGGACATGCGCTCGCGAATCACTCGTTCCATCCTCGACAAGCCGATGCGGAATTGATTTTGCAGCAGCTCGCCGACCGAACGCAATCTTCTGTTGCCCAAATGGTCAATATCGTCGGTATTGCCGACGCCGTGCAGGAGATTGAAGAAATAGCTGATGGCCGCAATGATATCGGCGGGCGTGATGTGCTTGATCTTTTCATCGACAACGCCGTTGCTGATGACTTTGAGCACTCTTTCGCCGTCTTCATCATCGGGCGCATAGATTTTGATCGATTGAAGAACGATCTCCTTCCCTTCGGCCACACCGCTGGCCGGACGGTAGGTTTGGAAGCCGAGCTTCTTCTCGATGACCGGCAATAAGCGGTCCAAGGTGCGGCGATCCAGAACCGTGCCTTCTTCGGCCAAGACTTCGCCGGTGTCGGGATCCACGAGTTTTTCCGCAAGTTTTTGGTTAAAGAGTCTATTTTTTATGTGCAATTTCTTATTGATTTTATAACGGCCGACATTCGCCAAATCATAGCGTTTCGGGTCAAAGAACCGCGATTCAAGCAAGCCTTTGGCATTCTCCACGGTCGGGGGTTCCCCGGGGCGCAGCCGTTCGTAAATTTCAATCAGCGCTTTTTCGATTCCGTCAGTATTGTCTTTTTCCAGCGTGTTTTTCAAATACTCGTCTTCGCCGAGCAAGTCGATGATTTCTTGATCGGAACCGAAACCGAGCGCTCTGAGGAGAACGGTGACCGGAAGCTTCCTCGTCCGGTCAATGCGGACATAAACGACATCCTTGGCGTCCGTTTCGAATTCCAGCCAAGCGCCGCGGTTGGGGATGACCGTGGCGGACAGACCCTTCTTGCCGTTTTTGTCATACTTCTCGCTATAATAAACACTGGGTGAGCGAACGAGTTGGGAGACGATGACGCGTTCCGCGCCGTTGATGATAAACGTGCCGGATTCGGTCATCAAAGGGAAATCGCCCATAAAGACCTCTTGTTCCTTCACTTCGCCCGTCTCTTTGTTGATGAGCCGGACTTTGACGCGCAGCGGCGCCGCATAGGTCACGTCGCGTTCCTTCGCCTCATCAATGGTATACTTCGGCTCGCCCAGGCTGTAATCGATGAATTCCAGCATTAAATTGCCGGTAAAGTCTTCGACCGGCGAAATGTCCTGGAACATTTCACGAAGGCCTTCATTCAGGAATTCTTGATAAGAAGAGGTTTGGATTTCAATGAGATTGGGGAGTTCCAATACTTCTTTAATGCGAGCGTAGCTTCGACGTCGGCGGTGTTTCCCGTATTGTACGAATTGACCTGTCAACTCATTTCACCCCTCAAAGCATCCGTATTGAATAACCGGCAAACATGATGGTTCTCATCATTTTTTCCAAAAAAACCCTTATCTAAAACCCTTCTGAAAAGAATCGTTCCAGATTGGCATTGAACTATATTATCACAGGCGTATTATCCCGTCAACATTTTTTTGTGTTTGTGTTGTTCGTCTGTGATATTGTCATATTGTAACGCTTCAGTGAAAATGTCAGTATGAGACAGGAGCGAATTCCATTGAGCAAAAAAGAATTGAAGCGTTACAAAGTCATTCGTCAATGGATCGAAGGGTATATCACGGGAAAACAAGCTGCCGAATTGTTATCGCTAAGTCTTCGTCAGGTTTATCGCCTCAAAAAACGAGTCCTTGAGGAGGATGAAAACGGAGTCATTCACAAAAACCGGGGGCGAAAACCTGCACATGCCTTATCCGAAGACATCCGGCAAAAAATCCTGAATCTCCGCCAAAG
>NZ_BDDQ01000056.1 GCF_002003465.1 Caenibacillus caldisaponilyticus | reverse complement strand
TTGATAATAACCAATATAATGGACGATTTGAATGCTACAGGGACATTCGATGGTTTAGAACTAGTTATCGAATCGCATGAAGGTAATAAGCAACATCTGGTACGACTAGATCCTGATGAATTGGTCTTCTCTCATGGAGATACATCTTACGGCGGCGTTTTGGACTTCTATGAGATTAGGCCGTACTACGATAGTACAAAGCAACTGTTCATATCAGCACCAAATGGAGTGTTGATCGAAAACGGAATATCTGGAAACAGCAGTGATGGCTTGGCTATTATAAACGTCAGCAAAATAAACTTCTTGGCGAATCAATACGAATCCAACGGCGCCGGAATAAATATGAACAACAGCGAAATCTATAATGTTAACAAGCTCACATTCAATGATCCTGGCGCCGGTGAAGGTCTCGAATGGAAGGGCGGAAACGGCTTCAAAATATACGAGGCTCCAACTGATCTTAGCAACGGCGCGGGATATTTGCACATTGTCCAAAATGACACGTCGCTGATCAACTTCGGCACCGACAGCACATCAGCTCGGATTCAATCCTACCCGGTTTATAACCGTACCTATTCCGGATCCGCTAACATGTATGTCACGTCAAACGGCGTCCTTGGCCGAATTTCCTCGGCCATGAAATACAAAGCGGACATCCAAGAGGTGCCGCTCGACAACGGATATGCCGAGCGAATCCTCGGTCTCAAACCAAAATCGTGGTTCGACAAGACCGAAATCTCCGAGAACGGCGGAAGCACGGATGGGCTGCGCCGTCACTATGGTTTGATTGCGGAGGATGTCGTCGCTGTTGGACTTCCGGAGTATGCCACATACAACGGCGACGAGTTGGAAGGTATCGAATACGATCGATTGTGGACGCTGCTGATCCCTGTGTCCGCCGACCATCATGATCGTATCGCATGGTTAGAAACCGAAAATGACTACTTGAAGCAATACGTCACATATCTAGAAAATCGTATAAATGAATTGGAGACGAAAATAGCATGAAGCCCAATATTTAAGGCAAGCCGATGGCTTGCCTTTTGATTTTCCATTTTTTGTGAAGGAGGAAAAACATGAACAATAATATCGACACTAATCTCATCATTAGTTCTTTGCGTGCTCAAATTGCGCAACTCTCGTATGAGAAAGCCTTATTGGACGCACTGGCGACTCAACAGCAACAAAAAATCGGAGAACTGGAAAAGCAGTTGAATGAGCTGAAAACTGAAAATACCAATAATCAAAGAAAGGGGAAGATAAATGATGCAAATTCAAATTAATTCGATCTCAATCAATTATCAAGACGGTGGGGCGATTTCAAAAGTTCAAGTTTACTTCAACGGCAACGATGATGCGCGCTCGATCAACATCAGCGGATATATCCCGCTCACGGCCGACGAATACACTGGGAAAACCTTTGATCAACTGTCGGATTTGGTGAAGCAAAAGGTGGTTGAAAAACTTGGGGAAAGCCCCGATCAATGAGTCCGGGCTTTTTCTTTTGGGTAGAGGAGGCAGATACTTGAGTGAGCAATGGTATTCAAACAAAGAGCTATTCGAGCAGATGATCCAATTCCGTAGCGAATTGCAAGATCTTCGCGCGGAAATGCGTGAGACACGAGCGATCATCAAACGTTATAACGGTCTCCGAGAGAAGATTGAACATGTTGAAGAACAGATCGGAACGCTCCAGGCGAAAGCCGCTGGGCGTTCTTCTGTTTGGACTGATATACGACTGTGGGGTGGTTGGATTGTAGCAATAATATCTGCGGCATTGGCATTTGGAAAATATTTAGGAGGGTGATTTTTACATGGATAAAGCAAGTGTCGTTCGTATGGTGTTGGCGATTCTCGCAGCTGTGAAATTAGTCTTACAACCGTTTGGCATTGAGATTCCGCAGGATTTGATCGACAGCATTGCCGATCTTGCAGCAGCAGTGGTCGTTGTTTGGACTGCGTTCAAAAACAATTACTTGACCAAAAAGGGTTTAGCTCAAAAAGAAGTGCTAAAGAAAGAAGGCTTGGCAAAATAAGAGCTGCTTAGCCGGCTCTTCTTTATTTTTATGAAGGAGAGGACTTAAAATATGGCAATGTTAAAGGGCATTGATGTATCCGAACATAATGGTGAAATCAACTGGGATAAGGTAAAAGCGGACGGTGTCAAATTCGCGATGATTCGTATGGGCTACGGCAGCGACATTAAATCCCAAGATGATAGTCAATTCGAACGCAACGTCCGAGAAGCTGAGCGTGTTGGTATTCCATGGGGGGCATATCTTTATTCTTACGCTCTTACCGTTGAACAAGCCAAAAGCGAAGCGGCCCATGCGTTACGTTTGCTGAAAGGCAAAAAGCCATCCTATCCGATCGCCTTCGATATGGAAGATGCGGATCATTACAAAGAAAAGCACGGTATGCCGGCTAACAACGTGCTTGTTGATATATGTGACACCTTTTTATCGATCGTCAGCGATGCTGGCTATGATGTGATGCTGTATGCCAATAAGGACTGGTTGGAAAATCGGTTAAACAGTTCTAAGCTCGGCAAATACAAAAAATGGGTCGCACAGTGGGGAGATAAGTTAACCTACAACGACGAGAATGTTGTCATGTGGCAGTTTACGAACTCCGGAATTGTGCATGGAATAAACGACCATGTCGATATGAATTATTCATACGTTGATTTTGGCGCTGCTAAAAAGCCGACGAGCAAACCTAAGTCGGAGTCAAAGCCGGCTGCCCAAGAAGTAACAACCTATACGGTCAAAAAAGGCGATACTTTGTGGGCGATCGCTAAAAAATACCATACGACCGTTTCAGCCTTGGCAAAATTAAATGGGTTTGAAAATCCTGATCTAATTTATCCTGGTCAAAAGCTGAAAATCAGCGGAAGCTCCACGGCGCCGTCGAGCACGAAAGTGTATGTGGTGAAAAAGGGAGATACGTTGTCAGGAATTGCTGCCCGTTACAATACATCCGTTGCAGAGCTTGTTAAGCTAAACAAGATCAAAAACCCAGATTTAATTTATCCAGGTCAAAAGATTAAATTGCCTTAATAATTACCCCTGTATCTTCGGATGCGGGGGTTATTTTTTTGTGCCCATAAATAATCAGAAAATAAAAACTTTAATTTTTGTGGTGACAAGGTATTGACGTGTCACCACAAGATGATATACTAGAATCAGAAAAGGAAACCAAAAGGAGGAAATCAAAAATGCAAAAGAAAGAAGTGATGCGCAGGGCTTGGGAAATCGCGAAACAAGGTCAACGTCGGTTCGGTGGCAAAGTCGTTGAATATTTGGCAGAAGCGCTCCGGATGGCTTGGGCTGAAGTTCGGGCGCCGAAAACCGTCCGTTTCGGCGTCAACCATCAACCCAGCGGCGGCCGGGAATGGGTGGCCGAAATCGTCGGTCGTCACCCCCGTTTCAAATTCGATCGCGTGTTTCTGAACGCGGCTGAAAGGAAATGGAGCTCTTCAGGAAAAACTGGAACAACCTATTTTGAATTGAAGGAAGGCCGCATCTACGAAGTGAACGAGCCGTGGAAAGGTCGGTATTTTGTGGCTGTTGTCGGCGGGAAAATCGTCGATGTGACTGTGGACGATGTAGAAAAGAATATCGCATGAGGTGACAACAGTGGGGTTAATCAAACGCCAATTCAGAATCGAGGATACTCTTTGGGCTCGGTGGCAACGGGCAAACAATCGAGCCGCAACAAATGGCAGCGAATTGATCAGGAGGTTCATTGAAGAATACACCACTAAAAAGGAGAAGGAGCTGAACATCATGGCTCAAGTCGTTGAGACAATCGCCCGACGCGATGACTTCCCGATCGACGGCGAAGCATACGTCGTCGGGAAAGTCGATGACGGACGGTACTTCTTCGCCTGGGGCCCGGAATATCCTTTCGCGGATGAGGTTCCCGCGCATGACATTGAAGCCGGGGAATCCGGTCTCAGCTATCATGAGACCGAAGAGGCCGCCCGAAAGGAAATGCTGGAAGCGATTCGAGCAGAGTTTGAAAATCGGGAGCCGCGCAAGTGGTACATCGATCGTGTTTTCATCCGAAATGGAGAAATGCACGATTGTGGATTCTATCTCCGCGAGGACGGCATCATTGAATGGCATGAACCGATCCCAAACGGGGATATTCAAGAATTCCCCATTGAAGAATGCACATATGAGGATGGGGTCCCGG
>NZ_BDDQ01000055.1 GCF_002003465.1 Caenibacillus caldisaponilyticus | reverse complement strand
TTTCAAGCTGCCAGAAGAGCCTTATTCGAATTTATAGAAGGCTGGTACAATCGGAAACGGATTCATAGCTGCTTGGGCTATATGACGCCACAAGAAACAGAAGACAGTATCAAAGGGGCAGCGTAGTGCTCTTCACAATTTTACAAGCATCCGCTTTACATGGAGTGGCGGGTGTGGCAGGCTTGTTTGCCATGCGAAAGAAATCATTGCCCCTTTCGCCCTTCGCATAACACCACGCCCGCAGAGGCTCCATGTCAAGCGACCAGCGATGTCATGAAAAATATGGCATGAGATCAAAATTAAATTTCACTTATTGGTGTCCAAAATATTGACTTAAATCCATTCCTCATAGGTAAGATATAAACCGATTAGCCTTGATCCACTCCGCATCTTGTTCCGTGTTTCAATTCCTCATAGGTAAGATATAAACACTAATAATCGAGGCTATCATACAGTCGGTCTTGTGTTTCAATTCCTCATAGGTAAGATATAAACGATATTAAGGGATATGAAGGTCTGTACAAGATTAGTAAGTTTCAATTCCTCATAGGTAAGATATAAACTTAATTTTGATTTGAGCTTAGCAATGGTCAGATCGATGTTTCAATTCCTCATAGGTAAGATATAAACTCAAACCGTTCCTGGAGAATGGCTTCTTGTTCCGGGAAGTTTCAATTCCTCATAGGTAAGATATAAACCGATTTCCAAATGACCCACGCTCTTTGGGTTTTCGAAAGTTTCAATTCCTCATAGGTAAGATATAAACAGTATTACAGGGGAAAATGTTTATGGCATCAAAAAGTTTCAATTCCTCATAGGTAAGATATAAACCCGATGTCGAGAATATGGATCGGTCGTACACGCTTAGTTTCAATTCCTCATAGGTAAGATATAAACCATTACATGAAGGAGGATGATGAGGAATGAAATTGAGTTTCAATTCCTCATAGGTAAGATATAAACACGATCAGCTTTTTGGTATGTTCTTCGCTGGTTAGAGTTTCAATTCCTCATAGGTAAGATATAAACAGGCAATAATTAATAAGGATCTCGGCGCTAAAACGAAGTTTCAATTCCTCATAGGTAAGATATAAACCGAAATCGCTCGTCCAGAACTGAAAAGAGATCGTAGTTTCAATTCCTCATAGGTAAGATATAAACATTGCTAGGCATGCGATTGCTTAGGAAAAAATCGATGTTTCAATTCCTCATAGGTAAGATATAAACTTGCCACTATCCGCGCTTTGTTCATACAAATCGACTGGTTTCAATTCCTCATAGGTAAGATATAAACGGTGTATGGAAAAAAGTCACACACACTTTCACATTGAAGTTTCAATTCCTCATAGGTAAGATATAAACTGGAACTGATCACGGAAAAGGGCCGGGAACCTTTTGCGTTTCAATTCCTCATAGGTAAGATATAAACGAGTTCACGATACGGGTCCGGCGAAAATTGTTATTGTGTTTCAATTCCTCATAGGTAAGATATAAACTGCCAATACTCAACGATTTCGGCGTATTGGATATAAGTTTCAATTCCTCATAGGTAAGATATAAACTGCGGATCAGATTTCGTTACCCACTGGTCGTTGAAAGTTTCAATTCCTCATAGGTAAGATATAAACGTCGCTTCTGGTCGGATATGATATTTCCGCGTTTGAGTTTCAATTCCTCATAGGTAAGATATAAACAATGAAGCGCTGGTTGGGGGCGGAGAGGAATCATGTTTCAATTCCTCATAGGTAAGATATAAACCGTCTCGTTCTGGCCGTTCACATTCGTTTGTCGTATAGTTTCAATTCCTCATAGGTAAGATATAAACCAAGGCCTACAAAGCACCATGATCAGTACGGATTACGTTTCAATTCCTCATAGGTAAGATATAAACAGCCATTGTGAACAAGGATCTCGGAGCCAAAACGAAGTTTCAATTCCTCATAGGTAAGATATAAACCGAACTTTGTCGAGTTTTATCGGAACGTAGTGCATATGTTTCAATTCCTCATAGGTAAGATATAAACTTTTTTCAATCAAACATCCCTCCATTCTGCGCCGAGTTTCAATTCCTCATAGGTAAGATATAAACAATTGGGAAAGTCATTGAAGTGAGGCATGATATTGAAGTTTCAATTCCTCATAGGTAAGATATAAACAACGAACTGTCTACGAAAAACTGCCGAAGTCCAGCGTTTCAATTCCTCATAGGTAAGATATAAACAGCCTGGTCTGATCGGGCATTGTTACCTTGTCCCGTTGTTTCAATTCCTCATAGGTAAGATATAAACGCGGCCGAATCATAGATAGCCAGTAATTGTGATGTGTTTCAATTCCTCATAGGTAAGATATAAACAGTATACACCAAATCCCTTGATATATCTACATTTATTGTTTCAATTCCTCATAGGTAAGATATAAACCAGTTTGAAATTTTTGGCCTGTAGAAACACCTTCAATAGTTTCAATTCCTCATAGGTAAGATATAAACTGGACTTTAGGGACATGTACGACGGTGTCCGATATTGTTTCAATTCCTCATAGGTAAGATATAAACTTTTGATGCGCTCGTCATTCCTTTTGCGATGGAATGTTTCAATTCCTCATAGGTAAGATATAAACGATGCGTCAGAGGGCGATTTCAGCGACTGGAAAACGTGTTTCAATTCCTCATAGGTAAGATATAAACAATTTATAAACTTTATCTTGAACTGAGACTTCAATAGTTTCAATTCCTCATAGGTAAGATATAAACATGAAGAAAGGAGTGTACGGAATGAACAGAAAACAAATGTTTCAATTCCTCATAGGTAAGATATAAACAATGGGAACGAAATGGGAAAGCGGATGTTCAGACGCGTTTCAATTCCTCATAGGTAAGATATAAACACTTGATGCCGCCTTCCCGATAGTCCCTTGGCCGCTGGTTTCAATTCCTCATAGGTAAGATATAAACATTGCGATTGTACTTTCTGTTATCACTCGGATTGTGGTTTCAATTCCTCATAGGTAAGATCAAAACGCAGTTTCGCAAACTCAGTCTTATTTTCTAGCAGGGTTTCAATTCCTCATAGGTAAGATCAAAACTAGACTGGGTAATTTCGAAAGACTTTCAGTGTGAGTGTTTCAATTCCTCATAGGTAAGATCAAAACAAAGTAAATAGCGATTCTGTTTCCCGCTGAAAAGCAGTTTCAATTCCTCATAGGTAAGATCAAAACCGATCATCTATGGTCCTAACTCGGACGGGATAGCCTTGTTTCAATTCCTCATAGGTAAGATCAAAACTCAGCTATTTCCTCAACCGCATAAACCTTTTCTCTGGTTTCAATTCCTCATAGGTAAGATCAAAACGATTGAGTCACCGTATCTCTGGTATGGTGGCGAAGTGTTTCAATTCCTCATAGGTAAGATCAAAACAATGGGCATGAAATCTATGTGTTTGGGATCCGGAGATTGTTTCAATTCCTCATAGGTAAGATCAAAACGACTTGCGCGAACTGCGGATCAATGATGTTTGACATGTTTCAATTCCTCATAGGTAAGATCAAAACCTGATCAAAAAAACCAGTCCATTCGTCGTTTGAGAGAGGTTTCAATTCCTCATAGGTAAGATCAAAACTCGCGGTAGGTGTAGCCTTCGGGTTTTTTGGAAATCGAAGTTTCAATTCCTCATAGGTAAGATCAAAACGTTGGAAATTTTACCAGATGGCTCGCATAAGAGCGAGTTTCAATTCCTCATAGGTAAGATCAAAACGGGACGTGCTCCCAGGGCCTCGGACTATCGAGAAATCAAGTTTCAATTCCTCATAGGTAAGATCAAAACACGTTGCTCACAAATCAAATCAATTTGAAAGCAAAGTTTCAATTCCTCATAGGTAAGATCAAAACGCACGCGTACCCGTCGCCGATTATCATTGACCCTGGTTTCAATTCCTCATAGGTAAGATCAAAACTATACTACGATATACAAAAGGATGCAATAGAAAAAAAGTTTCAATTCCTCATAGGTAAGATCAAAACGTATTGAATGATAATTGCAGACGTTGTCAATGAAGCATGTTTCAATTCCTCATAGGTAAGATCAAAACGCAACAACTTGCCGAGATCGTTCTCCTCGGCATTGGAGTTTCAATTCCTCATAGGTAAGATCAAAACGCTCGGCGCCTTCACTATTTCAAAACTTGAAAGGGGGTTTCAATTCCTCATAGGTAAGATCAAAACTCGCTTTCTCCAATATGGGAAAGCGGTTGCAGCAGCGTAGTTTCAATTCCTCATAGGTAAGATCAAAACCTCGATCACGACATTCTAACGCTCTTCCACGATTCATGTTTCAATTCCTCATAGGTAAGATCAAAACGTCTTGAGTGAAAATCATCGCCTCCCGCGGGGCGAATAGTTTCAATTCCTCATAGGTAAGATCAAAACTTGAAGGCATATAGGGAATTACCTTGGCTTGAGGAGAAAGTTTCAATTCCTCATAGGTAAGATCAAAACGGTTGTCTAAATTGACCCGGTACGCCCCCGGCGTGGAGTTTCAATTCCTCATAGGTAAGATCAAAACCTTATCCCGTATTATGACTTCAAACCCTGCGCCAAAGTTTCAATTCCTCATAGGTAAGATCAAAACGCTAAGGAAGCTTTTTGAGATACACCAAGCGACGAAGTTTCAATTCCTCATAGGTAAGATCAAAACGCGATGATTTCAAGCGTGTTCGCGGCAGTAGGCGAGAGTTTCAATTCCTCATAGGTAAGATCAAAACCATAATTGCCATAATGCCTTATACTGCGAACGGCAAGTTTCAATTCCTCATAGGTAAGATCAAAACTTTGTTTCTGGACAGGTATATACGTTGTCGTTTGAATGTTTCAATTCCTCATAGGTAAGATCAAAACCTCCCGTCGCTGATGAGACAGGCCAATCGAAAGGAGGGTTTCAATTCCTCATAGGTAAGATCAAAACCTCCGGGAAAAATTTGATCAACTGGTCATTCGAATGTTTCAATTCCTCATAGGTAAGATCAAAACTGTGCCGTAGGCAGTATGTTTGCAAGACTAGAAAATGGTTTCAATTCCTCATAGGTAAGATCAAAACGATCCAAACTTCGCCGGTGCCGCCGTTGTCGAAACCACAAGTTTCAATTCCTCATAGGTAAGATCAAAACCTTAACATCTACCGCAGTATACCGAAGTCGTTTAGGTTTCAATTCCTCATAGGTAAGATCAAAACAATTAAAATAGCCATATTGTTTTGGAATTTGACGCGTTGTTTCAATTCCTCATAGGTAAGATCAAAACTCGCCGGTTTGGAATTAAGCAATTGAAAGGGGTCATGGTTTCAATTCCTCATAGGTAAGATCAAAACGGGGAGGGGGCGTTCCCGGCGATTGTCGGGCGCCCTCGTTTCAATTCCTCATAGGTAAGATCAAAACGATCGAGGACGACGCGTTGGCGATGTATCAGCGGTATAGTTTCAATTCCTCATAGGTAAGATCAAAACTTTCTGGCGTTCGATAGCCTTCACCAATCACGAACCCAGTTTCAATTCCTCATAGGTAAGATCAAAACAACTTTGACCAGGCGCAAATGGCAGCCGTTCCTATGTTTCAATTCCTCATAGGTAAGATCAAAACCCAATCTTGAACAGACGGTCAGCCGGCAATCACAAAGTTTCAATTCCTCATAGGTAAGATCAAAACACAAAGAATCGTTAGAGATTCTACCAGACGGTACACAGTTTCAATTCCTCATAGGTAAGATCAAAACGCTGTAGACGGTGTAGGATATAAACTGCTTGGTCAGTTTCAATTCCTCATAGGTAAGATCAAAACGGATGTCAACACAAAACTTAGTATGATTTTTAAAAAGTTTCAATTCCTCATAGGTAAGATCAAAACTGACACCGGCAACGGTGGTGGATCATATCGTGCCGCAGTTTCAATTCCTCATAGGTAAGATCAAAACGATGAGGAATTCAAATCTTTTAAACGTGAATATCTTGAGTTTCAATTCCTCATAGGTAAGATCAAAACAAAAATTACAGCCGCCCGGAATCGCACCAGGCGGCCGAGTTTCAATTCCTCATAGGTAAGATCAAAACCCGACCGAAGTCTATTCCGGCATGTACGGCCGAATCGCAAGTTTCAATTCCTCATAGGTAAGATCAAAACAAAGAACTTAAAGTACCGATTGAGCGTATTGTCGAAAGTTTCAATTCCTCATAGGTAAGATCAAAACACCGAATTGAAACTGTATATGAAGGGAGTGTCGCGAGTTTCAATTCCTCATAGGTAAGATCAAAACGTTCTTATTTTACACTATGGTAGCCAGTATTAAAACAGGTTTCAATTCCTCATAGGTAAGATCAAAACTGGAAGTCAGTGAGCATGAGCAGTTGAAACGAAATGGTTTCAATTCCTCATAGGTAAGATCAAAACTACGTTGTCGATGGGGCTTGACTTCGCGTTTGGTACGGTTTCAATTCCTCATAGGTAAGATCAAAACTGGATGACTGTTTTAACATTGCCGAGTGAGATAGCGATGTTTCAATTCCTCATAGGTAAGATCAAAACTTTTGGTTTTTCACCGTTACATACGCCTCCATTCCGAGTTTCAATTCCTCATAGGTAAGATCAAAACTTGGTTTCGCGACGGAGAGAACGTTTACTATCTCAAGTTTCAATTCCTCATAGGTAAGATCAAAACCTTCGTCCCTTGTTTTGGAAAATGATCGGGTGACGGGTTTCAATTCCTCATAGGTAAGATCAAAACCGAGATAGCGAACCTTGATTAAGTCGGTATTAAGCAAGTTTCAATTCCTCATAGGTAAGATCAAAACACGAACCCAAACGGAAATACCGTCGTAACCGTCAACAAGTTTCAATTCCTCATAGGTAAGATCAAAACTAATTACGTCAAACATACATTTGACGAACTAAATATGGTTTCAATTCCTCATAGGTAAGATCAAAACATTGGAGGCGGCGCTGATGCGGTGACGAGAACGATCGAGTTTCAATTCCTCATAGGTAAGATCAAAACGAGCGTCCTGAACCCTTGGCGAATCTCAACCGTGAGAGTTTCAATTCCTCATAGGTAAGATCAAAACCTTTGAATGCCTTCAAAGCGTTATTGATACGATCTTGTTTCAATTCCTCATAGGTAAGATCAAAACGTCTTTCATCCAAGATGTTATCACTCCGTCAATAGAGTTTCAATTCCTCATAGGTAAGATCAAAACGGCGATCATGGGCAGCGTCGATATTCAATTCACGAAGTTTCAATTCCTCATAGGTAAGATCAAAACCAATCCCGGGCCATGTCTGAACTTCGGAGTTTGATGTTTCAATTCCTCATAGGTAAGATCAAAACCCCAAAAAGTTGCCGATATATCAATATTCTTCATCGGGAATAAAAATCCTTTTTTTCATGATGAATTTTTTTGATTTCCAAAAATACCGCGCTACATAAAGGATTGTTGAAAAAGCAAAATGTCGTCGATCCCCGGGGTTTTCGACGCTACTGGGGATCGACGACAATGCGCCACTTCTCCCTAACTCAATTTGTTGCTAAAAACTCTTAAATTATATTCTCATCTCCGCCTTTTTTGACACCAAATTCTTCCCGCTTGGAATATTTTTGTGTCCGGAATGTGTAAAAGATAATGGAATCCTCTTCCGGATCCATCAGGTCTTGCAATTCTTTTTTCAGCTTAAAATAGTTCGCATCGGAAATCTCGCCTTCCAAAACGGAATTTTGCACCCAATTAAGATACTTACGCGAGATTTTTAGCGCTTTGCCTACCCGCTTTTCCGCAAAATCATAAACTAAAATAACAAACATTCAATCACCTACCACATGGAACGGTAGGGCTCATATGTTTTTTCGCCCAAGATATGCTTTTGAATTTTATACAACTCTAACCGAATCAAGCGGCGGTAGGAAACCGATTTACCCAAATGCCGATGATTGACGGTCGTTTGCATCCTTTTATCAAGTTCGGCAACAAATTTTTTGCGGCCGGATTCAGTCAACAAGATACCGTTCATCTGCTTATCAAAATCTTTTTTCCCGATCATTTTCTTATTAATTAACATGAATATCAGACGATCCACCATGATTGGTTTAAAAATCTCAGCGACATCCAGATTCAAGGAAAATCTCCGAAAATTTGTGGCGTGCAGATAACCTATCCGCGGATCAAGATATGTTTTGTATATTTCACTTAATACCATGGTATAACATAAAGAATTGCCGAAACTGATCATGGCGTTCAATCGGTTTAACGGCGGGCGCTTGCTTCTCTTTTCAAAGCGGAAATCCGGGTCGTTAATGATGTAATCGAACATTTTGTAATAATCTTCTCTCGCATGTCCTTCAACCGCCATTAATTCTTCTACCGTATGGCCTTCGCTCAGTTCACTTGTCCGTTCTTTAAATTTTTCAATGAGCGCTGTGATTTCTTCTTTACCATTTTTCGCCCGCGTTTGATAATATTTTAATACCTGCCTCATCTGGGCAATGGAGCCGGCGATAAAAATTCGAGCCAGTTCCAGCCGCTTTTCTTTATCTATGTAGTGTTCCGCCTGTTTTAAAATGACATGCCCAGCATTGTAATGTTCCCGCGGATAAAAGGTGCCCGTGTAATATCCGTAATGATTAAAATAATGGATGCAAATTTCTTTGGCAGCGGCAAATTCGAGAAACCGTTTTGTGACATCCACTTCGCCAAAAATGTAAATGTCATTTGTATCTTCAACGGGAATATATTTGCGCCCGGCTTCCGATTCAAAGTATAGACTGTTATCCTTTCGTTTCAGTTCTCCGCTCGTAAAGATATACAATGTTTTTTTCATCATTAACCCTCCGCCCAACAATATTCGCGATAAGCACATTTCCGGCAAAAATTGATTTTTTTGGGCGGCGGAGGGACCGGTTGCCTGGCAATGCGGCGAATCTCTTGAATCGCCTCATCCAATTTTTCTTTCGCTTCGGGCGTCCATTCAACGACTTCACGTCGCCGCTCCTCAGGAAAGAGCAATTCGCCTTTCGCTTCAATCCCCATCTCTTTCAGGGTGTCCAAATAGAAGAGCAGTTGATAACGGGCGCTTTCTTTAAAACGAGAGGATTTTTTCACTTCGCCGAGGATTAGTTGTTGCCCATGTTTTCTGACGCGATCCACTTTAATGTTTCCAATCACGATTTCTTTTTTATCGTTTTGATACCTGTGTTCCGAAATGAACCGGCCGATATCTAGATTTTCATCGTCTTGATCGGCAGCGATTTGATGAATGATGAGCCAAAGCTCCCGGTGGCAAATGAAAAAATACCAGATATGCGTGCCGGTAACATCCATTGAAAAAGACATTTGGATCCCCCGATTTCAAATTAAATAAGATTCACCACTTTCATCCATATAACCTGTATCCTGATCATAATAATGCTTTAAATTTTCCCGTGGCACCCAAAAGAAATCTGCATTAACGCCATTTCTTTCACTAAATGTAAAAGGACGATTTTTCATATATCTTACGTACTTGTGAAGGGAACCTATTTGTTGTGGCGATCTGTTATGGATTGCCACTTACCATATAGCTGTAACTCCTTTTGTAATAAAACCTGTTTCAGGATCGTAATATTCATTAAGAGAATTGTAGGCTACATAATAATGATCATTAACTATTGGTGGACGATTTTCCACTTTCGCCGGAACTGAGACGACATATTCTTGAAACTTTTTCTTTATCCTTACCAACTTTTTATATCTTTCCAAGCCGTTCTCCATATCTATTATCTCTTGAAAAGATCCCCAAATCTTCTTAGCTTCTTCATCTAACTCAATAAAAATATCAATCTTAGGATACTCTTCTTCAATTAATTGAAAGTCTGACACGGGAATACGGTCAAGATCTTCCTCTCCTGAGAAATAGAGAGTGTTTACAGCATTTAAATATTTTATAGATTCACTTTTACTCAGCTTTTCTTTGATGATCCTATAATACTTTTCTATTAAGGGAAACAATTCTTTTTCCTTAATTTCCTTAAATTGTTGCAACAACACTTTCGTCTCTTCAATCGCCACATTCGGATAAACCAGCCCGGAGAAAGATCCTTTTTTCCCATTCCACAAATGCATAATGTAAACCGTTCCTTTGTGTAATCCGTTCCGGTTACAACGCCCAGCCGACTGAACAATGCTTTCCATAGGAGCCAGATCGCGATAAATCACATCAAAATCAAGATCTACTCCTGCCTCGATTAGCTGAGTACTCACTACAACCCGATATTTGTCCTCTTTAATTTCCTCAATCCTTTTTAATCTTTCTTTAGGTGGAATATGTGTAGATAAAAAAGCTATCGGCTCTTTCAATTTTAGTTTCAATTTAGCAAATAGTTCTTTTGCAGATGATATGGTATTTAAAATAAATAAATAGGAACACTCTGGACAAAGATTTAACCCGTCTACAAACTCCTCTATCGTTTGTTTTATTGAAACATTCGGAAACAAACGAACACGATCCATCTGATTGAAATACTTCTGCCTCTCACACAACTCGAATAATCCATCTGTTGGTTCAAATAATTCAGGCTGCGTTGCTGTCAATAGAATGACATCTGTAGCCATCCCACGCGTCAATTCGAGCAACATCTCCCGCATCAATGGCCAAAATTTTACGGGAACGGCCTGTATTTCATCGATAACCAAGATAGCGTTCGACAAACGGTGAAACTTCCGCAGTGCACGGTTACGATTGCTAATTAGAGTTTGAAACAATTGAACAAATGTTGTACAGATTAATTCGGCTTGCCAACTTTCCATTAAAACTCGAGCCTGATTCTCGTTAATTTCATAATCAGTATCACTGAATTTTTCCTCATAGGGATCCGCCATGGAATGGTGTTTCATTAGAATAAATGCATCAACTGGAAAAGACTGATATCGTAATATTTCTTCAAAAACTTTCGCATTTTGATCAATGACACTTAAAAATGGCAAAGCATAAATAATACGTGGGGCAACGCCTCTTTCACGCGTTCTACGCTCTCTTAACTGCAGAGCTGCTTTCAGAGATATAATCGTTTTTCCTAATCCAGTTGGTAAGTTTATTGAAAATAAACGACCCGACGCTTGTACAATATTTTCCTTCACTTCATGATAAGCTTTTTCACGCAGACGGTTAATCCCTACTAAACTCCAGTTCTGTTCAGCCCGATACTTATCTACACACAAAGAGTTTATTTCTTTGCGTTCCATCTTTAATTTATCCCGTAACGCAGCTTGATTTTTATCGGCATCCAACAAGAGGGAATATAGAGAACAATATTTGTAATATAACTGGGTCGTTCGGATTGTTTGGGGCTCCAACTCTCTTCGGATTTTCCTCCGCCAAAAGCGGATGTCCTTTTCAAAAAACATTTCTACCCACTGTGTAACTTGCTCTTCGGCAAGGGGATGTAAACCTTTGATTTTTTCTGGCAGGAGAGGGGCTAGATGAAATACAATATTATTCCATGCTTCATAATCAATAGCTTTTGCCTGTTCAAGCAAGGAATGACGTTCTTCTTGAGGAATATTAACTTCTGAAAACAAATTGTTCATGTTCCCATGATGGCGTTTGACGGCTAAAAATAAGAAAAGCGGTTCATATAAATCATGTTGCTGAGATTCGAGGAGCTTTTTCCCTATAAAATAGCTCACAATCGCAGATAAAAGAGAATGCCTGCTTAACAGTGTCTTCGTTTTATCTTCTGAAAGAATATAGTCTTGAAAATAAGATGTGGCTTTAGCAAAATCATGAAAAACGGCGGCCACACACAATAAATCATGTAGCCTCCGCTTGTCTTCAGATGTTTCCCAGCCAGTAAACTGACGTTGTTCCCATAACTTCTTAACGGCTTTAAGCACACCCTCCAAATGATTTTGAAGTGGTTGATCAGGATGAGAATACAAGACCTTCATAAAACCACACCTTTTTGTACAACCTTTTCCGAATGAAGTTCATTGAGGAAAACGTACCGGTATATCGTACCGTTATTTCCAATTCCTTCGTAAAAATAGCCCACATCCACTTCAATCGTTTGGCCATTCATATCAAACAGACATTCTTCATATGCCGACACAATCCTGTTGTCATCCATATCTATAGGAAGACGTTCTTTTTTGTATCTCTTCCCAGGTTGGATCCGAATCCCTTTATGTTGGATAAGAGATAACGGAACAATCGTATGCATTTCTATAGGTTCGCCTGTTGACTTTTTCAAGTGGCTGTCTATTTCATCTACAAACTGGAAGTTAGCCAATAACTCACTCAAACCGAGCGAAACTGTATAGTATGTCTTATGCTGCTGAATATGACTAAGTAGCTTGTTATATAGAACTTGATCATCCATAGAAACGAATAATCGGTACCGAACATCTTTCAAAAATTCTGTCCGAATTTGCGTTCTTGCACCTTCTCTCCGTTGTTTGGGCACCCATACATTCCCTTTAGTATTAATTAAGTTTAAACCAAACATGATTTTCTTGACCGGATGAATTAAGCCAATTCCAATGCGCGTATGAGCTTCTTTCAATTTAGTTAGATACATGTTATTTTCCTTTGATAAACCCAAGATAGCTCCAAGGATGCCATATGCGGTTGAAGGTGGAAGAACAGAGAAAGTTAAGGGGGAGGAAGTTGAATAGTATTTCCGAAAGTGCCCCCATTCCCCCCATATATCAAAAATCAATGTTCGCATGGCGCCCACTCTCCTAATACATCAATTCCTGTGTTTTAATGCCAAGCCGATTCAATTCTTCAGGCAGATTGTGGGACAAATTTATTTGCGAATCAAACCGATATTTTATTTCTTGAATTTTTTCTTTCTCTTCTTCTAATTTTCTCAACAATGGTGAAACATTCAACGTGCCATCGGATACATGCCGAACTTCTTCTTCTGCTTTTTCTGTGTCGAACCGAATTAAACGATTTAACTCTCCAATATGGAAACAATCTTCATGATAAACCACTTGCAGCAATAGGCGAGGCAGTTGACCAACTTTACTACGAGAAATTAAGTTTTTAGTTCCATTCCAAATACCTTCCAACAATAATAAAACATCTTCTTCAGTCAAATGAGTGTGTTCCGCCGCTTTTTCATTGATCACGCCGTAAAAGGCAATTAAGGAATACGGAACAACATATTCTTCCCGGAACGTCTTCCGCGTTTGTTTATCCCCTGAAGCAAAAGCACCAGTCCCCTTTATATATTCAAGCTTGACCCGGTGTAGGGATTGTCCCATTTGAAACTGAACGGGACCAGTCAAGGTAATGGAACTTTTTTCTTTCGAACTTTTCTCAACAGGGATTGTCCCACCGAAAAGTCGTACATCAATACAGTCTCGAAGCAAATTCTCCTGAATCAAACGCTTCATCTCGGCAAGTGTCAAATCTGATTTAGAAACCTTTTCACCATCTTTCAACAAAAAGTCTTCCGCGCGATGCTTAGCATCCTGAATGATCCCTTCATCATCCGATATCTCTCGGACAAAAATTTCTTTTCCCTTATAATCATACAGATAATCGCGAATCGTACGTTTAAGGCGAACATCAGTGACTATATTACGTCCTGTCTCTTCATCGATACGCGGCTTGTTTTCATCCACTGGATCCCCGTTCGGATTTGTCCAGCTGGCGTCATAAAGAAAGAGAATTTCGGAACGATTCATCTTATTTTTCCTCTCCTTCATTGTTTTCATGTTTATTTCCATACAAAATGTTCTCTATATGATGAACAAGGTTCATCCCGCTCACAAAACAAAAATTCATTTCATCGACCGAAAGTTTCCATCCCGTTCCGGCACGCAAAAAGAAGTCAGAAATCTCTTCAGCCAGTACCTTTTTCTTTGGATCTAACGCATTATACTGCTGAAGCTTGTCCTGCACTTTTGGTAACAAACCAAGAAAATCTTTTTCTTTCATTTTTAAGCCTTTTAATTGCTTCAAGAATGGCTGAGAGTTCCTTTCGTTTTGTTGTTTTTTAAGCAACATCTGGGTTAGAGCTCCTAAAAGGAATAGTGCTTTTTTCTCAGGGCGGTCAAGATGGGGTCCGTATAACTCGAAAATATCCTCAAAAAGTTTTGACGGCACAAGATTCTCCTCCCCAGTTTTTAATATCTTTAGTTCGGCAAAAAACAGCACATTCATCAACGCATCCCGGACAACATGAAAAATTTTATCGGTATCAGCCTCCTCACCTTCCCGCTCGGAAGTACCAGCTACATGCTTGCGAATTTCCTGCATAAAAAACCTGGTTAAAAAGCGGATATCAATGGATTGGCCGCGAAAGACAGCAGATGTAATCTCTAAAAAATATTTATCCAAATCAGATTGACGCTTATTGTCATCGGATTTATTAAAGAAAGCCCTAATTCTTCCAAAGTGGTAACGACGATATGGAGTCGAACCCTTTTGTAACGGGAACCGCTTCTCCACCTGTTCCTTGGCCTCAAATATCTTCCGCAAACGGGAAGGGATCACATCTTCAACCACCATTAGAATGCGCTCTGCAGATTGAATTTTCCTTAAAAACAAAAGATGAAAAAGTACATCATCGTCAGCCTCTTGTAAGACATCCAATATATCCTCTTCGTCCGCTAATGAGTTTTCAATTTGTTGTTGTGAGTGCAACGTTTTATATTTGTTTCCGCTTCTCAAAATTTCTATGACTTCTTCACGGGTATTCTGCTCTCCAAATAAAAACTCAGGTATTAAGTAATATTCGAGACCATAAAATCGGAATTTAAGTCTGTTTTCTAAAAAACGTTTCCCCTCTTGAAGGCACAGATTACAATCCATACAAACAGGATGGTTCCGCCAGGCTAACTCTTTATCAAATGCACCACTAATAAATCCTGGCTTATCATTGGTATAAAATTTAAAAGCAGGCGATCCGGCCATAACGAGAGCTTTTCGATGGCCACAAACTGAACAGACCTGGTCATTCGCTGAAACTTCACTGTCTTTTTCCTGAATCAAGTGGACAAAAAGTGAAACAAAAGTAGGGTCTTCTTTGAGATAATGACCATTAATTTTTAAAGTCAATACACATCCACCAGTTGTCTCGTTGATTTTTGTTTTAAGAGTTTCATAAATTTCATCTCGGTTTTCATGAAGTATAGTATAAATGTCTCGTATATAGGAAATATTTGGTTCAGAAAAATTCGCTTTTTGTTTTATCATTTTCTCAAACCAGGCCATAAATTTTTTATCAAAGGTTTTCGCCAAATCGGTCACTAGAGCTGTCGGAGAAAAATTGGGGCCGTTTGAAGCACCGCGACGATAAAGATATTTGTAAGATTCCCCCTCCTGACACTCTTCCATCTCTACTTTCCAATTATTCTTTTCAATTACAACAAGGAACACATGGGGATAATTAGTTTCGGAAATGGACTCGATCAGTACATCCAATGGCTCTTTCGATTCCTGTTTGAGAACCCTCTTGCCCAATTCCTGAATGGCAGAAATCATACACTCACCTCGTTTTTCAACTTTAGCTAAACCTAAAAGAAAAACTTAACATTGAAACATTGACAAACAAGTGAACTGAGAGTTTTTCCCTAAGTTAACTGCTTATTAAGATGCACTTATAACTACAGTAAGGACTTCACTAGTATTCGTTCTCCTCCACTTTTAATATCCCAAACATCCCAAATCCTTGGGAATTTTTACCTCCTATTCCCACCGCATAAGCAAACTGAATTAATTCAGGGGAACTCCGCACTTCGTAAGTGCCTCCCCAAGCGTTAATAATAAAATTCTTGTAACGGGTGACCACCTTATCTCTCGGGTGAATATCGATCGGTGTGATGGAAAAAGAACGTCTTTCCGGTGCCTTGCCGTAATAAGCTTCATATTTTTTAATGAGATTTTGTTCAATCAACACCGGGAAAGCGGTATCATTCGGATCGAAATATTGGGTTTTCTTCTTTCCGCTTTCGTCTTCGTAGGTACTGTACACCGTGATAGGGGATAGCATTTTAATAAGACAACGGTTCGAATCAATTTTGAGTTTATTATAACTAACCTCTTGTACCGATATTGGGTAACCTAGAAGGCGATTTTCAGGCGCCGTTAACAAGTTTTGGCACAGATTTTGAATGAACTGCGGCAAAATCGAGCTCACGTGCCATTCGACTTCATCAAAAAAAATGATTTGCTTATTTTTAACATCGACCTTGTTTTTACCGAATAGGCGGCTGAAGGTAAATAATTTAAACGATCTTTTTCCCTTGTGAAAGCCGTCATTGTGGAGAAAGGCAGAAAAATCGTCATCCCCCAATGTTCGATAAATAAACCCCTGTAAAATATGCTGATAATTTATCGGCAAAACAAGCGGATCATCCAGCTGAAATTTGACGGTTAACCTCATCTTCGATTCGCCTCTGTAACATTTTGCAATACTATGTAGTTATACTTCATAATCCGTGAAAAATCCTCCCCTATTGTCAATTTTTATTGCTGTGCGATCGACAGAATGCGATTTTCGTTCGGTTTCATCAGCGCAGCCACCATGACAAAATGGCCCGGCACGGCCAACCGCCCGGACCATTTACCAAGCCGTCATAAGATTCGCCGCGGCGTACGCAACCAAACAACCGACGGGAATGGCGGCCACCGCCCCCGGCCATGCCATCATACTGAACCCCGCCGCCGCGCTGAGGATCAAAAAGCCCGGCAACATGATCAGAAAGACCGCCTTGCTCGCCGCCATCCTTCTGTCCCAATCCTTCCACGCAAACATCCGTACGAACGCCGCCGCTTCAACTTCCCTCCAATAGGACTTGAGCCAGTCGGCAAACAGCAAGGCAAACGCCGCCCAAATCGCGACTTTCAGCCACAGGGACAACAACGTGATGGCCGCGATCCCTACGGCGACGAGCTGGGCATACATTTTAACCTGTGCGAAACGACGAAAAAACGACTTGATGCACACTTCCGCAAGCACGTTGGCCGAAGTGCGCCGCTTTTTAAACAACGGCTTTGAATTTCTGAACAAAAGCGGCGTTTTATGGCGCAAGAGCGGCGTTTCTGTTCTTAGAATGCCCCTTAATAGGAGCGCCGTGAGCCTCAAGCGTTGTTTTTGCTCATGCTCAACATCATGAAAAAACGTGCCCTTGTACAACAAACGACGCTTAGACAAAACATAGATGCCGATGCCTAACAGCACGATTAAAGCGCCCAACAGCAGCGCGGACCCATGGCCAGACGATCCGGCGGCGGCTTCCCGAAAACGGCCGGACAGTGCCATGCCCGCGAACGGCGATACGCCCAGCAGACGAACGGCACCAAAAAGAAAGAAAAGGTAGAAAGCCAAGAACCATCCGCATAAAATCAGCCAATACTTCCACCCCATAAAACGGATGGAAAGCAGATCCTTCACCCAAGCTCCGAAACTGCGCATGACCCATAACCATAACCCGAGCAGTGCAGTTTGTAAAACGGACAATTTATAGACCATTAGCAAAATCGGCGCCAAAATCAGCATGACAAGAAGGCACAAAACGAAATGAACGACAAGGGAATACATCATTCCGAGACGCATCACGCCATGCATCCATTTTGGACGCTGGATCAAAAAGAGCTGGTCCCCTTCCTCGACAAACAGGCGGATCGTCCCTGTCGCCGCAAACAAAAACAGCAAGAAACAAAGAATGGCATAAGGCACATACGTGATCCACCCCGGGGGATGCAGCCACCAAGAAACATATTGATATCCAATAAAAATGAAGAAAGGCACAATGATATACAGGGCGATCGTCCAGTCCACGGCGGTCCGCAGGACGGAATACTGATATTTATAATGGTCGGCCAGGCGTTTGTAAAAAAGTTTCTGCACCGTCACCACAGGAACCACCTCTTAAGCCGTCAAACGATGGAAGCAATCAAATAATGAAGCGTCCGGCAAACCGCAAATATCCTGGATTTCTTGCAAACTTCCTTCGGCGACCATTTTGCCGCTATCCATCAAAACGAATCGGTCGCAAATTTTTTCGGCTGTATCGAGCACATGGGTGCTCATCAGCACTCCGGCCCCCCGCCTTCGTTCTTCTTCAAGCAGTTCCAAAAATTCTTTCGTCGCCCGCGGATCCAAGCCGATAAAGGGCTCGTCAACCACGTAGACATCCGGTTCAATCAAAAAGCCGAGAATAAGCATCATTTTTTGCTGCATGCCTTTGGAAAAGCTCGAAGGATAATGATGGCGGACGCCTTCCATGCGAAAACGGTGCATTAAAGCTTCCGCCTTCTCCGTGAACACACTCTGCTCCATTTCATAAGCGGCACCGGCGAGCTCCAAATGTTCCCATAACGTCAGCTTATCGTACAAGATCGGCCGCTCGGGTATGTAAGAATAGGTTTGCCGATTTCCGGAAAAAAGCACTTTGCCCGAACATCGAGGCAGAAGGCCAAGGATGGCTTTGAGCGTCGTGCTTTTCCCCGCTCCGTTCGGCCCGATCAGGCCGACGAGTTCACCGGAGCCTACGCTAAAACGGATGTCGTGAATGGCGTCGCTTTTCTCGTCGTATCCCGCATATTCTATATCCACTTGCAAAACATCCATTTTTATACCCCTTCCCGAAAATCCATTCTTAATTCGTGGAAATGATTGAATTCTTTTCTAAATACGATAAAACAAAACGGCGGGTTTCGGAAGGTGTTCGTTGAATAGTCTCTAGATTGAATAACATCGACCAAGCGCTGAATCTTCTTAAACGCTATTTCCTGACATGTCGGGGAGAAGGTTTCCCTTTGCCAGTTACTGCGCCAAAAGTTGATTTCGTCGTGCCATGCGAATGATGGCATCCGCGTTGACAGGAATGCATTGGATAAAAAATAAGTCAAGGCCATATGACCTTGACACAGAAATATGATTATTTCAGAACATTAAGCGAAGAGCCATGCCAAAACTGATGCTTTTAGCAAATGGCCAGTCCCTTGGATCAAGTTTGATTCCTCATAGGTAAGATCAAAACAAAAGCTTGTTTACGACGTGTATAACAGTGGTGATGGGTTTCAATTCCTCATAGGTAAGATTAAAAAACGCGACTGGACCGCTCGAATGGCGTTGGCTTTGAAAAGTTTCGATTCATCATAGGCAAGATCAATACTCATAGATAGCGCTATGACGTGCTGAAATATTACAAGCTCCGTCCCAAAGGGCTTGGTGAGGGTTATTCACCTTTAATTGTTTTTGATTCAAACAACAATAACTTAACAATTGCTGGCAAGTCAGATACTTTTTAAAGCCTCTCATTTGCATTTTAAGCCATTTTGACTAGCCAGGTTGTAAAATATATAGTTGGAAATAGGTGTTGTTTAAGAACGTGTCTGAGCGGTTCTGTGAGGAGTTTTAACGACGAATGGGTTTGAGAAACTTCTCTGAACGACATAATTTTTATTTTAGGAGGGAACCACATGGGAGTTTTTGCAAAATATTTAGCAGGTATCGATAACCCCGACCACCGCGCCCGAACAGAGGAAATTTTGACGTGGGTTGCTAATAAATTCCCAAATTTGAAACCGCAAATCAAGTGGAACAAACCCACGTTTACCGATCACGGCACATACATCATTATGTTTGCCGTAGCAAAGAATCATTTGAGCGTTTTACCCGAAGAAAAGACAATGGTGCATTTTGCCGATGAAATCGCCCAAGCTGGCTACAGCGCTTCTTCACGCTTGTTCCGAATTAAATGGACTGAACCGGTTAACTACGAATTGCTAGAGAAGATCATTGAATTTAATATCAAGGATAAGGCAGACTGTTCAACTTTTTGGCGGCGATAACATAATCAAGGAGGAAAACATGGAAGTTTTTGCAAAATATTTAGCAGGTATCGATCACCCCGACCACCGTGCCCGAACTGAGGAAATCTTGGCGTGGGTTATGAATAAATTCCCAAATTTGGAACCGCAAATCAAGTGGAATACGCCAATGTATTCCGATCACGGCACATTTATCATCGGCTTTTCCACAGCGAAGCATCATTTGAGCGTATCACCCGAAGCAAAGACAATGGTGCATTTTGCCGATGAAATCGCCCAAGCTGGCTACAGCGCTACCAAAGGCTTGTTTCGAATTCCGTGGAACGAGCCGGTAAATTACGAATTGTTGAAAAAGATTATTGAATTTAATATCAAGGATAAGGCAGATTGTTCAACTTTTTGGCGGAAATAAAAAATAGGATAGCCCTTTGAAAGCCTGTCAGGGACTCTGAGAGGCTATAAAGAGTTGATAACTATGCAAAAAATATGCCGAACGCTTTTACATACCCTACCTACACTCTTGTTGGGGACGCCCTGACATGGCGAATGTCAAAGTTTAGGGTGCGCCCTTTTTTCATTCAACATCTTTTTTGAAATGTAAGAATAGTTCATGTCTGCCCGCCCACTGATCCCCTCTACCTTGCCATCGCTCGTAAACTGCCACATCCCATATGCTCCAGAATAGGTGCATCTTTCATTCCACTGAGCCACCCTCTTGTCAAAACAATCCAGATCGGGGCTTTTGAGTTGGTTTTCGAGCCAACTCTTACTGGCATAAAAAATATGGTAATGGGTTGATGAATAGTGGTCAAATTCAAAGGTATTGTTGTATCTAAGCACATCGGAAAAATCGACTGGCAAAACCCATTAGGTTAACTTGTCCAACACCGACCTAAAACTTACCCGGCAAACCGATAGCCATACCCAACAAATGACCGCCCGCTGGAAGGATGTGTTGAGCCTCGCTCTTGGCCTGTTCCGCATTTAAAGCATACAAAGGTTTCAATTGATCAAAAAGGATACATCCCGCTACGACGGGGTTCCATTCCTCATAGGTAAGATCAAAACCGCTATTTGCTTTTTCAATTCCTCGTTTTCGTCCGAGTTTCAATTCCTCATAGGTAAGATCAAAACCAATTGCTGGTATTATGATTGGATTTAAGCTCTTCCGGTTTCAATTCCTCATAGGTAAGATCAACGGTGAATCTTTAGGTGAAACTGTACAATTTGGGTCGCGGGTTTCAATTCCTCATAGGTAAGATCAACAAAGCCGGACACGACATATACGGTTTCTTTTTATGCGGGTTTCAATTCCTCATAGGTAAGATCAACTTCAATTCCGATCACTCCGATCACATTTCGATCACAGTTTCAATTCCTCATAGGTAAGATCAACCTTTGATTCAAATCACTTTGAGACGGCGTTGTAAATGGTTTCAATTCCTCATAGGTAAGATCAACATGTGGCACGGGTGCCAAAAATAGCACCGGTGCCGAGGTTTCAATTCCTCATAGGTAAGATCAACGTAAATTCATTTCGGTGACTGGTCTTGTTTTGGCGGGGTTTCAATTCCTCATAGGTAAGATCAACCGCCTTGAAACGGACGGCGCAACCGCTCAACTAAATCGTTTCAATTCCTCATAGGTAAGATCAACCAAACTTCGCCGGTGCCGCCGTTGTCGAAACCACAAGTTTCAATTCCTCATAGGTAAGATCAACCCCAAAAATAGCCGATATATCAATATTCTTCATCCAAGGTTAAAATCCTTTTTCCAAGCAAAAATTTTTTCGATATACAAAATACCATACAGCATCAAGGAATTCCACAAAAATAAAATGTCGTCGATCCCCCGGGTTTTCAACGCTACCGGAGATCGACGACAGATCTCTATCGTCTTAAAATCTACAAGAAACAACAACGGAATAACAAGATTTGGTACAACAAAGTTTCCTTCATCCAAAAAAGATATTGAATTAAAATCTAATAACCCCAAATGGAGAGAAAATTGCGCTCAGTTCATTATTATATATATTATACAGCAAAATAGCCTGCTCAACTTAAAAATCTAATAGGTGTGACAAGGAAAAATCCATCCAAACAAAATAAATGAAAAAGTGATGCTTTCCTCTGAATGAAAGTGCTATTTACGATCGGCGCCAGCCAGATCGTGGCGTGCATTATCAAAGCACCGCCATTTTCCTATCCATCGGGTCATCCCCACGCATCACATATCTTTTTTCAAAAAAACTTACGGAATGCTTAAGCGCCGGCCGGTGCTTGAACGACAGCGGTATCGGCACCCCTTGTTTGCTTGCTCCATCGGCTGGCTCATGAAAACCCACTCTGCTTTCATTCGCGCATTAAAGTCATTTCCTGTCAGATTCATTTTTACAGACCATAGGCTAAAATGGCATGCAATCCGCACTGGACGGCCTTTGGCCGACACACGCCGGTCCCCCTGTGCTTGCAAACGACCTTAAACAAAGCCCTCTTCAACCTTCGCCGTCTCGGCGGCTTCCACCGAGACGGCGGGCATCCTACGAATCTGGCGGCTCCCGCGAGTCGCTGAAAGTCACTGCCATTTGTCCCGTTTCATGGCCACTCCCGCGCTTTGGCCATTAACCCGGGCGCGTTGAAAAAATAATCTATCAAAAACACCCGGCAAGTGTCATTTGGAGCGTAAATCCAATTCCACGTCGATCCTCCCGACCGCGTCGCCGCGCATGTTAGTAATCTTCGGATGGCGGTATTTGCGATATGTTTCATCGTCCGGTGCCGGATCGGCGAAGCCGATTTCTTCCAACACGGTCAATGTCACCGCGCTCAACGCGCGGGGATTGCCGTCTTCGCACTTGATGGCGATGCCCAGCCCCGCTTCGACGAGTCCGAGGCACTGCACGCCCTCGGCGCCGGCCTTGGCGACGACCTTGCCCGGGAACAGCCTCATGATGTCGGTGTCAAACCGATCCGTCCCAGCGACCATTTCCGGCCGCGCCATCATGGCGTCGCGAATCATCCGCAACGCCTCATCGTGGTGCGGATGCCGTTCGGAATGGCCAGCGGCCAACTGCGCATACCCGAACGCCGCCTGATGCAACGGCAGACAATGGACCGGCACGCCGCAGCCGTCCACGGCAAGCCCGATCTGATCGGCGTCCGTGTCCAACAACTCCGAAATCGCTTTTAAAATCCGCTGCTGAACGGGGTGGCCGATTTCCCTGTATGTTTGAATATCTTCCTTCATATAGACCGCCGTCGCCAGCATCCCCGCATGTTTTCCCGAACAATTGCTAAACAGGGGACTCAACGATCCTCCAGAACGGAGAAGCGCTTCATAATCCCCCGGTTTCCGCGGCGGATGCATGCCGCACTGCAAATCTTCAACCCCCAGGCCGATTTTATCCAAAATGCCTTGGACGGTACGGCGATGGAAATCCTCGCCGTTATGGGAGGCGCAACTGATGGCCAATTCATGCATTTGATAATCAAAATGGGCCGCCGCGCCCGTTTCAACCAGCGGCACGGCTTGGAACGGTTTCATCGACGAGCGGATGAATGTCGGCCGCTCCGCGTCTCCGCTCCTCCAGACGAGATTCCCTTTTGCATCAACAACCGCGACGTGAACATGATGACTGCTTTCAACGATTTCGCCTCGATAAACACGGATCATGTATGCACACTTCTTTCTCTGGATGATTTAGACGCTTGGATTTGATAATAGCCGTCAACAAGCTCTAAGGTTCACCGAAGGTTTGCGGCTGCAAGGATCAACATTTCCGCGAATCACGAAAAAAAGACCTTTGTGCTCCTTTGAAAACATCGCCGCCAATGCGAACATCGAACAGCATTTACTCGCAATGACGACTTCCAAAAAATCCAGCGCCCTAATTGTCGGACGGAACATCCGGCATTTGGGTACCGTGCAGGCCACCTGTGCGTGCCATGAACGGCTGGGGGAAGAACATCATCCACCGTGGTGACAACGCGGTTCACCACGGCCTTTATAATCAATAGACTATTATTTTGCGTGTCTGTCCCGCTCACCGTGCCGCCTTAATCCATCCCGCACCTGCCGGGACCGCCGGACTTGCCTGCCGCCGGAAGCGGAAAAGGGGCGATGCCGAACGGCCCGTGGTCCATGGCTGCCATCCCATTCAGAAGGAAGACCTTTGTATTTCTTGCTTCCTTATTTATTTTTCATTTTCGGGTCGATCGCGTCGCGCAGGCCGTCCGCGAGCAAATTAAAGCAGATCATGAGCGCCACGATGACGACGGCCGGGAAAAACAGCAAATAGTAATGGGATTGCATCGCGTGATAGCCGTCGTTGATCAAAACGCCGAGGGAAGCGAGTGGCTCCTGCAACCCCAAGCCGATAAAACTCAGAAAAGCTTCCGTAAAAATCGCCGACGGGATTGTAAACATCAAGTTGATCAAAATCAGGCCGGCCGTATTCGGGATATAGTGTTTGAAAATGGTCCGGAAAAAGCCGGCGCCGAGCGCGCGGCTCGCGAGCACGAATTCTTCCGCTTTCAACTTAAAGATTTGCGAACGGACGAGCCGCGCCATGTTGACCCAGCCGGTGATCACCATGGCGACCGAGATGGTCAAAATGCCGGGTTTCATGAATAAGATCAGCAAAATCACGACGATCAAGTGGGGAATGCCGACCAAGATATCGATAATCCGCTGCATGACCATATCCACTTTCCCGCCGCACACCGCGGAAATCGCGCCGAACATGACGCCGATGACGAGATCCAATGCGGCGGCGAGCAAGGCGATATAAAGGGAAATCCTCGTCCCTTCCCATATGCGCGCCCATTGGTCGCGCCCGAATTTGTCCGTTCCGAACCAATGATCTCCGCTCGGCGTTTTAAAAGATTCCTCATAATCGGCTTGGGCGTAATCGTAGGGTGTCATCATCGGGCCAAAAATGGCGAGTAAAATGATGACGGTCAAAACGGCCAGGCTGATGACGGCTCCACGATTTTTCTTAAGCCGCCGCCAAGACGCCCGCCAACCGATCGACGGATCGCGGGCGACGCTTTCCATCCCTTTCGGATCCGTAGCTATCGGCGCAAAAAACTCTTCTGTCAAATGCGCTTTTTCCATGCCCATCACCGTCACTCCTTGTTTCCTGCAATGCGAATCCTCGGATCGATGACGCCGTACAGAAGATCGATGATGAGGACGACAAAAACAAACAGCGTGCTGAACAGCAAAGTCACGCCCATGATCATCGAATAATCGTTCACCTTGATCGACTCCACAAACAAGCTGCCGATGCCCGGAATGCTAAAAATCGATTCGATGACCAAAGAACCCGTGATCAAACTGACGATGACCGGCCCGAGAACGGTAATCACGGGAATCAAAGCATTGCGCAGCGCGTGATTTAAAATGATCGCGCGCAAGGACAAGCCTTTCGCCAGCGCGGTCGTCATGTAATCTTGATTCAAGACGTCCAACATCTCGTTCCGCATAAAACGGGCGACGACGGAGACGACGCCGAACATGAGGGCGAGCGTCGGCAGCACCGTGCTTTTATAACTCTCCCAATACGCAATCGGCAGCACGCCCAGCTTCAGCCCGACAAAATATTGCAGAAGCGCAGCAAACACAAAGTTCGGTATGGATACCCCGAGAACGGCGAGGATCATGGTCGTATAATCCCAAAAGGAATTGTGCCTGAAAGCGGCGACGATCCCAAGGATCAAGCCGATCGCGGTGCCGATGACGATCGCTTGAATGCCCAACAAAGCCGAAGGACCGATGCGCTCGCTGATGATTTGCGCGACCGGTTTGTCTTTGTAATAAAACGACTTGCCCAAATCCCCTTTCACCAAATTTTCCATATATTTGATGTATTGCTTCCACACCGGATCGTTGAGCCCGTATTGCTCATAGATCGCCGTGCGCACGTCTTCGGGCAAAGCCGACAGCTTCTCTTCATCAAAAGGCGAACCCGGCAGCTGTTTCATCAAGAAAAACGTCAACGTCGCGATGATGAATAACGTGACGACGATATTGAACAATCGGATCAACACATACTTTTTCAATGGCTTTTCACCACCTTCGGGAACACAAGAATAAGGGATCGGCCGGCTCTTTGGCCGGCTCGATCGTTTTATGAAAAGGGAGGTCACGCAATAGGTGGATGAAAAAGAGACAAAGCGCCTTGAGCATGATTATTGTTTCTTGGCGTACTTATAATCCCACGGGTTGCCCCACGGATGGAACACGAGCCCTTTGACGTTGGCCTTTTGCATGAAGGCTTGTCCTTGATAATACAAGGGGGCAAGCACCGCGTCATCCTTCAACAAAATCTTTTCGGCTTTGAGCAATGCCGCCATCCGTTTGCCTTCATCCTTCTCTTTTTTTGCTTGCAAGACGAGATCGATATATGCCTTGTTCTCATAGTTGCCGCGAAATGCGTTCTTTGGAGCTGCCCATAGATCCATGTAGGTCATCGGGTCGTTGTAGTCGGCGCCCCAGGCTGAAACCGCCATTTGGTAGTCGTTGTCCCGCATCGCTTGCAGCCGGCCGCTGTACGGTTTCGTGACGATCGACACTTCCGCGCCGAGGTTTTTCTTCCATTGGCTTTGCAGGAAAGTGGCGGTATCTTTATCGACGCTGTCATCGGAGACCAGAAGCGATAATTTCGGCGTCTCACCGAGTTCCTTCACGCCCTCTTTCCACAGCCGTTTGGCGGTTTTGACGTCGGGTTTGATGAGATCGCCCTGCATTTCCCGGAACGTTTTGCCGCCTGCGCCCGCCATGCCCGGCGGAATGAGGCCGTACGCGGCTTTGGAACCGTTATTTAATATCACCTTCTCAAGAACCTTTGGATCGTAGGCGTATTGCAGGGCTTTGCGGATCTTTTCGTTCGCCAGCACTTTGTCGCCCAAATTGAACTGCACGTAATAGGACCGGAAGTTGGTTGTCGTTCCGAATTCCGGATTGTCCTTGTATTGGTTCACATCTTCGCTGGACAACTGCACATAATCCAATTGCCCCGCGTTGTACAGGTTGAGCGCCGTGCTCGCTTCTTTGATGACTTTTATGTTAATTTTTGGGACGCTGACATTATCTTTGTCCCAATATTGGTCATTCTTTTCCAATGTGACGCCGGAAGCGGGATTAAAGCTTGTCAGCTTATACGGGCCGTTATAGAGAAGCTTGTCCGGTCCCTTGCCGAATTGATCTTTGTTTTTCTCATAAAAATCCTTTTTAATCGGAAAATATTTGGCAAAGGTTGTCAAACTGAGAAAATACGGCGTCGGCTGTTTAAGATGCACGACGAGCGTTTGATCATCGGGCGCTTCAATCCCGACCTCATCAGCTTTCACTTCGCCTTTATTGAATTTGTCGCCGTTTACGATATAGTCGGTCAAAATGAAGCTGTAAGCATCCGCCGTTTTCGGATCCATTTCAGTCAACCAGCCGTAGACAAAATCTTGAGCGGTGACGGGCGACCCATCGCTCCATTTAATCCCGTCTCGAAGCGTAAAGGTATATGTCAGGCCATCATCGGAAATCTTCACGTCTTTGGCCATCGCCGGAACCGGTTTATGATTGGCATCCAAGCGATACAAACCTTCCAAAACGTTTCCCAAGACGGAGAAGGAAATCATGTCGGTCGCTTTCAACGGGTTTAAATCAGGAATATCGTTGTTGAAATAAAGATTTAACGTCTTGTTGTCGCCGGCTGCCGTCGAAGCTTGTTTGCCGGCGTCTTCCGAAGATTTTTTGGAAGGACCGGAAAAATTGCATGCTGACAGCACGAGACAGACCGCCAGCACGAGTAAAAACAGCCATTTTTTCCGCTTGCTCATCGCGATAACCCTCCTAAAAACTTTTGTTCACCACTATATATGCAAGAAATGTTCCAACTTTGGACATTGTAGAAAATAAAAGAATTAAAACGATCTTTTTGACCACCCTCTTATTTTTGGCTATTACTTGACGAACCAATTTTTCACCATTCCTGTTTATTGGTTCACCAAAAAAACCGGTCTCACGGATGCGGGATGGAGGTCGTTGAGCCAAATTGCCGGATTTTCAATGTCCCTCGTCACCGGGCCGAAGCCGGCGTTCTTTGGCATGGATTTTGCTTACTAAAATTAATGGAAGAAAAATAGGGAGGTTTGAACATGGGAACGATTCATTGGCTGGCGGAAGCGGAGGCCCGAAAAACCGCTTTTCTAAAAGATTTGACGGGCCTGCTGCGCATTAAAAGCGTGAAAGACTTGGATACGGCCGATGCTTTGCGGCCGATGGGGAACGGCGTCGGCGAGGCGCTCGAATACATGTTAAACCTTGGAGAAGAAGCGGGGTTTCGGACGAAAAATTTGGACGGCTATGCCGGCTACATCGAAGCGGGCGAAGGGCCGGACTATGTCGGCGTGCTCGCGCACATCGACGTCGTGCCGGCCAATCCGGACGAATGGGAAACGCCGCCGTTTGAACCGGCCATTCGCGACGGCAAGCTTTATGCTCGCGGCGCGATCGATGATAAAGGGCCGGCGATGGCCGCCTTTTATGCGCTCAAAATCCTTAAGGAATTGAAGGTGCCGTTGAAGCGCCGCATTCGCCTCATCATCGGCACGGATGAGGAAAGCGGGATGCGCTGCGTCCGTCATTATTTAAAAGTGGAACCCGAACCGGTTTACGCTTTCTCGCCCGACGCCGATTTTCCCATCATCCATGCAGAAAAAGGGCAAATCAACATCGTTCTGGCCATCGAGGCGCCGACGGGCGGCCTTGAGACGGGAAACCGGAACGTTGCCGCGATCGAATCGTTTGTTTCCGGTGACCGCGGAAATATGGTGCCCGGAAAAGCGGTCGTCAAGCTGCGGACGCAACGTGTGGAACACATTGCGGCGGCTTTTTATGAATATATCAAAACCAACCGATTGGACGGGGAAATGGAATCGACCGATGACGGCGCCATCTTGACCGTATACGGAAAAACGGTGCACGGGATGGAACCGCAAAACGGCGTGAACGCCGCTTTGGAACTCGCCCGTTTTCTGCAATCCGTCCCCCTCCAAGGCGCGGATAAAGCGTTTATCGATTTCTGCAACGACAAGCTCTATCTGGATCCTTACGGTCAAAAGCTGGGCATCGCCCACCAGGAACCCGTATTGGGCAAGCTCACGGTCAATGCCGGCATTTTCCGATATCACCGCAACCAAAGCGGACACATCCGCCTCAACATCCGTTGCCCTTTGAACACCCCTTACATGAGAACGATCGAAGTCATCAAGGAAGCCGCCGAAGCCTACGGATTCCGCATCGATGAAGTGCACCAGACCGAGCCGCATTTTGTCGATCCGGAACACCCGATGATTCAAGTCATGCAAAACGCTTATCGCGAAATCACCGGCGCTGAACCGACATTGTTGACGACCGGCGGAGCCACTTACGCCCGGCTGTTGAAAACGGGCGTCGCCTTCGGCGCTTGCTTCCCGGGAAAAGAAATGACCGCCCACCAAGCGAATGAATACTCGGAAATCGAAGATCTATTAAAAGCGACGGCGATCTACGCCAAAACATTGGCCGATCTCGGCCGGCTCGATTAACGCCGATGCCGCGCGGTGGACGCCGGGACGGCATCCGTTAGGACACTTTTTGGCGCAAAAAATAGGGATATCGTTCAATGAAGAGGATGCGATGTTCAAGATCAGGACATCTGTCCTCATTTTTTTATGCCATGGATGTTTCCGCCTGCCGCCCTCTCAAGCAAAAAGCGAATGACGCCCCCTCCCCTCCTTATCTATAACTCGTCAGGCAGCGCCTTAGACAGGTGGCCGGGCTTTGGCAAGCGACCAAAAAGTTAGGGACCCGCCCCTAAGATGAATAAAAGGATGTGCCACACAGGACAGAGCCCATCGCGAACCGTCGATGCACGCCACCGATTTCAGCCGCTTCCCGCCGGCTTGGATGAAGGCGGAAAGCCCGGGTATTTAACGACCGGCCTTTCTCTTTCCGCAGCGCGTTCATCAGTTCCTGAGTGGCCTGCACGTTGTCTGCGACGAGCTCTCGAGGAGTCAGCGCCATCCATTGATTCAACGACACATCGGCAAAATGGTCGCTCTTGAACATCTCCAAAAACCATAAGCTTTGGTCACCGGTATTCTGGATGTAGTGCCCGAAGGCGAACGGGACGTAGCCGACATCCCCGGCCCGGTAATTGAACGTGCGCGCCTTGCCGTTCGCCGCAAACACGGTCATGCGCGCCGTGCCCGTGAGGTAATACTGCCACTCGTCGTTATTCGGGTGCCAATGCATTTCCCTCATACCACCCGGCTTGACTTCCACCAGCGCCGCCGCCACGGTCTTCGTAATGGGGAAATTGGTGGAATCGACGATGCGCACCGTTCAGCCCGGGGTCACCATCGGTTCCTGGGCAAGCAACCGGTGGGTAAAGCGCTTGGGAACCGTGTCGTAAGGATCCGGCACCGTTTGGCCGGCGAGCGCGCCGGGCACCTTCGATTGGAAAATGTAGCGCTGCTCCGTCGGAATATAGGCAAAAGCGCTTTCCGGGACGCCGAAATTCGCCGCCAGCACATCCTTCGGCATGTGCGCAAACCAGTCGGAAATGGAAAAGGTGTCGAGGTCGGAGAAGTGACCGTCGTCAAAGACGAGCAGAAACTCGCAACCTTCCTCGAGCCCTTGAATCGAATGGGGAATGCCCGGGGGAAAGTACCACAGGTCGCCCACGCCGACATCGGCAATAAAATTCCGCCCGTTCGGATCGACCGCGGTAATGCGCGCCCGCCCCGAAATCATGAACGCCCATTCCGCTTGCTTGTGCCAATGCAGCTCGCGCACTCTGCCCGGCGTCAGGCGCATGTTGACCCCCGCCAGCGTGGTCGCGATCGGCAGCTGCCTCACCGTCACTTCCCGTGACCAGCCGCCGTGGTTCAACTGCATGTTGGTGTCGGAGAAGGAAAACTTCAAGTTGGGAATCGTTCCGGCATCGGTGCTCGGCGGAACGAGCATGTCGGGGTTCTCTAGATCCCTCATGACGTCCCGTGGGCCAAAATCGGTCGCACCTGAGGCACATTACCATACCCAGGGTGAGGCCTTGATCGGTTGTTCATAAAATATGCCCCTTTTCGCCAGGATGGTTGAATAAAGGAAGGAATATGGTCATAACAGATTTATGACGCCGGTTGCGGAAATATATCCTTTCCCGTAACACGCTAAAAAACGGGGGGAACGTTTAGAAGACCAGCGAAAAAAGCGGCGTATGGTGCGGCCTTTCATCATGCCTGTGAAAAACGTGCTTCTCGTCCGGCGAACGGGAGCGTTATCATACGAAAAAGGAGAACAGCGTTGAGGCACGTTCTCCCGCACTCGTTGAAAACTTTCAACTTTAGAGCTTTATGGTGAACGCCCGCTTTTTTTATTGTTTCAAACCAAGCCAAAGAGGATATTTGAGGACGAAACAGATGGCTGTAAGCCGTCGGAAGTGCGAGCGCCGGTCACCATTTGAAAAAACCGGCGATGCCCCGAGCATCCAAAGCCGTGCGGTCATAAAAAGATAATGACACCTTTTTTTCCAAAAGAAAAAAGGCTGTGTACGACCGAAAAGACAGCCATCCTTGCGAATTGTTATAAAATGGGATTAACGCTTTTATTGATTTTTTTCAATAAAAATTTTATGGTGGTTCTCAGCGGGTTCTTTATTTCAGAAGCGTAATGTAAGAAGGTGAAACGATGAAAGGGACGACGATGTTACCGAATTGCGACATCCGAACCGATGTCCCATTGAAAGATTACACCTTTACCCGATTAGGCGGCAACGCCGATTATTTCTCGACGGTGAGATCCATTGAGGACGCCCGTCAAACCGTGCTGTTTGCATTGGATCGCGACCTTCCGTTGACGGTATTAGGCAACGGTTCCAATGTTATTGTGCGCGACGGCGGCATTCGCGGCGTCGTGATGTACACGCCCCATCTTTCGGCGATCACCGTTTCCGGCACGCAAATCACGGCCGAAGGCGGGGCGCCGTTGATCAGCGTGTCGCAAAAGGCAAGAGAGTTGGGGTTGACGGGCTTAGAATTCGCCTGCGGCATTCCGGGATCGGTCGGCGGCGCGGTCGTCATGAATGCCGGCGCATATGGCGGCGAAATCAAAGATGTGCTGACGCGCGCATGTGTCATGGATGAGAACGGCGACATCTTTACGGTGGAAGCGGCCGATTTGGAATTGGGCTATCGCACGAGCAATATTGAAAAAAACCGTTGGATCGTGCTGTCCGCCACCTTCGATCTCAAGCCGGGCGACCCCAAGGCCATTCAGGCGGAAATGGAACGTTTGACGCGGCTCAGACGGGAAAAACAACCGCTGGAATACCCTTCATGCGGCAGTGTGTTTAAACGCCCCAAAGGGCATTATGTCGGGCCGATGATCGAAGCGTGCGGCTTAAAAGGCCTGCGCATCGGCGGCGCCGAGGTGTCGACGAAACACGCCGGTTTTATCGTCAACAAAGGCGGGGCGACCGCCAAAGACTATCTCGCGCTCATCGACGAGATCAAACGGCGCGTTTATGAAAAATTTGGGGTCAAACTCGAAACGGAAGTGCGCATCATCGGGGAGGATTGATCCTCCCCCTTTAATTTGTAAACGGAGGGCAACCTTTGCTTCCACCGGGAGGCGATTCTTGGTCAGACATAGGATCTCCCGCCGGCGTTCGCCCTCTGTACGGCGCAGCCGTTTAATTTTGGAATCCGACCGAGAGGCGGCGGCAGTGCAGCACGTCACCGAAAGGATAAAATATGCTGCCGCGCGCCGTTTCCCCTCCCTCACGTGCCGCGTTTGCCGACGTATTGGAGAAAGGCTTTGCCCTTTTCGGTAATCGTGCTCCCCTTGCGACCCCGGTGGATTTTAATCAAGCCCCATTCGCGCATCAAATTTTGCCTGTATCGCAATTGTTGATCCGTCAAGCGGATCCCTCGTTCGGAAAGCGACTGCAGCAGCGCCGGCCGCCCGGCGGAAGCCTCTCCCCCGTCGTTTAAGGCGGATAAAATGGTGGTCACGTCGTCCAAAAACCCTTTTTGCTTGATTTCATCGAACAGTGATTTCAACCGGTCGCTGCTCCGGTCTTGCGCATTGACAAACCGGATGCCGGAAACGAACGGCAGATGCTCAGCATCGACATCGTCTTCGACGACGTGCAACAAGTATTCGATGACATTGCGCAATTGGCGCACATTGCCGGGCCAGTGGTAATCCCTCATCGCCTTCATCGCCCGTTCGCTGAAACGGGGCGGTCGGCGCCCGAGCTCCGCGCACAATTGGCGCACAAAACAATCCGTCAGCAAGACGATGTCTTCTTTTCTTTCCCGCAACGGGGGCAAATAGATGGGCAGCACGTTCAACCGATAAAACAGGTCTTGGCGAAACCTGCCTTCTTCAATGAGCCGTTCCAAGTCGCGGTTCGTCGCCGCGATGATGCGCACGTCGAGCGGAATGACTTGTTCGCCGCCGACCCGCATGATTTCTTTTTCTTGAAGGACGCGCAACAGCCGAAGCTGAATGGCGGGGGAGGCGTCCCCAATCTCATCGAGAAACATCGTGCCTTTATGGGCTTGTTCAAATAAACCGCTTTTCCCGCTTTTGCGCGCGCCGGTAAAAGCGCCGCCTTCATACCCGAACAATTCGCTTTCAAGCAGGGATTCGGAAAACGCCGAAAAATTGACGCCGACGAACGGATAGTCCCTGCGCGCCGAAGCGCGATGGATCGATTGGGCGAGCACTTCTTTTCCCGTTCCCGTCTCGCCGAGAATCAAAATCGTCGAGTCGCTCTTTGCCAATTTTTTGGCGATGCGGATGATCGACCGGATGGAATCGCTGGCCGTCACCATGTCTTTAAAGGAATACTTGGCCACGAAATGCTTCCGTTTAGTTTGCTCGCGGTAACGATGCTCCAGTTTTTGGATTTCATTCGCTTCCCGAAACAAGACGAGGGTGCCGAAAATTCGGCCGTCGACATGAATCATCTGTTTCCGGATGTAATAGGTGACGTGATCGATTTCCTTGAAAACGTCCAGCCCTTCTTCAATGGACCGAATCGCCCTGAAAAAGGACGGTTTGCCGATGCCGTCGATTTTTTGGCCGACGGCTTCCCGCTCGTCGATCCCCAATATGTCCGCCGCTTTTTTGTTAATGAATTGGATGTTCCGTTCTTCCGTATAAAGAATCAAGGCTTCGTCCACATGCTCGACGACTTGTTCGAGACTGTTGCGCAACATTTTGGTCGTGAAGATTTCATCGCTCAGCTGGGAAGTGACCGACAGCAAGGAATTCAGATATCTGGCGGACAAAAGGTTATAGGGCATGTCGGGAATCGCGCATTTATGGAAAATCTCAATGATCGTCGAAATATCCAAGAAGCGTACGCCGACATTGATGACCGTCTCAATCGTATCCGGAACGTGGTTGATGTCCCCGGGCGTGATGGCCACTTTAATCGCCGCATCCGGTTTTGGCGCACCGGGGTAATAAGGGGCATATTCAAGGCGAATCCCCAATTCCTTCAGGATTTTGATGGTCTCATCGACCGCCTCTTTCATGTTGCTGACGACCAGCACCTTCATGCCTTGCCGTAATTGAAAGAGCTCGCGGATATTCGCGAAATTGATCATCCGCTTGGCGACAATGACCTCGGCTTCAGCCGGCAGGTAAGGTTTCGCCATGATTTCCACGATGGCACTAGTCGCAACGACCAGCGTGCCGGGATCGATCTTTTTTTCGTATAACTCGCTTATGACGAATCCTTCAATATCAAAATACTCGTGCAATCTGATTTCATGCAGCTGCCTGACGATGGCTTCCACGGTGCATTCCTCATAGCCGACGATCGCGATGCGTTTCTTGGACATGCCCACCACCTCTTTTCTTGTGCATTTCCTTGATGCGTTTCGGCGGAAGCTAAAACCGACCGATTCACACGCAGCGTTCTCCGCTTGAATTCCCTGAAAATCCCAACTATCCGAGCGTTTGGGATATTTTGATAGAAATTTAATATTAGATTAACCCATTGCGAACGATTTTGCGGTCAAGTCCATTTTATTGTGTAAATTTCCCTTTGATAGAAAGATGGACCTGATGACCTGACGTATGGCAGGTAAGTCCGGCAAGTCTCCCTGCCGGTCGCCTTCCCGGACTAATGATCATTGTTGTCAAAGTACAGGTGTGTCAAGGCGCTTTCGCGGCAACTCCTCGCTTCCGAGGTATTTCACGTTCTCCTTGACACGTCGAAGAAATTATCCCACTTTCTTGATCGCCGAAACTTCCTGATTCATCGTTTGAACGCCTAACTCTTTCGTTTTCCGCCACTGCCAATAGTCGGACATATCCAGGTATTTGCGTCCCGATATCCATTTTTCGTCCATTTCGATCAACACGGCGC